>NZ_JAAALA010000012.1 GCF_009905535.1 Caulobacter sp. SLTY | reverse complement strand
CTCCCTGAGGGAGGGGGTAGGGGGGGGGGTTTACGGTGTCGGCCGCGTAAACCCTCTCCCTCCCACCGCTGCGCGGCGGGTCCCTCCCTCTCCCTCAGGGAGAGGGTTAGGAGCCAGGCCGCCTTCATCGATCGTCCGCCACCCCGAAAAAACACCCACCCACGGCCCACCGCCGGGCGCCCGAAGTCTCCCCCCAGGCTCACCCACGGGCCACCCGATGCCCACCGGCGGGCCACCGACGTTCCCCAACAAGCCGTTGATTTCCTTCAGAAGCCGCCGCCACGGGCGGCTTTCTCGCATTTTGCGCCCATCGCACGCGGCTCAACCCGTCCTTAAGCCCGCCACTATAGCTTGCGCTCTCGGAGGGGACCTGATGACCGACGCAGAAGACTGTCGGCGCGACGCCGCCTATCGCGCCATCGCCGCAATCCGGGGCAAGGACCTGATTCCCCGGGTGGCCTTTGGCGCCTTTATTGGGCTGATCGGCTGGATGCTGGCGCCGGGGTTCACCGCCCCGGCCTGGTTCGCCGCCGTCATGCTGTTCCAGGGGCTGGACCACCTGATCTCCGCGCCCTGGCGCCAGTCGGACCGCCGGCTCAGCCGCGTCCGCCGCTGGGCCTACCTGATCAGCATGACCTTCAACGCCTTCCTCTATTCGGCCCTGGCGGTGATCCTCTGGTTCCAGGGCACGGCGGTGGGCATGGCGTTCGCCCTGCTGGCCCTGTGCGGCTCGATCATCAACAATGCCCTGCAGATGGCCCAGACGCCGCGCGCCCTGCCCGCCGTGCTCGGCCCGCCGGCCCTCTACATCGTCAGCCTGCCGCTGATCACCGGCGTGATCAGCCCCGAGCCCGACATGCTGAAGATGGCCCTGATCAGCTGCGGCGGGGCGGTCTATGTCCTGCACGCCCTGATGGCGGTGAAGCGGATCTGGACCACCAACCGCCAGATGGAGGCGGCCGTCGCCGACGCCCAGCGGGCTAACGCCGCCAAGAGCGACTTCCTGGCCACCATCAGCCACGAGATCCGCACCCCGATGAACGCCGTGGTCGCCGCCGGCGGCCTGCTGCGCCGCACAGAGCTGACCGCCGAGCAGGCGGGCCATGTCGACATGCTGGGCAACGCCTCGGAGGTGCTGCTGGGCCTGCTCAACGACGTGCTCGACCTCTCCCGCATCGAGAGCGGCAAGCTGGAGGTCGACAGCGCCCCCTTCGAACTGGTCGAGAAGCTGTCGGCGGCCGCCCGGCTGTGGAGCGCCAAGGCGGCGGACGGGGTGGTGCTGCGGTTTGAGCCGGTCGGCCTGCCCGGCCTGATCGTCACCGATCCCCTGCGCTTCCAGCAGGTGATCTCCAACCTGCTGTCCAACGCTACCAAGTTCACCCGCCAGGGCCAGATCGTGCTGCGCGGCGGGCGGGCGTCCGGCCCGGACGGCGAGCGGCTGTGGATCGAGGTCGCCGACACCGGCTGCGGCATGGACCCGGCCACGGCCGAGCGGGTGTTCGGCAGCTTCGAACAGGCCAGCAGCGGCGTCACCCGCCTGCACGGCGGCACGGGCCTGGGCCTGGCGATCAGCCGGCGGCTGGCGCGGCTGATGGGCGGCGACCTGACGGTGGTCAGCCGGCCGGGCCAGGGCTCGGTGTTCAGCTTCGTCATCCCCCTGCGCATGGCCCAGGCCGCGCCAGGGCTGGACCACCAGGCCGAGGCCGCCGACTGGGACGGCGCGGTGCGGGTGCTGCTGGCCGAGGACCATCCGGTCAACCAGCAGATCGTCCGCCTGATGCTGGAGCCGCTCGGCGCCGAGGTCACCGTGGCCAAGGACGGCGCCGAGGCGGTGGCCCTGGCCGGGGAACGGGCCTTCGACGTCATCCTGATGGACATGCAGATGCCGGTGATGGGCGGGGTCGAGGCCACCGCCTACATCCGCGCCGGCGCCGGCCCCAACGCCGACACCCCCATCCTGGCCCTGACCGCCAACGCCCTGTCCGAGCACCGCGCCCAATGGGCCGCCGTCGGGGTCGACACCTTCATCACCAAGCCCGTGGAGGTCCACGTCCTGCTGGCCCACATCGCCGCGGCTGTGGCGCCCGCGCCGCAGGCCGAGCGGATCAGCGCCTGATGGTCAGCGCAGCAGCCGTTCCACCCGCGCCGTCAGGTCGCGGATCGCGAACGGCTTGGTCAGCACCTCCATGCCCCGCTCGATATGGCCGTGGTTCAGCACCGCGTTCTCGGCGTATCCGGTGATGAACAGCGTCTTCAGCTCCGGCCGCAGGGCCCGCGCAGCGTCCGCCACCTGGCGGCCGTTCAGGCCCCCCGGCAGGCCGACGTCGGTGATCAACAGGTCGATCCGCCCCTGGGCCTGCAGCACCGCCAGGGCGCTCGGCCCGTCGGAGGCCTCGGCGCAGGCGTATCCCAGCTCGCTGAGCGCATCGACGATCAGCATCCGCACGGTCGGCTCGTCGTCGACCACCAGCACCACCTCGCCGGCCGACTGGCTCTCGTCGATCGGCGCCGCCGTTTCCTCCAGCCCGACTTCTTCCTCGCCCAGGTGCCGGGGCAGGTAGAGGCAGACCATCGTTCCCTGCCCCACCTCGCTGTAGATCCGCACATGGCCGTGGCTCTGCCGCGCGAAGCCGTAGACCATGGACAGACCCAGGCCGGTGCCCTGCCCGATCGGCTTGGTGGTGAAGAAGGGGTCGAAGACGCGGTCCAGGATGGCCTTGTCGATCCCCGTCCCGGTGTCGCTGACACAGACGGTCACATACTGCCCCGGCTCCAGCCCGTGCTCCTTGGCGGTGCGCCGGTCCAGCCACTTGTTGCCGGTCTCGATGGTGATCCGCCCGCCGTCCGGCATGGCGTCGCGGGCGTTGATGCAAAGGTTGAGGATGGCGTTCTCGAGCTGGTTGTCGTCCACCAGGGTCGGCCATAGCCCGCTGGCGGCGATGGTCTCGACCTCGATGGACGGCCCCACCGTCCGCCGGATCAGCTCCGACAGCTCGCCCATCAGCCGGTTGATCACCAGCGGCTTGGGCGTCAGCGTCTGGCGCCGCGAGAAGGCCAGCAGCCGGTGGGTCAGGGCCGCGGCCCGGCGGGCGGCGCCCTGTCCGGCCTGGAGGTACCGCTCGACGTCGCTGGTCCGCCCCTGGCTGAGCCGGGAGCCGATCATCTCGAACGCCCCGCTGATCCCGGCCAGCAGGTTGTTGAAGTCGTGGGCCAGGCCGCCGGTCAGCTGGCCGACCGCCTCCATCTTCTGGGCCTGGCGCAGCGCCTCCTCGGCGGCGGCCAGCCGGGCCTGTTCCTCCAGCCGCTCGGTGACGTCGAACACGAACTGGTAGGCGGCCGCTACCTTGCCGTCCGCGTCCCGCAGGACGTTGAACCGCATCTCGTAGCTGCGCCGCTCGCGGTCGGGATCGCCGAACGTGTCGACCTCGATGAAGGCCTCGCCGGCCAGGGCGCGGTCCCAGACCGCCTTTACCACCGCCTGGCTCTCCGGCTGGTCGGCCAGGACCTCGAGCATGCTGTCGCCCACCTTGGGCCGCACGCCGAACAGGCGCTCGAACTCGTCGGCCGCGGCGCTGTTGATGGCCAGCCAGCGGTAGTCCTGGTCGGCCACCTGCACGAAGGCGGTGGCCCCCTCGACGATCTCGGCGAACAGCCGCCGCTCGGCCAGGGCCTCGGCGACCCGCCGTTCCAGGGTGGCGTTCAGCTCCTGCAGCGCCTTTTCCGCCCGCCGCCGCTCGGTGATGTCCTGGAACAGCACCGCCACATGCTTCTTTTCCGGCGGCTCCAGCCGGAAGCTGGACAGCGACAGGTAGCGGCCGGTGGCGACCAACTCCTGCTCGAAACGGATCGGCTCGCCGGTGCGCAGCACATGCCCATAGCGGGCGGCCCAGGCATCGGCCTCGTCCCCAACCATCTCGCGCAGCTTTTGGCCGACCACGTTGGGAATACCGGCGTGCCGCTCGTAGGCGGCATTGGCCGAGATATGGACATAGTCGCTGTCGGGACCGTGCGGCCCGTCGAAGAACTCGATGACGCAGAAGCCCTCGTCCATGGTGTCGAACAGGGCGCGATAGCGTTCCTCGTCCTGCTTGTGACGAGCCAGCGAGCGGCGCAGCTCCAGCTGGTTCATCACCTGCCGCGACAGCACCTTCAGGGACTGTTCCTGCAAGGGGGTCAGGGTGCGGGGCTTGGTGTCGAGGACGCAGAGGGTGCCGATCGGCGAGCCGTCCTCGGTCTTCAGTAGCGCCCCAGCGTAGAACCGCAGGCCCGTTTCACCGTGGACCAGCGGGTTGCCGTCGAACCGGGGGTCCCGGCTGGCGTCGCCGATCTGCAGGAAGTCGTCCTCCAGGATGGCGTGGGCGCAGAAGCTGGTCTCCAGCGGCGTCTCCCGCACGCCAAGGCCGACCTCCGCCTTGAAGAACTGCCGCCCATCGCCGACCAGGTTGACCACCGCGATCGGCGTCTCGCAGATCGCCGAGGCCAATTGCGCCACCTCGTCGAACTCCGGCTCCGCGGGGGTGTCGAGCACCTCGAAGCTGTAGAGCGCCGCCAGTCTGCGCTGCTCGCGTTCGGTGCTCTCACTCATGCCTGGACCGCCCGCCTCAAAACCACTTCCACCGGTCATAGCCTTGGTGGGAAGGCTTGGCTAACGGCCAATGTCGGAAAGGGTTCATATGGCGGCCCGGGCAAAGCTGTGGCTAGTCTGTCCTTCATGCGCAAAGCCCATTCACGCCCCTTCGCCGCCCTGCTGGCCCCGTTGTTGGCCGCCGCCCTGTTCTCCGGCCACGCCCTGGCCCAGACCGCGCCCGCCGTGCGCGAGCAGGGCGCCCTGGTCTTCGATGGCGTCCCAGAGACCCCAGCCGCCCTGCGCGAGGCGGTCGCCCCCTACTACAACGCCCGCTCGGCGACCTTTCAGGACTGGCTGCCCGACGGCTCAATGCTGATCACCACCCGGTTCGGCGACACCTACCAGGTGCACCGCGTCGCCGCCCCCGGCGCCGACCGCACCCAGCTGACCTTCTTCAGCGAGCCGGTGAACAGCGCGCAGGGCATCCCCGACGGCCGCTTCCTCTATCCCCGCGACGTCGGCGGAGCGGAGTACTACCAGGCCTTTCTGCGCCGCCTGACCGGCGAGGAAACCCAGCTGACCGCGCCTGGCACCCGCAACCAGAGCTTCGTGGTCAGCAAGGACGGCAAACTGGTCGCCTGGGCTCAAGTCACGCCGGGCAAGGCAGACTACGACATCATGCTGGCCGACCCCGCCCGGCCGGAAGGTCGGAGGCTGGTCTACAAGGGGACCGGCGCGATAGCGCCCATCGACATCAGCCCG
Organism: Caulobacter sp. SLTY; assembly: GCF_009905535.1. Classification (GTDB taxonomy): domain Bacteria; phylum Pseudomonadota; class Alphaproteobacteria; order Caulobacterales; family Caulobacteraceae; genus Caulobacter. Next base: position 104,396 of record NZ_JAAALA010000012.1, on the reverse strand, counting down.
GATGGCGGCCGGATCCTGCTGGCGAAATACATCAGCATCGCCGAAAGCCGGCTCTACGTCCTCGACATGGCCAGTGGCCGAGTGGACCCGATCGGTGTGCATGACCGCCCGGTGTCCTACGGCGGCGGCAAGTTCACGGCGGACGGCGCGGGCGTTGTGGTGATCTCGGACGACGGAGATGATCTGGCAGCGCTCGTCGTGATTGATCTGACGACCGGCAAGGAGCGCCCGCTGTCCTATCGGTTCGTCGTCGCGGACTGGGAACGGTCGGGGCAGTATCAGGAAAACGCGTGCCAAGGCGCCATTCTGAAAGACCCTCGGGCCCGCTTCGGACCCGAGTGCGCGCCACGCCCGCCCTATCAGTGGGGGGTTGAGTCCTTCACCCTCAGCCCGGACCGCAAGCAGGCTGCTTTCGTGACCAACACGGAAGGCTGGTCGAAGGTCGCTTTACAGGTGGTTGATCCGGCCGGTCTCAACGGTCCGCCCATGCCCGTTGAAATTGCCCTTCCCAAGGGTGTGGTCACCGCCATGGGTTTCTCGCCCGACGGTGGGCGGTTGGCGATTAGCTTCTCAACCTACGCCGGCGCGGGAGACGTCTGGGACTACGACATCGCCTCCAAGCGGCTGACCCGCTGGACCACCAGCGAGCTGGGCGGCCTCAACCCGGCCGGTCTGGTCGAGCCGGAACTGGTCCGATATCGCAGCTTCGATGAGCGGGCGATCCCAGCCTTCGTCTACCGTCCAGCACGCAAGGCCAAAGGCAAACTGCCGGTCATCATCCAGATCCACGGCGGCCCAGAGGCCCAGGAACTGCCCAGCTTCAGCGCCCGCCGTCAAAGCTGGGTCAAGGAGCTGAACGCCGTGGTGATCGTGCCGAACGTCCGCGGCTCCAGCGGCTACGGCAAGTCATACCTATCGCTCGACAACGGGGCCAAGCGCGAGGACAGCGTCAAGGACATCGGCGCCCTGCTCGACTGGATCGCCGCCCAGCCGGACCTCGACGCCGACCGCGTGGCCGTCGTCGGCCAGTCCTACGGCGGCTACATGGCCTTGGCTGTGGCCGGCCGCTACAACGACCGCATTGCCGGGGCCATCGACCTCTACGGTATCTCCAACTGGGTGACCTTCCTGGAAAATACGGAAGGGTATCGCCGCGACCTGCGCCGGGCCGAGTACGGCGACGAGCGTGACCCGGCCATGCGCAAGGTCTTCGACCAGATCAGCCCCACGTCTTACGTCTCGGCGATGAAGAAGCCGATGATGATCTACCAGGGCGCCAACGACCCCCGTGTCCCTCGCAGTGAAAGCGAGGCCATCGTGGCCCGCCTGCGCGCCCAGGGCACGCCCGTCTGGTACGTCCTGGCCAAGGACGAGGGCCACGGCATCGCCCGCAAGGGCAACCAGGAGGCGGTGCGGGCGACCGAGATCCTGTTCCTGAAACAGGTGCTGGGAGTGGAATGACGGGCTTGGCGATCTGTGCGGGCGGGCGCATAGCCATGGGCGCTCCACATTTCGTCGGCGCGCGCGAAAAGGAGCCCGGCCATGGCCAAGGGCCAGAAGAAATCCAACAAGGAAGTCCGGAAACCCAAGCAGGCCAAGGCCCCGCCGCCCGCCGGCCCGTCGCCCTTCCTGACCCCGCCCGGCAAGAAATAGAGTGGCCTCCGAGACCGTCCACCTGGTCCAGGCCTACGTCGCCGGCAAGGGTCGCTCGAAGTTCCGCGCCGAACAGGCCGTCGGCTGCAAGACCGCCGAGGAGGCCCGCCGCAAGGCCGAACGCCTCGGCCCCCTGCGCCTGGGCGTGGTCGCCTACAGCATCACCGCCGACACCGAGATGGGGGACTATGACGAAAACCCCGTCCTGCTGTTCAAGTCCGGAGAACTGCCGCCGCCCTTCGACGAGCTCTGAGATTCTTCCTTCGGGCTGTCGGAACCGGCGGGCGTTGTTCGTCCTATGATCGCAACATCCATGAAGGAGACAGCCATGGCCTATGTCGACGGATTCGTGCTCGCGGTGCCCAAGGACAAGATGGACGAGTACCGCAAGATCACCGAGCTGGCCGGCTCGGTATGGATGGAACACGGCGCCCTGACCTATGTCGAGGCGGTGGCCGATGACGTCCCCTACGGCGAGCTGACCAGCTTCCCCCGCGCCGTCCAGGCCAAGGACGACGAGGTCGTCATCTTCTCCTGGATCACCTACGAGAGCCGCGAGAAGCGCGACGAGGTCAACGCCAAGGTCATGGCCGACCCGCGCATGGCCCAACCGGACTGTCCCTTCGATCCCAAACGGATGATCGTCGGCGGCTTTAAGCCCTTCACCCAGTTGCCCTAGTAGTCCCGTCGCCAGCGGACGGAGAGCTTGCTCTCGCCGCCCCCGGCGATCCGCGAGACGATGGAGAGGTTGCGGCGCACCCGCCACTCCACCTGCACTGCTCCGCCCTCACGGCCGCCGCCGATGAGCTCGAGGTAGACGTCGTTGGTCAGGTACTTGCCGCCCGCCACGGTGACGCCGGTCAGTTCGGTGCCGCCGATGGTCAGGCGGTCGAGGCCCGCCAGCTGGCGAATGTTGCCGATGACGTCGAAGCCCCCGCCGCCGGCCAGGGCCGCCAGGGCTGAGGCCAACTGCGCCGCCTCGAACGGCGACAGCTGGGCGGCGGAGGAACCGAACAGAACCCGGCTCAACACCTCGTCCTGAGGCAGTTGGGGGGTGGAGGTCAGGGTGATTTCCGGCTTGGCCGCCGTGCCCTGGACCCGGACAACAGCGGTCAGGCTGGGATCCTCGCGGGTGGCGGTCAGGTTGAGGCGGATGCGGCTGGGGTCGGTGGAGAGGATGATCTCGCCCCGCTCGTCAAACTCGAACCGCTTGCCGGCGAAGTCGTAGTCGCCCCGCACCACCCGCGCCGTGCCGGCCAGCACCGGCCGATTGGTGGTTCCGGTGACCCGGGCGTCCAGGCTGAGCTCAACGTTCAGGCCCCGGCCCTCGACGAAGATCGCGCGCGGCGCCTTCAGGTCGATGGCCAGGTCGACGGTCAGCCCCTTGGCCTGGGCGGCTTCTGCCGCCTCGGCCCGGCGGACGGCGGCGGTGCGGGGCTTGTTGATCTCGATGACGTCCATCGGGGTCACGCCGCTGGGGCTGAGGGGTTCTGCCGCGATCTCGGCGCGGTCGATCCGCAGGGATCCCTCCACGCGCGGATTGCCGGCGGAGGTGCGGTTGATGGTGACCTGGCCCGAGGCTGTGGCGGTGGCCAAGTCGTTGTCGATCACCTGGAAGCGGGTGAGGTCGAGCCGGAAACTGCTGGTCCCGTCCCGCAACAGGCTGATCCGGCCCGAGCCGGAGGCGCGGCCGCCGTTGGGGTCGCTGGCGCTGGCCTGGGTGACGTCGATGGCGTTGTCGGCGAACGCGGCCGACAGGGCGAGATTGCGGAGGCGAAGGCCGGTCGGCCCGTCCTCGTAAGCGCCGCCGGACAGCTGTGCCTCGCCAAGCAGCCGGGGGTCGGCCAGGGTCCCGCCCAGGCTGCCGGCCAGGCGGACCTGGCCGCTCAGCGAGCGGTCGCCGCCCATCAACAGGTCCCAAAGGGGCTTGATCTCGCCGTTGGCGGTGAACTTGCCCTGGACCTGACGCCGCCGGTCGATGGCCAGCCGCAGCGGGGCGGCCGAGGCCTCGGCGGGGAGGACGAAGTTGGCATCGGCGTAGAGGCCCTGGGCGCTGTTGGCCTTGCCGGTGATGGTGATCCAGCGGTCGGCCAGCTTGGCCTCGACCGTCCCGTCCAGGGTGAAGGCGCGGCCGGAGCCACGGGCGCGGACGTTCTTGACCTCGGCGTTCAGCTGGCCCTCCAACCGCTCGCCCTGGCCCCGCAGGTTCAGGCGGGCGTCGAGCCGGCCGGCGAGGTCCTCATTGGCGATGGCCAGCGGCATGCCGGCCAGGGTGGCCTGGATGTCGGCGGAGCCCTTGGCGATGCGGGCGTCGATCACGGCCGTCCCGGCGGCGGCGCCCTCCTGGCGTCCGACCGTCACCAGCTTCAGATGGGCCTCGGTCGTCGGACCGCCGAACACCAGCCGGGCGGTCTCCGTAGTGCGCAGCTGGGCCCGGCCCGACTTGCCGGTCCCATCGAAGGTCAGCTGCCAGGCGTTCGCCTCGCCCTGACGCACCTCGGTGAGCAGGCCGGCGACATCGACGCCATAGGCGCCGTTGGGGGCCGCGCCGCTGGCCTGGATCCGCACCGGCAGGCGGTCCAGCGGGCCGTCGGCCGTGATGGTGGCGGCGTCGAGGCTCAGGCCGGCGGCGTCGCGCAGCACCGCGTCCTTGGCGGTGAGGTTCAGGGTTGCCCGTGCTCCGCCAACGGTGTCGACGATCCGAGCCTGGCCCTCGATAGCGCCTTCCGTCAGCAGGATGCCGGGGCCGATGGCCAGGGTCAGGTCGGCGGAGGATGGCCGGCCGCGACGCAGGGCCACCGCGCCCTGGGCTTTGATCCCACCGGCATCGGCGTCGAGGCCGGAGAGGTCCACCCCGCCGTTGGCGAAGCCGAAGTCGGTGCGCAGGCGGGCCGGGCCGTAGGGACTCTCGGCGGTCAAGGCGAAGGCGCCGTCCCCGCCGCCCGCACGCTGCATGAAGGTCAGGGTCAGGTTGGCGTTGCGCAGCGGCAGGCGCGGAAGGTCGATCTGGTCCACCTGGGCGGTCAGGTCGGCGCGCGGGGCGGACAGGCTGCCGGCGATCTTGCCGTCGCCCTTGGCCTTGCCGGCGATTTCCACCGGACCGGCGCGGAACGGCCCCTCGGCGTTCCAGTCGAGGTTGAAGGCCAGATCGCCCTTGGCGCCGATACGGCCTTGGCCCTTGGCGGCAGCCCTTTCACCGTCGAGGCGCAGCTCGGCGACGTCCACCGCGCCGTTCAGCAGGCTGGCCTTGCCGCGCAGCCGGGGCGCGGGGCCAAGCAGGCGGTCGAGTTCGCTCATGCCGAGCGCGAAGCCCGTGCCCCGGGCATCGACGGTGAAAACCCAGGGCTTGTTCTCGCCCGACTGGTCGGCCGACCAGCTGCCGGCGAGCCGCCCCTTGCCGCCCAGCTTGGCGGCGCCGAAGTTCCACAGTTCCGCCTTGCCCTTGAAGGAGAGACCGCCCAGCAGGCCGCGAGAGCCTTCCGCCTCGGCCTTGAGGCCCGCGCCGGTCGCCCGGACGCGGCGCATCAGCAGGCGGCCGTCCTTGAGGATAGCCATATCCACGTCGGCGACCGGCGAGGGACCCAGCAGGGCCGGCAGGTAGCCCTGCCCTCGCCCGCCCCGGCCGGTCAGGGCGGAAATCAGAACCAATTCGCCCTTGGCGCGGCCCAACGTGGTCCGGCCGCCGACCGACGCCAGCGTATAGCCGGCCGTGCTGACGCCAGAGCCGCGCAGGTCGCCGCTGAGGGTGAAGTTCTCGGCGTCGCCCTTGAACAGGCCCTGAAAGGTCGCGGCCCCGGTAACCGCGTTCCAGGTCAGCCGGCCGAGCGAACCGGTAGAGGCGGTGACCGCAAGGCCCGAGGGGGCGGCGGTGCGCTTGCCGAGGTCGGCCAAGCCGGCGGCGGTGGCGGTGAGCCCCTCGGAGTCGAGGCGGGCGCGGACGTCGTAGAAGGCGCCGACCTTGCGGCCGGTGACGTCGAACTTCACCTGCGGGCCGAACATCTTTGCGTAGAGGCCGGTCAGGTCGGAGGCGTCCAGGCGGACGTAGCCGTTGGCCGAGCCGCCAGCGGCGTTCCAGCTGCCCTCGGCCTTGGCCGGCTGGGTCTCGCCGGACTCGACCAGGAGGTTGAAACGGCCCTCCTTGATCGTGCCCCGCGCTTGGGCGTCGAGGGAGAAGTGGCGGGTGGCGTCGAGGCCCAGCGCCCCGGCCAGGGCGCCGCCCTGTGCTTCCGAAGCCTTGGCGTTGACCAGCAGGGCGTCGGAGCGGCCGAGGTCGAATCCGATGTCGGCGAAGTCGCCCTGGTGCATCAGGCTCTTGGCCACGAGCCGGCCGCTGGTCCCGCCCCGGCGCTGCAACGCCAGGCGGCCTTCCAGGTCGAAGCGGCCCTCGACCTGGCTGAAGGCCGGGCGGCTGTCGACCCGGGTCTTCAGGCTGTCGATCAGGATGGTGACCGGCAGGGCGCCGGACTTCTCCTTCGGCGTCAGGGTCGGGCGGCGGCTGAGCGTGATCTGCTCGGCAACAATGGCGTCGGCATGGAAGCGGCGCACGAACAGCTCGTGGTAGCGCCACTGCATGTTGAGGTTCCGGCCCTCGAGCCAGATCCCCTTCTCGTCGTAGATGATCAGCCTGCGAATCGAGACGTTGCGCCAGATGTCGCCGCTGACCCCCTCGATCTTCAGCCGACCGTAGCGCCCTATCTTCAGGCCATTGGCGCGGGCCTCGATGAAAGCCAGGCCCGGCACGGTGTTGACCCCGTAGCGCACCCCGACCGCCGCGGCGGCGACCAGCATCACGACGACCACGGAGATCAGGATCAGCCAGCCGGGCGCGCTGCTGGGCAACCAGCGCCGGCGGTGGTCCCGAGGCCGCACCGACGGCGTCTCTGTCGCGGGCTCGTCGGTGGCGCTCAAAAGGCCTGGCCTATGCTGATGTAGATCTGGAAGGCCGCGTCGCCGTCGCGCGGGTCGAGCGGGAAGGCGATGTCGGCGCGGATCGGACCGAAGCCCAGATTATACCGCACGCCGAAGCCGACACCGGCGCTGAAATCCTTGCCTTCGGGGAAGCTGTTCTCGCCTACCGCCCCGCCGTCGATGAAGGCCACCACGCCCCACTGGCGGGTAAGCTCGTAGCGGGCCTCGATCGAGGCCTCGGCCAGGCTGATGCCACCCAGGGGCGTCGAGCTGATCCGGGGACCGATGGCCTGGTAGCCGTAGCCGCGCACCGAACCCCCGCCGCCGGAATAGAATCGGCGGGCGGCTGGCACGTCGAAGGTCTCGGCCCCGTTGATCATGCCGGCTTTCAGACGGCCGGCCAGCACGAGCTTCCGCTCCTCGCCAAAGGGCAGGTAGAGGCTGCCTTGGGCGGTGGTCTTCAGATAGGTCAGCTGCGCATCGCCGAAGGTGACGATGGGTTCGGCCCGGATCTCGGCCCGCCAGCCGCTCTTGGGGTTGAGCGGGTCGTCGGAATTGTCGACCGCGAAGGCGCCCAGCAGGGAGACGTTGAACAGATCCCGGTCGACGCCCCGGATCACCACACTGCCGACGGTGAGAATCTCGGCCACCCGACCGCCGTCGATCGAGGCGCCGTAGGTGGTGTAGGCGTTGATCCCGGTGCGCCGGGTGACGTCGGCGGTCAGGGAGGCGCCGGTCTGGTCGTAGGCGTCGGTCACCTCGTTATAGACGCTGGCGGTGATGGCCAGGGTCTGGCGCGGCTCGCGCCAGTGAGGCAACGACACCCGGTAGTCGAGCCGCTGCTGCAGTTCGGCCAGGCGCAGGGCGATGATCCGGGTGTCGGCGCGGCGCCAGCCGTTGTAGCGGGTGGTGGTGATGTCGAGGCCGGCGCCCTCGCTGGTCGAATAGCCGGCGCCGACCTCCAGCGACCGGCGGGGCCGGTCCTTCAGGGTCAGGATCACCGGGCGGTAGCCCTCCGCCGTCACCTGGTCGGCCGGGGCCAGGCTGACCGAGACGGTTTCGTAGGCGCCGGTCTCGCGCAGGCGTCGCTCCAACTCGCCCAGGCGGTCGGGGGCATAGACCACCCCGGGCTTCCATGGGGTGAGGTCGGTGATCCAGTCGCGCCGGGTGCGGCCCCCGTATTCGAGGATCAGACCATCGAGCTTTACCAGCGGTCCGGCGTCGATGCGGAAGGTGGGGCGGACGGTGTTGTCGGCATGGTCGACGATCACCTCGCGCGGGTCGGCCTGAGCGTCGGCATGACCCTGCTGGACGATGGCCGACAGGATGCGGCCCTCGGCGGCCAGCACATCCTGAGCCCGCCCGGGCTGGCCCCGCCGCAGGGCCATGGCCAGGGTCCCGGCGCTCTGCACCTCCGGCGAGGGCGCCGTCTCCTGCCATTCGATGGTCGGGCGGGCGATGCGGAACTGCGGGCCTGTAGTGACGGTGATCACCGCGCGGGGAACGGCCTCACCGTCCTCATCGTCGCGGTCCCCCAGGTCGGAGGCGGCCTCGCCGGCATAGTAGCCCTCTGATCGAAGCACGGCGATGGCCGACTCGGCGGCCTCCTGCCCCCGTCGGCGGGCCTCGAAGCGGGAAGCAGGGGCGGTGTCGGCCGTGCCGACGGCCTGGCGAATCTGGTTGCCGAGATCCTCGTCCGCGACCCCACGGACCGCCGCCTTGGGTTCCTCGGCGCGCGCGGCGAGCGCCGGGGCCAGGAGGCCCACGCTCAGAACGGCCGTGAAAAACAGGCGCTGGGTCGCCAATCCGTACATCCCTGCCGAAGCGCCCCCTCCGAAGCTCTAGAGCGCGTTGGGCGGGATGTCACCAGACCTTGGCCGGAAAGGGGCTAAGGGCGCCTCGGGCCGGGAAGGCGAGCGACCGGCGCCTGGCAAAATCCACGGCCGACCCTTGCCCCCTCCCCCCTGGGCGGCCAAAGTCCCGCCATGGCCGGCAGCATCCTTCCGCAGCAGACCCGCGAGTTTACGCGCGAGGTGCGCGACATCGGCGACGTCAAGCTGTGGACCTTCGGCAAGTCGCATCTGACGGTCGGGGGCGTGGTCAGCGGCGTGTTGATCATCGTGCTGTTCTGGCTGGCCTCGCGGATGCTTCAGCGATTGCTTCGCCGGGCCCGCGAGAGCCGGCCGATGGCTGCCCCGCCCATCTATATCGTCGAGAAGGTGGCCACCTATGGCCTCACCGCTGTCGGCGTTTTCATGGGCTTCTCGGCCTTCGGGCTGGACCTTTCCAGCCTCTCCCTGTTCGCCGGAGCCCTGGGCGTCGGTCTGGGCTTCGGGATGCAGGGGGTGGTCAAGGAGTTCATCTCCGGCCTGGTGCTGATCTTCGACCGGCTCATCCGCATCGGCGATTATCTGGAGCTGCAGACCGGCGAGCGGGGGGTGGTGGCCGAGATCGGGGCGCGGGCCACGCGGTTGCGCAACAATGACGACATGGACGTGCTGGTCCCCAACAGCCGGCTGATCGAGGCGCCGATCACCAACTGGACCCACCAGAACAGCGCCCGGCGGATGCATGTGCCGTTCAGAGTCGCCTACGGGACCAGCAAGGAAGCCGTGCGTGACGCGGTGCTGAAGGCCGCCCATGAGGTGCCGTTTACCCTGGAGGATACGGCGCGCCGCAAGACTCAAGTCTGGCTGGTCGGGTTCGGGGATGTGGGGCTGATGTTCGAGCTGGTGGTCTGGCCGACGCTGGAGGCGGTGAAGCGGCCCAACGCGGCCCACGCCGCCTACACCTGGGCGATCGAGGACGCGTTGCGCAAGGGTGGGTTCGAGATCCCCCTGCCGCAGCAGGAAGTGCGCGTGCGGGGTCTGTTTGGCCAGGAGGGCGACGCGGCGCGGGATGCCCTGCGCCTCAAGCCACCGTCCCGAAAGGCGGCCAAGGCCGAGGAGGACGCGGGCGGCGCCACCCACAACGACGCGGCCGAGGATCTGGTCCGCGGAGCCGAGGAAGATGCGCTGAACCCGGTGCCGGGCAGCGACCCGGCCGCGCCGACTAAGGCGACCTAAAGCACCCAGCCGCCGCTGTCGGCCCTGACGTCGCCGTTGATCTTCATCAGGTAATCGGCGAGTCCGTCCCCGTCGGTGTCGAGCCGGAGGGTGGTGGTTCCGCTGGCGAAGCTCAAGGTCATCTGGCCGGCATTGCCGTTGAAGGCCCCGACCAGGAGGAAGGCGTCGTCTCCGCCGGTCGAGGCGATCGCGTCGATGGCCGAGAAATCGATGAAATCGCCCTGCGCCGTGGAGAAGTCGCTGATCGTATCGATCTCGAGCACCCGGCCGCCCGGGACCCGGCTGAAGTAGACGGACTCCTGGCGGACCGCAAAGCTGTCGGCGCCGGCGCCGCCCACCAGGATATCATTGCCCGTCCCGCCGATCAGGGTGTCGATCCCGTCCCCGCCCTTAAGGAGATCACTGCCTCCCAAGCCGTCGAGGACATTGGCGCCGCTGTTGCCGTTGAGCGTGTTGGCCAGGCCGTTGCCGGTCCCGTTGAGGTTGCCCGCGCCCTCGAGGATCAGGGTCTCGATGTTGTCGCCCAGGGTTACGCTGATGCTTGCGCGGACCTGATCGACACCCTGGGCGGCCAATTCCACGGTGGTGTCCCCGGCGTCGTCGACAAGAAAGACGTCGTCCCCGACTCCGCCGGTCATGGCGTCGGCGCCCAGGCCCCCATTCAGAGTGTCGTTTCCGTCCCCCCCGTTCAGGGTGTCCGTTCCGGCGCCGCCGAGCAGCTGGTCAGCGCCAAGTCCGCCCGTGAGCGTATCGTTGTCCGCCCCGCCGTCGAGGATGTCCACGCCGGCGCCGCCCAGGATGGTGTCGTTGCCGTCCCCGCCCTCCAGCCGGTCATTGTCGTCCGCGCCGTCGAGGTCGTCCGCGCCGATACCGCCCAGAAGCTGGTCAATGCCGGTCCCGCCGTTGAGGACATCGTCACCCGCACCGCCCTTGATCAGGTCGTTGCCGCCCCCGCCGTTCAAGCTGTTGGCGCCGCTGTTGCCGTCGAGGACATTGTTCAGTCCATTGCCGGTCCCGCCGATGTCGCCGGCGCCTTGCAGGGTCAGGTTCTCGATTTCCGCTCCCAGCGTGATGGTCACGCTGGCCCGCACCCGGTCGGAACCTTCGCCGCCCAGTTCTGTCGTCACGTCAAGGGCGTCGTCGACGATGTAGGTGTCGTCACCCGTCCCGCCGGCCATGGAATCCGCCCCGGTTCCGCCGTCCAGAAGGTCGCCGCCCAGCCCGCCGATCAAGTCGTCCGCCCCCGACCCGCCATACAGAGCATCGGCTCCATCACCGCCATCCAGGAGGTCGGAGCCGATCAGGCCGTACAGCACATCCTTGCCGCCAAGGCCCGAGAGGCTGTCGTCGCCCCCGCCGCCCTCGAGGCTGTCGGCGCCGCCGGCGCCGGACTGGGTCTCGGCGTCATCGCGCTGGCCGAAGATGACGAAGGCGGCGCCGGCGAAGTCGGCGCCGTACTGGGCCCCAAGGATCATGTCCTCGACCCCATCTCCGTTCACGTCGCCGCCCGATGACACGGACAGCCCGAATATCTTGTTGGTGACCCCGGCGATCAGGAAGCCGTCGCCGGCCGAAAGGTCGGCGTAGCGCAGGTCGTCGCCTAGCGGCAGCTTCGAGCCGAACACCACATAGACGCCGCCAGTGTAGACGTTCTCGGAGTCAGGCGAGGGCATGGTGGCGATGAGGTCGTCCAGCCCGTCGCCGTTGAGGTCGCCCGCGGCCAGCAGCTGGCCGACCTTGCTGCGCTCGCCGACCCCGCCGATCCGGAAGCCCACCTGGCCCTGGATTTCGGAGACGTCCAGGCTGGCCGCGAAGCCGCCGGCCCGACCGAACACCAGATAGACCGCACCGCTGTCCTCGGCGTCCTCGTCGTCGCTGATGTCGGAGATGATCAGGTCGTCGAAACCGTCGCCGTTGAAGTCACCGGCCGAGCCGACCTCGCCGCCGAAGGCGTTGTCCTGGTTGCTGCTGGTGAGGACGAAGCCGTTGGTCCCGTCCAGGTCGGCCAGCGAAACCTCGGCGGCGAAACCGGTGTCGCTGCCGAAAATGACATAGGCCTTGTCCATCGTGGTCGGGGCATAGCCGCCGTAGCCGCCGTCGAAGGCGCCGCCGTAGACGTCGACGCTGACCACGATGTCGGCGAAGCCGTCGCCATTGATGTCCCCGGCCGACGAGACGTTGTAGCCGAGGCCCTGATACTCCGACCCGTAGATCGTGAAGCCGTTCGATCCGTCCAGCGCGCTGAGGTCGAGGTCGGCGTCAAACCCCTGGTCCGTGCCGAACACCACATGCAGGGCGCCGGCGCCATAGCCCCCCGTGTCGTTTTGGGGCTCGCCGATCAGCAGGTCATCGATGCCGTCCCCGTTGACGTCGCCGGCCGAGGCGAACCGCACGTCGGCGTCGTAGACCTGGCTCGCCGGGCGGACCGTGAAGCCGTTCGAGCCGTCCAGGGTCGAGACGTCGAGGGTCGCGCCGAAGTCGCTGCGGCCGAAGACGACATAGCCGACGTAGTCACCGCCGCCCAGTTGATGCTGGCTGGCCGTGACGATGAAGTCAGCCAGGCCGTCGCCGTTGAGGTCGCCCGCCGCGGCGACCCGTCCGCCCAGGCGATCGTCCTGGCCGATACCGTCGATCCTGAAGCCCTGCTGCGCCGTCAGGTCGGCCAGATCGGTGAACCGCGCATGCCCGTCGCGGGTCCCGTAGACCAAATAGGCGGCGCCGGCGTAGGGCTGGTTGACCCCCACCCCGGTGGCGCCGACCAGGAAGTCGGCGATGCCGTCCCCATTGACGTCGCCGATGATGGCCACCGCTTCGACGTTGTCGCCGCCTCCCGTGCCGAGGAGCACGTAGCCGTTTGTGCCGTCCACGTCGGAGGGGGACGAAAGAAAGGGCATTGGCATGACGGCTCACCAGAATGGGGCCACGCGAAATGAGTAGCCACTGTTCGCCGTCCCATGGTTACCGGCGACCGGCAACGCAAACGGCTGAAAACTGGAGCGGCCATTTTTCTCGGCGCCGGTCCGGGCTGTGGGGTTGGCCCATCGGCGCCGCTTCCCCCCGGCCCGAGAAACCTGCACAAATGTCGAGCAGCCGTTGTTCGCGGTCGCCGACTCGTTCGATCCACGCGCGGCTTGGCGACCAACCGGCTAGAAAAACGTTGAAGGACGCGCCGTGGGCGGCCGGTTTGGGGAACTGAAGTTCAAGTGACGGACACACGGACAACCGACCCGAACCATAGCCTGCCCATGGCCCAGCCCTTCTATACGCCGGGGGCCGCCTTTGATGAGATGTATGGCCACGACGGGGGCGTGCGCGACCATTACGGGGTGATGCACGAGCGGCTGACCAGCCTGTCGGGCGAGGACCTGAGCGCGCGGCAGACCACGCTGGAGCGATCCTTCCTGCTGCAGGGGATCACCTTCACCGTCTATGGCGCGGAGGCGGCGACCGAGCGGATCATTCCGACCGACCTGATCCCGCGCATCATTCCGTCGGCGGAGTGGGATCGGATCGAGGCCGGGCTGACCCAGCGGCTGCGGGCGCTGAACATGTTCCTGGCCGACATCTATGGCGAGCAGCAGATCCTGATGGACGGAATCCTGCCGAGGGAACTGGTGCTGGGCGCCCCGTCCTACCGGCGCGAGATGCAGCACCTGTATGTGCCGCACAAGGCCTATGCGAACGTCTGCGGCAGCGACCTGATCCGGGGGCAGGACGGCGACTTCTATGTGCTGGAGGACAACCTGCGGGTTCCCAGCGGCGTCTCCTACATGCTGGCCAACCGCGATGCGGCGCGGCGCACCTTCCCCGGCGCCTTCCGGGCTGCCAGCGTGCGGCCGGTGGAGCGGTATCCCGACCTGCTGCTGGCCACGCTGAAGAGCATGGCCCAGGAGTGGAAGGCCGATCCACAGGTCGTGGTGCTGACCCCCGGGGTCTACAACAGCGCCTATTACGAACATGCCTACCTGGCCCGGCTGATGGGCGTGCCGCTGGTCGAGGGCCGCGACCTCGTGATCCACGAGAACATGGTCTACATGCGCACCACCACCGGCCTGCAGCGGGTGGACGTGATCTATCGCCGGGTGGACGATGATTACATCGACCCCCTCACCTTCCGTCGGGACTCCAGCCTTGGCGTCGGCGGCCTGTTCAACGCCTACCGGGCCGGCAATGTGATGATCTGCAACGCGCCGGGCACCGGCGTGGCGGACGACAAGGCGGTCTATGCCTATGTGCCCGAGATCATCCGCTACTACCTCGGCGAGGACGCCATCCTGCCCAACATCGAGACCTTCCTCTGCCGTGAGCCGGCGCAGCTGAGCCATGTGCTGGCCAATCTCGACAAGCTGGTGGTCAAGGCGGTGGGCGCCTCAGGCGGCTACGGCATGCTCGTCGGGCCGCACGCCAGCCAGGCGGAGCGCGACGAGTTCGCCGCCGCCCTGAAGGCCGATCCGGACAACTACATCGCCCAGCCAACCATCCAGCTGTCGACCGCGCCCTGCCTGATCGACGGGCGGGTGGATAATCGGCATGTGGACCTGCGCCCCTTTATCCTGTCGGGCGAGAAGATCGTGGTCACCCCCGGCGCCCTGACGCGGGTGGCCCTGCGCAAGGGCAGCCTGGTGGTCAATTCCAGCCAGGGGGGCGGGTCCAAGGACACCTGGGTGCTGGGCCCCAATGTCCAGGCCAAGGGAGACATCGCGCCATGATGCTCGCCCGCGTCGCCGACAGCCTCTACTGGGTGGGCCGCTATGTGGAGCGGGCCGAGCACGTCTGCCGCCTGGCGGATGTCACCCTCAACGCCACCCTCGACCGTTCCATGGCCGCGAATGAAACCGCGCGCATCGCCCTCTCGGCCCTGGGCGACGACCTCACGGCCGCCGACAGCAACCTGTTCGAGACCGCCAAGGAACTGACCCTGGGCAATGACGATGCGAACTCGGTCCGCATGTCGCTGGCCCGCGCCCGGGAGAACGCCCGGCAGGTGCGTGACCAGATCACCACCGAGATGTGGGAGCGGCTGAACCTGCTGTACCTGCGGGTCAACGAGAAGGGCGCCGAACGCATCTTCGAGCGCGAGCACACCAGCTTCCTGCACGACGTGATCGCCGACCTGCACCTGTTCAAGGGCGCCGCGGACGCCACCATGAGCCACGGCGAAGGCTGGCGGTTCCTGATGCTGGGCGTCCATATCGAGCGGGCCCAGTTGATCGCCAGGCTGCTGCGGGCGGCGTTCGGGGATGGGGCGGTGCCGACCGGCGACCACGTCACCCTGATGAACGTGCTGCGGATGGGCTGCGCACTGGAACCCTATCTGCGCACCTACACCGCCGAGATCGAGCCCAAGCACATCCTCGACTTTTTGCTGTTCGACGAGGACTTCCCCCGCTCGATCCGCTTCGCCACCGCGCGGATCGAGGAAAGCATGGCCGATATCGCCAGCCATGCCGCCTTCGGCGGGCGGGGGCGGCCCGAGCGCCTGGCCGGACGCCTTCGGTCCCGGCTCGAGTTCACCGACCTTGAGGAGCTGGAGGCTAACGGGGCGGCGACCCTGCTGGCCAGCGTGGTGGCCGATTGCAGCCGCATCCACGAGGCCCTCTACCAGACCTTCGTCGCCTATCCCCTCGAGATGAGGTTGCCGGCCTGATGCTGCTCGATATCCGTCACGTCACCCGGTACCACTATGAGCACCCCGTGCGCGAAAGCGTCATGGAGCTGCGGATGCAGCCGCAGAAGTCGGTCCGCCAGAGGCTGATCAGCTTCGACCTGGACCTGGAGCCCCGCGCCCAGCTGTTCAGCTACATCGACCCGTTCGGCAACGCCGTGCACCATTTCGACGTGCCCCAGCCGCATGACGAACTGACCATCGTCGCCCGCGCCACGGTGGAGACACAGGAGCCGCCGGAGCTGCCGGCCGGCCTGGACCTCGGCGAATGGGACCGGCTGAACAGCAGCTTCACCCAGGCCGAATGCTTCGACTTCCTCCAGCCGCATGGGTTCGCGGTGAAGACCGACGCCCTGACGCAGTTCATGGCCGCCAAGGGGCTGGACCGGCCGCGCCTGCGGGACCCGCTGACCGGCCTGCGCCAGCTCAACGAGACCATCTACTCGGCCTTCGACTACGAGCCGGGCGTGACCCGCGCCGATAGCCCGATCGATCATGCGCTGGAGAGCGGCGCCGGGGTCTGCCAGGATTTCGCCCACATCATGATTGCCATCTGCCGCGACTGGGGGCTGCCGGCCCGCTATGTCTCCGGCTATCTGTTCACCGATCGCAAGAAGGGCGACCGTTCGGACCCCGACGCCACCCACGCCTGGGTGGAAGTCTTCCTGCCCAGCCACCGCTGGGTCGGGTTCGATCCGACCAACAACATTCTGACGGGCGAGCGCCATGTGGCCGTGGCCATGGGCCGCGACTACAGCGACGTGCCGCCCTCGCGCGGGGTCTACAAGGGCGACAGCGACAGCCAGCTGGCCGTCGATGTGGCGGTGTCGAAGGCCAAGTCGGCCCTGGCGGAGCCGGAGTTCTTCAACCTGCCAAGACCCACCTTCCGGGGCGGCCGCCGACGGGGCGTCGACGCCTTCCGTGAGGAACAGCAGCAGCAACAGCAGCAGTGAGCGGCTTGCTCACGGGCTGAGCGCGAGTCACTCTCCCGGGCAACCTCGGGGGAGGACGCCATCATGTTCGTCGGTCACTATGCCGCCGCCCTTGCCGCCAAGGCCATCGAGCCCAAGGCGCCGCTGTGGACCTTGGTCGCCGGCGCTCAGTTGATTGACATCGGCTGGGCCGGGCTGGTGATGGCCGGGGTCGAGAAGGTGCGGTTCGACCCGGACCTGCCGGGCAGCCCCCTGGACCTCTATCACATGCCCTGGACCCACAGCCTGCCTGCGGTGGTGGTCTGGTCGCTGGCGGCGCTTCTGGCTTGCCGTTTCCTGCTCAAGCTGAACTGGGGCGCGGCGATTGCCGTGGCCCTGGTGGTCTTCTCCCACTGGGTGCTCGACTGGCTGGTGCACAGGCCTGACCTCGAATTGTGGATCGGCGGTCCGAAGGTGGGGCTGGGTTGGTGGGACTATCCCGA
This sequence comes from Caulobacter sp. SLTY, assembly GCF_009905535.1. Taxonomy (GTDB): domain Bacteria; phylum Pseudomonadota; class Alphaproteobacteria; order Caulobacterales; family Caulobacteraceae; genus Caulobacter. Next base: position 87,691 of record NZ_JAAALA010000012.1, on the reverse strand, counting down.
CGCCGAGAAGACCCTGGAGATGGGGCTGATCGCCCTGGCCGGCGGCGCTTGGCTGTGGAGCCGCGGCGCCTGGCAGCGCTCGCCCTGGCCGGCCCTGCTGTTCATCGCCTTCCTGGTGGCGTTGCAGATCGTCGCCGGCCTGACCGTGCCGGACGGCTCCAGCTTCGCCTATGGCCGCACGGCCCTGATCACCTTCCTCGCCGTGGTCGGCATCGCGGCTCTGGCGGATCGCAAGCCGAAGGCACAGCCGGGTTAGCCCGCCACCATGGCCAGCCACTCGTCCTCGGTCATCACCTGGATGCCGAGTTCGGTCGCCGTCTTCAGCTTCGAGCCCGCGCCCGGGCCGGCGACCACCAGGTCGGTCTTCTTGGAAACCGAGGAGGCCACCTTGGCGCCCAGGCCCTCGGCCTGGGCCTTGGCTTCATCGCGGGTCATGCGTTCCAGGGCGCCGGTAAACACCACCGTCTTGCCGGCCACGGCGGTGTCGGTCTTGGGCTTCTCGGCGTCGAGGACGGTGAGCTGGTCAGACAGGCGCTGGACCATGCCGCGGTTGTGGTCCTCGGCGAAGAAGGCGGCGGCGGCCTGGATGACCGCGTCGCCGATCTGATCCATGGCGTCGAGCTCGGCCACCGCCTCCTCGTCGCCGGCCGCGACCTTGTCCATGGCGGCCAGGAACTCGGCCGCCGTCCCGTAGCCACGGGCCATGACCAGGGCCGTCTGCTCGCCGATGTGGCGGATGCCCAGGCCGTAGATAAAGCGGTCGAGAGGGATGGTCCGCCGAGTCTCGATGGCGGCGAACAGGTTGGCGACGCTCGTCTCCCCGGCCCGCTCGCGATCCTTGAGCTTCTTGAGGGAGACTTTGTCGCGTTCGGCGAGGGTGAAGATGTCGGCGGGCTCGCGGATCAGGCCCTCGTCGTAGAAGCCCTGCAGCTGCTTCTCGCCGAGGCCCTCGATGTCGAAGGCGCGGCGGGAGACGAAATGCTTGAGGTGTTCGATCCGCTGGAACGGGCAGGCCAGTTCGCCGGTGCAGCGGCGCACCACCGTCTCGGCTCCGCCGGCCGTGGTCTCGCGGGCCAGGGGTGTCTGGAGCGGACAGGGGCAGTGGGTGGGAAACTCGTAAGGCGCCGCGCCGGCGGGGCGAAGCTCGGGGATCGCTTCGACCACCTGGGGGATGACGTCGCCCGCCCGCTGGACGACGACCGTGTCGCCGATGTGCAGGTCCTTGCGGGCAATCTCGTCGGCGTTGTGCAGGGTTGCGTTGGTGACGGTCACGCCGCCGACCGTCACCGGCTTGAGGCGGGCCACGGGGGTGACGGCGCCGGTGCGGCCGACCTGGAGGTCGATGGCCTCAAGGACCGTGCGGGCCTGTTCCGCCGGGAACTTGCGGGCGATGCCCCAGCGGGGCGCGCGGGAGACGAAGCCCAGGCGTTGCTGCCAATCGAGGCGGTCGACCTTGTAGACCACGCCGTCGATGTCATAGCCGAGGTTCGGCCGCTCGCGCTCCAGGACAGCGTAGGCGGCGAGCAGGCCGTCGGCGCCCTGGACGCAGGTCGACTGCGGGGTGGTCTGGAAGCCCCAGGCCTTCAGCTTGGCGAGCGCCTCCCACTGGGTCTCGGCGAACTTTTCGCTGACCAGGCCCCAGGCATAGGCGAAGAAGCGCAGAGGGCGCTTGGCGGTGATCGTGCTGTCGATCTGGCGCAGGGAACCGGCGGCGGCGTTTCGCGGGTTGGCGTAGGTGCGATCGCCGGCTTCCATGGCCGCGGCGTTCAGGGCGGCGAACTCGGCATGGCCCAGATAGACCTCGCCGCGCACCTCGATCACGTCGGGCCAGCCGGAGCCCGACAGGCGGTGGGGGATGTCCTTGAGGGTGCGCAGGTTGGCGGTGACGTCCTCCCCTACCCGACCGTCGCCGCGCGTGGCGCCCTGGACCAGAATTCCCTTCTCGTAGCGCAGGGATGCCGAAAGGCCGTCGATCTTCGGCTCGGCGGTATAGGCGATGGGGGTTTCGTCAAGGCGGAGGAAACGGCGGATCCTGGCGTCGAACTCCAGCGCATCCTCGTCAGAGAAGGCGTTGTCGAGGCTCAGCATCGGCACGCCATGCTCGACGGCCGAGAACTGTTCGGCGCGCGGCGCGCCGACCCGCATCGACGGGGAGTTTTCGCGGATCAGGTGCGGGAATCGCTCCTCGATGGCCAGGTTGCGGCGCTTGAGGGCGTCGTAGTCCGCGTCACTGATCTCCGGCGCGTCGTTCTGGTGATAGGCCAGGTCGTGGTGAGTGATCTGGTCGGCGAGCTTGGTCAGCTCTTCGGCGGCTTGCGCTTCGGTGAGGTCGGCGACGTCGATCATGCGACCGTTCTAGCGAGCCTGATTGAACCCGGCGAGGGTCAAGCGTCGATCAGCGCCCGCGCAGCCGCGCGCGCCTCCGGCGTCACCGCCGCACCCGACAGCATGCGGGCGATCTCTTCCTCCCGAGCGTCCGGAGACAGGGTCTCGACCGAGGTGCGGGTCTTTTCGCTGTCGCCGGCCTTGGCGATGCGCCAATGGGCGTCGCCGCGCGCGGCCACCTGCGGGCTGTGGGTGACGACCAGGACCTGGGCGCCGGTGGCCAGGCGCCTGAGGCGCAGGCCGACCGCGTCGGCCACGGCGCCGCCGACCCCCTGGTCCACCTCGTCGAAGATCATCAACGGCTGGGCGCCCTCGTCGCGGCCGGCCAGGGCCGCCTTCAGCGCCAGGGCGAAGCGGGCCAGTTCGCCGCCCGAGGCGATGGCCTCCAGCGGGCCGAAGGGGGCGCCGGGGTTGGTGCTGATCTCGAAGGCGATGCGGTCGAGGCCAAGCGGCCCGGCGCGCTCGACGGGCAGGTCCTCGACCGCCACCTGGAAGCGGGCCTTCTCCAGCTTCAGGGGTGCGAGCTCGGCCATCACCCCGGCGGCCAGGCGGTCGCCGGCGGCGCGGCGTTCGGCCGACAGGCGCCGAGCGGCCGCGAAGTAGGTCTCGCGCGCCCAGTCCTCGGCCACTTCCGCCGCCTTGAGCGCCTCCTCGGTGTTCTCGAAGGCGGCCAGCTCCTGGGCGTAGCGGACGCGCCGGTCGGGCAGGTCCTCCACCGTGCAGGACAGCTTGCGGGCCATGGCGCGCAAGGCGAACAGCCGCTCCTCGGCCTGTTCAAGCCGCTGGGGATCCAGCTCGAAACTGTCGGCGGCGGCGTCGATGGCGGAGGCGGCCTCCTCGGCCTCGTTGACGGCGCGGTCGATGATCTCCTGGGCGGCGGCGAGGCGGGTCAGGGCGGCGCTGCCCTCCCCGGCGCCGGCCTGCACGGCGCGCTCGCGAGCCCGCTCCAGGGCGCGGAAGGCGCTTGCCAGACGGCTGCCGATCTGGCCGCCCTCGACCGCCTCGCGGGCAGCCGAAATGTCGGCCAGGGCCTTCTCGGCGGCGCCCAGCAGGGCGCGCTCCTCGGCCAGCTCGGCATCTTCGCCCAGGCGCGGGCTCAGCTGGTCGAGTTCGGCCAGGCGAAGGGTGATCTCCTCGATCTCGGCGGCGGCGCGGGCGGCCTTGTCGCGCAGGCCCTGCAGGGTTTCGCGGGCAGCTCGCCAGGCGCTCCAGGCCGCGGCGGTGGCCTCCGACGAAACCTGGCCATAGGCGTCCAGCAGCCGGCCGTGAGTGCGGGGATCGAGCAGGCCGACAGTTTCATGCTGGCCGTGGACCTCCAGCAGCCGGCCGCCGATTTCCTTCAGGGTCGCCACGCTGGTCGCCTGGTCGTTAACGAAGGCGCGCGAGCGGCCGTCGGCGCTGAGCTGGCGGCGCAGGACCAGGTCCTCGTGCGGGGAATAGTCGAGGCCCTTCTCGTCGAGCAGGGCCCAGACCGCATGGTCGGCCGGAAGGGCGAACATCGCCGTGGCCGCCGCCTGGGAGGCGCCCCGTCGGACCAGCCCGGCGTCGGCGCGGGCGCCGGTGGCAAGACCCAGGGCGTCGAGGATGATCGACTTGCCCGCGCCCGTCTCGCCGGTGAGCGCGGTCAGGCCGGGGCCGAAGCTGAGGTCGAGCTGTTCGATCAGCACGACGTCGCGAATAGTGAGGCCGATCAGCATGGGGTCAGGATCGTCTCGAATCAGGTGTGTTCAAAGCCTCGTTCGGACGAAGCCGAGACTCTCTGTATCACGAGAACAAGAGGAGAACAATTCTTCCCGACAATCCAGCTCATCCCGCCATTCGGGTCGCGGGGATAAGCGGCAGATTGGGATCCTATTGCGTCGGCGGGGTCGGGGTTTCCGCGATAGGGTCGGCGGTCGGCGGCGGCGGTTCGGTGCCCGGGGGGGTCACCGGCGGCTGCGGCTCCGGCGTCTGAACCGGGGCGCCGGGGGCGCTCGGCGAAGGGGCCGGGGCGTTGGTCTCGGCCGGCGGCGGCAGGGCGGAACCCCTCTTGCCCGTGCCGGTGACGCGCTGCAGGAAGCTGCGCTTGGCGCCAGGGGTCAGCGGGGCGACGGCGGGCTGCAGGCCCCTGTCGTTCAGCAGGCGGTAGGCGTCGCGGTACCAGACGTCGTCCGGGAAGTTGTAGCCCAACATGGCGCCGGTGCGCTCAGCCTCGCCCAGCAGGCCGACGGTCAGATAGGCCTCGACCAGGCGGTAGAGGGCTTCCGGCGCATGGCTGGTGGTCTGGTACTTGTCGACCACGGTGCGGAAACGGTTGATCGCCGCGATGGTCTGGCCTTCGCGCAGGTAGTAGCGGCCGACAGCCATCTCCTTGCCCGCCAGTTGGTCCAAGACCATGTCGATCTTGTACTGGGCGTCGATGGCGTATTCGCTCTCGGGATAGCGCCCCTGCACGTCCCGCAGGGCGACCAGCGCCTGTTCGGTGGCGGCCTGATCGCGGCCGACATCGACGATCTGTTCGAAGTAGCAGATGGCCTTGAGATAGTAGGCGTAGGGTGTCGAGGGATTGCCCGGGTACAGGTTGATGAACCGGTCGGCGTTCTCGATCGCCTCGGCGTAGTTGTTGGCCTGGTAGTTGGCGTAGGCGGTCATCAGAATCGCCCGGCGGGACCATTCCGAATAGGGGTGCTGGCGCTCCACTTCCTCAAAGTAGGCGATGGCCTCGGTCCAGCGCCGGGCGTCCAGCCGGTTGGCGCCGGTGGCGTAGAGCAGCTCGACCGGACGCTCGATATAGGCCAGGCGCGGCTTGGGTTTCTCGCGGGCGCAGCCGGTCGCGACCAGGGCCGCCGCGATGGCGGCGGCAAAGACGGCCTTACGGCTCCAGGAAGACAGCACGTACCCTCACTTCAATCGTCGCAACGCGGGCGCCCCCGCGCCGTGGAAGAGGTATCTACACCACGCAAGGGCGGGCGCAAATGTGGCGATTGTGGCGAATGAGCCCCTGTCGAAACGAATGCGTCGCGCGCGACGGCGCGTACCGATTAGTGTGAGGTTCATTTTAGCCGCAACCTACGGGGATGACATGCTGCTGTTGGGCTTGGTGGTCTTCCTGATGATCTTCTCCGGGGCGACCGCCGGAGAATGGTGGGAGGTGGCGGCCGCAGCCCTCTGCGTGTCGGTATTGACGCTTCTCCTGTCCCTTATCACCGGGCAGGGAATGGAGCGGGCCATAGGATCGTTCACGGTCACCTTCATCCTGGCGCTAGGCGTCGGACTGGTGACCTATCTCATCAACAAGGTCGCGGGGCGCAGCAGCGCCAAGCGGGGCGGCCGAAAGGATTTCTTCGGCCGGAAGCGCGATTCAAAGGCAGACGTCTTCGACTAGCTGTCCCTAGACCGCTTGCGCCAGTTCCGGGGCCCAGGTGCGGACGCGCCAGGCTTGCGGGTTGGCCATCAGTTCGCGGACGACCAGGTTGTTCAGGCCGTGGCCGGCGTAGAGGCCGTCGAAGCGGCCGATGATCGGCATGCCCAGGACGTAGAGGTCGCCGACCGCGTCCAGCGCCTTGTGGCGCACGAACTCGTCCGGGCGGCGCAGGCCTTCCGGGTTGAGGATGCGGTCGCCGTCGAGGACCACGGCGTTGTCGGTCGAACCGCCGCGGGCCAGGCCGACGGCGCGCAGGGCCTCGACATCGCGGGCGAAGCCGAAGGTGCGGCAGTCAGCCAGGTCTTCGCGGAAGGATTGCTCATCGACGACCAGATCGACGCGCTGGCGGCCGATCGGGGCGGCGTCGAAGGCGATCTCGAAGGCGACTTCGAACTGATCGGCCGGCGACAGGCTGGCGCGCTTCTCGCCCTCGACCACCTCGACGGCGTCGAGCATCTCGATGTAGCGGCGGGCGGCTTCCTGGCGACGGCGGCCGACCCGGTCGAGGATCTCGATGAAGGGCTGCGAGGAGCCGTCCAGGATCGGCAGTTCCGGGCCGTCCAGTTCGACGATGGCGTTGTCGATGCTGAGGGCGGCCAGGGCAGCCATGAGGTGCTCGATGGTGGAGACGGTCACATCGGCGGCGTTGCCGATCACCGTGCCCAGCTGGGTCTTGACCACGGATTCCGGCGAGACGCGCACGGCGTTGTCGCGGTCACGCACATCGGTGCGGATGAAGACGATACCGGCGTCGATGGCCGCGGGGCGCACCGCGACGCGGACGTGTTCGCCCGTGTGCAGGCCGATGCCGGCGAAGATGGCCGGGCCGCCGACGGTGTGCTGATGGTATGCCGAAACGGACAAGACCGACCTTTGAACTGTTGCTCGCGACCGAACCGGCCGCATCACGCCCCGTCGTCCTTGTAGGCGTCTCTTCGCAATGCAGCAAAGCAAGAGGTGTTTCGGATTGTTACCTTCGGAAGCATCTGAATTCGTTAGGGTTTCACTCGGCGGGCGAAGACCCCGTAACAGGCGTTTTCAGGGCGTTCCGGACGGCCTCAGCGGCGGCGCTGAGCGGCGTCGGCAGGGCATTCAACGGATACCAGCCCAGGTCAGCGTGCTTTTCCGGCTCCATCAGCACCGCCTCCCCCTCCGCCTCGACGGCGAGATAGGTGGGCGAAACCCAATGGAACCCGCCCGCCGGATCGATGAGGTCGACGACGCAGAGCAGGCTCAGGGCGCCGATGGTCAGGCCGGTCTCTTCCAGCACCTCGCGGCGCAGGCCCGCCTCGGTCGCCTCGCCGAGGTCGATCTTGCCGCCGGGGATGCTGAACTTTCCCGCCTCCGGCTCGCGCAGCCGGCGGAACAGCAGAAGCCTGCCATCACGGACAATGGCGGCGCCCACGCCTAGGCGGGGTTCGGGCGGAGGAGTCGTCATGGCGCTCCTGATAGACGACACTGGCGCATGGCCGACAGACTGCACGCCGACGAAATCGACATCGACGCAGAGATGGTGCGGCGACTCGTCGGCGGCCAGTTCCCCGAGTGGGCGGATCTAACGGTGCGGCCGGCCGCGGTGACGGGAACGGACCACCGGATGTTTCGGCTGGGCGAGGCGCTGGCGGTCCGGTTGCCGAGGCACGCGCGGGCGGCGGGGCAGGTGGCCAAGGAGGCGCGCTGGCTGCAACGCCTGGGACCAGCCCTCCCCTGCCCCGTGCCGATCCCGCTGGCGGTCGGCGCGCCGGGCGAGGGTTTCCCGCTGGCCTGGTCCGTCTGTCTATGGTTGGGGGGCGAGCCGCCGCCCTCTGCCGGCGGCGTGGACCTCGGCCGCAACCTCGCCGCCTTCGTCGCGGCGCTGAGACGCCAACCGACCGATGATGCCCCGCCGCCGGGGCCGGACAACAGCTGGCGTGGCGTTCCCCTGGCGAGGCGCGAGCGGGTGACCCAGGCGGCGCTCGGCCAGCTAGAGGGTGAGATCGATGTCGAGGCGGCGCGGGCGGCCTGGGCTCGGGATCGGGACGCCCCGGCCTGGACGGGCGCGCCGGTCTGGATCCACGGCGACCTTCAGGCCGGCAATCTGCTGACGCGGGACGGTCGGTTGGCGGCGGTGCTGGACTTCGGCTGCCTGGCCGTGGGCGATCCGGCCTGCGACCTGCAACCCGCCTGGTTCGTGCTGGGGCCCGAAGGCCGGGCCGCGTTTCGCGACGCCTTGCAGGCGGACGACGCCGACTGGGCGCGGGGGCGAGGCTGGGCGCTGTCCGTGGCGCTGCTGCAGCTGCCCTATTACCGCGACAGCCACCCGGCGCTGGCGAACGGCGCGCGGGTGGCAATCAATGCGGTGCTGGTCGACCTCTGAAAAGCGAAAAGGCCCCGGCGTTTGCCGAGGCCTCTCCAATTTGGTTGCGAGCCTGGAGCCTAGTTGGCCAGACGACGCAGGAACGAGGGGATTTCCAGGTCGTCGGTCTCTTCTTCCTGGGCCACATCCTCGACCGGCTGGCGAGCCGGGGCGGCGCTGCCGCCGCCAAAGGCGGCGCGGGCCGGGGCCGGGGCGCTCTGGTAGCCGGTGTTCTGGCGGCGACCGCCGAACAGGCTCATCCAGCCGTTCTTGCGCTCTTCCTGAGGCTCGTCGTGCGGATTGACGTAGAGGCCTTCGTCGATCGGGCTCTCATCGACCAGGGGGTCGACGATCAGGGTGCGCTGGGTCGCGGCGGTGCGGATTTCCGGCTGGCGCGGCGCGGGCTGGGCATCGAACAGGCCGAAGTCGGACCTCGGCTCAGCGACCGGCTCGGGCGCGATTTCCGCCGGGCCGGCGATGGTCACCGGCTCGGGACGGACCGGGTCGCTGTCGCGAGCCTCGGCGGCCATGGTCCATGACTGGTCGCGGATCGGCTCGGGAATGGCCGCGACGATCGGCTCCGGCCGGGCGACGGGCGCCGGTTCGGGAGCGATGCGCATGTCGCCGGCGATCAGCGGCTTGGCGGCGGTGTTCCGGGCCCGGGTCGGTTCGATAGCGGCCATCGAGGCGCCGTCCATGCCGGTGGCGACCACCGAGACGCGGATGGTCCCTTCCAGCGACGGGTCGAACGCGGCGCCGAAGATCACGTTGGCGTCGGCGTCCACCTGTTCGGTGATGGCGTTGGCGGCCTCGTCGACCTCCAGCAGGGTCATGTCCAGGCCGCCGGTCACATTGACCAGCACCGCCTTGGCGCCCTTCAGCGAGACTTCATCGAGCAGCGGGTTGGCGATGGCGTTCTGGGCGGCCATCAAGGCGCGGTCCTCGCCGGTCGCTTCGCCAGTGCCCATCATCGCCTTGCCCATCTCGGTCATCACCGTGCGGACGTCAGCGAAGTCGAGGTTGATCAGGCCGGGCAGGACCATCAGGTCGGTGATCGAGCGGACGCCAGAGTGCAGAACCTGGTCGGCCATGCCGAAGGCTTCGGCGAAGGTGGTCTTCTCGTTGGCGATCCGGAACAGGTTCTGGTTCGGGATGACGATCAGAGTGTCGACGTAGCGCTGCAGCTCCGCAATGCCGGCGTCGGCCAGGCGCATCCGATGGCGGCCTTCGAAGTGGAAGGGCTTGGTCACCACGCCGACCGTCAGAATGCCCCGCTCGCGGGCGCATTTGGCGATGATCGGGGCCGCGCCGGTGCCGGTGCCGCCGCCCATGCCGGCGGTGATGAAGACCATGTGGGCGCCATCGAGGTGTTCGCCGATCTCGACGGTGCTTTCCTCGGCCGCGCTCATGCCGACTTCGGGATGGGCGCCGGCGCCGAGGCCCTGCGTCACCTGCACGCCGAGCTGGATGCGCAGCGGCGTCTTGCTGAAGGCCAGCTGTTGAGCGTCCGTGTTCGCCACCACGAACTCAACGCCCTCGAGGCCGGCCTCGATCATGTTGTTGACGGCATTGCCGCCGGCGCCGCCGACCCCGAAGACCACGATGCGCGGCTTCAGTTCGGTGGTTTGAGGAGCGTAAAGCTTCATAATATGGACCCCGCGTCCGTTGAAGTCGTCGCCCTGACCAGTTCCGCGCCCACCCGCGAACATGGCTTACGACCCGTTAACTAGACATCTGACTGCGTTAATTGGCGGTTAAGACGCTTAACCTGAGTCGTTGTCTCGGCGAGCCGTGAGCTGAGGATTTTTGTTGCGACATAAGGGCTTGCGCGAATCGCGACGGCTGGCCGCAGCGATCCACAACTGTGGATGACGCTGCGTTTTCGGGGATCGTTGAGTCGGAAGTGAGTCCGTCCGCCGGCGAACGACTCAGTTCCACCAGCCAAGGATAGAGGCGCGATTCCGTCCCTGGGGCGCGATAAGGCTGATCATCGGTGCGGCAGAGGCCGGAAACAGGGTCAGGGCGCCGGGAACGGGGCGGTAGCCCTGCACCCGCCCTTCCGCCCCCTGAAACAGCAACAGGCCGCCCCACTCCGAGCGCCACCCGGACGGGCCGAGGTCGAGCAGGAAGCCGCCACGCGCAGTCTTGGGTAGCAGCCTGGCAAGAGCCTGGCCGGGTCGGAGCAGCAGGGCCTGGGTCGAGTGGCCGTGGACCGGGCCATAATGTTCGCCGGCCAGTGTGAGGACCGACGCCGGGTCGAACCCACCTGGGTCATTCAGGAGCGCCGACACCGCCTCGGAACCGAGAAAGCCCTCGCGCCGCACCGGCCCGGTCTGGTCCAAGCTCAGAGCCCCCGCTCAAACATTACTGGGATGTAACATCAGCTGTCGCGCGCGGTCTAGCTCGGCGCCTGCGACCGAATCCAGCCGGTGATGGACAGCCGGGGCTCACCCGCATAGGGGGCGACCATCGACACGGCGTGGCGCTGGGGGACACGGAAGATGTTCAGGGCGTTGAACGAGGGGGTGTAGCCCTCGGCCACATGGTCCTCCTCATCGAGGAACATCAGGATGCCGCCCCAATCGGCCCGCCAGCGGGCGGTGAGGTTGAGCACGTAGGCATAGAGGCGATGCTTGCCCGGCGCGGCGTCATCATGGGCGGTGAGGAAGTGGCCGGGCAGGTAGCGTGTGGCCATGGCGTCGCAATAGACGATGCGGTCATCGCCGGTCAGGGTGCGCAGGAAATCGAGGAAGGGCGCGTCGTTGACGAAGGCCTGCCAGGCGGCCAGGGCCGGCTCCACAGGGCGGCCGGCGTCCAGGTCCTGGCCGATGCGGACGGTGTCGAACATGTAGCGGAAGGCGTCACGAGCGGTTTGGTGCGCCCGGCGCTCGAGGGCGTCGCGCTCGGCCGCATCGAGGGCCGTGTATTCGTCGATGGGAATGTCGAGGTCCGTGCCGTCGTCGCTCTGGCGGATGCTGCGTCGCCAGGCCGTCGAGCCGGCCACGGCGCCGGCCAGGGCGGCGGCGTCCGCGGGAACGAGTATGCCCGGGATGTGCAGCCGCTCGTATTGCTTGAACACCGGCGCGTAGTTCGCCGGACGCAGACCAGAATCCAGCCTTAGCCTGGAAGCCTCCCCAGCCATCCCACCCTCTGCCTTATTCGCCCCCGCGAATGCTCAACGGATGAGCGAGGGGCGCGGGGGTGGCAAGTTAAGGATCGGACAGGTTCAGAGGTTGTCGCGCAGCCAGATCAGGGTCTTCACGAAGCCATTGGCATTCGGATCGACCGGGGCGCGAGGCGTCTTGATGGTGGCCAGCAGCTTCTCGGAAACCGCCTCGCGAGGGCCGAAGGCGGCGCGGTGGAGGATGCCGGCGGCGGCGCAGAAGGCCGGGCCGGTGACGGCGTCGGCCAGGTGCGGCACCCGGCGGGGCCGGCCCAGGCGCACGGGGCGGTCGAAGACCCGGACAGCGACCTCGCGCACGCCGGCCAGCTGGCTGGCGCCGCCGGTCAGGATGACGCTGGCGCCGGGGTCGATCATCACCCCGGCGTTCTTAAGCCGGTCGCGGAGCAGTTCCAGGGTCTCCTCGACGCGGGGCGCGATGATGCCCTTCAGCAGGCTGCGGGGCGCCACGACCGGTCCGGCGCCGGGATCGTCGCCGCGCGGCGGGGCCTCGATCATTTCGCGGTCCTCGTTGGCCGAGGCGATGGCGGAGCCGTGCAGGGTCTTGATACGCTCGGCGCCGGCGCGGCTGGTGGACAGGCCGCGAGCGATGTCCTGGGTCACATGCTCGCCGCCGACCGGCAGGCTGTCGACATGGATCAGGCTGCCGCCGGCGAACACCGCGGCGCTGGTCGAGCCGCCGCCCATGTCGATGCAGATGCAGCCCAACTCCATCTCGTCCTCTTCGAGCGCGGCCAGGGCCGAGACGAAGGGGGCGGCGACCACGCCTTCGAACTCCAGGTGGGCGCGCTCGACGCAGTGGCTGAGGGTCTGGAAGGTGTTCTCGGCGATGGAGACCACGAGCAACTCGAGGCCCAGGCTCTTGCCGAACATGGCGCGCGGGTCGCGCACCCCCTTCTGGCCGTCGACCGACCAGGCGATGGGCAGCAGGTGGATCGGCTTGCGGCCCGGCAGGCGGATTTCGGCCAGGGCGGCGGCCAGGGCGCGGGAGCAATCGCCGTCGCTGATCGGCCGGGCGCCCAGGGAGACGCGGGCCGAGACCCGGCAGGAGGCGAGCTGGCCCCCGGCGGTGGCCACGGTGACGCCCTGAACGGCGGCCAGAGCGACGCCCTCGGCCCGCTCGACGGCCAGGGCGATGACCTCGGCGGCGTCGTCCATGCTGGCGATCGCGGCGCCCTTGACGCCCCGCGACTGGACATAACCCACGCCGGCGGCCGTCAGGGTGCGGTCGGCCTTGCGGACGCCGTCGGGCTTCATGACGAAGCAGGCGACCTTGGAGGCGCCCAAATCCACGGCCGCGATCAGCGGCTGGCGCGACAGCGCCGCCTTGAGGGTGTCCCTGGCCTGGCGGCTCTTGGTGTCAGGACGCGACATCGACTTCAGCACGGACCGCGAACTCCCATCAGACACCACCTCCGAATTGCGCGGTCGAGGCCACTTCCCGGCGGCGGAAGGCCGGGGCGCCAGGCTCGCGCAGGTCGATCCGCTCCAGGCCCGACTCCAGGATACGGTCGCGCCGGTCGAGCAAATCGAGTTCGATCAGGGCGCTTTCCTCATCGACGGCCGGCAGCAGGATGATCAGGCCGTCCTTCAAATGGATATCCCAGCGGCGCTCATCGACCCGCACGATCGCCTCGACGCGGGATTTCAGGCGCGGCCGGCTGGCCACGGATTTCAGGATGTCGGCGGCGACCGTCTCCGCCCCCTGCCCCACCACCAGCGGCAGCTGGGGGAAGGCGGCCGGGTCGGCCTCGGGGATGATCCGGCCGGCGCCGTCGATGACCCGCAGGCGCCCGCCCTTCTGCCAGACGGCCAGCGCGCCGCGCTCCTTGACCTCGATCATCAGGGTGTCGGGCAGCAGGCGAACGACCCGCGCTTCCTGCACCCAGCCGACGTTGTTGACGCTCTCCTGAACCGTCGCCAGGTCCAGCCCCAGGATGGCCTCGCCCTTGGCCGGAGCCAGGACGGCGCGGATGGCTTCCTCGCCGGCCGGGGTGGCGCCCGCGACATGGATTTCCTTCACCGTGAAGCCCCAGCCGGTCGTTCGGTCGGCCAGCGCCTGGGTGGTGGCGTCGGCCAGGTGCTGGGCGCGGTTGCCGGTGGCCAGGGCGACGAGCACCCCAAGGGCCAGCACGGCGCCGGCCGTGGCCAGGGCGACTTTCGGGGGCAAACCCACGCCGCGCGCCGCGCGCAACTTCACGGCCGCCCCACCCCTCACGGGCGTGGCGGCTCGGGACTTCGGACTAGGGCTTTTGCCCTGAGGACCGGCTTTCCGCCCGCCCCCCCGCACCGCCGCGGGCATACGCGTCCTCCACGATCCAGAACACCAAGTCATCGAACGACACACCCTGGTGAGCCGCCTGCTCCGGAGCGAGGGAGGTCGGCGTCATGCCCGGCTGTGTGTTGACCTCCAAGAGAACCAAATCACGCTTAACAGGGTCATAACGAAGATCGCTTCTGGTAACGCCGCGACAACCTAAAGCGCGGTGCGCGAGCTCGGCGAGGCGCAGGGCCTCGTCATAATCGGCCTTGGGCATGCGGGCGGGGATGATGTGCTCGCTGCCGCCTTCCCCATACTTGGCCTCGAAATCGTAGAATCCAGCGGTGGGCACGATCTCGGTCACGGCCTGGGCGACGCCGTCCATCACCGCCACGGCCAGCTCCAGTCCATCGATGAACGGCTCGACCATCACATCTTCGCCATGGGTCCAGGTCGGGGCGACGACTTCCTGCGGCGGGCGGTTAGCGCCTTCCTTGACGATGAAGACCCCGACCGAGCTGCCCTCGGCGTTGGGCTTGACCACATAGGGCGGCGGCAGGACGTGGTCGCGGGCGACATCATGGCGGTTGAACAGGCCGCCGCCGGGTACGGTGACGCCGGCCGCCGCCAGCACGGCTTTCGCCTTGGCCTTGTCCATGGCCAAGGCCGAGGCGAGGACGCCGCAGTGGGTGTAGGGGATGGCCAAGGTCTCCAGGATACCCTGGACACAGCCGTCCTCGCCCCATTCGCCGTGCAGGGCGTTGAAGCAGACGTCGGGCTTCAGGCTGGCCAGGACCTGGGCCAGGTCGCGGCCCGCATCGATGCGGGTGACCGTGGCGCCCAGCCGCTCGAGGGCATCGGCGCAGGCGGCCCCGGAGACCAGGCTGACCGGCCGCTCGGAGGACAGACCGCCCATCAGGACGGCGACATGGTGACCGGCGAGACGGCTCATTTCGCCAGCGCCCGGAAGTCGATGTCGCTGTCGGCGATCACCCAGAGCACGACCACCCAGGCGGCGACGTTCTGCTTCAGCTGGATCGGGTCGACCTTGTCCAGGGTGTCGTCCGGCGAATGGTGCAAGTCGAAGTAGCGCAGGGCGCTCTGGCGCAGGTTGAACACCGGCACGCCGGCCGCCTGGATTTCGGAGGTGTCGGCGCCGCCGAACAGGGCCGGGTCGCGGGAGACCATGATCTTCAGCGGGGCCATCAGCGCCGGCAGGTCGGCGAACTGCGGCGCGCGGACTGAGCCCTTCGGCAGCATCAAGGCGTAGATGCTGTCGGCGCCGAGGTCGCTTTCGGAGGCGACCACGAAGTTGGCGAGGTTGTCGCGGTGCATCCGCTCGAAGGCGTCGCCCGAGCCGCCCCGCTCCTCGCTGCCCCACATCACCACGCGGATCGTGCGGGCCGGATGGCGCGGCAAGTCGCCGATCAGCTTGGCCGCGGCGGTGGTGATCCCGATGCCAGAGGCGTCGTCGATGGCGCCGGTGCCGACGTCCCAGCTGTCGAGGTGGCCCCCGATGATGATCACCTCCTCCGGCCTGGAGGAGCCGACGATGTCGCCGGAAATATTCCAGGCCACGGCCTTCTCGTTCACGGTCGAGGCCATGTTGAGCTTGATCTTCACCGGACCCTTGGCGGCCAGCTTCTCGATCAGCTCGGCGTCCGGCACCCCGATGGCGGCGGCCGGAATCTTGGGGACTCCCTCGGCATAGCTGGTGCCGCCGGTGTGGGGGCTGCGCAGGTCCGAGGTTGAGATGGAGCGGACCAAATAGGCGACCGCGCCGCGCTTGGCCGCTTCCGATGGGCCCGAGCGGCGAGCGATGCCGGCGGCGCTGTACCCGGCGCCATCCAGGGTGCGGGTCATCGGGGCGGTGACCACGGCGATCTTGCCCTTCAGCGAGCCTTCCGGCGCGGCCAGCAGGTCGGCGTAGGCCGGGAAGACGACGATCTCCGCCTCGATGCCCTTGGCCGGGGTGGGTACGCTGCCGCCCAGGCCGATCATGGCGAGCGACCATTCATAGGGGGCGACGATCGAGGCCGACTCCGCGCCGCGCGTCCAGCTGGGCTTGGGGAACTCCTCGACCTTGATGTTGGTGAAGCCCAGGTCCTCGAAGGTCTTCACCGCCCAGTCTTTTGCCCGGGCCATCCCCGGCGAGCCGACCAGCCGGTGGCCGATGTCGGTGGTCAGGGACTCGGTCAGCTTCCAGGCGGTGTCGTCCTGCAGGGCCTTGTCACGCAGGGCCGCGGCCGTCTCGTAGGTCGGCTGGCGCGGGGTCTGGGCAAGGGCCGGCCCCTGGGCGGCGGCCGGCAGGCTGTTGGCGAGAAGGGCGAAACCGGCCGCGAGGGCGAGGAGCTGTCTGCGCATAGGGGCCGGGTGCGATACGGGGGCGACAGTGTCAAGTGAAGGGTGTGTGCACACACCCGGCCGGATAGATCAGGGCCGTCCGATCCGCTTGATTTCCCACTCCAGCTGCACACCGGTCTTGGCCAGCACATCCGTTCGCACGGCCTCGCCCAGGCCCTCGAGGTCGGCCGCAGTCGCCTCGCCGGTGTTGATCATGAAATTGCTGTGCAGCTCGGAGAACTTGGCGCCGCCGTGGAGCTTGCCTCGCCAGCCGGCTTCATCGACCAGCTTCCAGGAGGAGTGGCCTTCCGGGTTCTTGAAGGTTGAGCCGCCGGTCTTCTCGCGGATCGGCTGGGTGGTTTCGCGGCGGGCGGTGATCTCTGCCATCCGGCCCTTGACCGCCTCGGCGTCGTCGGGGCGGCCGCGGTAGGTGGCCTCGACCCAGATGATGTCTTCCGGCGCCTGGCTGTGGCGATAGGTGTAGCCGAAGTCGGCGAGCTGGAACGTCCGCTTCTCGCCGTTGCGGTCGTAGCCCCAGGCGCTGACCAGAACGTCCTTGGTCTCGGCGCCGTAGCAGCCGGCGTTCATGGTCAGGGCGCCGCCGATGGTCCCCGGAATCCCGGCGTAGAACTCCAGGCCGGCCAGTCCGGCATTGGCGGCGGCGCGGGCGACGGCCGCGTCCAGCGCGCCGGCGCCGGCCGTGATCAGCTCGCCCTCCACAGAGACGCCGGCAAAGGCCTTGCCGGCCAGGCGGATGACGATCCCGGGCACCCCGCCGTCGCGGATGATCACGTTGGACCCGACGCCCAGCGGCAGCACGGTAGCCTCAGCGGGCAGGTTACGCAGGAAGTGGGCGAGGTCGTCGCTGTCGGCCGGGATGAACAGCGCCTCGGCCGGGCCGCCGACGCGGAACCAGGTGAACGGGGCCAGGGCTTCGTCACGCAACAGTTTGCCGCGCACGGTCGGGAGATCGGTCATGTCTTGGCCTTACGGGCGGCGGTGTCGGCGTGCCAGAGGATCAGGCGTTCCGCCTCGGCGGGGTCATAGGTCTCAAACACCGGGGTGCGGCCGGCGCGATCCCAGTGGAACATCTCGAACCGCAGGGTTGGGGTCTCGATGACGTCCAACCAATAGCCGGGCTCGAAGCCGCGACCCTTGTTGAGTTGCGGCAGATGCTTGGTTGGAATGCGCCGGCGGCGGCACTCGGCCTCGATGTCGCGGAGGAAGGCGGTGGGGGTCAACCCCGCGCCTCCAACTGCCCCGGCAGCGCATAGGCCCAGGCGGTGATGTCGCCCGCCCCCAGAAAGACCACCAGATCACCCGGCCGCGTCTCGGCGGCGATCAGTTCCGGCAGGTCGGCGGAGCTGTGCAACGGCAGGGCGCGGCGGTGGCCGAAGCGTTTCATGCCCTCGATCAGGTGGTCGCGATCAACGCCCTCGATGGGCTGCTCGCCGGCGGTGTAGACATCGGCCACGATCACCGTGTCCGCGTCGTCGAAACAGGCGGAGAACTCGTCCATCAGGTCGCGCAGGCGGGTGTAGCGGTGGGGCTGGACCACGGCGATAACTCGGCCGTCCGGGGTGACCGCACGGGCGGCCTTGAGGACCGAGGCGATCTCTACCGGGTGGTGGCCATAGTCATCGACAATGCGCACGCCGCCCACCACGCCGGTGGTGGTGAACCGGCGCTTGACCCCGCCGAAGCCGGCCAGGCCCTTCTTGATGTCCGTGTCGGCCACGCCCAGCTCGCGGGCCACGGCAATGGCGGCCAGGGCGTTGGCGACGTTGTGGTCGCCGGCCATGGGCAGGGCCAGGCCTTCAAGCACCCGGCGCTCGCCGTCGGGAGGGGTGAACTGGACGTCGAACTTCGCCCCTTCTGGCCCCATGGTGACGTTGAGGGCGCGGACCTCGGCCTGCGGATTGACGCCGTAGGTGACCAGCCGGCGGTTCTCCACCTTGGCGGCCAGGGCCTGGACTTCGGGGTGGTCGAGGCAGACGGCGGCGAAGCCGTAGAAGGGGATGTTCTCGACGAAGTCGCGGAAGGCGCGGCGGGCGGTGTCGAAATCGCCGTAGTGGTCCAGGTGCTCGGGGTCGATGTTCGTGACAATGGCGCAGGTCGACTTGAGCTTCAGGAAGGTGCCGTCGCTCTCGTCCGCCTCGACGACGATCCAGTCGCCCTCCCCGACCTTGGCGTTGGTGCCGTAGGCGTTGATGATCCCGCCGTTGACGACCGTAGGGTCGAGGCCGCCGGCGTCGAGCAGGGCAGCGACCATCGAGGTCGTCGTGGTCTTGCCGTGGGTGCCGGCCACCCCGACGGAGAACTGCAGCCGCATCAGCTCGGCCAGCATTTCGGCCCGGCGGACCAGCGGCAGGCGTCGTTCGCGGCCGGCGACCATCTCGGGATTGTCGGCCTTGACGGCCGTGGAATAGACGACGGCCGAGGCGCCCTCGACATGCTCTGGCGCATGGCCGATGAAGATGCGCGCGCCGAGTTGTTCCAGGCGCTCGGTGTTGGCGCTGGGCTTCATGTCGGAGCCCTGCACGATGTAGCCGATGCGGATCATGATCTCGGCAATGCCGCTCATGCCGATCCCGCCGATGCCGATGAAGTGGACGGGACCAAGGTCGAACGGAACGGGGCGGCGGCGGGCGATCATGCGACGCGGATTAGAGGATTTGGCGACCTTGGGGAATGGGGCGGTGCTGGCCGCGTTGTTGTTGGCCGGAACGGCCGCCGCCGCCGAGGGGCCGACCCTGCGCCCGACCCAGCTGGGCGCCTTCGCCATGTTCACCGATCTGGACAGCGTGACGCGCGAGGGGACGGTGGCGCGGTTCAGGGTGCTGCAGGTGACCGAGGAAGGATTCACGGCCGGCGGTGTCGCCTATGTCGGCGGCTGGCGGTGGTTCGAGTTGGACTGCGCGGCACGGACGGCGCGGGGCCTGGGGTTCGCCAGCGTCCGGGCCGATGGCGTCGAGGGGCCAGTGACAGGGGAGCCAGGTGCGATGGCGCCGATTCCGGCCGGCGGTCTCGAGGACGATGCGGCGAAGGTGGTCTGTAATGGGGCGTCGCCGTTGGAGGCGCCCGACGTCGAGGGCGTCGATGCCGCGGTGGCGGCTGGCCGGCGGTGGATTCCGACCGGCGAGACCGACTAGGCTGGCCGTCATGAAGCGCTTCATCATCCCCCTGCTCGCCGCCGCCCTCGCGACCGGCGCGCCCGCCGCCCAACCGACGCCCGAGACCGCGCCCAACAGCGTGCTGTTCTGGGCGCCCGCTGGTCGGGAGCGGGCCTTCCGGGCCATGGAGACGGTGATGCCGCACGCCCCGGTGTCTCGCCGCGGCGCGGCCGTCCGTGACCTGCCCAAGGGGGCGCCGCTGGCGCTCGACCCGAGCGCCTATATGGCGGCCCAGCGGATCGCGGGCGTGCTGGTCATCCAGGACGGCAAGGTTCGACTGGAGCGCTACGGCCTGGGGATCGGTCCGGATACCCGCTGGGTCTCCTTTTCCATGACCAAGAGCCTGACCTCGACCCTGGTCGGCACAGCCCTCAAGAGCGGCGCTATCAAGTCGCTGGAGGACCCGGTCACCCGCTATCTGCCGGGCCTCTCGGGCGGCGGTTACGACGGGGTGACCATCCGCCAGCTGCTGACCATGACCTCCGGGGTCGCCTGGAACGAGGACTATGCCGACCCGAAGTCGGACGTCGCCCGCTTCCTGCAGGAGCCGATCGTCGCGGGACAGGATCCGGTCGTCACCTACATGGCCCGCCTGCCCCGCGCACATCCGCCGGGTACGCGCTGGAACTACTCCACCGGCGAGACCAACCTTGTCGGCGCTTTGGTCGCCGCCGCCGAGAAGCGCCCATTGGCGGAACTGCTCAGCGACCGGATCTGGTCGCGCGCCGGGATGGAGGCGGACGCGGTCTGGGCGCTGGACCAGGGCGGGCGCGAGATCGGCGGTTGCTGCGTCTCCGCTACCCTGCGCGACTGGGGCCGCATCGGCCTGATGGCGCAGGACGGCGGCCTGCTGCGTGGTGGGTCCATCGTGCCGGACGGCTGGTTCGCCGAAGCCACCGCCAAGCACGCGGAGACCGGCACGCCCGGACGCGGCTATGGGTTTCAGTGGTGGACCGAGGATGACGGGGTGTTCTCGGCGAACGGCATCTTCGGGCAAAGCATCCGGGTCGATCCCAAGCGGCGGCTGGTGATCGTCATCCTGTCCGCCTGGCCCCAGGCGGTCGGCCTGGACCACAGCAATGCGCGGCGCGCCTTCGTGAACGATGTGCTGAAGGCGGTGGATACTGAGCCGGCTCGGCTGGGACCGTAAGACGTCTGTCAGCCGCAACCGGAGGAGGGAATTTAATTCAAATCCGCCGAAGGCTTGTAGCACCGATGCGGATGTGGCGCTGAACACCCACCCAATCGCAGGTTATGTCGTGAATGTGGGTTGCACCATCGAGGTATCCCGACACGCAAACACGCTTCTGTTCCAGGCGGCTGAGAACCGCAAAGTCTGCAGATAGGCCTTCACGGGGCTCAATGAGCAGGATGCTGGTTGAAGGATCTCCAACTCGCTCCGCCTTTGGGTAGTGTAGAAGCCGAATGCCTTCGGAAAGGTCCAAGATGCCTGTGACGGTGACCGGCTGACCACAAAGCACAGAGCGTCGACTGAGCACCTCATTGACGGACAGACTGTCCATCAGACGAAGGCCGTTCGCTCGACCAGCGTTGCCAGCTCCTCGGCCGCGTCGGGCTTGGCGACCGAGCGGGCGCCGGTGGCCATGCGGGCCAGCCAGGCGGGGTCCTTGAGCAGGGCCTTGAGGGCGCCGGCCAGGCTGTCGACGGTCAGTTCGTCTTCCAGGCAGACGGCGGCGGCTCCCGCGTCCTCCAGCAGCTTGGCGTTGAAGCGCTGGTGGTCGTCGGCGGCGATCTTCAGGGGGATGAGGATCGACGGCTTGCCGGCCACGGCCAGCTCACACACCGTGCTGGCGCCGGCCCGGCCGATGACCAGGTGGGCGGCGGCCAGGCGGCCGGCCATGTCGCGGAAGAAGGGGGCGACCTCGGACCTGACCATGGCGTTGGCATAGGTGGCGCGGGCGATGTCCATCGACTCCTTGCGGGTCTGCTGCTGGACTTCCAGCCGCAGGCGCAGGTCTTCGGGCAGCCGCAGGATGGCCTCGGGAGTCAGCTCGCTGAGCAGGCGGGCGCCCTGGCTGCCGCCGGTGATCAGGATGCGTAGCGGGCCGGTGTCGCCGGGGGCCTCGTAGGGGACTTCGAACAGGGCGCGGATGTCCGGGCGGACCGGGTTGCCGACCACGTGCGCGCGGGCCTTCACCTTCGCAGAGGCCTTTTCCAGAGTCGGGAAGGCGCAGGCGACCTGAGTGACACGGGAGGCGAAGAAGCGGTTCACCCGGCCGAAGACGGCGTTCTGCTCGTGGATCACCGTCGGCCGGCCCTGGATCAGGGCGGCCAGGAGGCCGGGCAGGCTGGGGTAGCCGCCGAACCCGATGACCACGGCCGGGCCCATGCGGCGGAACGCGGCCATGGCTTGCAGGGTGCCGACAAGAACGGCCCACAAGGCCTTGAGCAGGCCGATCGGATCACCCGGCCGGGCGGTGGCGGCGGACAGCGTCAGGCGCTCATCGGCCGGGAACTTGTCGGCATAGAGGGCTCCGCGGTCGTCGGTGGCCAGCACCACCCGCCAACCCCGCGCGGTCAGCACCTCGGCCAGCGCCTGGGCCGGGAACATGTGGCCGCCGGTGCCCCCGGCGGCAATGACGGCCAGACGCGACGCCATACTGTCAGCTTCCTCTTGAGGGGGACCCGCGATGGGCGGGCTTTTGGCATGAAGCGGTGCGGATCGCCATGGGCGCCGGATGGAGCTTTGGCGCTCAGGCGGCGTAGACCCCGCCCATTGGCGAGGGCTGATCGGCCTCGAAGGCGCCCGGCCGCTTTCGGGTGAGGCCGAGCGCCATGCCCATGGTCAGACCCATAGCCAGCATGGAGGAGCCGCCGTAGCTGATGAAGGGCAGGGTCATACCCTTGGTCGGGGCGAGGTTGAGGTTGACGGCCATGTTGATGATCGCCTGCTGGCCGACCAGCACGAACAGGGCGGCCGCCGCGATCTGTTCGAAGCTGTCCTGCAGCCGCATGGCCTTGTGCAGGCCGCGCACCATCAGGAAGGCGAAGACGCCGATCAGGGCCAGCGAAAATACCAGGCCGTATTCTTCGGCAGCGACCGAATAGATGAAGTCGGTCTGCAGGTCGGGGACGCCCTGTTTCATCACCCCTTCGCCGGGACCCCGGCCGAACAGGCCGCCGTTGGCGATGGCCTGCGCCGCCTTGTCCACCTGGTGGGTGTCGGCGCCCTCGGGCGACAGGAAGCGGTCCACGCGGCTGCGGGCGTGGGGCAGCAGAACGTAGATGAGGCCCAGCCCCCCCGCGGCCGCGCCGCCCATAATCGGGATCCAGCTCATCGGCACCCCGGCCATCCAGAAGGCGGCCCCGAAGGCTATGGTGATCAGGATGGTCTGGCCGACGTCCGGCTGGATGATCAGCAGCGCCACGGCCAGGAAATAGAGGCCGAAGGCGATGGAGACGCCGGGCACCCCTTGCCCCTTCTGGCCCTCGGAGAACATCCAGGCGACCAGGACGATGAGGGCGGGCTTGAGGAACTCCGACGGCTGCAGGGTGAAGCCGGCGAAGGTGATCCAGCGGGTGGCGCCCTTCGCCTCGTGGCCCAGGAACGGCAAGGCGGCCATGGTGGCGATCGCCGCGATGTAGATGAAGAAGGCGGCCCGCTTGATGCCCTTCGGCGAGAGCACCGAGATGCCGACCACCAGGGCGCAGGCGCCGACCGCGAAAAAGGTCTGGCGCAGGGCGAAGTGCAACGGGTCATCCAGGCGGAGCCGGACGGCCGCCGCCGGGCTGGAGGTGAAGCTGAGCAGCACGCCCAGCGCGATCAGGATGCCGGTGGCGGCCAGCAGCGGTTTGTCCACCGTCCACCACCAATTGGCCAGGACGCCGCGGTTGGCGCGGGAGATCAGATGCTGATGGGCGCTCATGCGCGGGCCTCGCGGGCGGCGGGCTGGTGGGCGTCGAGCGCCAGGACGGCGGCGCGGAACGCCTCGCCCCGGGCCTCGAAGTCGGCGAACTGGTCGAAAGAGGCGGTGCCGGGCGACAGCAGCACGATGGCTTCCTCGTCGCCCGCGGCGGCGTCGGCATAGGCAGCGGCCACGGCGGCGGCCATCTGGCCACAGCGCTGAACCGGGGCGCGGCCTTCCAGGGTCTGGGCGAACTGTTCTTCGGCCTCGCCGATCAGATAGGCCTTGGCGATGCGCGGGAAGAGGTCGAGCAACGGCTCGATGCCGCCGTCCTTGGCCCGGCCGCCGGCGATCCAGTAGACCTTGGGATAGGCCGACAGCGCCTGGCGGACGGCGTCGGCGTTGGTCGCCTTGCTGTCGTTGACGAAGCGGACCTTGCCGAGCTTGGCCACGGTCTCCATCCGGTGGGCCAGACCCGGGAAGGTCATCAGCCCGGTAGCGGCGTCCTCCGGCGAGACGCCCAGGCCGACGGCGGCGGCATAGGCGGCGGCCGCGTTCTGCCAGTTGTGCTTGCCCGGCAGGGAGCGGGCCATGGTCAGGTCGGCGACCTCGATGGCCCGGTCGCCGGTGGCGTCATAGAGCACGCCCGACAGGACATAGACGCCCCGGCCCATGGCCTTGCCGGCGCTGATCGGACGGATGGTGCGGCGGTTGGCGGCGGTGATCTCGGTGCAGATGCGCTGGCACCAGGGATCGTCGACGCCGATCACGGCGGTGTCACCCTTGCCCTGGTTGAGCAGGATCCGCTTCTTGGCGGTGACGTAGCCCTCCATGTCGCCGTGACGGTCCAGGTGGTCGGGCGACAGGTTCAGCAGGATGGAGGCGTCGGCCTTCAGCGAGCTGGTCAGGTCAAGTTGGAAGCTGGAGAGTTCGAGCACATAGACGGCGCCGCCGTGCATGTCCGGCAGGCCCAGCACGCCAAAACCGATGTTGCCGCCCATGCGCGCGTCGCGGCCGGCGCTGCGGAGGATGTGGGTCAGCAGGGCGGTGGTGGTCGACTTGCCGTTTGTGCCCGTGATGGCGGCCACCTTGGGCCGCTTGTGAGCCGGGGCGGCGTTCACGGCGCGGGCGAACAGTTCGACATCGCCGAGGATTTCCACGCCCTCGGCGGTGGCGCGGGTGACGGTCCAGTGCGGGACCGGGTGGCTCAGGGGCACGCCCGGCGACAGCATCAGCGCGGCGAACTGCGACCAGTCGGCGGTCTTCAGGTCGACCAGCGGCAGACCCTCGGCCTCGGCGGCGGCGCGGCCCTTCTCGTTCTCGTCCCAGAGGGCGACCTTGGCCCCGCCGGCCATCAGGGCGCGCGCGGCCGTCAGCCCGGTCCGGCCGAGGCCGAACACGGCGACAGTGCGCCCTTCAAAACCGACGGCGGGGATCATTGGTCTGCGCCCTCCCCTATCTCAGCTTCAGGGTGGCCAGGCCGATGAAGGCCAGGATGATCGCGACGATCCAGAAGCGGATGACGACCGTGCTTTCGGCCCAGCCCAGCTTCTCGAAGTGGTGGTGGATCGGCGCCATCAGGAAGATGCGCTTCCCGGTCCGCTTGAAGTAGGCGACCTGGATCATCACCGACAGGGCCTCGACCACGAACAGCCCGCCGATGATGCCCAGCACGATCTCATGCTTGGCGGCCACCGCGATGGCGCTGATCGAGCCGCCGAGAGCCAGGGAGCCGGTATCGCCCATGAATATCTTGGCGGGCGGGGCGTTGTACCAGAGGAAGCCCATGCCCCCGCCGATGATGCTCATGCAGAACACCGCCAGCTCGCCCGAGCCCGGCACGAACGGCACGGCCAGATAGTTGGCGAACATGGCGTTGCCCACCAGGTAGGCGATGATCCCGAAGGCGGCGGCGGCGATCATCACCGGCACGATGGCCAGACCGTCCAGCCCATCGGTCAGGTTCACCGCGTTGGAGGCGCCCACGATGATGAACGCCCCGAACGCCAGGTAGAACCAACCCAGGTCGATGATCAGGTTCTTGAACACCGGGAAGGCCACCGAGGTGGTCAGGTGCGGCGCCTCGTTAGGGGTCTGCCCCCAGAGGATCAGGGCCAGCACGGCCAGGACTGCGACCAGGGTCTGGATGAACAGCTTCATCTTGCCGGAGACGCCGGCCGTGGTCTGTTTGGTGACCTTGGCGTAGTCGTCCATGAAGCCCAGCAGGCCGTAGGAGGCGGTGACGAAGATCACCACCCAGACCTTCACGCTGGTCAGGTCTGCCCACAGCAGGGTGCCGACCATCATCCCGGCCAGGATCATGAACCCGCCCATGGTCGGGGTGCCGGCCTTTTCGATGACGTGGCGGGCGATGCCGTCCTCGCGGATGGGCTGGCCCTTGCCCTGTTTGGTCCGCATCCAGCGGATGAAGCGGCTGCCCATCGCCACGGCGACGAGGAAGGCGGTGGCCCAGGCCATGCCGGCGCGGAAGGTCTGGTACTGCAGGAGGTTCTGCAGCGGCAGGGAATAGTCGTTGGCTTCCAGCCACTGATAGAGCAGGTACAGCATCAGAAGCCTCCCCCGGGGCCATCGAGCGCCGCCAGCGCCTGGGCGATCAGCCCCGCGCGCGACCCGTTCGAGCCTTTGACCATCACCACGTCGCCCGGCTCGATGGCCGTCGCGACCAGCGGCGCGAGGGCCGCTGCTGTTTCGGCGTAGCCGCCCCGGCGAGTCGTCGGAAGGGCTTCCCAGAGCGATTTCATCAGCGGCCCGGCGACGAAGACCAGATCGATTTCCGCGTCCTCGATAGGCCCTGCAAGGGCCGCGTGCATGGCCGGGCCGTCGGGGCCCAACTCCAGCATGTCGGTCAGCGCGACGATGCGCCGCCCCTCGACCTTGCGGGCGCCCAGGGTGCGGAAGCCGGCGATCATCGAGATGGGATTGGCGTTGTAAGACTCGTCGATCAGGGTGAAGGGAACACCCGGTTTGTGGACCAGTTTTTCCGCGCCGCGACCGGCCAGGGGCTCGAACCGCGAGAGGGCTTCCAGGGCCGTGGCCCGGTCGACCTCCATGGCCTCCAGCATCAGCAGGGCGCAGAGGCTGTTGAGGCCCCAATGGTGGCCGGTCTGCAGCAGGTCGTAGGACAGGGGCTGGCCATGAACCACGGCCGAGACTGTGGCGCGGCCGCCATCGACCTCGAAGCCGGTCAGGCGGGCCGCGCAGGCCTCGCCCGATCCGAAGGACAGCACCTTGGCGCCGGCGGCACGGGCGCGGTCGGCGAGGAAATCGAACCAGCGGTTGTCGGCATTCAGGACGGCGACACCGCCAGGCTCGAGACCATCGAAGATCTCGGCCTTGGCGCGGGCCACGCCGGTCTCGCCGTCCGGGAAGTTCTCGATGTGGACCGGGCCGACCGTGGTGATGGCCACCGCATGGGGGCGGACCATGCGCGACAGCGGGGTGATTTCGTCGGCGTGGTTCATGCCGATTTCGAAGACGGCGCGCTGGGTCGCCTTGGGCATCCGGGCCAAGGTCAGGGGGACGCCGATGTGGTTGTTGTAGCTCTTCACCGACGTGTGGCTGGCGCCGGCTAGGGCCAGGCCCGCGGCGATGGCCTGGGTGACGCTGGTCTTTCCGACCGAGCCGGTCACGGCGCAGCGGCGGGCCGACGAGCGGTCGCGGGCGGCGATGCCGAGGGCTTCGAGCGCTTGAAGGGTTTCGGCGACCTGGACGCTGGGGCCATCCACGCGCTTGGAGGCCAGTAAACCGGCCGCGCCGTCAGCGATGGCCTGGGCGGCGAACTCATGGCCGTCGCGGACGCCGGCGAGGGCGACGAAAAGGTCGCCGCGCTCGACCGAACGGCTGTCGATGGAGACGCCATCGACAGTGAAGTCGGCGGTGGCGGTCCCGCCCGTGGTGGCGGCGATCTCGGCGGCGGTCCAGAGACTCATCGGGCCTCCTTCAGGGCGGCGGCCGTCTCGGCGACATCGTCGAAGGGATGGTTGACCCCGGCGACCAGCTGGCCCTGTTCGTGGCCCTTGCCGGCGATGGCCAGGACATCGCCGTCTTCCAAGAGGGCGGCGCCGGCGCGGATGGCCTCGCGGCGGTCGCCGATCTCGCGGGCGCCGGGGGCGGCGGCCAGGATGGCGGCGCGGATGGCGGCGGGGTCTTCGGACCGGGGATTGTCGTCGGTCACGATTGCGACGTCGGCCAGGCGGGCGGCGATCTCGCCCATGATCGGGCGCTTGCCGGCGTCACGATCCCCGCCGGCCCCGAAAACGGCGATCAGCTTGCCCCGCACATGGGGCCGCAGGGCGGTGAGCAGGGTCTCGAGGCCGTCGGGGGTGTGGGCGTAGTCGACATAGGCCTCGCCGCCGCGCGGACCCGTCCCGACCCGCTGCATCCGGCCCGGGGCTCCCTGGAGCTGTTCGAGGGCGACGAAGACGGCGGCGGGTTGCTCGCCGGCGGCGATGCACAGGCCCGCGGCGACCAGCGCGTTGTCGGCCTGGAAGCCCCCGGCCAGGGGCAGGCGCACGGTGTAGGCGGCGCCCTGGTGGCTGATCGACAGGGTCTGGCCTTCGGGGGTCAGCTCGCGGGCGGTGAGCCGGATGCCCTCCCCGGCTCCGCCGGTGGAGACGATGCTGTGGCCGTGGGCCACGGCGGCGGCGGCGAAGGCCTCGTACTGGTCGCTGTCGGCGTTGAGCACGGCGGTGGAGCCGGTGGGCAGCAGGGTCTCGAACAGGCGCAGCTTGGCGGCCCGGTAGGCGCCCATGGTGCCGTGATAGTCGAGGTGATCCTGGGTGAAGTTGGTGAAGCCGGCGGCGGTCAGTTTCACCCCGTCGAGACGGCGCTGGTCGATGCCGTGCGAAGAGGCCTCCAGGGCCACATGGGTCACACCCATGTCGGCCATCTTCGCCATCAGCTCGGCGACGTCGGCGGCGTCCGGCGTAGTCAGGCCGGGCGCGGTGAGGATCTCGTCGGGCTTGCCAGCCTCGGAGACCACCACGCCAAGCGTGCCCATGCTGCCGGCTTTGCGGCCAAGGGTCGCGAACAGCTGGCGGCAGAAGGTGGCGATGGAGGTCTTGCCGTTGGTGCCGGTGATGGCCACGCAGGTCGCCGGCTGGCGGCCCCAGAAGCGGGCGGCGGCCAGGGCGTAGGCGCGGCGCAGGTCGCCGGCGTGAACCACCGGCACGGTGAGGCCGGAGACATCGTCCGGGGCCAGGACGGCGGCGGCGCCGGCTTCCAAGGCGGTGGGGATGAATTTGCGGCCGTCGGCCTTCGAGCCCGGCAGGGCGGCGAACAGGAAGCCGGGCTGGACCTTGCGGCTGTCGGCGGTGACCCCGGTGATGTCGGGGTTGGCCGACGCCTCACGGCCGATGATTTCGCTCAGGACCTTCACAGGCGCGGCCTCGGATGCAGGGCGGCGATGTCGAAGTCCGGGCGCTGCATCTGGCGGGGCACACCCAGGAACCGGGCGCTGCGGTCGATCAGCCGGCCGGCCGCGGGAGCCGCGACCAGGCCGCCGGTGCGGGCCCCTCCAGTCGGTTCGTCGAGCAGGATCAGGACGAAATAGCGCTTGCCGTCCAGCGGCCCGTCGGTCGGGAAGACGGCGGCAAAGGAAGCCACCTGGCGGGTGCGGCTGTAGGCGCGGATGGCCGGATCGTACTTCTCGCCGGTGCCGGTCTTGCCGCCGACGGACAGGCCGAGCGCGTCAGCCCGGCGGCCGGTGCCCTCCACGACATTGCCGCGCATGATCTTCAGCATCGCGCGGCTGGTGTCCTCGGAGAACACCCGCGGGCCTTCATAGCGCCAGTTGGCGGGCCGCTTGACGATGGTCAGGGGCACAAAGGTCCCCCCGTTGAGCAGGGAGCCCATCGCCTGGGCCAGGGCCAGGGGCGTCACGTTGATGCCGTGGCCGAAGGACACGCTAGCCAGGGCGTCGTCGTTCCAGACCTTCGGGGTCAGCGGGGTGGCGGTCTCGAACAGCTCCAGCTTCGGCCGGCGGGTCAGGCCCATGCCGTCGTAGTAATGCTTCAGCCGGTCGGTCCCGATGCCCAGCGCCAGCTTGGCGGTGCCGATGTTGGAGCTGTGGTTGAAAACCTCGCCCAGGGTCAGGATACGGTTGGTGCCGTGGAAGTCCTTGATGGTGCGGTAGCCCATCCTCAAGGGCGTGCGGGCGTCGAAGGTGGAGTCCATCTGGGCCACGCCGGTGTCGAGGCCGATGGCGACCGTGAAGGCCTTGAAGGTCGAGCCCATCTCATAGAGTTGGGCCGAGGCGCGGTTCTTGCGCTCGTCCTCGCTGAACTTGCCGTAGCGGCCGGGATCGAACTCCGGCAGCGAAGCCATGGCGATGATCTCGCCGGTGTGGACGTCGGTGACCAGGCCGACTGCGTTCTTCGGATGAAACTCCTGGACGGCGGCGTAGAGCTCTTCTTCCAGGGCCGCCTGAACGCGCACGTCGATGGACAGCATCACCGGCTGGCCGCCGGCATAGCCGGCGCGCAACTGCTCCTCCAGGCCCCGCTCGGCGCCCTGCAGCCCCTTGCCGCCGTTGTCGGCGAAGCCCACCAGGTGGGCGGCCAGCGGTCCCATGGGATAGACCCGCCGCGGGGTCTCCTCGAACTCGACGCCCGGCAGGCCCAGGTCATGGATAGCGCTGCGGACCCCGGGGGTCAGCCCCTCGACCAGGACACGGCGTTTGCCCTTGTCCATGATCTCGTTGAATTTGGCGGCCTTGAAGCCCTCGATGTTCCGGGCCAGCACCTGGCGGGTCTCGCGCCGGCTCCAGACGTCGGCCGGCTCGATGAACAGGCTGTAGTGGGTCAGGTTGGCCGCCAGCAGCTGGCCGTTGCGATCCAGCAGGTCGGCCTTGGCCAGCGGCGACAGGGCGGCGGCGCGGCCCTTCTTGCCGGCGTCGGAAAAGGCGGCGGCGAACACCGCACCGCCGGCGACCAGGCCGAACAACACCGCGAAGAAGATCAGCACGATCAGGATGCGGACCCGGGCGTCGTCTTCCGGCCGTCCTGAAGCCTTGGCCCGCTCGAAGGCGTGCTCGATCTTCCACAGCCAGTCGATGGCCCAGCGGACCGGGCGGGGGTAGCGGTGCGGGGTCAGGTCGTGCAGGCTCATTGACCGGTCTCCGCGGGATCGGTGGTGACCGTGGCGACGATCGGCGCCTCCAGCGGTGCGGCGGCCACGCCGATGTCTTCCTGCGCCGGGGTCTCGGGCGCGGCGGGCGTGGCGACCGGGGGCGCGGGGGTCTGGCCGGCGACCAGGGCGTCGAGGCTGGAGATGTCGCCCTCGCGGGCGGCGGCCAGCGGCCCCATGCCCAGCAGGTCCTTGGCCAGGCGCTGCAGGCGCTCGGGCTGCTCCAGGTGGGCGACCTCGGCCTTCAACAGGCGGATGCGCTTGTTCTGCTCGGCGATGGCGCGCTCGGTGCGGGCGATCTCGCGCACCTCGCGGCCCGCGTAGGCCTTGGCCAGCAGCACCAGGATGGCGGTCACCATCAACAGGCCGCAGAAGACGATGTTTATGGTGCGGAAGCCGCGGGTGCGATGCTCGAGGACACTCATGCGGCTGCGCTCCAGACCGGGGCGTCGGTGCGGACGGCGGCGCGCAGCTTGGCCGAGCGGGAGCGGGGGTTGACGGCGGCTTCGCCCTCGCTGGCCTCGAGGGCGCCCTTGTGGATCAGCTTGAAGGAGGCGGGGGCCCCGGCTTCGCGCGGCGGGGCGTGGCGCGATCCGGCCGGGGTGCGGCCCGAACGCTCGGCCAGGAAAGCTTTGACGATGCGGTCCTCCAGCGAGTGGAAGGTGACCACGGCAAGGCGGCCACCCACCTTCAGCGCCCGCTCGGCGGCCAGCAGACCGGCCTCGAGCTCGCTGAGCTCCTCGTTGACCGCGATGCGCAGCGCCTGGAAGGACTTGGTGGCCGGATGGGTCTTGGCGCCGCGCCGTCCGCCAAGCGCCCGCTCGACAACCTCGGCCAGGTCCAACGTGCGGCTGAAAGGCCGCTCCTCGCGACGACGCAGGATGAAGCTGGCGACCCGGCGGCTCTCGCGTTCCTCGCCGTAGACGAACAGGATACGGGCCAAGTCTTCCTTTTCCAGGGTGTTGACCAGGTCAGCAGCGGTAGGCCCGTCCGCGCCCATACGCATGTCCAGGGGCCCGTCGCGCATGAAGGAGAAGCCGCGATCGGCTTCGTCCAGTTGCATGGACGAGACCCCGAGGTCGAGGGCGATCCCATCGACGGCGCCGTCGCCCAGGATGTCGGCCATGGCTGAGAAGCGATCCTCGATCAGGCGAAACCGCCCACCGGCCTCCAGCGGGGCGGCGAAGCGGCGGGCGCTGGGATCGCGGTCGAAGGCGACGACCGAGGCGCCGGTCTCCAGGATGGCGCGGCTGTAGCCGCCGGCCCCGAAGGTGCCATCGACGATGGTCTCGCCCGGAGCGGCGGAGAGCGCCGCCAGCACCTCCGGCAGCATGACCGAGATATGGGGCGTCTCGGCGTTGCTCATTCGGGTTGGCCCTGCTTCTGGGCCCCTAAAACCACATTTCGTTGGGCGGCGCGCAGCTTCGCCAGTCCCTCCCGGGCGCCCTCGCGGGCCGCGGCGCGGCGAGCCTGGAAGGCTTCGCGCGGCCAGATCTGGAACCGCTCGCCCAGGCCGACCAGAACCACCCAGTCCGTCAGGCCGAACTGGTCGCAAAGCTGCGGAGGCAGGGTGATGCGACCGGCGTCGTCGAAGCTCATCTTCGCCAGGCCGCCGTGGATCGACAGCTCCAGGTCCGAGCGCAGTGGATCGCCGAAGGGCAGCTCGTCGATCACCGCCTGGTAACGGTCGAACAAGGCTTTGCCGCCACCCTCGATGCAGTCGAACTCGATGGAGGGGAAGCAGAAGACACCGTCGAACAGCCCGGCGAGGGCAGCGCGAAATTCCACCGGCACCACCAGGCGCCGTTTCGCATCCAGCTGTTTCTCGAATGTCGAGAAGAACACCGCACCCCTGCCCTGACCCTGCGCGACCCCTCGCGTACAGTGCATTTGGGTTAACATGGGATGAGTTGGGCGGCAATGGGACGGAATGCCTCAATGCAGGATTCGACACAGATTCAATGGGATTGTTGACTGTAGTGGTTAATGAAAATGAACCATCCACAGAACATACACGGAACATGTTAAGTATTGCGGGGACAGTTGATCGGGCCCGTTGGGCCCGTCTCCAGCCGATCAATGAGGGTGCGGATCAGATGGCCTGTAAGCCGGGTTCTGTTCCGGTCCTTGCGAACCGGTGACGATCATTCCTCTGGACCGGCCCTCGCGGGACGGTTCTCGCGACCAACCCGGACGCCTCGGGCCGGTGACGGCCCTGCCTGAGCTATCTGCAAAAGCAGAGCTGTCAGGCGCGGAATCCCTATTCGGTCTTGCTCCAGGCGGGGCTTGCCATGCCGGGACTGTTACCAGCCCCGCGGTGGGCTCTTACCCCACCCTTTCACCCTTACCCCTCCGGAGAGAGGAGGTTTGCTTTCTGTGGCGCTATCCCTGGGGTCGCCCCCGGCGGGCGTTACCCGCCGCCTTGTCACCGTGGAGCCCGGACTTTCCTCGACGCTTGCGCGCCGCGACCGCCCGGCCATCTGATCCGCGAGCAGGAATGGGCGCGCTCGCCCGTCCGGTCAAGCCTCGGCGTCGACGCCCCGCGCCGCCAGCTTGGCCTTCAGACTACGGACGTCGGGGGCCAGCAGGAAGCCGAAGGATACGGCGCCGTGCTTGGTGTGGACCGCGTGGTGGAAGCGGTGGGCCTGGATCAGCCGCTTCCAGTAGGCGCTCCTGGCCTTGGGCATTGGGAAGCGGCGGTGGACCAGGCCATCGTGAAACAGAAAGTAGATGGCCCCATAGGTGGTGATGCCGAGGCCGACCGGCAGTAGCCACGGGATGCCGTGAACGCCGAAATAGATGGCCACAATGGCCGGGGCTGCGAAGACCACGGCGAACAGGTCGTTCAGCTCGAAGGCGCCGGTGCGGGGCTCATGGTGCGAGCGGTGCCAGACCCACAGGAAGCCGTGCATCACATA
This sequence comes from Caulobacter sp. SLTY, assembly GCF_009905535.1. GTDB lineage: Bacteria > Pseudomonadota > Alphaproteobacteria > Caulobacterales > Caulobacteraceae > Caulobacter. The sequence goes on along the minus strand of NZ_JAAALA010000012.1, from coordinate 54,681 downwards.
GCGATGCATGACCCAGGCGAACCCTTCCATGAAGACCAGAGCCCCGAGGTACAGGGCTATGAAGATCAGAACTTGCATCATTGCTCAGCGCCGGACGCGGCGTACGGTGACGTAGGCGAGCATGAGCCCGGCGAGTCCGAGCCCGGTCAGCACGCCCCAGGCAGGATACACCGACCGCCAGCCCGCGTCGCGCCAAAGCACGGCCTGATAGGTGTCGATCACCCAAGCGTGCGGAGTCAGCAGGCCCACGGCCTGCAGCCACGGCGGCATCGTGAAGCTGGGCGCCATGGCGCCGCCGATCACGGCGAGCATCAGGAACAGGCAGACCCCGATCAGCTGCGCCTGGTCGCGGTTGCGGCAGAAGGCAACCAATCCCATGGCCAGGCCGGCGGCGCAGGTCGCAGCCGCCCCGCTGGTGATCAGCCAGAACAGCAGCCGAGCCTTGACCGGCGCGCCGTAAAGAAGCTGAGCGACCAGGAAGATCGACCCGGCCTGCAGCAGGCCCTGGAGCACGATGAACAGGAACTTGCCCCCGATCGCCGGCGCCAGCCCCGCTGGTCCGGCCAGGATTCTATCGGCTATGCCCGCGTTGCGCTCCTCGATCAGGGACAGCGCCCCGTAGAGGGCCGAAAACAGGGCGAACAGCATGGTCACCGCGCCGGCGTAGTAGATCACCATCCCCTTGCCCTTCTTGGCGCCGGAGATCGGGTCATGAAGGAACAGGGCCCGCGGCCGGCCGACATCGATGCCCGGCACATGCACCGCCAGGGCGTTCTGGACGTGGCTTTCGATCAACGGCGCGGCCATGGCGCGGGTGGGGTCGGTAATCAGCAGAAAGGGCGCGCCGGCGCCGGCCGGATCGCTGAGCATGACCAGGCCCGCATCGACCCGCCCGGCTCGCACCTCCTCCCGGACCGCGTCGACCGTGTTGCCGCTCCGGTTCGGCTGGGCGCGCAACTGAGGTTCCGCGAACAGGGCGGCGACCAGGCGGCGGGACGAGGTGCTGTCGGCCTGGTCGGCCACGGCCAGGCGCAGCCGCACGGCCTCGCCGGAGGCGCCCGCGAACACGGTGACGAAGATCACGAAGACCAGGGGCGGCAGCAGGAAGGTCGCCGCCAGCGCGAAGCGGTCGCGCAGCAGTCCCAGCAGCATGACCCGGAACATGGCGAAGATCATGCGGCCTGCTGCCAGTCGGCGACCATGTTGAACAGGTTGGCCAGCGACGGCTGGCGCACGCGAATCTCGCGGGGGACCACGCCCATCTGCCGCAGGTCCCGGTCTAGCCGCGCGGCCGTGGCGTAGGCCCCGGCGTCGAGCGTGGTCCAGATGTTGGTTCTGTCGCGGCGCTCCAGGCCGGCGGCCGCCAGGACCACCATGTCGTCGCCATCCGGATCCTCGTCCAGCTGGACCAGGATCTCCATTTCTTCACCAAAGGCCTGGGTGATCAACTGCCGGGGGGCCCCCTCCAGAACCTTCCGACCCTCGCGCATGAAGCCGACCCGGTCGGCCAGTTCACCGGCCAGGTCGAGATCGCCGGTCGCCATCAAGATCGCCATGCCGCCGTCTCGCAGGTCGCGAACGGCGCCGTCGAGGGCTTCGCGCGCCACCGGGTCGGCCCCGACGCTCGGTTCGTCCAGGATGAGCAGCCGCGGACTGTGCAGGATGGCGCAGGCGATGTTCACCCGCCGCTGCTCGCCGTCCGACAGCCGGCCGACCGGCTCGCGCTCGTAGTCGGCGATGCGGGTGACGTGCATGGCCTGCCTGACTGCGTCGCGAAGGGTGCGACCGTGCACCCCGGCCATGCGGCCGAACGTCAGCAGGTTCTCCCGCACCGTCATATGGTCGTAGAGCGCCATCGCGTGCGGAACCAGGCCCAGCGCCGAGCGGCTGATCGGGGTCTCGCGCGGGTTCTGGCCGACGAGGGCGATGTCGCCGGCGCTCAGGGGAATGCGGCCGCAGATGGCCTGGACCAGGGTGGCCTTGCCGGCCCCGGCCGGCCCGAGCAGGGCGTATATCTCGCCGGCCCGCAGGGTCAGGTCGACGCCTTTCAGATAGCGCCGCGAGCGATAGGTGTGCTCGGCGCCCCAGACGTTGAGGATCGGGCGGTTGTCGTTCACGCGACGACCTTCGGGGCGCCGAAGAAGCCGGCGGCATAGCGCCAGGCCGACATGCCGCCGCCGGCCCGCTGGAGCGCCTCGCGGGCGGCATCCAGGTAGCCCAGCATCGCCTCGCGGGCGCCCGCCTCGCCCAGGGTGGTGACCAGGGTGGGCATGCCGGCGTCCTTGCCCGCATCCTTGTCGCCGGCCCCGGTGACATCGAGCAGGTCGTCGCGGATCTGGAAGGCGAGGCCCAGGCGTCGCGCGGACTCGCCGACGGCGGCCAGCCGCACGCCCGTCACCCCGGCGACCAACCCGCCCGCCATCGCGGCGGCGACCAGCAGCACGCCCGTCTTCTGATGGTTGACCAGATCGATCTCGTCGTTGCTCAGCGTCCGCCCCCGGCGATCCAGGTCGCGGGCCTGGCCGGCGGTCAGGCCCCGGAAGCCGATCGTCTCCGACAGCTGGGCGACCAGTTCGACCCGGGCGCTCTCTGCCAGGCCTGCATCGTCGGCAATCACGCCGTAGGCGCGGTTGAGCAGGGCGACAGCGGCCAGGATGGCGTTGGCCTCGTCGAAGGCCCGGTGGGTGGTGGCCAGGCCCCGGCGGAGGTTGGCGTCGTCCATCGACGGCAGGTCGTCGAGGATCAGCGAGGCGGTGTGGACCATCTCGTAGGCGCAGGCCGCGTCGAGCGCGGCGCCCTCGGCGGCCCCGAAGTCGATGGCGGTGAGCAGGGTGAGGATCGGGCGGAACCGCTTGCCCGGCGACAGAAGGGCGTAGCGCGCCGCGCCCGTCAGGCCGGTGGGCGACTGGCCCTCGGCCGGCAGCAGCTCGGCCAAGCGGCGTTCGACGTCGGCCCGCAACCGCTCGACCGTTGACAGGAAGGCCGCGTCGTCCATGAGCTGCCCCAGACCGCCCCCAAACGGGCTGCCATCATTTGACGGGCCAGACGTTGGGCGTCAACGCGCGACTTTGGCTCAGGCCCGCGCCTCGCCCCATTCGTTCCAGCCGACGACGCGCGGCGTGCCGGGCAGGTACATGGTCGACAGGTCGGTCAGGCTGAGGCCGGCTGCGGTCAGCATTGCCCCGACCGGGCGGGTGAGGCGGCATCCCCCGGCCAGCCGCTTCCATACCGGCTCTATTCGACGCTGCCATTTGGCGACTCCTGCGTCGGGGGCCAGGCCATGCTCGCAGAACAGGAACCGGCCGCCGGGCTTCAACACCCGCCGCGCCTCGGCCAGCGCCGCCGACGGATCGGCCACCGTGCAGAGGGTGAAGGTGCAGACCACGCAGTCGAAGCTGGCGGCCTCATAGGGCAGCGCTTCGGCGGTCCCATCGCGAATCTCGACATTGAGGCCGGCGGGCCGTGGCGCGGCCTCGGCGCGCGCCCGCAGTTCGGCGGAGGGATCGACGCCCGAGACGCTCGAAACCTGGGCCGGGTCATAGTGGATCAGGTTCATCCCACCGCCGATACCCAGCTCCAACACCTTTCCGGCCGCGCGCGGCACGACCTTGCGCCGCTGATAGGTGATCGGCTTGGCTCCACAGGCGCAGCCGATCAGGCGCGGCATGATATGGCGGTCGTAGAAGCTGGTCATGGAGCCCTCCCCTCGGAAAGCTGCGCCCTCAGCGGCGGGAGCGCAACCATCGGGCCACGGCCCAGGCGTGGCTCTCGTGGCGGAGCGCCACGATGGCGGCCTCCGGCGTCATCCATTCCAGAGTGTGGTCGTCCTCAATCTTGAGAGTGGGGTCCTGGCCAACCAGGCGCGCGAGGTAGACGCCGCCTTCGTTCTCCACCGGTTCGCCGTCGCTCTTGAGGAACAGCTGGCTGGCGCGCAGCATCTGCTCGCCCGGCTCGACGATCAGGCCGGTCTCCTCGCCGAACTCGCGGATCACCGCCTGGCTCTCGGTCTCCAGCCCGTCGACCGCCCCGCCCGGCAGGTCGTGATAGCTGCGACCGGCGTCGCGTTCGACGCGGACGGTGGCGATCAGGCCGTCCTTCTCGCAGATGCCGAAGGCGGCCGGGCGCAGGCGGTAGGCCTTCTCCGGATCGCGCGCGCCGAACTCCAGCATCAGTCCTTGCCCCGCAGGGATTCCCAGGGATCGACCTTGCCGGACACCACGTCCTCGACCGCCACCGCGGGCCAACCGACCTTGCCCGTGGCGCTGGCCCGCCAGGCCATGACGACCAGGTCGCGCATCTCCGCCCCGCCGGCCGCCACCCGCTCAGTGGCGAAGGCGACGCCTCGCGGGTCCGCGCCCTTGAACGCCCCCTCGCCCCACAGCACGTAGAGCGGCTCAGTCTGCTTGTTGGTGGCCAGGAGGTAGGCGACCGTCCGCTGCTCGATCGAGCAGGCGCAGTCGCGGAACGGCGGCAGCACGGCGCGCGCGCCGGCCAGGGTCACCGAGCGGTTGACGAAGGCGCCTTCGAAGGGCCCGTGGATGCGCTCGGTCGTGTAGCCCTTGGGGTTCGGGTAATCGCCCCAGCCGTTGTAATGGATCGATGTATGCAGCGGCTGCGAGCCGTCGCCCACGTAGTGACCCAGTTCGCCGAGGTCCCGCAGGATCAACTGTTCGCGGCGCAGTCGGTCAGCCTTGTACCAGGCCCTCTGCGACCCCTTGGCCCGCTTCTCCATCGCCGTAAGCATCCGCCAGTAGCGGAAGTCGGTGACCAGATGGTGGTAGCCGTCGATGATCGCGTATTGCAGCCAGCCAGCCTCCCAGCCGTCTTTGCCGCCGGCCTGCAACGCCTTCTCATACTCCTGGCGCGTCGCCTTCAGGTCGCCGAGCGGCATGATGCCGAACACCTTGCCCTCGTCATCGATATCGACGAAGTGCGCCCCCTCGCGGTCGGCGTCGTGCAGCTTGCCTGAGCCTTTCCAGCGATCCGGCTCGCGAGCCAGCTCGCCCATCGCCTCGATCGCCTTCCTGCCGCGCAGGAAGCCGGGGATTTCCTCGGGCAGGGTCTCGATGGCAAGCTGACCGATGATCCGGTGGCCGGTCGCGCCCCAGCCAAGCGCCTGGGTGGCGGCGACTCCACCCCAGAGGACGGCGGCGGTCAGGGCGAGGGCGATACGGCGTTTACGCATGGGAGGCTCCGCGAGGCGCGGGTCAGACGATGCCCAGCGCCGATTCCACGCGCCCGATCCAAGCCTGGACCTCCGGGTAGTCCGTCAGGTCGAAGCCGCCCTCGTGCGCCACCCGGGTGTAGGCCACCAGGGCGATGTCCGCCAGGGTCAGGTCATCGCCGACCAGGAAGGGACCGTCCTGCAAGGCCCGCTCGAGCCGCGCCAAGGCCGCCTTGCCCCGTTCGACGATCTTGGGGTCCAGGTCGGCCGCCGCCTTGCCCATATAGGCCATCTGGAAACGGGCCACGGCGACGTAGGGCTCATGACTGTACTGCTCCCAGAACAGCCACTCGAACATCTTGGCGCGGGCGTACGAGTCCTTCGGGATCAAATCCGACCCTTCAGCAAGATACAGTATAATTGCGTTGCTTTGCGCTATAGCGCGACCATCCTCCAAGATGATCAGCGGGACCTGCCCCGCCGGGTTCCGCGCGAGGAAATCCGGGGTGCGACTTTCCCCCTTCAGGATGTCGGTTTCGACCCAGCGATACGGCAGGCCGATTCGCTCAGCGGTCCACTTCACCTTGAGGCAATTGCCGGAGATGCTGTCCCCGAACACAGTGATACTCATGGATTTTCTCCGTGCGACAAAGGGTGGGGTTGCGTTCGGCGGCCTGGGCGGCTAATCAGCCCGCCACCTGTCGACGAGAAAAAGGGGGGCCCGCTGTTGCAGCGTACCTCAACGTACCTCGCCGCACTGGCTTTTATGCTGGTTGCAAGTTCTTCGTCCGCCCAGGGTCTGGGCAGCGCCAACCACGATCCCATTGGGGATCTTATCGCGCAGAAAACCGTCGCACCGTCCGCCGCCGAGGCTGGACTCCGCGGAACCATGTCGCCGATTCCGGACGACGCGATCCTGCAGACCGACAACGCGATTGTTGACGGATCCGTTCCCGATGACGTTGACTGGAACATGCGGGTGACCCTCTATCACTCGGGCGGTGGCGGCGCCGGCGCTCGCGACTCGCTGGGCTGTCCGGTGGTGGCCATGCGCACAGCGGCGACCGATCCCCGGATCGCTCCAAAGCGCTCGATCATCTACATTCCAGACACGGTCGGCCTGACCATGCCCGACGGCTCGAGCCACGACGGCTATTGGTACGTCTCCGACACCGGCGGGGCCGTGAAGGGCGCCAAGGTCGATCTGTTCACCGGCCATGGCCGGGGCTCGATGAAGCCGCTGATGAAGATCAACACCAAGACGGTGGCGGTGATGAAGGCCGGGACCTTCACTGGTTGCCCGAAGGCGGGCGGTTTGCGGATGGCGGCCAACTAGCCGCCTGACCCCGACCCCGATCAGACGCGCACAAACCGTTCCCGGGCCCTTGCCAGCGACCTGCTGTTCGACCGGATCATCAGGAAGCGGCCGTCCCAGACGCCGGGGACGACCCAGCGGCCCTCGATCTCCGTCCAGTCGGCATTGATCACGCCCTGGTAGCGGACCAGGTGATCCCAGCCGCCGGTCCCGTCGTAAGTCTTGTCGAAATAGACATCCGTCCCTTCGCGCTCGCCGTCGATCATGGCGAGCAGCGTGCCCATTCGGCCATCCCGGAACTGGCCTTCCTCGTGGGTTGTGCCGCTCAGAAATGACCCGAACTCCATCAGAGTGGCGACGAAGGCCCCGGGCTCCTGCTCGTAGGGGTAGGTGAACAGGCCGTGCCAGACCCCGGTCAGGGACTGCCGCCCTTCCTCGTCGCTCATCGTCGCCCCTCAAAGTCGGGCGGTCAGATCCCGCCGCCCACATTCGTCGGCGCCACATTAGCGCGGGCCACATGGATCCCGCACTCGGTCTTGTCCTGTCCGGCCCAGCGGCCGGCGCGGACGTCCTGACCCTCCTCGACCGGGCTGGTGCAGGGCCAGCAGCCGATGGAGGGATAGCCCTGGGCGACCAGGGGGTGGGCCGGCAGGTCGTGCTGGACGACGTAGGCGTCGAGGTCGGACTTCGACCAGTTGGCCAGGGGGTTGAACTTCAGCTGCGTCTCGGCCTGTTCGACGACGGGCAGGCGCAGGCGGTCGCCGCCGTGGAACCGCTTGCGGCCGGTCAGCCAGGCGTCGAAGCCGCTCAGCGCCCGGTCGAGGGGCAGCACCTTGCGGATGTTGCAGCAGGCGTCGGTGTTGGTCTTCCACAGGTTGGCGTCGGGGTCACCCACGGCCAGATCCTGGAAACGCGGGCGCAGGTCGCGCACGTCGGTCAGACCCAGTTGCTGAGCCAGCTGCTTGCGGTAGTCGAGCGTCTGGCCAAACAGCATGCCGGTGTCGAGGAAGAGGACCGGGATGTCCTTGTTCACTTGGGCGGCCAGGTGCAGGAGCACGGCGCTCTCGGCCCCGAAGGAGGAGACCAGCGCCAGCCGGTCGCCGAACCGGGCGACGGCTGCCTCGATGATGGTGGTGGGATGAGCGTCGCGCAGGTCCGCGTCGAAGGCCGCCGCAGCGGTGGGTCGCTCGAGTTGGTCGAAGGCCATCAGCCCCGCTCCTCGAAGGCCGGCGGGCGGTGGTCGGCCGCGCGCTGGTACACATGCCGGAACAGGCCGGCCGCCTTGGCCCAGTCGGAAGGAGTGGCGCCGTCGACCGGCGCAAAACTGTCGAAGCCGCAGCGAACCATGAACAGCGCCTGGTCGCGCATCACCTCGCCCATGGCCCGCACCTCGCCCTGATAGCCCAGCCGCTCGCGCAGCAGAGTTGCGGTGGTGAAGGCGCGTCCATCCCGGAACTTGGGGAACACCGCCCCCACCAACGCCAGGCGCGGCAGGTCATAGGCCAGGTCCTCGACCGCCTCGTCCGGCTGGATGCGGACGCCGACGCTGCGGCCGGCGGTGACCAGGGCGTCGCCCTCGGCCTGGAAGCGGGCCATGGACAGGATCACCGGACCGTTCGGAATGGCGTCCTCGTCGGCCACATCGGTGAAGATGTCCTCGGCGGCGGTGAAGCCCTCACCGGTGCGCTTAATGAGCGTCGGCATAGACAGCCTCCTTGAAGGGGGCCATGCCCGCGCGGCGGAAGGTATCGAGGAAACGTTCGCCGTCCGTCCGCATGGACAGGTAGGTCTCGACCAGCTTGTCGACCGCATCGGCCACCTTGTCGGCCGGCAGGGCCGGGCCGAGGATGGCGGCCAGGGAGGCGTCCTCCGCCCCCGAGCCGCCGAGGCTCAGCTGGTAGAATTCCTCGCCCTTCTTGTCGACGCCCAGCACCCCGATGTGGCCGACATGGTGGTGGCCGCAGGCGTTGATGCAGCCGCTGATCTTGATCTTCAGCTCGCCCACGTCCTCGGCCCGGTCCGGATCGGCGAAGCGGTCCTGGATCGACTGGGCGACCGGGATGGCCCGCGCATTGGCCAGGGCGCAGTAGTCGAGGCCCGGGCAGGCGATGATATCGCTGATCAGGCTGATGTTGGAGGTGGCCAGGCCCACCGACTGCAGGCCGCGGTGGACGGCGGGCACATCGTCCAGCTTCACATGCGGCAGGACCAGGTTCTGCTCATGGGTCACCCGGATGTCCGACAGACCGTAGCGCTCGGCCAGGTCGGCGACCGCCTCCATCTGCTCGGCGCTGGCGTCACCCGGCGTGGCGCCGGGGGCTTTCAGCGAAATCTCGACGATGGCGTAACCGGGCTGCTTGTGGGCCTTGACGTTGTTGCGGACGAACCGGGCGAACGACCGGTCCGACGTCTGCTCGGCCTCGAACACCTCGGAACGCGGGGCCACGGTTTCGAAGGGGACCTTCACGAAGCTGCCGCGGATACGGGCCAGCTCGGTGTCCGGCAGGTCGGCGCCCTCGCCGATCTTGCCCCACTCCTCTTCGACCTGCCGGGCGAACTCCTCCGCCCCCAGGCTGGCGACCAGGATCTTGATCCGGGCCTTGTAGATATTGTCCCGCCGGCCGTGGCGGTTGTAGACGCGCAGGACCGCTTCCAGATAGCTGATCAGCCGGGCCGCCGGCAGGAACGGCTTGATGGTCGGGGCCAAGTAGGGCGTCCGCCCCTGCCCGCCGCCTACCATCACCTCGAAGCCCAGGGCGCCCTCGGCGTTCCGCAGCACACGCAGGCCGATGTCATGCGCCCGCGCCGCCGTGCGGTCGGTCTCGGCCGCCGTTACGGCGATCTTGAACTTGCGCGGCAGGAAGCTGAACTCGGGGTGCAGGGTCGACCATTGGCGAATGACCTCCGACCAGACGCGGGGGTCATCGACCTCCTGGGCGGTGGCGCCGGCGTAGGGGTCGCTCGTCACATTGCGGATGCAGTTGCCGCTGGTCTGGATGGCATGCAGGTCGACGCTTGCCAGGTGATCCAGGATATCAGGCGCATCGCCCAGCTTCACCCAGTTGAACTGAATGTTCTGGCGGGTGGTGAAGTGGCCATAGCCCTTGTCCCAGGTGCGGGCGATGTGGGCGAAGGCGCGCATCTGGGTCGGATTCAGAGAGCCATAGGGCACCGCCACCCGCAGCATGTAGGCATGCAGCTGCAGGTACAGCCCGTTCATCAGCCGCAGCGGCTTGAACTGGTCCTCGGTGATGTCGCCGGTCAGGCGGCGGGCCACCTGGTCGCGGAACTGCGCTGCCCGGTCGGCGAGGAATTCGTGGTCGATGACGTCATACTGGTACATCGGCTTACTTCCTGCGGATCAGGTCGACGCGGCCGGTCGAGCGGGCGGCGCCGGTGGCGGCCTGCAGCGCTTCGATGGCGGCGCCGCCCTCGGCCTGTTTGCCGTGGGTCGGTTCGTTGGTGGGGCCGAGCGCCCGGATGCGTTCGCGGTAGCTGACCGGGGCCAGGCCGGCCGGTCCTTCGGAGAGATCGATCAGGTAGGGCTCGACGACCACGGTCGGCTGGCCCTTGGCGGTCGCGACAGCGTCCTCGCCGGCGTCGCCCTCGAAGAGCTCGGCGTCGGCGAACCTCTCGACCCAGGCGCCGGCCTTCCAGAACACGACCTCGCCGTCGATCAGGCGGTTGGCGGTCAGGGCCTTCATGCAAACACCCGCGCCGGGACGGCGTCCGAAATCTGGCTGGCCTGCGCCAGCGCCATGGCCTCGCCGACCATCAGCAGGGCCGGGCCGGAAAGCCCGGCGGCGGTCTCGGCCAGCTGGCCGAGCCTGGTGGGCAGACGCTGCTCGTCCGCCCGGCTGGCGTTGACCACGATCAGCGCCGGCGTCGCCGCGTCGCGGCCGGCGGTGGTCAGGCGATCGGCGATCAGGCCGGCGGTGCTGAGGCCCATGTAGATCACCACCGTCTGGTTCGGCCGGGCCAGGGCAGCCCAGTCCAGGTCCGGGTCGCCATGGGCGGCATGGCCGGTGACGAAGGTCACCGATTGCGCAGCACCGCGATGCGTCAGCGGCGCACCTGCGCCCGCGCCGGCGGCCAGGGCGGCGGTGACGCCCGGCACGACCTGGCAGTCAATGCCGGCCGCGCGGCAGGCGGCCAGCTCCTCGCCGCCACGGCCGAAGATGAAGGGATCGCCGCCCTTGAGGCGGACCACGGTCAGCCCCTGCTGCGCCAAGGCGACCAGAAGGGCGTTGATATCGTCCTGCGGCAGGGTGTGGCGCGACTTGCGCTTGGCCACGTCGATGAGCCGGGCGCCGCTGGGGGCCATGTCGAGGATTTCGCTGGAGACCAACCCGTCATGAACGATCACGTCGGCCGTTCCGATCACCCGCGCGGCCTTGAGCGTGAGAAGTTCAGGATCGCCGGGGCCGGCGCCGACCAGCCATACCTGACCGGGCCGAGAGGCGCGGCCGTCCAGCGCGATCAGGCGCTTGGCGGCGGGTGCGGAACGGGAAGGCCGGGACATGGCGCGATAGCTTCTCTATAAGGGCGAGTCTAGGACGGGGACGGACCCGCAAAGGCCCGCCCCGCCCGATGCCCGTTGGCGAAAAGGGCCGTAACGCCATCGGACACTTGCTAACTGGGCCTGCGAAGACCACTTCGCAAACTAGGACTTCTGCCGGGGCGTTCAGGAAAACTTCGCATGGAGAAACCCGCCGATCATCGCCGGCGCCTGCCGCCGCTTAACGCCTTGCGCGCCTTCGAGGCGGCCGCCCGGCACCTGAACTTCAGTCGCGCCGCCGAGGAGCTGTCGGTCACCCCCGGCGCGGTCAGCCAGCAGATCCAGAACCTGGAAGACTATGTCGGCGCGGCCCTGTTCAAGCGCACGCCCAAGGGCCTCTTACTCACCGACGCCGCCCAGACCGCCCTCCCCGCCCTGCGCGAGGCTTTCGACCGCCTGGCCGAGGCGGCCAGCCTGTTGACGGCCGCCGTTGACGGCCGCCGCCTGACCCTGACCGCCGCCCCCTCCTTCGCCGCCAAATGGCTGGTGCCGCGCCTGGGCAAGTTCGAGGAAAAGCACCCTCAAGTGGACGTCTGGCTTTCGGCCGGCATGGAGGTGGTCGACTTCGCCTCGGGCGAGATCGACCTGGCCATCCGCTACGGGGGCGGCCGCTATCCGGGCCTGGAGGTCATCAAGCTGATGACCGAGACGGTGATCCCGGTGGTCAGCCCCGGCCTGCTCAACGAGAACCCGCTGAACGACCCCTCCGACCTTGCCCACCACATCCTGCTGCATGACGGCAGCCCGGACGCGGACGACAGCTGCCCCGACTGGGCCATGTGGCTGGCGGCGCGGGGGATCCGGGGCGTCGATGGCGCGCGGGGCCCGCGTTTCAACCAGTCCAGCCTGGTGATCGAGGCAGCAGTCAATGGCCGGGGCGTGGCCCTGGCCAAGCGGACCCTGGCCCAGGCCGACCTCGATGCCGGCCGTCTGGTGACGCCGATTCAGATCGCCACGGCCGTGGACTTCGCCTATTACGTCGTCCATCCCAAGACCAAGGGACGGCTGCCGCAGGTTAAGGCCTTCGTCTCCTGGCTGATGGAAGAGGCGGCCGCCCACGAAGCCGCCCTCCAGACCCTCGACAACGGCGCCGGTATCTAGAGTTTCTCATGCCCAAAGACATGTCCGTAGAGGTCGACGCCCGCGTCGCCCCCAAAGATTGCACGACAATGGCCGAGGTCCGTGTGGGGGTCGACGCCCTGGACCGCGCTCTGGTCAAGCTGCTCGCCGAGCGCCAGGGCTACATGGACGCCGCCGCCCGCATCAAGCCGGACCGCAAGGTCGTCCGCGACACCGCCCGGATCGAGGACGTGGTCGCCAAGGTCAAGGCCGCCGCTACCGAGGCCGGCTTGAGCCACGCCATTGCCGAACCGGTCTGGCGCACCCTGGTTGATCGCTGCATCGCCTACGAATTCGGCGTGTGGGACAAGACGCGCTGAGATGAGCCGGACGCGCCGCACGCTGCTGCTGGGCGCTGCCGCCGCCTGTCTGGCCGGGCCGGTCCTGGCGGTCCCTGCGCCCCGGATCGGCCGACTGACGAAGGTCCCCCGCCACCCCTACGACGCCAGCCGCGACGCCGACGCCGACGTAAAGGCCGCCGCGGCCCGGGCGAAGAAGGCGGGCAAGTTGCTGCTTATCGACTTCGGCGCCAACTGGTGCGCCGACTGCCTGATCCTGGCCGGGATCATGGAGATGCCGGAGGCCAAACCCTTCCTCGAGCGGCACTACGAGATCGTCCACGTGGAGGTCGGTCGCATGGACCGCAATCTTCACATCGCCGCCCGATATGGAATGGCCGGCTTCAAGGGCGTGCCGGCAGTGGTGGTGGTCTCGCCCAGGGGCAAGGTGCTGAACCAGGGTGACGTCTTCGTCCTGGCAAACGCCCGGGCCATGAGCGACCAGGCCGTGATCGACAAGCTGGCGAGCTGGATTCCCTAGCCCTTCAGGCTCTTCAACATCTGCTCATGCTGATAGGCCGCGACGTCCATGAGCGCGGCGTCGAGGGCCGCGTGCACGCTCGGCAGCACCCCCGCTCCGTCGGCCTCGGCCCGCTCACAGACCTCTCCCAGCGCAAATGCCCCCACGCCCCGCGCCGCGCCCTTGATGGTGTGGACCGCGTCGCGCCAGCCGGGGTTGCCCGGCTCCAGCATCCGCGACCAGATCGCGGCCTGCTCGCGAAACAGATTCAGCACCTCCTCGACCACCCCCGCGTCCCCCGCCGCGAAGCCTTCGAGATAGGGAAAATCGACCGCTCCGGTGATGTCTCGCCTGGCCAAATCAGCCCCTCAATTTCCCGCCTTGCGTCCGGCGCTTTTTCCACTATGTTCCGCGCCCTCGCGGTCGGGCAAGCCCCGAAGCGACGATGTGGGTGCATAGCTCAGTTGGTAGAGCAGCTGACTCTTAATCAGCGGGTCCAAGGTTCGAATCCTTGTGCACCCACCATCGTCGAACCGCCTGACCTCATGCAAATCGAGTCGAACTGAAGGTTGGTTGGGCCGGCCGAGGTCTGCACGCGGCTGACCTGGCAGCATTCCGTGACTGCCGTTCCCGTTATCCCCTTGCCAGCGTGCTCGCGCGCCGCTCGCGGTCGCTCCCGCAGGTCGGGCTCCTTCGGCCTCGACAAGCGCCAAACCACGCCTGCGGATGCGCCTCGTTTAATTTTTAGTGATCACTAGATTTTTTTTCTCAGTCGATTTACCTAGTGACCTCTAGAAATTTTCGACGGCGTAGTTGGGAGCGGAGTCTGGGCGGTGCGGGGCGGCCAAACGGTCCCTCCACGCCCTCGCTCAGCCGTCAGAAAGGATAGGGACCAGGGAGGGGAGCCGCCTTGGCAGGAGGAGATCGATCCGAGCAACGGATCGACACGCAGAAAGGGGAAGAGGCATGAATACGAAGCAAGCTTTGCTGATCGGGGTCGCGTTCATCAGTCTGTCGGGGGCGTCTGCATCCTGGGCGGCGCCGCAAGCGCCCGAGGGCGGTCCGACCGTCGATGAGGTGGTGGTGACCGCCCAGCGTGTCGAACAGAACCTGCAGAAGGTGCCAGTCGCCGTGACCGCCATCGGCGAAGAGGAACTGGAAACCCGCAAGCTTAATGATCTGAACCAGCTTCAGCTCGTCGCGCCGAGCTTTCAGACCACGACCGACAACGCGTTCTCACTCCGGGGCGTGGGCAGCAACATCTTCCTGCCGACGGTGGACTCCAGCGTCGGGGTGATGGTCGATGACGTCTCGCTCGGCGTTCCGCTGTTCCAGAGCAACGGCGTCTTCAACGACATCGCCCGGATCGAGGTTCTGCGCGGACCCCAGGGCCTGCTGTTCGGCCGGAACGCCTCGGCGGGCCTCCTCAACGTGGTCACCAATCGGCCCCGCTTGGGCGAACTGGGCGGCACGTTCGGCGCCGAGTATAACAATCGCGACACGGCGGCAGGCGGGAACTTCGGCATCGTCCTTCGCGGCACGGTGAACGTGCCGGTCACCGACACCTCCGCCCTGCGGGTGAACATGCTGGTTTCCAGCCAAGACCCCATTGCCCACGCGACCGTCACCTCGCCCACCGGCGCCCAGGTTGACCAGAAGCAGGAGCGGATCGCCGCCAGGGTGAAGTATCTGTGGGAGCCCACGGACGCCACCAGCGTCTACGCCACCGCCGACTACAGCCGTGAGCGCGGGGCCGGCGGCATCTGGGATCGGACGCTGCGGTCCGTCGGCGCCGGCACCTACGCCGGATACCTCACCAGCATCGGCGCGAAGGCCGGACCGAGAAACCTGGAGTACGGGATCGACTCGGCCTCCGGCAATTTTCGGAGCGTGGACACCTACGGCGTGTCGCTCAACGTCTCCCACGAGCTGTCGCCCAACCTGACGATCTCGAGCATCACCGCCTGGCGCCGCTACGACCTGCAGCTCAACCTGGACACCGATTATTCGACCCTTAACCTGTTCAACACCAACAGGAACGGGTCCAACAACAGGCAGCTGTCGGAAGAACTGCGACTGGCCTTCGACTTCGACCGCATCGACGGCCAGGTCGGGGTCTACTACTTCGGGTCCGTGAACAACGGCTACACCCAGCTGTTTGCCAACTTCGGCTCCGGCATTCCCAACTTCTTCGGCGGCGACTTCTCGACCCGCAACACCTCCCACAGCACCGCGGCCTTCGGCCAGGTCAACTTCCATGTGACCGACGCGCTGACGCTGATCGCCGGCGGACGTCTGAGCTACGACAGGGTGAAGGTCGACATCTCCCAGGACTTCGGGACCTACGTCAACGGGCCCGGCCTCTATGGGCCGCAGGGCAATTTCAAGTTCAGCGAGTCGAACACGGACTTCAGCTACAAGATCGGCGCCCAGTACGAGTTCACGCCCGACATCATGGCGTATCTGACCTACGCTACCGGCTACAAAGGCCCGGCCTACCCGCAAAACCTCGGCTCCACCGCCTTCGACCCCTACATCGCGCCGGAAACGGTCGAGGATGTCGAAGCCGGCGTCCGCACGACCCTGTTCGACGGTCGGCTGCGGCTCAACGTCTCCGGCTTCTACGAGGAATTCACCGACTTCCAGACCCAGACCTACGATTCGGTCGCGGCCCTCTTCCGGCTCACCAACGCCGGCGGACTTCGTGCGCAGGGCGTTGAGATCGACGGCGTCTTCCGCCCGACCGAGCAGCTGACCATCAACTTCGGGGCCAGCTTCACGGACACCGAGTTCACCGACTTCATTACCACCTGCTATCCGGGACAGACCGTGGCCCAGGGCTGTGTCGCCGGCCAGTTCCAGGCGAAGGGCCTGGCGCCGGCGGGGGCTCCGAAATTCAGCTCCACCCTGCAGGCGGTCTATGACATCCCGCTGGGCGATAACCTGCTGACCCTGGAGGCCAACTGGTTCCGCCGTTCCAGCGTCAACTTCTCCCCGAACGGCGACCCCGGAACGGCCCTGGGCGGGGTCGACATCTTCGGCGCCAGCCTCACCTACCGGTTTGGTGAACGCTACAAGGCCTCGCTGTTCTGCAAGAACTGCGCGGACGAGTACGTGCCGAGCTTCCTGTCCCACGTCACGGCCGACCCCACGGCCATCCTGCAGTCGTGGAACTACAACTCGGTCCGGACCATCGGCCTGTCCTTCGACATGGACTTCTAGAGGCGCCGCCGGCGACCTCCCCCGGCGAACTTGGCGATGAGGCTGGCCGGCCTCATCGCCCTTCTCCGTTTTCAAGGCGTATAGAGGCCGCCGGCTCTGGCGCCCGGCCAAGAGTTCGCGCAAGGTTTGTAGATGATTGAAGGTTCCCCCGAAGGTCCTCCTTCCGCGCCCGGAACGCGGCAGCCGCGGGGTCGCAAGCGCCGCGCGGAAATCCTCCAGGGCGCGCGCAAATTGTTCGCCCAGCGCGGCTTCCGGGGCACCAGCCTCGCCATGCTGGCTGAGGAAATCGGCATCACCGACGCCGGTCTGCTCTATCACTTCCCCACCAAGAGCGCGCTGCTGCTGGCGGTGCTCGAGGAGACCGACCGCGAACAGGAAACCCGCATGGCGGGCGACCTGGACACGGCGGACGCCCACTATGTCGCCTCATGGGCGGAGTTCGGGAAGGTGCTGGAGGACGATCCGGTGCTCACCGCCCTGGACGTCCTGATGTCGGCCGAGCACCTCGAGGCCGGCTCCGAATTCAACGAGTACTTCAAGGGGCGCTACGAGACGTTCCGCAACCGGCTGGTGCGCTCGTTCGAGGCCGGTCGCGACGCAGGCGTCTTCCGCAGCGACTTTGACCCTTTGATGGAGGCGGCGCTGATGATTGCGACCCTTGATGGGCTGCGCCTGCAGTGGCTGCTCAGCGACGGGCGGATTTCGATGGCCGAAGCGATGCGCTATTTCATCCGCCACATGGAGGCGCGCATTCTGGCCTGACGTCGGGCTAGCCGACGGCCGCCAGGTTCGCGGCGCGGCGCGCGAGAATGAGCGCCCCGTCTTCCGGCGACCTCGCCGGCGAGGCCAGCGTCGCGTCGGATCGGCGCCGGGACAACCGCTCACCGATGGTGGCGAGCAACGCCGCTCCGCCCTGGTCGATGGTGCCCCCCCCGAAACAGGCCTGGAAGGCGCCGGGGCCCAAACGGTCCGCCATGGCCACTGTCGCGGTGACATAGTCGTCCACCGCGGCATCGACCAGCTGAACGGCGGCGGTGTCCCCGTCCCGCCAGGCCGCGAAGACCACGGGCCCGATCTTGAGGATCTGGTCCTTCGCGCCCGGATCGCGGATGACCCAACGGGCGAAGGCCTTGGCGTCAACGCCGCAGTGGGCGAGCACCTGATCCTTCAACGGGGTGGCGGGCGTCCGTCCATCCAGCATCCGGGCGACCAGCGGAACCGTCTTCAGCCGTAGGTCGAAGCAGTCGGCGATCCCGACGCTGTCGAACACGCACTCCTCGCCGACCCGCGCCCGCCAGGCCATCGTAACCTCTGTGCCGTGCTGCACCAGGGTGGCCCGATCTGTTGTCGCCGCGCCGGCGAGCGCCACGAGGCTGTCGTTGACCAGCAGGAGGCGGTCTCTGGGCACACCGATGGCTTCAGCGACGCGCCGGTGCTGCTCAGGGTGCTCTTCCGGGAAATCGACGCCGCTCAAGCCGATCGCGACATGGGCCAGGTCCTCACGCCGCGGCGCGAGCTGGTCCACGATATCGCGCAGCACTGCCAGCGCCCGAGCATCGGGCATCCCCACGATGGCGCTGGGACCCGTGCGAATCCGGTCCATCCCGGGCCCCTCCAGGGTCTCGGCAACGGCAGCGGTCTTGGTGGCGCCGGCATCGATGCCGATCACCCGCAATGGCATCGGCCTCACGCGGCGATGCCGGCTTCAGCGGCGTCGAGCCGGGTCCAGAGCGTCGCGCAGTCGACGATGCGCGACTCGCTCAGGGCCCGATCGATCGCCATGACCGTCAGGCCCGCGACCAGAGAGTCGGTCACCGACACAGGGAAGGCCCGCTCGCCGTCCAGGGCGGCCACCAGATCACGGGCCATGGCCTGGTCGGCGCCCCCGTGGGAGTCCCCCTGCGGCCCGCGCCAGCGCAGCTGCTCGACCGTGCCTCTCGCCTCGAGCGGCGTGATGACCAGGGTGTTCTGCACCAAGTCGATGGTCAGGGTTCCGTTTCTGCCCACCAGGTTCCAGCGGCGCTCGGGCGCCGCCGCGCTGGTGTTGGAATGGAAGGACAGCCGAACCCCGTTGGCGTACTCGACGATGGCCACCTGGTGGTCGGTCACATCCATGTCCGCGCCGCTGATGTCGGGCGCCGCGTTCCAGCCGGACAGGCGACGCAGGATGGCCGGCCCCTGGTCACGGGATTGTTGCGCGGCCTCTTCGTTGAAGATGCGCCGCCCCCCGAAGCTGGCCACCCGAACGGGGCGCGCGCCGACCATTCGGCCCAGGATGTCGAAGTCGTGGCACACCTTGTCGAGCATGTAGGACCCGCCCCACTCTACCCGCCGGCGCCAGTTGCGGGCGAGATAGGCCCCGTGGGCTGGCGGCAGGTGCTCGGTGGCGTCGATCGAGATGATGTCGCCGATCACGCCCGCGTCCAGTCGCTCGAAGGCCGTCCGCACGATCGGGGCGGAGCGCGCCACCAGACCGACCAGCACCCGGCCCTGGCCGCGCTCCCGGATCAGACGCGCCGCCTCGAACGACTCCTCCTCGGTCCGCACGATCGGCTTCTCGATGAAGACGAACCCTGGATGACGCTCCAGCGTCTCGGTCAGGTGCTGCAGGTGCAGGTGGTTCGGCGAGCCGATCATCACCAGGTCGTACGACCCGTCAGCCAGCATCGTCTGGATGTTCGGATAGGAGCGCCCGGCATCAACCCCCTGCTCGGACAGCAGCGGCAGGCCCACGGGGGCCGGATCGACATACCCGGCGAGCTCGAAATCCCAGCCCTCGGCGCTGGCTGCGCGCAGCAGCATGCCCAGGCGCATGCCAAGTCCGATGACGGCGATCCGGTGTTTCTTGCGCTGTTGCACGACATCCTCCTGCTGACAGATCACTTAGTGATCACTAAGTGTTTTGACAATGCGCTTTTGGGGCGACATCCCGTCTCTTTCGGCTCTCGCTTGAAAAGGCGGGCTAAGCCGCCTGGGCCGCAGCCGCATCCACAAGGATCCGGGGATTGCGGCACGCGGAAATCACGCTCGCCGGCCACGACGGACAGAACCCGTTGCTTTTCGTGAGGCGCGCCAAAGCGGATCCCTTGTGGCTCCCGTGAAGCATCATGACGGCGGAGCGGGAATGGTTGACGATTGTCCCCAACCCGATGCTGACCCCATGGCTGGGGACCGCCTCCAGCGATCCGAACTTCGGGAAGGTCGAGAGGTTGTCCTCCCGCGTCTCCCTGGCCAGGGCGACGATCCGCGTGGCGCTTTCCAGCGGCGTACCCGGCGGGTTGAACGCCACATGGCCGTCGGTAGCGCCGGAGGCGAGGAGGAAGAGGTCGATGCCGCCAAGATCGCTGATCAGCGCCTCGTAGGCGGCCGGATTCTGCGGGTCCGGTACATGCAGGTTCGAAGCCGGAAGTCCTGGGAGACGATCAAGGAGGTGGCGGACGGCGAAGCCCGCGCAGCTGTGGTGCGCGCTCGTGGGGACGCGTCGCCACACCTCGCCGTCACGCTCCACGAACTCGTCCATCATGATCAGGTGCAGGCATGCGAGATCGATCGCCCCCGCCGCCTCGACCAGCGCCTGGTAGACCGGCAGCGGTGTTCGACCCGCCGGGCAGCCGAGCACGAAGTTCCGCCCCGCCGCCTCCGCTTCGCGGACGCCGTCCAAGATCCCCTCGGCCAGCCGCTGACCGATGGCTTCCGGCGTCGGCAGGGTTTCGACCGGGATCACCGCGTGCTCCCGTACGGTCGGAAGTCGAGCCGATCCACGACGATGTCTCCCCCGCGGACGTCGATGAAGGGCTTGCCGCCGCGCACGCCGACAAGGCCATAGCCGCGCTCGGTGGCCAGCACGGCCGAGACATCACCGGAAACAGCGGGCGCCAGGGTCAGGCAGCGGGTGCGGGCGTCATAGTCCTGGCCGGTCATGGCCTGCAGCAGGGACCAGGAGGACATCGCCCGGCCGTACCAGTGGCCCCACTCGAACTCGCTGAAGGGATTGCGGACGCGACCGTCGTAACGCGCTCGGGCGGCGCGCACGATCTCTAAACCAGCCTCGACCTCCTTGTGCCGGATGAGATGGGCGGCGACCTGATACTCGATCCCGGTCCAGGCTTCGTCGCTGTAGACGAACGGAAAGTGGGGCGCGGCTCCGTGGGGCCAGCTGCAAAGCAGCAGCGCCCCCTCCTCCCCCAGGGCATAGGCCGGCCGTTGGGGGTTGGCGTGGTCCCGCAGCGAGGCGCGGAAATTGTAGCGGTGGACCGCGCGCAGGTGCGAGGCGACCTTCCCGGCATCAAGGCCGGTTTCCAGACCGGAGACCTGAGCCAGCCATTCGCCGACGATGCCGTCCGACAGGCAGCCGCCAGCGTACTGGTACTTCGGCCCCTCGCGCCGGACGCTCTCTAGGGACTCTTCCGACATGTCGCCCGCCAGGGCGCGGTCGTCCCAGAGCACCTTCTGGACGAAGTACTCTCCGTTGAAGAGCTCGCCCTCCAGGCGCGCCACCGCCTTGTCCGCCAGCGCGCCATAGCGGGCGCCCGGTTCCCCCAGCGCCTCGGCCATCTCCACGGCCGCCCGAAGCGCCGCCAGGTAGAGGGTCCCGGCCATCCCGTCAGGGCCCCAGAACTCGATGTCGTAGGTGTTGTGGTGGGGCTCGGTCAGCCAGCCGGCCTCCTCCGGGTCCCAGGTTCGGATGGCGTAGTCGAGGCTCGCGACGATCCGCGGCCAGAGCCGGCGGAGCCAGGCGTCATCGGCGCAAATCCGCCAGTCGCGGTAGACCTTGACGATGCCGCCAAGCTGGCCGTCGGCGGCGGGGCGCGCCCGCCTGGGGTTGGGCCGAATCGGAATCTGGGCCCGGAAATTCTGGTGGCCGGTCTCGTCCTGGTTCTCGAAAAACTCGGTCTCCCGGAGGGTCCGCTCAAGGGCCGGGAAAAGATGAGGGATCGATTGGGCGTAGTTGAAAACGTGAGTGCAGGAGCCCTCGAAGCTGCCCTCATGGTCCGCGCAACCTTCCCACATAAACAGCCGGCCGTCGGCCTGGCGCTCCACCGTGGGTGATTTTAGGATGGTCAGGTTTGCCGAGACGGCATCCTTGATTTCGGGCGGCAGGGCCTGTTCAGCGAGGCAGGCGGCAAAAGTCTCCGACCGCTCGCGCAGGTCGTCGTAGTTCTCGGCCCAGAACCCGGCCAGCGCGTCGGCATCGGCGAATTGAGCGGCGTACCAAGGCACGTGCGTCTCGGTCCCGTCGGTGCGCCCCTTCGGATCGAACGGGCCGGCGCCCCGGCGCAACGAGGTCTTCGGGACGAACCAGGACAGGCGAAGCCGCACGCGCCGGGTCTCACCGGCTGCCAGGGTGAAGGGGACGTAGAGGCTGCCGCCATCGCTGGGGTCGCCGTCTTCGTGCGCTCCCGCCGGCGGGATCCTCCCCTCGGCGACGCCGCGCCACAGATCGGTGACCGGATCCCACCAGCCGCCGCGAAACCAGCGCGCGCTCGCGATCGTCTCGGCGGCGTCGCAGGCGATGGTGAACGCGCCGTCCTGCTCGGGCTTTTCGCTGCTTCCCGACTGCCACAGGCGGACCTGGCCGCTGGTGGCATCGACGCCGGCCGGCCCATCCGCCCCGGCGATGCGCATGAAGTTCCGGGCGTGGTACGAGAAGATCACCTCGACCCGTTCAGCGGATCGGTTCTCAAGCTCATACTCCAGGCCCGCGACCGGAAGGCTGGAGGCGTCGGCGTCCCCCGGGACAAACGGGCTCCAGCCCGTCAGGCGGCAGAGCAGCGGCCCTTCGCACGGCTCGAGCGTCAGGGTGGAGAACGGAAATCGCGGTTCGAACCGGCTGCCCGGAAAGCGCGGCAGGCCGAAGGTCTTGCCTTGCTGTCCGCGACCGGTTCCGGTCGAGTCCGGCCAGGGGAAGGTGACCTTCCAGCCCGGAACCGGCCCTTCGAGAACGCGCGCGCCATGGCCCGAGGGCGACGACCAGCGGACCGCGCCGAACACGAAGGGCTCGTTCAGCAAGGCGGGGGCATTGCGCACCGAAACGGTCGTGAGCGCCCCGGCGCCGGACAGGCACACCATGCCGGCGCCCAGCCCACCCATGGGGAATGCAACGCGCTCGGCTGTCGCGCCGGAATAGCTCAAAGGGCCACCTCCCGAGCTCACATTACACCTCCTTGACCAATTACTTAGTGACCACTAACTTTCTTGAACCCCGTCGGTCAAGCGCAGAGCCTGCACCATGCCCCCGCCCCCTTTCCCAAGTCGCCTGACCACCGACCACGCCAACCTGATCAAGGTTTCCTGACAGCATGGTGCGAATTCTGGCGCTGCACGCCCACCCCGACGATATCGAGATGCTGGCCTCCGGGAGCTTGGCGCTGCTGTCCCGACGTGGTCACCACATCACGATCGCCACGGCCACCGCCGGCGACTGCGGTTCGGCCGAGCATGAGCCGGATGTCACCGCCCGTATCCGCCAGAGCGAGGCCGCGGCCGCGGCCGCAATCATCAACGCCGACTACCGATGCGTGGGGCTTCCAGACCTGGGCGTCTTTAATGACGATGCGACCCGGCGGCGCGTCACCGAGCTGCTGCGCGAGGTGCGGGCGGATATCGTCATGACGTCGTCTCCGGTGGACTACCATCCCGATCACGAGACGATCAGCCTTTTGGCGCGCGACGCCTGTTTCGCGGCCCCCGTTCCCAACTACCGCACGGGCGACGCGCCGGCGCTTGAGGCCATTCCGCATCTCTACTTCTGCGACCCCGCGGGCGGCCACGACCGCGTGGGCGTTCGGGTGGAGCCGGAGTTCGGGACCGAGGTGTCCGGCCTGCTGGACGTCAAGCGGGCGATGCTCGCCTGCCATCACAGCCAGAAGGCCTGGGTCGCCAAGCAGCACAGCGTCGATGATTTCGAGGCCTCGATGGAGGCCTGGACCCGGCAGCAAGGGGCCTTTTTTGGGGTCGAACATGCCGAGGGCTTCCGACAATACCGCCACACGCCCTATCCGGTGACGCCGCTTCTGCAGACCCTGCTGGGCTCGGCGCTGCTTCAGCCCAAAGCCGAAGGGAGCGCCAAGTGACGGCCGGTATCGAAGTCCCAGCCTCCGAAGTGGACGCCACCGCCGCGCTCCGCGAACCCGCGGCGGAACAGCCCGGCACGCCGCCGCCCCTCGGGTTCGGCGTCCGCCTGGGCTACGGCTTCGGCTCCCTCGCCTACGGCGTTTCGGCGACCGTGCTTTCGGGCTCGGTGCTGCAGCTCTATTTCAACCAGGTGATCGGGCTAAATGCCGCCTGGGTCGGTATCGCCCTGGCGCTGACCATCATGGTCGACAGCGTCATCGATCCGATGATCGGCCGGTTTTCCGACAATCTGCGCAGCCGCTGGGGTCGCCGGCACCTGCTGATGTACGCTTCGGCCCTGCCCTCGGCGATCGGCATCGTCGTGATGTGGCATGCGCCGCAGACCCTTGGGACCACGGGCCTTCTCGTCTTCATGATCGGGATGCTGCTGTTCGTGCGCATCGCCGTCTCGTTCTACGAAATCCCCTCCCTCGCGCTCGCCCCGGAGCTGGCCCCCGACTATCACGATCGCACCGCGCTGATCGCCTGGCGCTACTTCTTCATCTACGGCGGCGCCGCGGCGATGAACGCCATCCTCTACCAGGTCTTCCTGCGAGAGGACGCCGCCAACCCCCTGGGCGCCCTGAACCGTGAGCGGTACGCCGACTTCGGCCTGTTCGCCGCCGTGGTGATCTTCGTGGTGATCATCACCGCGTCCCTGTCCACCCATGGCCGGATCCGCCACCTGCATGTTCCGGCCGTGCGCCGGACCACCCTTGGCCAGACCTTCAAGGAGATGCTCTTCATCATCTCCCACCGCCCCCTGCAGTTCCTTATGGGCACGACCCTGCTCAACGGCTTCGGCGGCGGCGTCCAGTTCGGGCTTCAGGCCTATTTCTTCCTGCACTTCTGGCTGCTGAAGCCGCAGGACCTGGCCTACGTGCTGTTCGCATCGCCTTTCGCGGCCATCCTAATGCTCTGGGGCGCCCCCCGCATCTCCGCCCGCATCGGCAAGAAGACCTTCCTGATGGCCTGCTACGTCGGATGGGCGATCAGCTTCAGCTTTCCATTCGTCGGGCGAGCGCTGGGCCTCACGCCCCCCTCAGGCTCGGGGGCCCTCCTGGCGCTCCTGATCGTGTCGGGCTTCCTGGCTGTGGCCTTCTCGATCGGCTTCCTGATCATGTTCAACTCCCTGCTCGCGGATGCGGCGGACGACATCGCGGTCAAGTCCGGCCTGCGGTCGGAGGGCGTGCTGTACGGGGCGTTCGGCCTGCTCGACAAATGGGGGGCGGCCATCGGCGCCGTGGTCGCCGGCCTGCTCCTGACCTGGGTGGCGTTTCCGGCGAAAGCCATCCCCGGCACCGTCGACATGTCCATCATGAGTCAGCTGATCTTCACTGCGGTGCCTCTGATTGTCGGCGGGAACATCATCGCGATGTTCATCGTCTCCCGCTTCAGCATCGACAAGGCGACGCATGAAGCGAACCTCGAGGCGCTGCGCCGCGGCGCGAGCCGGCCCGCGCCTTGACCAATTACTTAGTGACCACTAACTTTCTTCCGTTCCCGCAAATGCGCCAGCGCAGAGGTCCACATGTCCTTCCCCCAACCCACCCAGGACCAGATCGATACGTTCGCCAAACAGGGCTGGCTGGTGGTCGAAAACGCCATTCCCCAGGCCGACCTGGACCTCATTGAGAGCAAGCTTGAAAGCCTCCTGACCGACAAGGAGCGGCTGGCCTTCGACTGGGCGTGGGATGAGAACGAGGATCGGGAAAACCGCTCCTTCCGCATCGTTCAGTCCTGGCCGTCGCTGGTCTGGAAGGACATCGCCGACCAGGCCTATCGCAAATGGCTGGTCGCGTTCGGCTCCGCCCTGATGCAGACGCCGATGGCCTTCTGGTACGACCAGTTCCTGGCCAAGCCGCCGGGCAAGAGCGTGCCCACCGAGTGGCACCAGGACGAAGGTTACTGGGGCCGCAATCTCGACGACAAGGGCGTCACCTGCTGGATCCCGCTGCAGGACGTGGACGCCAACAACGGCTGCATGCACTTCATCGACCGCGGCCATCTAGACGGCATCCTGACCCATCGCCGGGTCGAGGGCATGGCCAGCGATCTCCTCACCTGCAGTGTGGATGAGAGCCGGATGGTGATCTGCCCGATCAAGCGCGGCTCGGTGACCTTCCACCACTCCAAGACCCCGCACATGACCACGGCCAACACCTCGCGCGGCTGGCGCAAGGCCGTGACCAACCACCTGTCCGCGGTGGGTGTCGAAGGCGAAGGCGACCACTATCCCTGGAGAGTGCACGTCAACCAGGGCCTGGACCTGAAGGGCCGCATGCCGGAGCCGGAGGCCCAGTGACCGCCGCCCCTGCGGAGGCTCCGGCGCCGCCGCGCCTGCGCAAGGACATCAACGATGTGACCTTCCTGGGTCTGCCGTCCTGGTCCGCCGGACCGGGGCCGGAGTTTTCCGAGATCGTCAGCGCCCTGCGCGCCGCAGGCATCGAAGCTGTCCAGTCCCGCGCGCCTGAGCGCTTTCTCGACGCGGGCTTTGCCGCGACAGGCCTCGCCCGCGTCATGTCCGTCGGCGAGTCCGACACGGTCGCGCAACGCGGCGGCCAGCTCGGCCTGGAATTCACCACCGTTCACCTGGGCGACGGACTCGAGTCCCAGTTGGAGGGCGAGCGGCTGGTTGGCGACATGCTCGAGGCCGCCGCGCGCCGGGGCCATGCGCTGCACCTGGAAACCCACCGGGGCACGCTGACCCAGGACATGCGTCGCACGCTCGATCTGGCGGCGCAGTTCCCTGATGTGCGGTTCACCGCCGACCTGTCCCACTGGTACACCGGCCTGGAGATGACCTTTGGGGACTTCGCCGGCAAGCTGGAGCGGCTGACGCCGGTGTTCGAGCGGGTGCGCTCGATCCACGGCCGGATCGGAGATTCCGGGTGCATCCAGGTCGGCATGTCCTTCGACCCGGACCGGGAGGCGATTGGACATTTTCAGGAAATGTGGCGTCGCTGTTGCCATGGCTTTCTGCTTAGCGCCCAGCCGGGCGAGGTCCTTCCGTTCGCCGCCGAGCTGTTACCGCACGACATTACGTTCGGCGGCCGGACCGTCACGATCAACTACGCCCGGCTGGTCCGTGGAGAGGATGGCGCCCTGCGGGAAGAATCCGATCGCTGGACAGACGCCGAGGCCCTCTGGCGGATCGCCCAGTCGGCCTTCGCGGCGGCCGCCGACTAGAGAAGACCGCGCGCCGCCAGGCTCCGCATCAACGCCCGCGTCCCGAACCGCCAGGGCGGGGCGAGATCCGAGGTCGTTACCGCGTTGATCAGCGATCCCAGCTTTGCGGACCGGATGTGCACCGTATCGCCCACCACGTGCGTAAAGCCCGCGCCCGGCGCGCCGCGGTCCTGCGTCGGGGCGAAGAGGGTTCCGAGGAAGAGCATGAAGCCGTCGGGATACTGGTGATCGGCGCCGGCGGTCTGGGCGACGAGGTCCAGCGGATCACGGCTGATCCGGCGCATGGAACTGGAGCCATTCAGGACAAAGCCGTCACGGCCGGTGACGGTCAGGCTGAGCTCTGCCTTGCGCACATCCTCCATGCCGAAGCTGTCGTCGAACAGGCGGACGAAGGGGCCGATGGCGCAGGAGGCGTTGTTGTCCTTGGCCTTCGACAGCAGCAGTGCGCTGCGGCCTTCGAAGTCGCGGAGGTTCACATCATTGCCCAAGGTGGCGCCGACAACCTGCCCATCAGACGCACAGGCCAGCACCACCTCCGGCTCCGGATTGTTCCAGACCGACTTTGGATGCAGCCCCACCTGCGCCCCCCAGCCCACGGCCGACATCGGCTGGGCCTTGGTGAAGACCTCGGCGTCGGGGCCGATCCCGACTTCCAGATACTGCGACCACAGCCCGGCCGCGATGAGGGCCGCCTTCAGGGTCTCGGCCTCGGGCGATCCGGGGCGCACCCCGGGCAGTTCGGCGCCCACGGCGTCGGAGAGATCCCGGCGGATGGCTTCGGCCGCCGCCGCGTCGCCCCGCGCCCGCTCCTCGATGACACGCTCGACCAGGCTATCGGCGAAGGTCACCCCGGCCGCCTTGATCGCCTGCAGGTCGCAGGGCGCCAGCAACAGGCCCTCCTCCGCGGCCTGCTGCAGCGACATCAACAACGTGCCGGCGTGCCGGGCAACACGGGCGGCGGGGTCGGGGAGGTCGAAGAGGTCGCTGAGGGTCGGAGCGAGCGACGATAGGTCGAAGAGGCCGGCGTCCCGCACCGCGACGGGCCGGGGCCCCGGGGTTGCGCCTTCGACCCAGATCCGGCCGACCAGGACCCCCGCGCAGCCATCGTCGGGAAGGATGTGGGCGATGTCGGCCATCAGAGCTCCAGTCGATAGAATGTCTTGGCCACGCCGCCGAAGACCAGCTCCAGCTCGGCCTCCGAGAGCCCGGCCAGCAGCGCCTCGGCGGTTCTGAGCCAGCCCCGATAGTCACCGTTGAGATTGAGGACGGGCCAGTCGCTGCCCCACATCAGCCGGGCAGGGCCGAAGGCCTCCAGCAGGACGTCCACGTAGGGTCGCAGGTCCTCCGGGGTCCAGCCTGGGGCCGCCTCGGTGACGAGGCCGGAGAGCTTGCAGACAGCCTTGCTCTCCTTGGCGATCGTCCGCATCGCCTCCGCCCACGCCGGGAATCCGCCGCCTGCGATGTCCGGCTTGCCGCCATGGTCCACCACGACGCGGAGGTCAGGGTAGCTGGCCAGGAAGCGTCGCAGATTGGCCAGATGCTGGGGCTTCACCAGGGCATCGAAGGCCAGGCCGCCGTCGACCATGGCTCGCAGGGCCGGCGCCAGCGTTGGTCGCAGCATCCAGCCGTCGTCCGGGATATCCTGGATCATCGGGCGAAGGCCCAGGAGGGCCGGCCGTTCGGCCAGCCGGCGGATGTCGTCCGCCGCGCCGGGGGCTTCCAGGTCCGTCCAACCGACGACGCCCGCAACGAGCGGCTCGCGCTCGGCGAGGTCCAGCAGAAAGTCGGTCTCCGCGATGCTGGGCGCGGCCTGCACCAGCACGGTTCGGGAAATCCCTTCGGCGGCGATCAGGGGGCGGAGGTCTTCGGGCAGGAAGTCGCGATAGATCGGGCCGAACGACTCGGTGAGCCAGCCGTAGTCGCCCCGCAACAGACGCCAGAAATGCTGATGCGCATCGATCCTCATGGGACCTCAGCCCGGACGACGCCCTTGGTCAGGAGCAGATTGCCGTAGAGCTGGGTTTCGCCGGTCGCCACGACCGCGAAGGCGCCGGCCGCCCGGGCATAGAACGCGTCCCGTTCCAGCGCCTCGACCGGCCCCTCGTACCCGGCGCCCTTGAGCAGGTCCGCGAAGGCCCGGGCAACCGGCGGGACCTCGTCCGGCGCGCCGACCACAGCCATCCGGAACGCCGCGGACGGAACGAAGTCGTCCAGAGGGAGGACCGTGAGGACGGCGGCGAGGAGTCGCTCCGCCCCGATTCCGTCGGCGCGGCACAGGCGTGTCGCCATGGCGGCTGCCGGGAAGTTGGCGTCGACGATCGCGATCTCGTCGCCGTGCCCCATGGCGCGGAGGATGGCGAGCAGGTCGGGCCCGAGCAGGGGATCGATGCCCTTCAGCATGCCGCGACCTGCTGGGCCTGTGGGATCAGGCCGCGAGCCTGCAACTCTTCCCATAGCGCGGGCGGGCACGGGGCCTCCATCGCGCTGACGTTCCGCTGCACCTCGGCCGGGGTCCGCCCGCCGGCCAGGACGCCGACCACGGCCGGATGCCGAACCGGGAACTGCAGGGCTGCCTGGGCCAGGGGAACATCGTGTCTGGCGCAGACCTCAGCCAGGGCGGCGGCCCGCGCCAGAATTTCATCGGAGGCCGGCGCATAGTCGTAGAAGGCGCCCGGCTTGGGACCCGTGGCCAGCACGCCGCTGTTGAAGGGGCCGCCCAACACCACGCCGACCCCCCGCTCCAGGCATCGCGGCAACAGCCGATCGGCGGCTGAGGCATCGAGCAGGGTGTAGCGGCCGGCCAGCAGGAAGAGGTCGGGATCGGCCTGGTCCAGCAACTGCTCGCAGGGGGCGCAGGCGTTGACCCCGGCGCCGATCGCCGAGACGGCGCCGGACGCGCGAAGTTCAGAGAGCGCCCGCCAGCCGCCGAGATCAAACAGCTCACGGGTTCGCGCCTCGAGAGCCTCCCCGTGGGTCGCGACGTCGATGTCGTGGACGTAGAGGATGTCCACCCGGTCCAGGCCCAGACGGCGGAGGCTGGCCTCGAAGGAGACCATGATGCCGTCGTAGCTTAAGTCGAACCGCGCCTTGACCGGCGGCACGTCCACATAGATGCCCGCGCCCTCCTCGCCCGGCGCACAGGGCTCCAGGCGACGACCCACCTTGGTCGAGATCACATACTCGACGCGAGACCGCGCCCGGAGCGCAGCGCCCAGACGCGTTTCAGCCAGGCCATGGCCATAGAGCGGCGCGGTGTCGAAGTGGCGCACGCCCATGTCCCAGGCAGCATCGACGGTCGCGTGCGCCTCCGACTCGGAAATCGGGACATGCATGTTGCCCAGGGGCGCGGTCCCAAGACCCAGGGCGGTGAACGGCAGGCTGCCGCCGCCGCTCAGGGGAAGCCGGCGATGGCGCATCAGCGGGGCTCAGGCGGCGCGAGATGCGACAGCTGGCGCTCCACGGCAGCCGTCACCTCGAGAAGGTGCGCGCGCATGGCGGCGGCCGCGAACTCCGGGTCGCCCATGCGGATCGCCTCGACGAGGCGGCGGTGCTCGTCATAGGTTGCTTCGGGACGGCCGGCCCCCGGCAAGGCAAGCCGACGCACCCGGTCCAGCTGCGCCCGGGCCGACTCCAGAAAGCGAAGCGCGCGAGGGCGTCCGACCGCGCTGAAGATCAGGGCGTGGAGATCTTCGTCGAGCTCGTAGAACTGCGTGAGTTCATCCCGGCGCAGAGCCTCGGCCTGGGCGGCGATGTTGGCGTCGAGCCGGGCCATGAGGGCTGGGTCTCGCGCCAGCGCCACGTCGCGCATCGCCTGCGTCTCAAGGCCCAGCCGGATGAACATCCCTTCGCGGACGTCCTCAGCCCGGATCTTTGCGACGAAGCTGCCGTGCTGGGGGAAGATGTCGACAAGGCCCTCTTCGGACAGCCTTGCCAGCGCCTCGCTCACCGGCGCCCGGGACATCCCGTAGGCGAGGGCCAGCTCTTCCTTCCGCAAGGGCGCGCCTGGCGCGAGCTCCAGGTCACGGATTCGCCGCCGCAGCTCATCGTAGATGCGCTCGGCCTTCAGCTGATCCCTCGTCTGCGCCAGCAGCGGCTCGTTCAATTCCTTGTTCCTCGGCTCACTGACATGTTAGTCAATGCGAGCCCGTCGTCAATTCCGACAATCCATCTCCCATCTAGGCTGTCAGCGGCACAGGAAACATTTCAGTGGACGACCTCATGCGGCGACCCGCGCTCGCTGTGCGGCTGCATCCCGGGGACAACGTGGTCGTCGCTTCCGGCCGCATCGCAGCCGGGGCCCTGATCGAGTCCGAAGGGGTCAGGACGGCCCAGGCGATCCCGAGCGGCCACAAGATCGCGACCCGAGAGATCGCCGAGGGTGACGCCGTCCTGAAGTATGGCCAGGTGATCGGCGTCGCCACCTCGGCCATCAGGGCCGGCGACCATGTCCATCAGCACAATCTGGCCATGTCGGACCTGCGCGCCGCGGCCTCCGGCGAGGGCGCGCTCTCGTCCACGACCGACGCCCCCACCCGCACCTTCCGGGGATACCGTCGCGCGAACGGCAAGGTCGGCATCCGCAACTACATCGGGGTGCTGACCTCGGTGAACTGCTCGGCGACCGTCGCCCGCATGATCGCCGAGGCGGCCGAGCGGTCCGGCATGCTCGACGACTGGCCACAGATCGACGGCGTGGTGCCGATTACCCACACGAGCGGCTGCGGAATGGCGGGCTCGGGCGAAGGGTTCGACATCCTGCGCCGAACCCTCTGGGGCACGGCGGCGAACCCCAACTTCGGGGCCGTCCTGCTGGTCGGCCTGGGGTGCGAGGTCATTCAGGTCGGTCGCTTCATCAAGGACTACGGCCTGGGGTCGAACCCCACCTTCGAGGCCTTCACCATCCAGGACTCGGGCGGCACCCGCCGCGCGGTCGAAGAGGGCCTTGCGCGCCTGCGGACCTTGCTCCCCCTGGCGGGCGCCGCGCAGCGCACCGAGTGCCCGGCCAGCGCGCTTGTGCTGGGCCTTCAATGCGGCGGCTCGGACGCCTGGTCCGGCGTCACCTCGAACCCCGCGCTCGGCGACGCGGCCGACCGCCTGGTGGCGCAGGGCGGCACGGTCATCCTTTCCGAAACCCCAGAGATCTACGGCGCCGAGCACCTGCTGATCGCGCGCGCTGAAAACCCGCAGGTGGTCGACCGGCTGAAGGACCGGCTGGTCTGGTGGGAGGCCTACGCCAGGAGCCACGGGGCGGAACTGGACAACAACCCCTCGCCCGGCAACCTGGCAGGCGGGCTGACGACCATCCTGGAAAAGTCCCTGGGTGCGGTCGCCAAGAGCGGATCCTCCACCCTTCGCGAAGTGGTCAACTACGCCGAGCCGCTGAGCCGCCAGGGCCTGGTGTTCATGGACAGCCCGGGCTTCGATCCCTGCTCCGCGACGGGGCAGGTGGCCTCCGGCGCGACGATGATCGCCTTCACCACCGGCCGGGGATCGGCCTTCGGCTGCAAGCCCTCCCCGTCGCTGAAGCTGTCGTCCAACACGCAGATCTACGAACGGATGAGCGAGGACATCGACCTGGATTGCGGCGCCATCGCTTCGGGCGGTGCGTCGGTCCAGGACAAGGGAGCCGAGATTTTCGAGCTCCTGCTGCGTGTCGCCTCGGGCGAGCGCACGAAGAGTGAGCAGCTGGGATACGGCGGCGCCGAATTCGTGCCCTGGCAGCTTGGCGCAACCCTATAGCGAGGCACCACCATGACCCTGGATCTCAGCTGCCACATCGGCGGCGCATCCCGCCCCCTGCCCTTCGCGCTGGAGCAGCGCAATCCGGCGGCCCTGGACGAGGTTGTTTCCCGAATTCCGGACGCCGGACCCGCAGAGATCGCCGAGGCGTCGGCGGCCGCGCGAGCGGCGCTCGGCCCGCTGGGGTCCGGGATCGAGAAGCGCGCCGACGCGCTCGACCAGATTGGCGCGAGACTGGCCGACGCCCGCTCGGACCTGGGCCGCCTCATCGCGCGGGAGACCGGCAAGACGGTGTCCGACGCCGAGGGCGAGGTGATGCGCGCGGCGCGGATCTTCCGGTTCTTCGGCGGGGAGGCGCTTCGCATCGTTGGCGAGCGGTTCGCCTCGGTCCGGCCGGGGGTTTCGGTAGAGGTGAGCTACAGCCCTCTGGGTGTGATCGGCGCGGTCACGCCGTGGAACTTTCCCATCGCCATCCCCGCCTGGAAGATCGCGCCCGCCTTGGCCTATGGCAACACGGTGGTCTGGAAGCCGTCCGAGCATTCATCGGCTGTCGCCAGCCACCTGATGGACATCATCGCGGCCTCCGGTCTGCCGGCCGGATCGGTCAACATGGTCTTAGGTGGTCGCCGCGCCGGTGAAGCCCTGACCTCGGAGGCGGACCTCGATGGTCTGTCTTTCACAGGTTCGGAGGCGACCGGCAATGCGGTGGCCCTGACATGCGCACGACGGCGCATCCGCGTTCAGGCGGAGATGGGCGGCGTCAACGGCCTGATCGTACTGGCCGACGCCAGCCTGGAAGCCGCCGTCGAGGGCGCCCTGAACGGCGCCTTCTTCGCGGCCGGGCAGCGGTGCACGGCCACCTCCCGGATTATCGTCGAGCGGGGGGTCGCCAGGGCCTTCGCCGAGAAGCTCGCGGAACGGGTGGCCGCGCTGAGGGTGGGAGATCCGCAGGACCCCGCCACCCAGGTCGGGCCGCTGGTCTCCATGCGCCAGAAGGACGCCGTTCAAGCCGCTGTGGCGACCATGATGGGCGCCGGCCGCACGGCGCTGCAAGCGGGCCGACGGGACGCCGCACCCGACTGTTTTGTCGATCCCGTCCTCTTTGATGATCTGGCGGCCGACGATCTGTTGGCGCGGGAAGAGGTGTTCGGCCCGGTCGCCGGCCTGATGATCGTCGACGGCTACGAAGACGCCCTGGAAACGCTCAACGCGGTCCGGTTCGGCCTGTGCGGCGGCCTCTACACAGGCTCCCTGAAGCATGCGGAGCACTTCAAGCAGCACGCCCGGGTCGGAATGGCGATGGTCAACCTGCCGACCGCCGGCGTCGACTACCACGCGCCCTTCGGCGGCACGAAGGCCTCCAGCCTGGGATCGCGCGAACAGGGCCGGGCCGCCAGGGAGTTCTTCACGGTCACCCGCACGGCCTACCAGTCAGCCGGCTAGCCGAGGCGGTCGCGGCCTTCGATCAGCCGCCCAGCAGGGCGTCCACAACGGCCTGTCCGCAATCGCGCGTGCTGGCCTCGCCGCCGAGGTCACGGGTTCGGTGGCGGGGGTCGGCGAGCACGGCCTCGATGGCCCGAAGAATAGCGGAGGCGGCCTCCGGTTCTCCCAGGTGGTCGAGCATCAGGGCGGCGGACCAGATCTGGCCGATGGGGTTGGCGATGCCCTGGCCGGCGATGTCGGGCGCCGAGCCGTGGACCGGCTCGAACAGGGAGGGGAAGCGGCGCTCGGGATTGATGTTGCCGGCGGGGGCGATGCCGATGGTGCCGGTGCAGGCGGGGCCGAGGTCGGAGAGAATGTCGCCGAACAGGTTGGAGGCCACCACCACATCGAACCAGTCCGGGTGCTGGACGAAATGGGCGGTCAGGATGTCGATGTGGAACTTGTCGCAGCGGACCTGCGGATAGTCGGCGGCCATGGCTTCGACCCGCTCGTCCCAGTAGGGCATGGTGATCGAGATGCCGTTGGACTTGGTGGCCGAGGTCAGGTGGCGCTTCTCACGCCGAGCCGCCAGGTCGAAGGCGTAGCGCAGGATGCGGTCGACGCCGATCCGGGTCATCACCGTCTCCTGGATGACGATCTCCCGCTCGGTGCCGGGGAACATGCGGCCGCCGATCGAGGAATACTCGCCCTCGGTGTTTTCGCGCACGACGTAGAAGTCGATCTCTCCAGGCTTGCGGCCGGCCAGCGGGCTGGGCACGCCGGGCATCAGCCGCACCGGCCGCAGGTTCACGTACTGGTCGAACTCCCGGCGAAACTGGATCAGCGAGCCCCACAGGGAAATGTGGTCGGGCACCGCTTCCGGCCAGCCGACGGCGCCGAAGAAGATTGCGTCATGGCCGCCGATCTTCGCCTTCCAGTCATCCGGCATCATGACGCCGTGCCGGAGGTAGTGGTCGCAACTGGCGAAGTCGAAATGGTCGAAGGCGAAGCGGCAGTCGAACCGGCTCGCTGCCGCCTCCAGGACGGCCAGGCCTTCCGGAACCACCTCCTTGCCGATGCCGTCGCCCGGAATGACGGCGATGCGGTGCAGGCGGGACGGGCTCATGGCGCAGGCTCTCGAACGCGAGGCGCGAGGAAGATCGCGCGGAAATCGTTGACGTTGGTGTGGGTCGGGCCGGTGACCACAAGCTGACCCACGGCGGCGAAGAAGCCATGGGCGTCGTTGCGGGCCAGGAAGTCGGCCGGATCGAGACCGAGCGCGGCGGCGCGTTCGAGGGTTTGCGGCGTCCACACCGCGCCGGCGTTGTCGCCGGAGCCATCGATGCCATCCGTGTCGGCGGCCAGAGCCCAGACATCGGTGCGATCGGCGAGCGCCAGCCCGAGAGCCAGGAGGTACTCGCTATTCCGCCCTCCCCTCCCGCCCTGTCGAACCGTGACGCTGGTTTCGCCGCCGGAAAGGAGAAGGCGGCCCGGGTGAGTGCGAGCCAGGTCGGCGTGCTCGCGCGCGACCAGGCGGGCCTCGCCCTCGATATCGTCGCCGAGGATGATGGGCTCCAGTCCGGCCTCCGCTGCCAGGGTCGCGGCGGCGTCCAGCGCGTCGCGGGCGCGGGCGATGATCCGGAAGTCGGCTTCAAAGGGCGGTAGCGCGGGCTCCACCGAGGCCGGGCGGGTCAGCCAGGCGGCGATGCCCGGCGGCGGCGCGATGCCGTGGCGGCGCAGGACATCGACGGCATCGGCCGCGGTTCCGGCGCTGGGGACGGTGGGGCCGGAGGCGATCGCCGTCGGATGGTCGCCTGGGACGTCGGAGATGGCGAGGGTGACCACGCGCGCCGGCGACGCGGCTGCGGCGAGCCGGCCGCCCCGGATCAGGGAGATCTCCCGCCGGACGGTGTTGATCTCGCCGATCGGCGCGCCGGACCGCAGCAGGGCGGTGGTCAACGCCTGCTCCTCCTCCAAGGTGACGCCTGGCGGCAGGGCCGAGAGCAGGGCCGATCCGCCGCCGGACAGCAGGCAGATGACCAGGTCCTCCGGTCCCAGCCCGACCACCGTCTCCAGCAGGCGCCGGGCGGCCACTACGCTGCCCTCGTCGGGCACGGGGTGGCCGGCCTCCAGCACCTCGATATCGCGGCATGGCAGGGCATGGCCGCGCCGGGTGACCACGACCCCTTCCAGCGGCCCCCTCCAAAGGGCTTCCAGCGCCCGCGCCATGCTGGCCGCCGCCTTGCCGGCCCCGAGAACCACCGTGCGGCCGGCGGGAGGCTCCGGCAGGTAGGCCGTCAGGCAGCGTTCGGGCAGGGCGCGATCGACCGCGGCGGCGAACAGCGCCCGCAGCAGGTCTTCCGGACTGTCGGACGACGCCGCCATCAGGCCGCCGACGCCGAGCGGCCGTCCGCCACGAGGCAGGCGGCCGGCGGGGCACCGCCATCCAGCACGGCGACCACATTGCTGGCCGCAACCAGGTTCGTGCGCTCCAGCCCCTCCTTGGAGGAGGCGGCGGCGTGCGGCGTGGCGATCACGTTCGGCAGGGCGATCAGCGCCTCGGTGACCGGCTTGAGGGCCGGGTCGGACTCGCTGAGGAAGACGTCGAGCGCGGCGCCGGCCAGCCGGCGGCCCCGAAGCGCCTCCAGCAGGGCAATGTCGTCAACCAGCCCGCCCCGGCCAGTGTTGATCAGGTAGGCTGTCGGCTTCATCAGGGCCAGGGCGGCGGCGTTGATCAGGCTTTGGGTCTGCGGCGTCAGCGGGGCGTGCAGGGTGACGTAGTCGCTGCGCTCCAGCAGGGTCGGAAGCTCGACGAACTCCACGCCCAGGGCCTGGCCCCAGGCCGTGTCGGGCGTGCGGGTGTGGACCAGCACGCGGGCCTCGAAGCCCGCCAGTCGCTGCGCCACCGCCCGGCCGATGCGGCCTGAACCGATCACGCCGACCGTCCGCCGGTAGAGGTCGTTGCCGGGCAGGATGGTCCAGTCGCCTGCCTGCATCCGCCCTTGCGTCTCGCGCAGCCGATGGCCGACCGCCAGGATCAGGGCCAGGGTGTGGTCGGCGACGGAGGCCTCGTTGGCGCCGGCCGCAATGCAGGCCGCCTTGCCGAAGTCCCGCACGGCCGCGAGGTCGACCCGCTCATAGCCGACGCCCCGCCGCGAGACGACCTGCAAGGCCGGCAGCCGGGCCAGCAGGCCGCGGGTCACATGGGCATGGCCGACGATCCAGCCCGCCGCGTCGTCCAGCCGCTCGACCAGTTCGTCCTCCGATAGCGCCCCCTCCCCGCCCGCCGGCGCGTCATCGGCGATCACCACCTCGCAGCCCTGGGCGCGCAGGTAAGCGATCGCCTCCGCGTCGAAATTGCGCTGGGTGACCACCACCCTCCGGCCGCTCGAACTCATCCCTCGGTACTCCTCACACATGAGCTGGCCGTCGCGCCCGGCCTGGTCCAATGCGTCCCGCGCATGAATTGGTGCGTCGCCTGGCGGGCGAGGGACGGTTGCCCCGGCCCGGCGCCCTCCGCACAATGACGGTCATGGAATTTGCCTGGCTCGAAGACTTCCTGGCGCTGGTGGAATGCGGCGGCTTCTCGCGCGCGGCGGAAAAGCGCGGCCTGTCGCAGCCGAGCCTGAGCCGGCG
The DNA here is from genome assembly GCF_009905535.1 of Caulobacter sp. SLTY. Classification (GTDB taxonomy): domain Bacteria; phylum Pseudomonadota; class Alphaproteobacteria; order Caulobacterales; family Caulobacteraceae; genus Caulobacter. The sequence continues at coordinate 17,406 of NZ_JAAALA010000012.1, read as the reverse complement.
GATGCGGTCGCTGGAAGAATGGGTCGGGGCGGTGCTGATCGACCGCAGCACCCACACCCTGCGCCTCACCGCGGCCGGCGAACGCTTTCAGCTGTTGGCCGAGGAAACACTGCGCCGGCTGCACCTGGGCCGCGAGGAGGTGCGCGACACCGCCCGCACCGCCTCCGAGACGCTTCGGTTCGCCTCGACCCATGTGCTGTCCCTGACCTTCTTCGCCCCCTGGCTGCGGCAGCTGGAAGCGCGCCAGCCCCTGTCGGCGACCATCGAGTTGACGGCCGACAACATGGTCGCCTGCGAGCGAATGATGATCGAGGGCCGGGTGCAGTTCCTGCTCTGCCATCACCATGAGGCGGCCCCCACCCGGTTCGGCAGCGACTTCCGCTCCGTGCAGCTGGGCGAGGACAGCCTGATCCCGGTGATGGCCCCGGGCGCCTTCGCCAAGAACGACATCGCCGCCGCGCCGCAGCTCAGCTTCACCGCCGAGTCCGGCATGGGCCGCATCCTGGCCGCCGCCTGGGCCGGATCGGGCCGGCCGCCCCCTTCGCAGCCGGCTTTCGCCTCCCACCTGGCCAGTGTGCTGACCGCTATGGCCCGCGACCGGCGCGGCATCGCCTGGACGGCCCGCAGCCTGGTGGCCGAGGATTTGCGCAACGGCGTGCTGGAGCACGCCGGCACGGCCGCCGACGATGTGCCGATGGAGATCCGGCTGTGGCGGCCCAGAGCCCGACAGTCGCCGGCCGCCGAGGCGCTCTGGCAGCGCATCGCCCGCCCCGCCTAGCCTAGGTCAACATCGAGCAGCTGCACGTACTGCTGGCCGCAGTGCATGTCGCGCTCGACTTCGCCGCCCTGCGCCCCCGGGCGGGGGTAGGAGATCTTGACCATGTTCAGGCTCGGCACCGGATAGCGGCGGACCATGGTCGCGTCGGTCCCGTAGAGGCGCGCGAACAGCTCGCCCGACAGCGCCGGGCCTTCGGAATAGCGGGCGAAGCTGTCGGGGCCGTCGAAGAACAGGTCGACGGTGACCCAGAAGGGCCCGGCGTTCTTTGACCGGACATGGTGGCAGACGTCCTTGACCGTGGCCATTACGCGGCCTCCCTGCTGGCAAGGTCGACCCATTCGGTGCGGACGAGCTCGAAGGCGTCGTCGGTCTCGACCACATGGTTGAGCTTGAATTCGTAGACCGGTCCCCGCTCGATCTCCGAGGGGGAGAAGGCGAAGCCGTAGCTGGGCAGTTCGCCGCTGAAGTTGATCGGGAAGTGGAAGAAGTAGGGGTTGCAGGCCTTGGCGATCTGGGTGGCCATCTCCTGGCTGTGGGCGGTAGCCACGAACAGCATGCCGACCTCGCGAGGCGGTGGCGTGCCCTCCGGCGGCTTCGTGCCGGACATGGCGTTCCAGCCGTAGAGGCGCAGGGAAATGTGGAAGTCGCCGGCGGTTTCGCCGATCGAGCTGCGGACGCGGGCGTAGAGGGCGTCCAGCAGCCGGTCGTGGAAGACGTCGATCTGGGCCAGCACCTCCGGGTCCTGGATGCCGACCAGCATCACGGTCTGGTAGCGGCCGGTCCCGGCGCCCTCCAGCTTCATGGTGTAGGGCTTGTCGATCCACACCGAGCCGGTGACCTTCACCACCCGGTCGTCGAGCTGGGCGTAGTGGGCGTTGGTCACGTCCAGCACACCGCCCGGCTCGGTCAGCTGGAAGGGGTTGGCGTTCTCGTAGAGCATATGGGCCGAGACGCTGTGCGGATCGCAGCGGTTGTTGGCCTGCAGGGGCTCGACCTCGAAGCCGTCGGGCACGATGGTGATCATCACGCCGGAGCCGGTCGAGGGGTTGACGGTACATTGGACGCCGCACTCGGCCACCTTGGCGGCGTGCCAGGAGGGGGCGACCGGGGCGCCCTTCATCAGGGCATAGGCCGACAGGACCGCGGTGTCGGTGGTGCGGCCGCCCAGGACGATGTCGGCGCCGGCGCGCAGGGCGGCGATGTAGGGCTCCGGACCCAGGGCCGCGACGATGTGCTCGCAGGCGTCGATGGTCTCGTCGGCGAGGTCGCCCAGCGGTGGCAGCGGCTTGATCTTGCCGGCCGCGTTCTTGGCCTTCAGCACCGCCTTGTCCTGTTCGGAATAGAGCAGCGCGATCCTGGGGCTGAGGCCCTCCTCGCCGGCGATCTCGATGGCGATGTCGCGCACCAGGTTCAGGGCGGCGTCGCTGCCGGATTGGCCACAGGTGCCGACCAGCAGGGGGATGTTGGCGTCGGCCTGGGCCTTCATCAGGATCTTCAGGTCGCGCTTGATCGCCTCGCGCGGATACTTGGCCTTGCCGAGCACCAGGTAGGCCGCGCCGCTGTCGGTGGAGCCGGCGTCGCTGGCGATGGCGTTGGCGCCAAGGGAGAGGCCGAGTTTCACCTCGTCCGCCTTGACCCCCGACCCCAGTGAACCGCAGGGCACCAGTATTCTGATCCGCTCATCACTCATCGCCTACACCTCTCGAACCGGGTCGGGCGGGCCCGACCGTGAAGACTCCAGCGCCTCGCAGACCGCGATGGCGCCGCTGTACAGATGCGCCCGCATGGCGCGCTCGGCCCGCAGGGCGTCGCCGGCCAGGATGGCGTCGATGACCAGCTCGTGCTCCCGCAGCGAAGCCTCCACCCGGGACCGGCCCATCAGGCCGATGAACTGGGGCCGGTTGTGCGGGAAGGTCAGCCGCATGGCCGCCTCGCGGATCACCGGGTTGCCGGCGATCTCGTAGAGCAGGTCGTGGAACTGCTGATGGACCTCGGCGACCACTTCCGGCTCGGCGGCGACCGTCTCGCGCAGCCGGGCCAGCAGGCGGGTCATCCGCCCGGCATAGTCGGCGCGGTGGATATTCTCGGCCGCCAGCTTGGCCGCGTAGCCCTCGATGGCCTCACGGACCTGGAAGATGTTGCGCACGTCCCGCTCGGTGAAGGCCGGCACCGTGGCGCCGCGATGCGCCGTGAAGTCCAGCACCCCCTCGCCGACCAGGCGGCGGATGGCCTCGCGCACGGGCCCGACGCTGACTCCGTACTGCTGGGCGACATCGGCGACCACCAGCCGCTCGCCCGGGGCGAAACGGCCCTCCTTCACCGCCTCACGCACGGCCTGGGCCACGTGGTCTACGGCGGTTTCGGACTTGGCGGCGGCGGCTTTGTGCATGGTGTCAGCTCGCGATCAACGGAATTGCGCCGGTCAGGACGGCGGCCACGACCATGAGCAGATGCAGGGCGATGGCAAAGGGCAGACCGAACCGCTGCAGGTCGCTGACCTCAACCTTCATCAGGCCAGCGACCAGATAGATGGGCGCAATCAGCGGGCTGAGGGCATGCAGGGTGCCGCCCATCATCGCGGCCCGCGCCACCTCGACCGGGGCCAGGCCGAAGTGGCCGGCGGTCTCGGCCACCACCGGGACGATGCCGAAGTAGTAGGCGTCGGTCGACATGATGAAGGTGAAGACGCCGCTGGTCAGGCCGATCACCGGTCCCAGGAAGGCGCCCTGCTCGGCCGGGATCAGTCCGATCAGGCTGCGGGCCATGGCGCCGACCATGCCGGTGCCCTCGAAGATGCCGGTGAAGATGCCGGCGGAGAACACCAGCAGCACCACGGGCAGGGCGTTGCCGGCATGGGCCAGGATGCGGTCCCGCTGGAGGCCGACGTTGGGGTAGTTGATCAGGGCGGCGACCGCCAGGCCGATCATGAAGGCGATGGGCAGCGGCAGAAGCCCCAGGATGGCGCAGGCCAGCAGGGCCAGGGTGAGGGCCAGGTTGACCCAGAACAGCTTGGGCCGCTCCACGCCCTCGGGCCGGTCGAACAGGGTGGAGTCGAGGTCGGTCTCCAGCTCGACCACACCCAGTCGCTTGCGCTCCCGCGCCCCCAGCCACCAGGCGATCAGGTAGGTTCCGGCGATGCCGATCACCATGGTCGGGATCAAGGGGACGAAGATGTCGAGGATCGGCACGTTCAGCGCCGATGCGGCCCGCGCCATCGGCCCGCCCCAGGGGGTCATGTTGATGATCGAATTGCAGCTGCCCAGCAGCACCGCCAGGATCAGGGGATTCATCCCCAACTTGCGATAAATCGGCAGGAAGGCGCCGATGGTCACGATGGCCGTGGTCGCCCCGTCGCCATCGAGGGAAACCAGGGTCGCCACCGTGGTGGTCGCCAGGGTGACCCGCAGCGGATCGCCCTTGGCGTAGCGAACCGCCGCGCGGATCAGCGGGTCGAACAGACCGGCGTCGGTCATCAGGCTGAAGAACAGGATAGCGAAGACCAGCGCCGCCGCCGTCGGGGCCAGGGCGATGATGCCCTTGATGGCCATGTCCCCCAGACCCGCCCCATGGCCCGCGAGAAGGCCGAAGATGATCGGCACCAGGATAAGCGCGGCCACCGCCGACAGCCGCCTGGTCATGATCAGGACCATGAAGGTCGCGATCATCCCAAAACCGATAAGCGCCAGCATCGCCTAGAGCCCTCCCCGCCCAAGAAGGCGCCAGCGGTCCGGAGACCGCTGGCCAGTTGCGCAAGGAGGAACAGGAGACACTCAGAAATTCCAGCGCAGGGTGAGGCCGACGGTGCGCGGCGGGTTGTAGGAGGCGAAGGTGGCGCCGATGAAGGTGGCCTGGTGGCTGCGGGTGACCTCGTCGGTCAGGTTCTTTCCCCAGACCGCCAGGGACCAGTCACCGCTGGGCGCGGTGAACACCGCCCGGGCGTCGACGAAGTGGGTCGGATCGCGGAACTCATTGCCGGTGTTGCTGGCGTCGTCCCAGATCTTGCTCTCGTAGGCATAGTCGAGGGCGAACATCAGGTCCCCGCCCGAGGCGAAGTCGACTGTGTAGGAGGGCGACAGCGTCACCTTGTGCTCCGGCACGCGCGTCAGCCGGTTGCCCGAATAGTCGGACGAGGGCAGCACGTAGCTGTCGAAGGTGGCGTCGGTGTAGGCGTAGGTCGCCGTCAGCTCGAACCCGCCTCCGGGCGAGGCCCGAAGCAGAGTCTCATAGCCGTTGATCGTGGCGTCGGCGTTGGCGGTGAAGATGATCAGGCCGCTGGTCTCGCGAACCTGAAGGTCCTCATAGGCCATGGTGTAGATCGTGTTGTTCCAGATCAGCTGGCCGTTCAGGAAGCTGCTGCGCGTCCCGATCTCGTACTGGGTGGCGTATTCCGGATCATAGGCGGTCTGGGCGTCGAGCTGGTTCTCCGGCGTTTCCTGGAAGCCGCCACTCTTGAAGCCGCGTGAGATCATCACATAGGCCATGTGGTCGTCGCTGAAGTGGTAGTCGGCGCCGACCCGCCAGGTGAAAGCTTCCCAGCTGGCGGTGCTGACCGCGTCGATTGCGCCGTTGGCCCGGAACACCGCCTGGCTGTCCAGGTTGTCGACCGCGTAGGTCTTCTCATCCCAGGTGTAGCGGACCCCGGCGGTCAGGTTCAGACGCTCGCCCAGCGGGAAGGTAGCGTCGGCGAAGACCGCCCGGCTTTCGACCTTGGCGCTCTGCCGATAGATCTCGGTCAGCAGCAGGCCTTCGGTGCCGCCGTCACTGAAGTCGAACACCCCGTCGAAGTCGGGGATGGAGAGGTCCAGCACATCGGTGCGGTCGGTTTCTGCGTCGACGGCGTAGATTCCCGCCACCCAGCTGATGGCGCTGTCGTCAGCCGACATGAAGCGCAGTTCGTGGCTGGTCGACCAGCTCTCCTCGGCGTTGCCGCCGCCGATGCTCAAGCGGCCGGCCGGATCGCGCGGACCGCCGTCGAAGTCCATGTCGACCAGGTAGTCGACTTCCCGGTAGCCGAACAGATAGTTGACCGTCACCCCCGGCAGTTCCCAGATCGCCTGGGCGCGAACGCCCCAGGTGTCGCGGTCCTGCGTGCCGTCGTATTCCGACGCGGCGGAGTCGCGGTCCCGGTCGATCGGCCAGAAGCCGGACAGGGGATCGGAGGCGTCGACCGCCACGACATATTTGGCCGGGCCGCTGCCGCGGTCCTGAGTGATGTCTGCGCCGAGGCGCAGGGTCAGGGTCTCGGTCGGCTGGACCATCAGCTGGAGGCGGGCGCTGGCGGTATCCTGCTCGTCCAGTTCGCCGCCGGTGGTGCGGTTATCGACATAGCCGCCCCGGGTCCGGATGCTGCCGCTGGCCCGCAGCGCCGCCTTGTCGCCGAGCGGAACGTTGACGAAGCCGGCCGCCTCGGCCCGCTCATAGTCGCCGACCGTGCCCTCGAGCGAGGCCGAGAAGTCCTCCAACCGAGGCGCGGCGGTGACCACGTTGATCGCGCCGCCGACCACGTTGCGGCCATATAGGGTGCCCTGCGGCCCCTTCACCACCTCGATCCGCTCCACGTCGAAGGCGTCGAAGGCGATCATGGTGGGGCGGCCGAGATAGATCTCGTCCAGGAACACCCCAGCGCTCGGGTCGCCCCCGGCGCCCCGGTCGGAGGAGCCGATGCCCCGCACCGTCAGGCGGGGCTGACCGGAGGGGAAGGCGTCAAAGTTCAGGCCCGGGCTGCGGGTGACGACGTCCTGCACCTCCTGGATTCGAGCTTCCCGGATTTCCTCGGCGCCGAAGGTCGTCACCGTGACCGGGACGTCCTGCAGGCTCTGGTCGCGCCGCTGGGCGGTAACGACGATCTCGGCGACTTCGTCAGACGCAGCCGCGCTGTCCTGAGCCAGGGCCGCGCCACCGATCATCGCGGCCGCGATCGAGGTTCCCACCATCAAGCCGCGCCGGCCGATCCCTCTGTAAAGCATGTCGTCCTCCCTCTCCCCGACGTTCGCGAGGTTGGCGGCGACCGTAACGTCTCGACCCGAGCGGTCAACGAATTATGCGATAATTTGCCATGGCGTCGAAAACCCCCATTTTCATTTTATTTCAATTACTTCTAAAAATTTCCGAGCACCTATTCGCTATCTGAATGATTGTATTTTCTTTATGATTTGCATATAAATATTTGACCCCCGGCGTCAGTCCCCTCTTCGGTGAAGGCTAGCCCTTCGGGGCTGCGCAACGGAACGTAGCGAATTGTGGACGGGGCCCACGCCGGCCGCTGAGGCCATGCCCCTTTTAAGGAAGCGCACCGAGGCTCCGTACGCCGACGCCAGCAGACGCTTCATCGATTTTTTCGATCCACTTCAACACAACAATCAATTTTACATATCCACTGAGCCGTCGTTGCCTGTGTCCACTGAGGTGACGCGGAATTGACGGCGCGCCCAACGGAGGAGACGAGACATGGACGCCAAGACGGACAACGCAGGTGGGTGCCCCGTTGCGCACGGTCGCTCGGTGCGCACAAACCGCGATTGGTGGCCTGACAACCTGCGACTTGATGGGCTGAACCAGCATGATCCACGGTCAGATCCGATGGGCGCGGACTTCGACTACGCCACGGCCTTCCAAAGCCTGGACCTGGATTCCCTGATCGCCGACCTGCGGGCGCTGATGACCGACTCACAGCCCTGGTGGCCGGCCGACTTCGGCCACTACGGCGGCCTGTTCATCCGCCTCGCCTGGCACAGCGCCGGCACCTACCGGATCACCGACGGCCGCGGCGGCGCCGGTGGCGGCCAAGCCCGGTTCGCCCCGCTGAACAGCTGGCCGGACAACGCCAACCTCGACAAGGCCCGCCGTCTGCTGTGGCCGATCAAGCAGAAGTACGGCTCCAAGATCAGCTGGGCCGACCTGATGGTGCTGGTCGGCAACGTCGCCCTGGAGTCGATGGGCTTCAAGACTTTCGGCTTCGCCGGGGGCCGCGCCGATCAGTGGGAGCCGGAAGAGCTGTTCTGGGGGCCGGAAGGCAGCTGGCTGGGCGATGAGCGCTACAGCGGCGAGCGGGAGCTGCACGAGAGCCTCGGCGCCGTGCAGATGGGCCTGATCTACGTCAATCCGGAGGGACCGAACGGCAATCCCGATCCCATCGCCTCGGCTCGCGACATCCGCGCCACCTTCGCCCGCATGGCCATGAACGATGAGGAGACCGTTGCCCTGATCGCCGGCGGCCACACCTTCGGCAAAACCCACGGCGCGGGCGATCCCTCGTTCATCGGGCCGGAACCGGAGGGGTCGGTCATCGAGGACCAAGGCCTGGGCTGGCGCAGCAAGCACGGCACGGGCTTCGGCGCCGACACCATCACTGGCGGGCCGGAAGTGATCTGGACCCAGACACCGACCCAATGGTCCAACCACTTCTTCGATAACCTGTTCAACTTCGAATACGAGCTGACCACCAGCCCGGCCGGCGTGAAGCAGTGGATCGCCAAGGACGCCCCGGCCAACATTCCGGACGCTTACGATCCCAACATCAAGCACAAGCCCCGGATGCTGACCTCTGACCTGGCGCTGCGGTTCGACCCGGAATACGGCAAGATCTCCAAGCGCTTCCATGAGAACCCGGACCAGTTCGCCGACGCCTTCGCCCGCGCCTGGTTCAAGCTGACCCACCGCGACATGGGCCCGATCCAGCGCTACCTCGGCCCGCTTGTGCCGCAGGAGCCGCTGATCTGGCAGGACCGCGTGCCGGCCGGCCCGACCCTCGACGCCGCCGATATCGCGGCGCTGAAGGGCAAGATCCTGGCCTCGGGCCTCAGCGTTTCCGAGCTGGTCTCGGCGGCCTGGGCGTCGGCCTCGACCTTCCGGGGTTCGGACAAGCGCGGAGGGGCCAACGGCGCCCGCGTGCGCCTGGCGCCGCAGAAGGACTGGGAGGCCAACGACCCGGCCCAGCTGGCCAAGGCGCTGGGCGTCTTGGAAGGCATCAAGGCCGGGTTCGGCAAGCCCGTGTCCCTGGCCGACCTGATCGTGCTGGGCGGCACGGCGGCGGTCGAGAAGGCCGCCCGTGACGCCGGCACGCCGGTCGAGGTGGCCTTCACCCCGGGCCGGGGCGATGCCACCGAGGCCCAGACCGACGCCCACTCCTTCGCCCCGCTGGAGCCCCGCTCCGACGGCTTCCGGAACTATCGCAAGGCCGGGCAACACTTCATGGCCCCGGAAGAGGCCCTGGTCGACAAGGCCCAGCTGCTCCGCCTCACCGGTCCGGAACTGACTGTGCTCGTAGGCGGCCTGCGGGTGCTGGGCGCCAACTCGGGTGGCAGCAAGGCCGGGGTGTTCACCGACAGGGTGGGCGTCCTGACCAACGACTTCTTCGTCAACCTGCTCGACATGAACCTGGTCTGGTCCGCCAAGGAAGCCAACCTGTTCGAGGGCAAGGACATCAACACCGGCGCCCCGCGCTGGACCGGCACCCGCGTAGACCTGATCTTCGGCTCCCACTCCGAGCTGCGGGCCCTGGCCGAGGTCTACGCCGCCTCCGACGCCAAGGCGAAGTTCGCCAAGGACTTCGCGGCGGCCTGGACCAAGGTGATGGACGCCGACCGGTATGACGTGAAGTAGGCTCGTTCGAGCGAGTATTAGATCGGGCCGGCGTCCTCTCGGGCGCCGGCCCTTTCCTTTGGGCGAGGCGATCCGCGACTAGAGCAGGAAGGCGCTGGTCCCGCCGGTCACGTTGCCATTGAAGGTCAGGTCGAAGTCCGAGGTTCCGTCGCCGTTGGTGTCGAGCCGCAGGGTGGTGACCCCGCCGCTGAAGCTCAGCACCGCCTGCCCAGCCGCCCCCGTGAACGCTGCCACCCAGGTGAAGGCCTGGTTGCCGCCGAGGCCGGTGTTGGCGTCGATGGCGGTCAGGTCGACGAAGTCCTGAGCCACGTTGAAATCGGTGATCCGGTCCGCGGCCCCCACCGCGGAGTCCGTGGTCGAAGTGAACACGAACCGGTCCGAACCCGAACCGCCGGTCATGGTGTCGAGTCCGATCCCACCGATCAGAACATCGTCACCGTCCCCACCGAGAATGCGGTCATCGCCAGCATCCCCCCGCAAGGTGTCGTTCCCCGCATCGCCGCTCAGCTGGTCGGCATCGTCCCCGCCGTTGAGCGTATCGACTCCGATGCCGCCGGAGAGGTTGTCGAAACCGGCGCCGCCGAACAGGGTGTCGTCGCCCCCGTCGCCGCTGATCCGGTCATCGCCGGCATCGCCGCGCGCCAGGTCGTTACCATTGCCGCCGGACAGGATGTCGGTCCCGTCCCCGCCGCCCAGGTCGTCGTCTCCGTCGCCCCCGATCAGGTTGTCATCCCCGGCGTCGCCGCGAACAAGGTCGTTGTCGAGGCCGCCGTTGACCAGGTCGTTGCCGATGCCGCCGTACAGCTGGTCCGCCCCGCCCTCGCCGTAGAGGTAGTCGTCCCCGGCGTCGCCCTGGATGTAGTCGGCATCGTCCCCGCCATAGGCCTTGTCGACGCCGGCCCCGCCGAGCATCTGATCCCGGCCCGCCCCGCCGGTCAGGCTGTCATCTCCGTCGCCGCCGGACAGGGTGTCGTCCCCCGCATCGCCGAACAGCTGGTCCAGATCGGCGCCGCCATAGAGCCGGTCGATGCCGTCGCCGCCGTAAAGCTTGTCGTTGCCGATATCCCCATTCAGCAGGTCGTCGCCCGCGTCTCCGCGCAGAGAATCGTCGCCGGTATCCCCGTAGAGCAGGTCGGCGCCGGTCCCGCCGCGCAGGTCGTCGGTTCCCTCGGCTCCGTAGAGCCGGTCGTCCCCGCCGTCGCCGAACAGGACGTCGTCGCCCAGCTGGCCATAGGCGACGTCATTGTCCTCCCCGCCGTTGGCCCGGTCGTTGCCGTTACCGCCGTTCAGCGTGTCCTGGCCCGCCTCGCCGTGCAGCACGTCGGCCCCGTCGCCTCCGCGCAGCTGGTCGTTGCCGTCGCGGCCCCACAGGGTGTCGCCGCCCAGGTTGCCGTTCAGGACGTCGGCGCCGGCTGTGCCGTACAGGATCACCCGGCCGATCACCTGGATGGTCGAGACGGCGACATTGCTGGTCGCCAGCCCGTCGGTGACGCTGACATGGATGATCCGGTCCCCCGTCGCCGGGGCGGTCATGCCGTTGTTGAACAGCACCAGCTGTAGGGCCTGCTGATAGGCCGCCTCGCTGGCCGCGCCGCTCAGTGTCAGAACCCCCGTGCTGACATTGTAGACCGACGCCGTGATCCCCAGCGACGCCAGGGTCGCGGCATTGGCGATGGCCAGCCGGTCACCCAGCAGCGGGTTGGTCAGCCGGATGGTGGCCCCGGTGATCACCGTATCGTCCGGATCGTCGATCACCACGTCGGTCGGCACGATGGCCACAGCCCCGGTCGTCTCGCCGAAGCTGATCATGGTGTTCAGCCCGGCGCGGCTGGCCTGCAGGTCCAGCGCCGGGGCGTCGTTCACCCCCCGCACGGTCACGTCCAGCACCCCGGTGTCGGTCGCCCCCTGCCCATCCCGCACCGTGTAGGTGAAGCTGTCGGTCAGGGTCTGGCTGGCCCCCAGCGCCGCCACCGCCGCGTTCGCCCCGTTGACCACATAGTTCCAGGTCCCGTCGGCGTTCAGCGTCAGGGTCCCGTACTGGCCGGAGAAGCCCGAGCCGACCGCGCCGCCGGCGACCGCCGACACGGTCAGGCTGTCGCCCGCATCCGGATCGCTGTCATTGGTCAGCACATTGCCGGACCCGTTCGGCCCGCCATCGGTCGCCGAGCCGGTATCGTCCACCGCCGTCGGAGCCGTGTTGGCGCCCTGGATGGTGATGGTCATGGTGGTCGTGTCCGTCATGCCCGCCGCGTCGCGGACGGTGTAGGTGAACACCTCGGTCAGGCTCTGCGCCCCGCTCAGGGCGCTCACCGCCGGGTCGGCGTTGTCCACCGCGTAGGAATAGCTGCCGTCCGCGTTGAGCGTCAGCGCGCCGTACTCCCCGGCCAGCGCCGCGCCGAGCGTCCCGGTCGTCAAGCCGAACCGCACCTGGCTGACAGACAGGGTATCGCCAACGTCCTCATCGGTGTCGTTGGTCAGCACATTGCCGCCGACCACCGGCCCGTTCTCGAAGGCCGTGATGGTGTCCGCCACCGCCTCCGGCGCCTCGTTGGCCCCGAACACGGTGATGGTCAGGACGGCAATGTCGGTCGCCCCGGTCTCGTCGGTGACAGTGTAGGTGAAGCTCTCCGACAGGGTGTCGGTCGGGCCGAGCGCCAGCACCGCCGGATCGCTCTCGTCGGTGACATAGCGGTAGGAGCCGTCGGCGTTGAGCGTCAGCGTCCCGTACTGCCCGGCCAAGGCCGCCCCGACCGTCCCACCGGCCAGGGCCGTGACCGTCAGGCTGTCGCCCGTGTCCACATCGCTGTCGTTGGTGAGCACATTGCCGACCGCGTCGATCGGCGCGCCGTTGCCGTCCTTGCTCGCCGAGCCCGCATCGTCCCCCGCCACGGGAGCATCGTTGGCGCCCTGGACGGTGACCGTCAGGGTCGCCGTGCTTGTCGCCCCCGCCGCATCGCGCACGGTGTAGGTGAAGCTGTCGGTGACGCTGGTCCCTGCCGCCAGGCTGTTGGCGGCCGCCTCATTGACCGCATAGGCGTAGGACCCGTTGGCATTGAGGGTCAGCGACCCATAGCTTCCGGCCAGCGCCGACCCGAGCGTCCCACCGCTCACCGCTGAGACCGTCCTGCTGTCGCCGCTGTCCACGTCGGTGTCGTTGGTCAGCACATTGCCGGTGGCGTTGGAGCCCGCCGCTGTGCCGGCCTCGACCGCCGTGGCGGTATCGGCCACACCCACAGGCGCATCGTTCGCCCCGTGGACGGTGATCGTCAGGGTCGCCGTCGAGGTCGCGCCCGCCGTATCCCGCACCGTGTAGGTGAAGACGTCCGTCAGGCTCTGGCCGGCCGCCAGGCCGTTCACCGCCGCAAGCGTGTTGTTCACCACATAGCTGTACGAACCATCGGCATTGAGCGTCAGGCTGCCGTATGACCCGGCCGAAGCCGACCCCACCGTCCCGCCGCTCAGCGCCGACACCGTCTTGCCGTCGCCGGCGTCCACGTCGGTGTCGTTGGTCAGCACATTGCCGGTCGCGTTTGACCCGGCCGCCGTCCCGGCCTCCGTCGCCGAGCCCACGTCCGCCACCGCGACGGGGCCGTCGTTGGCCCCCTGGATGGTGAGGGTCAGGGTCGCCGTGCTGGTCGCCCCCGCCGCGTCGCGAAGGGTGTAGGTGAACACCTCGCTCAGCGTATTGGCCGACGTCCGCAGCGCCTGCACCGAGGCGTTGGCGTTGTTGACCACGTAGCTGTAGGTCCCGTCGGCATTGAGCGTCAGCGACCCATAGGTTCCGGTCAGCGCCGTCCCCACCGTGCCGCCGCTGAGGGCGGACACCGTCTTGCTGTCGCCCGCATCGACGTCGGTGTCGTTGGTCAGCACATTGCCGCTCGCGTTCGATCCCGCCGCCGCGCCGGCCTCGACCGCCGTCCCGGCATCGGCCACCGCCACCGGAGCATCGTTGGCGCCCTGAACGGTAATCGTCAGGGTCGCCGTGCTGGTCGCCCCGGCCGTATCGCGCACCGTGTAGGTGAAGCTGTCGGTCAGGGTATTGGCCGCCGTCCGCAGGGCGTTGACTGCCGCGTTGGCGTTGTTGACGGCGTAGGAATACGAGCCGTCCGCATTCAGCGTCAGGCTGCCGTAGGTCCCGGCCAGCGCCGTTCCGACCGTCCCGCCGCTCAGCGCCGACACCGTCTTGGCATCGCCCGCGTCCACGTCGGTATCGTTGGTCAGCACGTTGCCGGTCGCATTCGACCCGGCCGCCGTCCCGGCCTCGACCGCCACACCGCTGTCCGCCACACCCACCGGCGCATCGTTGGCGCCCTGGATGGTGATGGTCAGGGTCGCCGTGCTGGTCGCCCCGGCGGTATCCCGCACCGTGTAGGTGAAGGCCTCGCTCAGGGTATTTCCGCTGGTCCGCAGCGCCTGCACGGCCGCCAGACTGTTGTTGACCGCATAGCTGTAGGCGCCATCGGCATTGAGCGTCAGCGACCCATAGGTCCCGGCCAGCGCCGACCCTACCGTCCCACCGCTCAGGCCCGATACCGTCTTGGTATCGCCCGCGTCCGCGTCGGTGTCGTTGGTCAGCACGTTGCCGGTCGCGTTAGACCCCGCCACGGCCCCGGCCTCGACCGCCGTCCCGACATCGGCCACCGCCACGGGCGCGTCGTTGCCGCCCTGGATGGTGATGGTCAGCGTGGTCGAGCTGGTCGCCCCCGCCGTGTCGCGCATCACATAGGTGAACACCTCGGTCAGCGCGTTGGCCGCCGTCCGCAGCGCCTGCACGGCCGCGTTCGCATTGTTGACGACGTAGCTGTAGGTCCCGTTCGCATTCAGGGTCAGCGAACCGTAGGTACCAGCCAACGCCGACCCCACCGTTCCCCCGTTCGCCCCGAACGAGACCTGTGTCACCGTCTTGCCGTCGCCGGCGTCCGGATCGGTATCGTTGGTCAACACGTTGCCCGTGGCGTTCGACCCGGCAGCGACGCCGGCCTCGACCGCCGTTCCCACATCGGCGACAGCCGTCGGTGTCTCGTTGGCCCCGAACACGGTGATGGTCAGGGTCGCGGTGCTGGTCGCCCCCGCCGCGTCCCGCATGGTGTAGGTGAAGCTCTCGGAGATGCTGTCGGTCGGGCCCAGGGCCACCACCGCCGGCGCGCTCTCGTTGATGACGTAGCTATAGGTCCCGTTGGCGTTCAGCGTCAGGGTCCCGTAGCTGCCGGCCAGGGCCGAGCCCACCGTTCCGCCGGTCAGCGCCGACACAGTCTTGGTGTCGCCGGCGTCCACATCGGTGTCGTTGGTCAGCACATTGCCGGTGGCATTGCTCGACGGCCCGCCGTCCACGCCCAGGCTGGCCGACCCCGTATCATTCACCGCCGTCGGCGCGTCGTTGGCGCCCTGGACGGTGATGGTCAGGGTCGCCGTGCTGGTCGCCCCGGCCGTGTCCCGCACCGTGTAGGTGAAGCTGTCGGTCAGCGTATTGGCCGACGTCCGCAGGGCGTTGACCGCCGCATTCGCGTTGTTGACCGCGTAGCTGTAGCTACCGTCCGCGTTCAGCGTCAGCGATCCATAGGCGCCGGCCAGCGCCGTCCCCACCGTCCCGCCGGAGAGCGCCGACACCGTCTTGGTGTCGCCGGAGTCCACGTCGGTGTCGTTGGTCAGCACATTGCCGGTGGCGTTGGAGCCGACCGCCGTCCCGGCCTCGACCGCGACCCCGCTGTCCGCCACGCCCGACGGCGCGTCGTTGGCGCCTTGGATGGTGATGGTCAGGGTCGCGGTGCTGGTCGCCCCCGCGGTGTCCCGCACGGTGTAGGTGAAGGCCTCGCTCAGCGTATTGGCCGACGTTCGCAGCGCCTGCACAGCGGCGTTGGCGTTGTTGACCACGTAGCTGTAGGTCCCGTCGGCATTGAGTGTCAGCGAGCCATAGGTCCCGGCCAGGGCCGACCCCACCGTCCCGCCGCTCAGGCCCGACACGGTCTTGGCATCGCCCGCGTCCACATCGGTATCGTTGGTCAGCACGTTGCCGGTGGCGTTCGCCCCCGCCGCCGTCCCGGCCTCCGCCGCCGTACCCGTATCGTTGACGCCCACGGGCGCGTCGTTGGCCCCCTGGATGGTCACCGTCAGGGCGCCGGCGCTGGTCGACCCCGCCGTATCCCGCATGGTGTAGTTGAAGGTCTCGACCAGGGTCTCCCCGGCCAGGCGCAGGGCCTGCACCGTGGCGTTGGAATTGTTGACCACATAGGTCCAGGTCCCGTCGGCCGCGACCGTAAGGGTCCCATAGACGCCCGCCAGCCCGGACCCGATCGTGCCGCTGCTGGCCCCCTGGCTGAAGGCGGTCACCGTCTTGCCATCGCCCGTATCGACGTCGGTGTCGTTGGTCAGCAGGTTGCCGGTCGCGTTGGACCCCGCCACCGCCCCGGCCTCGACCGCCGTGCCGGTATCGGCCACCGCCACCGGGGCGTCGTTGGTCCCCCGGATGGTGATGCTCAGGGTGTTGCTGTGGGTGGCCCCGGCCGCGTCGCGCACCGTGTAGGTGAACACGTCGCTCAAGGTGTTGGCCGTGGTCCGCAGGGCGTTCACCGCCGCATTGGCGTTGTTCACGACGTAGCTGTAGGTCCCGTCCGCATTCAGCGTCAGCGAGCCGTAGGTCCCGGCCAGGGCCGAGCCCACCGTCCCACCGCTCAGCGCTGACACCGTCTTGCTGTCGCCCGCGTCCACGTCGGTATCGTTGGTCAGCACATTGCCGGTCGCATTGGCGCCGGCCGCCACACCGGCCTCGTCGGCCGTCCCCACATCGGTCACGGCCACCGGCGCGTCGTTGGCGCCCTGGATGGTGATGGTCAGGGTTGTCGTGCTGGTCGCCCCGGCCGCATCCCGCACCGTGTAGGTGAAGGTCTCGGTCAGGGTCTGGCCCGCCGTCCGCAGCGCCTGCACCGTCGCGTTGGAATTGTTGATCGCGTAGCTGTAGGCGCCGTTGTCCGCCAGGGTCAGCGCCCCGTAGGTCCCGTTCAGCGAGATCCCCACCGTCCCGTTGGTGGCCCCGAAGGCCACGCCGGACACCGTCCGGGTGTCGCCCGCGTCCACATCGGTGTCGTTGGTCAGCACATTGCCGGTCGCATTCGACCCCGCCGATGTCCCGGTCTCCACCGCCGTGCCCGTGTCGGCCACGCCCACCGGCGCGTCGTTGCTGCCGCCGATGCTGAAAGTCACCGGCAGGGTCACGGTCAGCCCGCCGTTGTCGATGGCCAGGACCGTGAAGGTCTCGGTCACTGCCTGGCCGGTCTGCAGTGCCTGGGTCGCCGAGCGAGCGTTGTCCAGCGCATAGACGATGGCGTTGGTCGCCGTGGTCAGCACCGCTTGGCCGTAGGTCCCGTCCTTGGTCCACACGCCCACCGGGCTCTGCACCCAGCCGCCGGCGGTCAGGGCCGTGGCATCGTAAGCCACCGTCCCATCCACATCGTCCGGCGTCAGGGTCACGGTCGAACTGGCCGTCCCGGCCACGCCCTGGCCGACTTCGCGCAGGGTCGCGCTGGGCGTCCCGGCCCGAAGGGTCGGCGCATCGTTCGAGCCAAGAATGTCGATGTTCCAGGCGCCCAGCCCGGTCACTCCGGTCAGGGTGATGGTGTTGCCACCGCCGGCGTTGATCACGGTGTTGCCGCCGACCAGGCTGGCCGCCGCCAGCACCTGGTCCACCGTGGCGAACACGGCCGCATCGAACCGCAGGGTCTCGTTGGCGACCGCAAAGTCGCTGATCGTGTCCTGGCCGAACCCGGCCCGGAAGATGAAGCTGTCGCGCCCGCCGCCACCGGCGATGGCATCGTTCCCGGCCCCTGCCTCGATGCGGTTGGCCGCCGTGTTGCCGGTGATGCTGTCCGCCCCGACCCCCGTGACCACATTCTCCACCCCGCTCAGGGTGTCGGTGTTGCCATTGGTGTCAGTGGCCGTGCCTGTCGCCAGGTTGACGGTCACATTCCCGCCGTCGGTCTCGGCCGCATAGTCGACCGTGTCCTCGAGTCCCGCCGAGCCGATGAAGCTGTCCG
>NZ_JAAALA010000011.1 GCF_009905535.1 Caulobacter sp. SLTY | reverse complement strand
GGCGTCCCCCGAGCCCAGGATCGAGCGACCCAATCCCTGGCCGCCGCTGGAGCCGCCGCCTCCCGTGACGCCCCCTCCGCGGCCCCCGCCGTCGATCGACCTGGGCGCCCTGCTCGCCGAGAAAGGCCTGGCCTGGCTGGGCGGCGGCGGGCTGGTGCTGGGTGGCGTCTTCCTGGTCGGCTACGCGGCCCAGCAGGGCCTGCTGACGCCGCTGGTGCGCCTGGTCATGGCCATCGCGCTCGCCGGGGCGATGCTGATGGCCTCGGAAGTCCTGCGTCGCCGGCCGGGGCCGCGTGGCCAGCAGCTGGCCTCGGCCGTGCTCGCCGGCGCGGGCGCCAGCACCCTCTACGCTACAGTCTGGGCGGCCCACGCCCTCTATGACTTCATCGGCGCCGGCCTCTCCGGCGGCCTGCTGCTCGCGGTCTCGGGCGGGTTGCTGGCCCTGTCGACCCGGCGGCGCGAGCCCCTCGCCCTGATGGCCCTGTTCGGAGCCCTGGCGGCCCCCTTGCTGACACGGCCGCAGGACTGGAGCGAGCCGGCGTTGTTCCTCCATCTCCTGGCGGTGGCCGCGACGGGTGTCGTGGTCGGTGCTCGGCGGGGCTGGGGGGCCAGCGTGCTCAGCGCCGTCGCCGGGGCCCTGATCCTCAATTTCGTCACGGCGCCGGACGCCGACACCTGGCGCCTGACGCTGGCGCCCCTGGCCCTGGCGGGCCTGGCCTTGGCTTACCGGTCCAGGGTGAACGCGGCGATGGTCCGATACGCGGACGCCGTCCTGCCCTGCGGCCTGACCCTGGCCAGCTTCTCGGCCATGGTCCTTTTCCTCCACGCCGCCGACCCTGTCGCGGTCGCCGCTGGGTGCGCGACGGCCGTGATCCTGGGCGCCTTGGCGGCCGAGGCTGTCCGGCGCGGCGGGGGGCCGTCCTGGCTGCTGGCGCCACCGATCGCCGTGCTGGTGGCGGGCCTGACCGGGGTCATCGCCTATGCGCCTTCCGAGACCCTCGAACTGGCCCGCGCGGCTGCGGTCCTCGCGGCCATTCCGCTGGTCCTGATCGGCCTGCGCGCCCTGGAGCCCCAGCGGCGGGACAACCCCATCCTGGCCATCCCGCCCGTCGCCCTGCTGCTGCTCGCCGCCGCCGCGGGGTTCGGGCTGAAGAGCCCGGCCGCCGCCCTGCTGCCGCTGGCGGCCGGGGTCCCCGCGGCATTGGCGGCCGTCTGGCTGCATCGCAGGAGCCCCGGTCCCACCGCCGATCTCCACCTGGACGCCTGGGCCCTCGCCGCCGCCGCAACCCTGTTGATGGCGATCCGCCAGTCGGCGCCGCTGGCCGCCCTGCCGCCCGCCTTCGCCGGCGCGGCCCTGCTGCTGGCGCTGCTGCAACGCCGCGTCGGCTGGCGCGCCCTCAGCCTCGCGGCCATGGCCGCCGCCGGCCTCGCCACCGCCTCGGGCCTAGCCCCCGAATCCGTGGAAGCCGCCCTCGCCGGCCCCGGCGGCGCGGGCCTCGGTCTGGTCGCCAGCCTCTCGGCCGCAGGGCTGACCGCCCTGGCCGCCTGGCGGATCGCGCCGGCCCCACCCTTCGGCGCCACGCGCCAGGTGCTGGGCGCCGCCGCGGTGGCCCAGGTCCTGATCGGCGCCTTTCTGGCCCTGCGCTTCGCCGCCTCGGGTGACCAGCCGGCCATCGGCCCTCTGATGGAGAGCGCCCTGCGCACCTTGCTGCTTGCCCTGGCCGGCGGCTCGGCCTTGCTGGCGCTCCGCGACCTCAGGGGTCTGATCGTTCGGGTCGGCCCGCACCTGCTGCTCGGCGCGGCGGCGCTCCATGCCCTTTGCGGTCCGATGACGATCCGTAACCCCTGGTGGGGACTGTGGAGCGAGGCGGTCGGCCCCATCCCCCTGATCAATATCCTGCTCCTTGCCTTCCTGGCCCCGGCCGCCGTCTTCGGTGTCGCCGCGACCCGGCTCTATCGCGCCGGGCGGCCTCTCGGCGGCCGCATCTACGGGGCGATCGCTGCGGTCCTCGCCCTGACCTGGGCGATCCTTGAGACCCGCCGCCTGTTCCATCCCGTGGACCTGGCCGTCGGCGCGACCAGCTTCGCCGAGATCTGCGCCCTTGGGCTCATCCTGCTGCTCGCCCCGCCGATCCTGCGCCGGGTCGGACCTCAGGCCGCCCGCGCCGACGCCCGCCGAACGGCCGAGGTCGCCGGCCTACTGGCGCCGCCCTTCGTGCTGATGCTGACGGGGCTGTTCTTCTGCCCCTGGTGGGGCGCGGCGGATACGCCGCTCGGCCCGCCGGCAATTTCCTTCGCTCTGCTGGCCGGGGTGGTCGCCCTGTCGGCCTGGAACGGCGCCGCCCTCCGTGACGCGGCCCGGGAGATCGGCCTGACGGTCGCCGGGCTCCAGGCCCTTCTGCTGACCACCCTCGCCGTCCGATGGCTGTTCGAGCCGGCCATGGCCGGGGGCCGAATCGAGAGCTTCGAATCCTGGACCTATTCGGCGGCCTGGGCCCTGTTCGGCGCTGGCCTGCTGGCCCTGGCCTCGGCGTGGCGCGAGCGAGCCCTGCGCTGGTTGTCGCTGGCTGTTCTGCTGACCGTCGCCCTCAAAGTGGTGCTGATCGACATGGCCAGCCTGGACGGCGTGACCCGCGCCGCGTCCTTCCTGGTGGTCGGCGCCCTGATGGTGGCGGCCGCGGTCATGGCCCGCCGCCTGGGCCGCCCGACCGGGGATCAGGGCGAGAAATTCACCAATGATTAACCATGTTTGCCGACCCTCACGCCGTCTTCCTTGAAGACACCCCACCATCAAAGACTTTGAACAGCCCGGCCTCACCGCCGGGCTCTTTTTTTCCGCCGCACACGGCTTGCACCGCCGCCGCCCCCGGCGTATACGCCGCCTCCTTCCGAAGCGATGTTCCTCGGTAGCTCAGTTGGTAGAGCAGGCGGCTGTTAACCGCCGGGTCGCAGGTTCGAGTCCTGCCCGGGGAGCCATCGGAAGGCTTCCACACATCGCAGATCAGTCAGAGGCCTTTCGGTAGGCCGCTCTCTCGGCCTCGACGGCTGCCCGGGCCATGTCGACCTCGGCATCATGGAGAGCCCGGGCCTTCGCCAGCCGTTCGCGCGCGCCCGCAACTTCGGCCTCGAGCCGCGCCAGCTCCGCCTCCCCCGCCCGCTCGGCCGCCTTCAGCGCCGCCTCGGCCTTGTCGAGCTTGGCGCGACTAACCTTCTTCGGGGGCTTGGCGCCCTTGCCGGCCGCCTTCAGCGCTTCGGACCAGTCACTGTCCGCCGGCCCGGCCTTGAACCGACCCTTGCCACCCTTGGGCCGCTTTAACGGCTGGCCCGGAGAGGCCGTCGCGGCGTCGACCATCGCCGAATCGGTGGTCACCCCGGCCTGTCCCTGGGCGAACAGGTCCTGATGGACGCCGAACGCCTCCAGCGCCGCCTTCTGGTTGGGCGCCGCCACGATCCAGTCGTTCAGGCCGTCAAGTTCGGCCGTGTAGGTCTTCAGGCGGCCAGCCATGATGGCCCTCGCTTGGTTCCCGCCGGGGACCCCGACGGGGCGCTAACGCCGCGGATCGGCGAGCGTTCACCAGGGTGAGCGACCAGGCCGACTCCCGCTAGGTTGGAGCCGGTTAATCGCCTGGGGCGAACTTGATGCATCACCACAGCCGCCCGCTTCGCGCGCTGGCCATCGGCCTGTCATCCCTGGCCGGGTTTATCGACGCGATCGCCTTCCTCGGTATCGGCGGCTTCTTCGTTTCCTTCATGAGCGGCAACTCCACCCGCCTCGGGGTCGGCCTGGCCCTGGCGCCCGGAGCAGCGGCGACCGCCGCGGCCTTGATCGGTGCGTTTGTGGTCGGGGTGACGACCGGATCGCTCATCGGTCATCTGGCGGGGCGGCATAGGCGGACGGCGGTGCTGGTGCTGGTCGCCACAGCGATCATCCTGGCCGCCCTCCTGCGACCCTCGGCATCGCCCCTGGTGGCGGCCCTCATGCTCGCGGCCGCCATGGGCGCCGCCAACGCCGCCTTCGAGCGCAATGGCGAGGTCGCCTTCGGGGTGACCTATATGACCGGCGCCCTGGTCAAGCTCGGCCATCGCCTCGCGCTGGCCCTGCGGGGAGGCGAGCGATGGTCCTGGCTGCCTTACCTCCTGCTGTGGTCAGGCCTGGCGGGCGGGGCGTGGGCTGGGGCCCTCGCCTACAGCCGGATGGGCTTCGGCGCGGTCTGGCTGGCCGCCGCCTTCGCCGGGCTCTTCGCGCTGGCGGCGGCCTGGCTGGACCGGGCGGATCAGTCCACCGCCACCGTATAGTTCAGCGCCAGCCGGCCGCCGTCCGGATACAGGGTCTGGCCGGTGAAGTAGCTGGCATCCTCGCTGGCCAGGAACACCGCCACCCGGCCGATCTCTTCCGGCTCGCCGAACCGCTTGAGCGGCGTGCGCGACAGGATGCCTTTGGCGGCGTCGGGACTGGTCATCACGCCCTTGAGGATATCGGTTGCGATGGTGCCCGGACCGATGGCGTTCACCCGGATGCCGTGCGGCGCCAGCCCCAGGGCCATGGCCTTGGTCAGCTGGTTGATCGCCCCCTTGCTGGTCACGTAGGCCAGCTGGGCGGGGATGGCCATCACCGCGTTGATCGAGCTCATGTTGATGATCGCGCCCTTGACCTTGGCCTCGACCATCCGCTGGGCCACGGCCTGACCGATCACGAAGGCGGCGCGCAGGTTCACCGACACCACCCGGTCGAAGTCCTCCAACTTGGCCGTGAGAATGTCGCCCGCCGCCAGCACCCCGGCGTTGTTGACCAGGATGTCGATGGTCCCGATGGCCAGGGCCGCTTCGGCGACCGCCTCGCGCGCCGCTGTTGCATCGGCGATGTCGCAGGCCAGCCCGGCGACCTTGCGGCCGGTCTCGGCGGCGATCTCGCCCGCCGCCGCCGCCGCACCCGGCCCGTCTATATCGAGCAGCACCACGTCCGCCCCCTCGCGGGCGAACTCGCGGGCGCAAGCCAAGCCGATGCCATGCGCCCCGCCGGTGACCAGCGCCTTGCGGCCGGCGAGCTTCATCACCAGGCCCCGACGTTGGGCATCGAGGCCCAGGGCTCGGCCGGCGCCAGCCGGTCGCCCTTCTGCAGCAGTTCGATGGAGATGCCGTCCGGCGACCGCACGAACGCCATGTGGCCGTCGCGCGGCGGACGGTTGATGGTCACCCCGCCGTCGGCCAGCCGCTGGCAGGCGGCGTAGATGTCGTCGACCGCATAGGCCAGGTGGCCGAAGTTGCGGCCGCCCTGGTAGTCCTCGGTGTCCCAGTTGTAGGTCAGCTCGACCATCGGCGCCTTGCGCTCGCGGGCCATCTCCACATCGTCTGGCGCGGCCAGGAAGACCAGGGTGAACCGCCCGCCGGCGTTCTCCACCCGCGACACCTCGGCCAGGCCCAACTTGGCGCAGTAGAAATCGAGGGCGGCGTCGAGGTCTTTCACCCGGACCATGGTGTGCAGGTATCGCATGAGGGTCTCCTTCAGGTCACCGCCGCGCGCTGGCGGAAGCGGGGCTGGTCGTACTGGGCGGTCGCCACCACCTCGCCGAGGATGTCGGCCGCGCGGGCGACCTCGGCGAAGCTGAGCGGCAGGGGCGAGAAGCCGAAGCGGGCGATGTCCGGATCGCGGAAGTCGCCGATCACGCCTCGGGCGATTAGGGCCTGGACGATGGCGTAGCCGTCCGGGTGGGCATAGCTGACGTGGCCACCGCGCAGGCCCGCCTCACGGGGCGTGACCAGCCGCAGCTCGGCCGCCGCCGGCCCCGCTTCGACGCGGCGGATGAAGAGGTCGGTCAGCGCCGCCGCCTTGGCCCGGATCGCCCTGGCGCCCGCCCGCGCGGCGATGTCGACGCCGCACTCCAGCGCGCTCACCCCCAGCACCGGCGGGGTGCCGCAGGCGAACCTTTGGATACCCAGCGCCGGGTCATAGGCGTCCTGGAAGGTGAACGGCGCCTGGTGGCCCATCCAGCCGGACAGGGGCGAGACCAGCGTCTCCTGATGCCGCCGCGCGACGAACAGGAAGGCCGGCGCCCCCGGCCCTCCGTTCAGGTATTTGTAGCCGCAGCCCACCGCCAGGTCGGCGTTGCAGCCGTTCAGGTCCACCTCCAGCACCCCGGCGCTGTGGCTCAGGTCCCAGATCACCAGCGCGCCCACGGCCTGGGCGGCGGCGGTCAGACGGGTCATATCGCGGATGCGGGCGGTCTTGTAGTGGGCGTGGCAGAGGACCAGCACCGCAACATCCTCACTCAGCGCCGCCTCGATCGCCTCGGCCGGGCGCAGCTCCAGCCGCCGCCCCTGGCCCAGGGTCCGCACCGCCCCTTCGAGCATGTAGAGGTCGGTCGGGAAGTCCCCCGGCTCCGACAGCACAACCTTGCGATCCGGCCGCGCCTGCATCGCCGCCACGGCCAGCTTGAACAGGTTGGCCGAGGTCGAGTCGGCGACGATCACCTCCCCCTGCCCCGCCCCGATCAGCCCGGCGATGGCGTCGCCCACCCGCGTCGGAGCCCCCATCCAGTCGTGGTCGTTCCAGCCCCGGATCAGGCTGACGCCCCACTGGGTCTCCACCACCTCGCGCATCCGCGCCCTGGCCGCCTTGGGCAAAGGCCCCAGCGAATTGCCGTCGAGATAGATCACCCCCTCCGGCAGCTCGAACTCATCCCGAAAGCCGGCCAGCGGATCGGCGGCGTCCAGTTCCGCGGCCTCGCTCATCGCGCCAGCTCCCGCAGCACCGCCCGCACCGGCGAGGCGTCCAGCCCGACCAGCGGCAGCGGCAGGGCGATCAGCTCGTAATCCCCCGGCGGCGGCTCGGTCAGCACCAGCCCCTCCAGGATCGCCATCCCCCGCGCCGCCACCGCCCGGTGCGCGTCCATGGTCTTGGACGTCTCCGGGTCAAGCGACATGGAGTCGACCCCGATCAACCGAACGCCATGGTCAGCCAACAGGGCGATGGCCTCCGGCGACACCGCCTTGAAATCGCTGTCCCAGGCGTCGTGCGGGAAGTCGTCATAGGTCCGCAGCAGCACCCGGGGCGGCGTGCCGTCCAACAGGCCCTCCAGATCGACCGCCTCGACTCGCGCCCCGGCGCCCCGCGCGTCGATCAACCGGCAGGGCCCCAGATAGATCTCCAGATCGACGCCCTCGGCCGTCGCCCCTCCCGCGTCATAGTGAAACGGCGCATCCCCATGGGTGCCGTTGTGCGCGGAACTGGAGAACCGGCCGACATTGACCGGCACGCCCGGCCCCATGCTCCACACCCCCTCGCTCTCGAACGGCGTATCCCCGGGCCAGTGCGGCATGCCGGGGCGAAGGGGCTGGGTGATGTCCCACAGTCGGCTCATGACGGCGCTTATGGGACCGTACGGCGCCGATGGGAAGCGTGGCGGCCACGACTGGACGGATCGGTCCATCCTGTCTCGAAATTCATTTGCCCGAACCCCGGTCTCCAGCATATCAGAACAGTGTTTAGATTACTGTTGGGGATCAGGCGCTCGCGGCGCGACGGCTGCGCGCGCCCAAGGGCGAGCGATGAAGATCAAACAATCCTACCTGGTCGCGGCCGGGATCATCGGCTTCGTGCTGCTGTTGTTCATCGTGGTCGGCCCCCTGATGTCCATGGGCGCGGAGAAGAAGAAAGCCGAGGCGCCGAAGGCCGCCAACAGCGCCCTGCTGGTCACCACGCAGTTGATCGAGCCGACCATGCGTCCCTCGACCACCCTGCTGCGTGGCCGCACCGAAGCCAACAAGGCGGTGGTCGTGCGGGCCGAAACCGCCGGCCCGGTGATCTCCACCCCGACCCCCGAGGGCGCCTTCGTGCGCAAGGGGACCATCCTGTGCCGGATCAGCGTCGACGCCCGCCAGGCCTCGGTCGACCAAGCCCGCGCCAACCTGAAATCCCGCCAGCTCCAGAAGCAGGCCTCCGAACGACTCGCCGCCCAGGGCTACCGCTCCCAGACCCAGGTGCTGCAGGACCAGGCCAACCTCGACTCCGCCCAGGCCAGCGTTCGGGCCGCCGAGGTGCTGCTGGAGCAGGTCAACGTCCGCGCGCCCTTCAGCGGCGTGTTCGACCGGCGCGACGCCGAGGTCGGGACCTACCTGTCGCCCGGCGCTGCCTGCGGCACGATGATCGAGTTGAACCCCGTGCTCATCGTGGTCGATATCCCTGAGCGCCTGACCAGCCAATTCCGGGCCGGCGACGCGGTGGTCGCCACTCTCTCCTCCGGCGAGCAGTTGACCGGCCGTGTCCGCTCCATCGCCCGTGACGCCGACGCTCAGACCCGCACCTACCGGGTCGAGATCCAGGCCCAGAACCCCGGTATGCGGGCCCGCTCCGGCGTCTCGGCCGACGTGCGCGTGACCGCAGGCGTCGCCCCGGCCCACCTGATCCCGCCGGCCGCGCTGGTGCTCGGCTCCGACGGCCGTCAGGGCGTCCGCCACGTCGTGGCCGATAACCGGGTGGCCTTTATTCCGGTGGAGGTGATGGACGAGACGCCGGAAGGCGTCTGGGTGCGCGGCATCGACGGGCCGATCCAGCTGATCACGGTCGGCCAGTCCTTCGTCGGCGAAGGCCAGAGCGTCCGCACCAAGGCGACCGCCCGATGATCGACGCCCTGATCGACGGCGCGATCAAGCGTAGGAAGGTCGTTCTCGGCATCGCCGTGATCGCCAGCCTGTTCGGCTTCATCGCCTATCTGAACCTGCCCCGGGAATCCAACCCCGACATCCCGGTGCCCTTCGTCGGCATCACCGTGCCCTACCCTGGCGTCTCGCCGGAGGACGCCGAGCGCCTGCTGGTCCGTCCGTTGGAGACCGAGCTCCAGTCGCTGGAGGGGCTGAAGGAGATGAACGCCGTCGCGGTGCAGAACGCGGCGATCGTCTACCTGGAGTTCGAGGTCAACTTCAACAAGGACAAGGTGCTGGAGGACGTCCGCGCCAAGGTCGACATGGCCCGGGGCCGCTTCCCGCCCGATGCTGAAGAACCGATCATCAGCGAGAACAACGTCAACGATAACCCCTTCATCGGCATCATGCTGTTCGGGGCCGCGCCCGAGCGCACCCTGTTCCAGACCGCCCAGGAACTGCAGGACCGCCTTGAGGCCCTGCCCGGCGTGCTGCGCACAGAGGTCGGCGGCGGCCGCGAGGAGTTGCTCGAAGTCACCATCGATCCGGTCAAGATGGAGGCCGCCAACGTCTCCGCCACCGAACTGGCCCAGGTCATCGCCCGCAACAACCAGCTGGTCCCCGCCGGCAACCTGCGCACTGACAAGACCGAGTTCGCGGTCAAGGTGCCGGGCGTCGTCGAAGGCCCTGAGGACATCCTGGCCCTGCCGGTGAAGCGCAACGGCGACCGGCTGATCACCGTCGGCGACCTCGGCGAGGTGCGCCGCACCTTCAAGGAGCCCAACCGGATCAGCCGCTTCAACGGCCAGCCGACCTTCGCCATCGATGTCATCAAGCGCTCCGGCGCCAACGTCCTCGACAGCGTCAAGCAGGTGCGCGAGGCGGTCGCCGAGGAGCAGAAGCGGTGGCCCTCGACCATCCAGGTCGACTACACCTTCGACGAAAGCGAGTTCATCGAGCGCAGCCTGACTATCCTGGAAAGCGGGCTGATAATCGCCACCATCCTGGTGATGACCATCATCGTGGGCAGCCTGGGCGTGCGTCAGGGGCTGATGGTCGGCATCTCCATTCCGGTCTGCTTCATGATCGGCTTCCTGCTGCTCACCGCGTTCGGCCTGACCCTCAACCAGATGGTGATGTTCGGCCTGGTGCTGGCGGTGGGGATCCTGGTCGATGGCGGCATTGTGGTGGTGGAGTACGCCGACCGGAAGATGGCCGAGGGGCAGGACCGCGCCCAGGCCTTCGCCGCCGCCGGCAAGCGGATGTTCTGGCCGGTGGTCAACGGCACCCTGACCACCCTCTGCGCCTTCGTGCCCTTCCTGTTCTGGAACAGCATCGCCGGCAAGTTCATGAGCTTCCTGCCGATCACCCTGATGATCGTGCTCAGCGCCTCCATCTTTGTGGCCCTGATCTTTACGCCGGCGTTCGGCTCGATCTTCGGCCGCAAGCAGGGCGTCGATCTGCATCACCTGGAAGAGATCCGGAAGTCCGAGCAGGGCGACCCCCGTGAGATGTCCGGCTTCATGGGCTGGTACGCCCGCGTCCTCTGGTGGTCGGGCCATCACCCCATGCGGGTGACCGGCGTCGCGCTGGCGGTGATCGCGGTGATCGTGGTGGCCTTCTCGATGAAGGAGCACCGGGTCGAATTCTTCCTCGACGAGGATCCGGAGTACTCCTCCGTTTACGTCAAGGCGCGGGGCAACCTGTCCGCCGAGGCGGCCAACACCCTGGTCGCCGGGGTCGAGCAACGGCTGGCTGGGATCAAGGGCATCGAGTCCATCTACGTCTCCGCCGGCAAGTTCAGCGGCGGCGGCGGCTTCGGCGCCCCGCCGGCCGACAGTATCGGCCGCATCCAGATCGACTACGTCGACTTCGAGGAGCGCAAGGAGCTGGGCGTCCGCGGCAAGGACATCACCGACGAGATCCGCAAGCGGGTCGCCGACGTGCCCGGCGTACTGACTGAGGTGCGGCTGCCTCAGGGCGGTCCGCCCCAGGGCAAAGATATCCAGGTCGAGCTGCGCGGCGACCCCGTCGCTCTCAACCAGGCCGCCGACCTGATCAAGGCCAAGCTGGAGGCTGACCCGCAGCTTATCGAGCATGAGGACAACCGCGCCTCGCCCGGCATCGAGTGGAACATGACCATCGACCGCGAGGCCGCCGGCCGCTACGGCGTCGACGTTTTGTCCGTGGGCCAGGCGCTGCAGTTCGTCACCACCGGGGTACTGGCCGGCCGCTTCCGGCCCGACGACGCCGAGGACGAGCTGGACATCCGTGTCCGCTTCACCCCTGAGGCCCGCAACCTGGCGGCCTTCGAGCGACTGAAGATCACCACCCCGTTCGGCCCGGTCCCGGCCAGCTACTTCGTCAAGACCACCCCGACGCAGCAGGTGACCAGCATTCAGCGCCGTAACGCCCAGCGCATGGTGATCCTGCAGGCGAACACGATCGACAATATCGCCTCCAACCAGAAGATCGCCGAGCTGAGGCCCTGGCTGGAAAAGGCGCAGATCGACTCCAGCGTCCGCTGGAAGTTCGTCGGGGCGGACGAGGAAAACCAGGAGGCCGGCGCCTTCTTCATCGGCGCCATGGCCGCCACCCTGTTCATGATGGGCGTGATCCTGCTGTGGCAGTTCAACAGCTTCTACGGGATCTTCGTCACCCTCTCGGCGGTGATCCTGTCGACGATCGGCGTGCTGCTCGGCATCGTGGTCAACTTGGCCAACACCTTCGACTTCATCTCGATGCTGATGGTGGGCACAGGCATTGTTGCCCTAGCGGGGGTGATCGTCGGCCACAACATCGTGCTGGTCGACACCTTCTACCAGCTGCGAAGGCAGGGTTATGAGCCTGACGAGGCGGCCATGCGCTCGGCGGTCCAGCGGTTCCGGCCGGTCATGCTGACCACGGTGGTGACGGTCGTCGGCCTGCTGCCGCTGATGTTCCAGCTGCACCCCAACTTCCGGGGCTTCCACTTCGAGTACAAGGCGCCGGGTTCCGAATGGTGGGTCCAGCTGTCTGCCTCGGTGGTCTGGGGCCTCAGCTTCTCCACCCTGCTGACCCTGTTCATCACCCCGGCCGCCCTGGCGGCGCCCAAGACCCTCGTCCGCCGGTTCAAAAACATCTACCTCCTGCTCCGCGGCCGCCAACGCTGGGCCGACCGGGTGCGCCAGGGCGACGATGTCCGCATGGACATCAAACCTGACGATGAGGATGTGGTGGGGCCGGAGTTGAAGCCGGCGGGGTAGGCGTTGTTTAGTGAGGGCGCGTCGCGCCCTCACCGCCCAACCGCCCTCACCCCCGTACCACCGTCATCCTCGGGCTTGTCCCGAGGATGACGGCGGAGAGCTACGTGACCCCTACAGCGTCGCCGCGCTGAACGTATCGCAGGCCACCGGGTCGCCCGCTTCATACCCCCGCCGGAACCAGCGCATCCGCTGCTCCGCCGAGCCATGGGTGAAGGCGTCGGGCACCACCCGACCCTGCGTACGCTTCTGGATCGTATCGTCCCCGACCGCCGAGGCCGCGCCCAGCCCGTCGCTGATGTCCTGGGCGTTGAATTGGATCCGCCCGTTGGCCGCCCGCGCGGCCCACACGCCGGCGTAGCAGTCGGCCTGCAGCTCCAGCCTTACAGCGCCGGACTCTTCACCGCGCATCCCCATCCGTTGGGCCTTGTCCATCGCACCCTGGAGGTTCTGGACGTGGTGGCCGACCTCGTGAGCGATCACATAGGCCCGGGCGAATTCGCCGCCGGCTCCGAACTTGCTCTCCAGCTCAGACCAGAACGACAGGTCGAGGTATATCTTCTGGTCCGCCGGACAGTAGAAGGGCCCCATCGCCGCCTGCCCGGTCCCGCACCCCGTGCCGGTCGCCTGATCGTAGAGCACCGCCGCGGCCGGCGGCTGATACTTCTGGCCCGAGGCCGAGAAGATCGCCGTCCAGACATCGGTGGTCGAGGTTTCGATAACATCCACGAACTGCCCGGCCTCATCACCTGGCGTGCCGCGCGCGCCCTCCTGCACCGGCGCCCCACCGCCGGCCCCGCCGACGATCGACATCATCTGCTGAGGGTCGATGTCGAAGACGAACACCCCGATCAGCACCGCCACGATGCCGACCACTCCGATGCCCCCGGTCGCGGCGCCGACGCCGCCCATGCCCCGACGATCCTCGATATTGCCGCCCCGCCGACCGCCGCGCCATTCCATCTCAGATCTCCCCAGCCGCTCACGCGCCCTAAGAGGCCCCAATCGGCGCGGCGCGTCCAGAGGAACGCGGTTACCGGTCAGTTGATCCTCCTCACACTCGTCTGGAGAGGGGACTACTTCCGCGTCACCGTGAACCGCACCAGCATCTTCGCCGGCGCATCCCATTCCGGGTCCAGCGCCTGGGCCTGCCGATAGTCGGCCCAGGCTCCTGTCGCATCGCCGATGCCTTCCTTGGCCAGGGCTCGGTTGAAGTAGGCCTTGGCGGGCTCATCGACGCCCAAGGTCAGCCCACGGTCGATTTCCGCCAGCGCCCCGGCGTAGTCCCGGTCCGCCATCCGCAAGACGCCCCGATTGACGAACGCTTCGCCAAGGTCCGGCTGCAGCCGGATCGCCTCCTCGAAGTCGCGGGCGGCTGGGCCATAGGCCTTGGCGCGCATTCGGATCACCCCGCGGTTGACCAGGGTGCCGGCGCGGTCACGGGCCGCCAGCCCCTCAGCCAATGCGCGGGTGCAGATCTCCAGCGAGGCGCGATCCGACCGGCCGGCGAACGCCGCCTTGGAACAGGCCGGCGCCAGCCCCTCGCCCAGCACCAGCACCGAGGCGCTGGCGGATCCCGCCGCCAGCATCCCCAGCGTCACCGCCAGCAGGAGGGTCCTCACCGCCGGGTGACCGAGAACCGCGTCAGCTGCACCTGCGGCGCCTGCCACTCGGGGGCCAGCTCGACCGCCTTCTGGTAGGCCAGGTAGGCGTTCTTCGGATCGTTCATGCCCTCATAGGCGATCGCGCGGTTGAACCAGGCCTTCTCCGGCTCGTCGACTCCGAGGGCCATGCCGCGATCGATCTCCGACAGCCCTTCGGCATAACGGTTCTCGGCAATCAGGCTGGCGCCCCAGTTGACGTAGGCCTCGCCCAGGTCCGGATCGAGCTTCAGCGCCTCGGCGAAGTCGATGCGGGCGTCGTCATACGACTTGCGTCGCAGCTTCAGGATGCCGCGGTTGACGAAGGTGCCGGCCCGGTCGCGGGGTCCCATGGCCTGGGTCTCCAGGGCCTGGGTGCAGGTATCGATGGACTTGAGGTCCTTTCGATCGCTCAGCGCCGCCTTGGAACAGGTCGTCGCCAAGCCCTGGCCGAGCACCAGCGAGGCGCCCGAGGCGGGAGTCGAGATCAGAATGGAAGCGGCCGTCATTGCGGCGGCGGCGAACGCGATTTTACTGGGCATTGTGTTTCCTCCCCAGCGTTCGAGTTATGACCATCTCGACCATACCACGTTTCGCAGAACACGGGATCACGAAATGAACCTCACTCGCTTTCCTCGCGCCCGGTTCGCCCACCTTCCGACACCGCTGGAGCCGGCCCCACGCCTGGGCGCTGAACTCGGTATCGAGCTGTGGATCAAGCGTGACGACTGCACCGGCCTGGCGGGCGGCGGCAACAAGACCCGCAAGCTGGAGTTCCTGCTCGGCGAGGCGCTGGACGCCGGAGCCGACGCCCTGATCACTCAAGGGGCTGTTCAGTCCAACCATGTGCGCCAGACGGCCGCCGCGGCCGCCCGCTTCGGCCTGGCCTGCGAGGTGATTCTGGAGGATCGCACCGGCGACCAATCGGCCGAGTACGTCGGCTCGGGCAATGTGCTGCTCAACCGGCTGATGGGCGCCACCATGCGCACCGTCCCAGCCGACACCGATATGAACGCTGCCATGGACGATCTGGCCGCTAGGCTGAAGGCGGAGGGAAAACGCCCCTACATCATCCCCGGCGGCGGCTCGAACAGCACCGGCGCCCTTGGCTATGTCGACTGCGCCCTGGAACTGGCCGCCCAGGCCAATGCCACGGGCCTGAAGATCGACCGCCTGATTACCGCCACCGGCAGCGCCGGCACCCACGCAGGCCTCGTCGCCGGCTTCGCGGTCAGCGGCGCCGACATACCGATCCTCGGAATCGGCGTCCGGGCGCCCAAGGAGAAACAGGAATTCAACGTCCACAAGCTGGCTGTGGAGACCGCCGCCCGGCTGGGCCACGAGGGCCGCGTCAAACGTGAACAGGTGATCGCCGACTGCGACTACGTCGGCGCCGGCTATGGCCTGATCGACCACGGCGTGACTGACGCCTTGAGCCTCGCCGCCCGCACCGAGGGCCTGCTGTTCGACCCGGTCTATACCGGCAAGGCGCTGAAGGGCCTGATCGCGCTGGCCAAGGCCGGCGTCTTCAGGGGCGAGACGGTGGTCTTCCTCCACACCGGCGGCGCCCAGGGCCTGTCCGGCTATCACCACCAGCTGGAGGCGATGCTCTAGATGAAGGTGCTGGGCGTCCTAGGCGGCATGGGGCCCGCCGCCACCCTAGACTTCCTGGCCAAGCTGCAGGCCGCCACCCCCGCCTCGCGGGACCAGGACCACATCCGCGTCCTGATGGATCTGAACCCCCAGGTGCCTGACCGCAATGTCGGCGACGGCGCGGCCGGCCCGGTCCTCGCGGACATGGCCGTCCGCCTGCGCCAAGCCGGCGCAGAGATCCTGGCCATGCCATGCAACACCGCCCACCTCCACACGGAGGAGGTTCGCCAGGCCAGCGCCCTCCCCCTTATCGACCTGATCGACGTGGCCATCTCCGCGACCGGCGGCGCCCGCCGTGTCGGCGTCCTCGGCACCCGCCTGGCCCTCGACCTTTACCGCGACCGCCTGACCGAAGCCGGCCTGGAGCCGGTCCTGCCGACGAACGAAGCCCAGGACGCCTTCATGGCCGTCCTTTACCGCATCAAAGCCGGCGAGACCGGCCCCGCCGTCCACGCCCTCATGGCGGCCTGCGCGGGCGGCCTGGAGCAGCAGGGCGCCCAAGCGGTTATCGCAGGCTGCACCGAAGTCCCCCTGGTCCTATCCCCCGCCGACCTCGCCGTCCCCTTCATCGACGGTTCCGCGGAACTGGCGAAGGCCTGCGTCGCCGCCTGCCGCTAATCCCACCGTTCCTCGATCCCGTGCAACTCCACCCACGGGTGCGCCCGGTCCTCGTAGACCGTGCGCTTGGGCGCTGGGAAGCTTGGATCGGCGAAGGCGCCCACGGCCACGGCGACCAGACCCGGCATCTCCTCGTTCCGCCACAGCACCGTCGTGCCGCAGCTCTGACAGAACTGAAAGGCGGCCCGGGTGCCCTCGTCCCCCACCCGCTCGAAACGCCCGCTCGGTCCCTCCACGCGCACCTGCTCCTGGGCGAACCGCGCCTGCACCCCAAAGGCGCTGCCCGTCCGCTTCTGGCATTCCAGGCAGTGGCAGACGCTTACCCGCGCCGGCTCGCCCTCGCAGTGGGCCTTCAGCCCGCCGCAGCAGCAGCTGGCCGTCCGGATCACGCCTTGAACACCGGCTTGTCGCCCAGCACGGTCGCCCGCGTCATGATCCGCCGGTGGGGCAGGAAGTCGTCGACGGCCCGGTGCTGGGTGTTGCGGTTGTCCCAGAAAGCCACGTCGCCCGGACGCCAGCGCCAGCGGACTACGAACTCCGGCTGCTGGATGTGGTTGTTGAGGAAGGCCATCAGCGCCTTCGACTCCTCGCGCCGCAGCCCCTTGATCCGCCGGGTGAACACCGAGTTGACGAAGATGCCGGGCTCCCCGGTCTCCGGATGGCTGCGGATCACCGGATGGGTGACCGGCGGGTTAGCCGCCACCGCCTTCTCGTACTTTTCGCGCCCTGCCTGGGATCCCGCCAGCCCGTCGGCGGTGAAGGCGTAGGAGAAATCATGAACCGCTTCCAAGCCTTGCAGGAACGTCTGCATCGGCTTGCTCAGTGCGTTGTAGGCCGCCGTCATCGAGGCCCACATGGTGTCGCCGCCGACCGGCGGCAGCTGCCGCGCCGCCAGGATCGAGCCCATCGGCGGGGTGTCGATGAAGGTGACGTCGGTGTGCCAGAAGTTGTTGTCGGTGGGATTATCGACGTGATTGTCGATGATCATGATCTCCGGGTGGCCCTCGTCCCGGTCATAGAGCGGATGGACGTGCAGGTCGCCGAACCGGGCCGCGAAGTCCCGCTGTTGTGTGGGGGTGAAGTCCTGCCCCTCGAAGAAGATCACCTGGTGCTTCAGCAGCGCCGCCCGGATGTCGCCGACCAGGTCGTCGCTGGCCCGTTCGGCCAGGTTCACCCCCCGAAGCACCGCCCCGATGGCCGGCGACAGCGGTTCGATCTCCAGGACGTTCGAGCGGGTCATGACGGCGTCTCCCTTGGTCTTTTGGGCACTATGGGCCGGGCGGCGGCGGCGCGCTACTTCGGCTTCAGGGGCTCGGTGTGCGGCGCCTCGGCGCTCCAGGCCGGCGACAGGCCGACGTTGGGCAGGGGCTCGGCGCCGGCCCGCTCGTCCTCCTCCCCGTCTCGCTCATCCAGCCGGCGGCGGATCTCGTCGTGAGCAGCGGCGTCCAGCTTGTGGCCGCTGATCAGCCAGGCCGCGATCAGGCCCATGGCGGCCGGCGCCAGGGTGAACAGCAGGCCCAGCACCGTTACCGCCTGCTCGCTGTTGGCCGTGCCGGCCTTGGCGTCGAAGCCGACCGCGGTGAGAATGGCCAGGGACCCGGACACGGCGATGGTAGTGCCGATCTTGATGGTGCCGCTGAGCAGGGAGAACAGCATCCCCGACTGGTCGACGCCGGTTTCCAGCCGCACCTCGTCCCGCACATCGGCCATCATCGAGCGCAACAGGATCGACCCCGCCCCGAACGGCAGCCCGGCCAGGAACATCAGGGCGATCCGCGCGCCGTCATTGTTGGGCGCGACCAGCACCAGGACCTGGAAGAAGGCGTAGATGACCGCCGCCGTGGTCAGCGCCCGATGCTTGCCGATCCGCTTGGCCAGCAGCGGCCAGATCGGCGCCCCGACCAGCCCGCCGACGAAGTAGAACAGCAGGAAGGCCGCCGCCTCCCCCCGGTCGATGCCGTAGGCTGCCTGGTAGTAGAAGAACAGCAGGGTGCCGGCGAGCGTCGGGGCCGTGCCCAGCAGGATGTCGGTCCCCAGCAGCCGCAGCACGTTCGGCCGGCGGATCATCGCCCAATAATGCTGCCAGCCGGCAACCTCGCCTGAGCTGCGGACGGGCGGCTCCGGCAAGGACTTCAACGCCAGCAGCACGGTCGGCGGCAACAGCCCGATGACCAGCCAGCCCATCACCTGCACACCCAGGGCGTCACTGCCGCCCAGCTTGGCGACGATCACCGGCAGGGTCAGGATGACCAGCATGCCGATCAGGGTCATCGCCTGCATCCAGCCGTAGACGCGGGTCCGTTCGCTGTATTGCGGCGCGGCCTGCGCCACCCAGGCCATGGCGCCCAGCTGGCCCATCGACTGGCCGATCATGGCGAAGATCATCCAGCCCAGGATGTAGATCGGGGTAATCCCCGGCTCGGCCATGAACAGCATGTAGAGGCCGATCATGGCGATCGGGACGCCCGCCACCACCCACGGCCGGAACCGCCCGAACCGCGTCTCCACCCGGTCCATGACCAGGCCAAGCGCCGGGTCGAAGGCCAGGTCGAAGATCCGCATGGCCGCGAAGGCCCACATCACCCCCGACAGGCTGACCCCCAGGTCGGTGGCGTAATAGTTGGGAAGGTAGAGCGTGACCGGCAGCATCATCGCGGTCAGCGGGATCGACAGGCTCGCGAAGCCGGCGAGCCGCCAATTGCTGTGTCGTTCCGTAGCCATCAACGCGTTTCCCCACTTTTTGGGGTCATGTTGAACGGCCGTTTGACCCCCGGCAAGCGGCGAACCCCCTTTTCGGGCGAGGCGGGCGGAGATGGCCCCGCGCAACCTCACGTTCGGGGGGCTTCAATGACGATCACCTATGCCAAGCGACAGACCGCCTTCGATCGGGAGGAGCACCAGTGGCGGGTCGAGCCGGACGCGCTGATCTGGGTCCGGCCGGGGGGCGAGAGCCTGACAGCGCCCTGGCGCGACGTGGTCGCCGTCCGCGCCGCTTTCGCCCCGACCCGCTGGAAGCCTTGGCGCCATGTGCTGGAAATCGCCAGCCGCCAGAGTCCGCGCCTGCTGATCGACAACGCCCACCTGCGCGGGGTCGGCGACTTCGAGGACCGATCGGAGGCCTTCAGCCGGTTCGCCCTGGCCTGCATCGCCCGGATCGAGGCGGCGGCGCCGACCGCGCGCGGCTGGCTCGGGGCCGGCTGGACCGCCTATCTCGCCCAGGCGGCTTTCGCGGGCGCGGGACTCTTGCTGGCGGCGATTGCGCTGCTGGCGCTCCCTTCGGCGGTTGGCGGAACAGTGCTGCTCAAGCTGGCCCTGATCGGCGCCATGCTACCTCTGGCAGCGGTCTGGCTGGTAAAAACACGGCCACGCTCAGCTCCACTCTACCCTGCCGCCTTCCTGGCCGGACTGCCGGAGGGCGCCAGCAAGTATTTGTAAACCATGAATTTTTCGGGAACCCGCTGACGTTGAGTTCATTCCTTCTACGTCGATTAGAGGCAACACCATGTCTGCGGATCATCCCTTCCTCAATCCGGACGCATTCGAACGCCTGCGCGAGCAGATGGCCACCGCCGCGGCGCTATGCACCGACGACCAACTCCTCATCCTGGCCGACAGCCTGCACGATGCCCGCCGCCGCCGCCGGGAGCATCGACACAACGAGGAGCGAAGCTGGCGTCCGGCTGAGTCGGCCATGGCAGGAACGATCTGACGGGGCGCAAGAGCGCGGCGCAGGTTGGCGCTCAGGCGTTGAGCCACTCGGTCAGCCCCTCCCGACGACAAACCGCGACGAACCCCGGCCGCGCTCGCATCCGAGTCACATACGGCCCCAGCCGGGACCAGCTCGTCGCCGGGCGCTCCATGTTGCGCGACCAGCGCATCAGCATGGTGGCCAGGAGGTCCACAGTGGTGACCATTTCGCCCAGCAGATACGGCCGCCCGTCGGCCAGCATCCCGTCCAGTCGTTCGAACGCCCCTTCGATCCGTAGCCGGGCCAGCGCCTGCACGGCGGCCGCGCCGGCCGGATCCCCGTCCTTCTCGGCGTAGAACCAGTCCCGCATCGCCGGCGACAGGGTGTTGGCCACGAAGACCATCGCCTCCATCCAGGCCGCGCGCTCGGGCGCCCCTACGGCCGGCGCGAACCCGCCCTGTGGATGCCGCTCGGCCAGCAGCATCAACAGCGCGGCCGACTCGCTTACCGGCCGGCCGTCCACCACCAGGGTCGGCACCCGCCCTGACGGATTGAGCGCCAGGTAGGCCGCCGATCGCTCGGCCTTGATGTCCACCGCCTCGGCCTCGAATGGAACGCCAAGCTCGATCAGCATCCAGTGCACGGCCAGGCTGGCCGTGCCGGGGGCGTAAAAGAGGGTGTAGCTCATGAAGGCCCCCGATCCCGACCCGCCTGGTGCCCCCGGTCGGGCTCGAACCGACACTCCTTGCGGAACCGGATTTTGAGTCCGGCGCGTCTACCAATTCCACCACAGG
Organism: Caulobacter sp. SLTY; assembly: GCF_009905535.1. Classification (GTDB taxonomy): domain Bacteria; phylum Pseudomonadota; class Alphaproteobacteria; order Caulobacterales; family Caulobacteraceae; genus Caulobacter. The sequence continues at coordinate 91,592 of NZ_JAAALA010000011.1, read as the reverse complement.
GGCTCGCGTCGGCGGGATCGCGAAGGGGCCGCAATCTAGCGATGGCGGGCGCGGCGTCAACGCGTGAAACGGAGGGTCCGGGACCCGGCAACGATCAGGGCCCCACCGTCGACAGCTACCGAGACATATCGCCTTACAATAAATTCACTATCGTTTTGCGATATAATTTGTATTGTCTGGCGATAACATTCTGAAGGGATTTCCATGTCCGCCATCTCGACGCCCACCCTGGGACTGTCCCGGGTGATGCTGAAGATCTTCATCGTCCTCAACGTGATCGCCGGCATCGGCGTCGCGCTCGGCCTCGTCGGCAGCTTCATCTTCGAAGTCGGGCTGATGGACTACTACCGGGAGCGGGTGATCGATGACGGCCTAGTGATCCTCGCCTTGCGGGGGATCCTGCTGCTGGCCATTCCGTTCTTCGCGGCGATCTACGTCCTTCTCACACGGCTGCTGGCGATCGTCGAGACGGTCGGGGCCGGGGATCCCTTCGTGCCGGAGAACGCGGCCCGTCTGAAGACCATCGCCTGGTGCATCCTGGTGATGCAGGTCTTCAACCTGGCAGCCGGCGCCTTCGCCGCTGTCATCAAGTCCGCCGACGCCCATATCGATTGGGACCTCGACTTCAACGGCTGGCTGATGGTTGTGCTGGCTTTCGTCCTTGCGCGGGTCTTCGAGGAAGGGACGCGGATGCGCAACGACCTGCAGGCGATGATCTGATGGCCATCGTGATCAAGCTGGACGAAGTCCTGCACGACCGCCGAATGACCCTGACCGAATTGTCGGCGCGGGTCGGGATAACCCTGGCCAACCTGTCGATCCTCAAGACCGGCAAGGCCAAGGGCATCCGCTTCGGCACTCTGGAAGCCATCTGTGAAGCGCTGGACTGCGAGCCGGGCGACCTTATCGAACGGGACCGGACCAGGCCGCCGACCAAGGACGAAGTCGACGTGGAGGCGTCGACCTAGCCTCCCTGCCCCGACAGCCGCGCGGCCGCCCCCTCCAGCCGCACCAGCAACCGCTTGAGGGTGGCCACCTCACTGGGCGCCAACCCGGCCAACAGGGCCGCCTCGTAGGCCTTGGCAAGCGGCGCGATCTCGGCGTGCAGGCCCCGGCCCATCGGGGTGAGGCTGAGAAGGTGGCTACGACCATCGGCGGTGTTGGCGTCGCGGGCGAGCAGGCTGCGGGCAACCAGCTCGCGGGCGGCGCGGGAGACGCTGACCTTGTCCATCACCGTGCGGGTGACGACCTGCTGCTGGGTCATGTCACCCTCGGCCAGCACCGCCATCACCCGCCACTGCGGGATGGTCAGGCCAAAGCGGTCCTCATATGCCCTGGCGATCAGCCGGGAGACACCGTTCGAAGCTACCGACAGCCGGAACGGCAGGTAGTCGTCGAGGGTCAGGTCGGTGTCGGCCGCCTCACCGGGGGTCGGGGCCAGGGACAGATGGGCCGCCACGGGCCGCCTCCTCGTCACGCGGGCGCCACTGTCTGTTCGATGGCGCCGAAGATGGTGTGGCGGCGCGCATCGCGCATCTCAATCCGCACCGTATCGCCATGGCGCAGGAAGGGCGTTTTCGCCTCGCCGTTGAGCAGCGTCTCCACCGTACGCACCTCGGCGATGCAGCTGTAGCCCAGACCCCCTTCGGCGACAGGCTTGCCCGGGCCGCCCTCGGCGTCGCGGTTGGAGACCGTGCCCGAGCCGATGATCGTGCCGGCGCCGAGGTTGCGGGTCTTGGCGGCGTGGGCGATCAGGGTCCCGAAGTCGAAGGTCATGTCGACCCCGGCGTCCGCCTCGCCGAAGGACTGGCCGTTCAGCTCGACCTCCAGGCGGCCGTGCAGCTTGCCGTCCTTCCAGGCCTCGCCAAGCGCATCAGGCGTCACCGCTACCGGTGAGAAGGCGCTGGCCGGCTTGGACTGGAAGAATCCGAAGCTCTTGCCCAGTTCGCCGGGGATCAGGTTGCGCAACGAAACGTCGTTGCACAGCATGACCAGCCGGATGTGGCCGAGCGCCTCTTCCCGCGTCACGCCCATCGGCACGTCCCCGGTGATCACCGCGATCTCGCCTTCCAGGTCACAGCCCCAGGACTCGTCCTTCAGCGGGATCGCATCGCGCGGCCCCAGGAACCCGTCCGAACCGCCCTGGTACATCAAGGGGTCGGTCCAGAAACTGTCGGGCATCTCCGCCGCCCGCGCCTTGCGCACCAGGGCCACGTGATTGACGTAGGCCGATCCGTCCGCCCACTGATAGGCGCGCGGCAGGGGGCTCATGGCGTCATGCTCATGGAAACGCTCGCGCGGCACCCCGCCGACCTCCAGGCTGGCGGCAAGGGCCTTGAGGATCGGCTCGCACCGCTCCCAGTCGTCGAGCGCCGCCTGCAGCGTCGGCGCGGCGGCGGAGGCGTCGAAGCACCAGGCCAGATCGTTGGACACCACGACCAGCTTGCCGTCACGGCCGGACTTGAGGGAGGCGAGCTTCATGGGCGTTTCCTTATGGCTTCTTGATGAGGCGACTGACCCGCGCCCCTTGGTCGTAGCGTGACGGACCGCCGAACACGGCCACCTCGCAGAGAATGTCACCGCCCTCGTCGGCGGCCCAGATGTAGTTCCGCTCCACCTGCACCTCGCGCCCGGCCGGGGACAGGCCTTCGAAGGTGTCGCCCCAGGGGGTGATTTTCGAGAGGTCTCGCCAGGAGAGCGTCAGGGCGCGGCTGAGTTCATCCTCGGCAAAGGCTTGAAGGTCGGGATCGGTCACCACGCCGCTCCCAGCTGGACGGCGAGTGTTCGGGCGATGTCGATGCGCTGGCTCATGTGTCGGTGGTGATCTCGTCCCATTCGGCATGATAGCCGACGAGCCAGTTCAGGCCCTTGTGCCGCTCCATCACAACCCCGCCATCCAGGCCGGCGGGAGCCGGCTTGCCGTCGATGCGGGCCTGCCGCACCGCCCAGTGATAGCGATAGATCAGGTCAGCCTCGTCCAGGATCTCGCCGATGGGCCGCAACCGGGCCTGACTCACAAAGGTCTTGCCGTCATCCGCGCTGATCAGCGACCAGAGACGGTCGACCTCGATGGTCTTGTCCGGCCGCTCCAGCGTCTTGAACCGCCCCAGCGCCCAGGCCATCGGCAAGGCCGCCTCGCAAAGCCAGCTCGCCTGGATGATCGCATGCTCGGTCGGCGCGGCCGCGTCCATGAAGGTCAGTTCCTCGGGCGAAAACGCCGCCCGGTCGGCGAATGCCGCGCGCCATGTCCGGGTGTTTTCCGGGTCGTTCGCCAGGGCCCGATGGGTCATCAACATCAGGGCGCAGAAGCGCCGGGCGACGGCATCGGCGCTCGGCGGTCGGGCTTCGACCGAGTCCTCGATCCGGGGCAGCCAGTCGATGGTGGGCACCCCCTCCTTCTTCAGCCGCGCGATCGAACGCGCCTTCCGCGCTTCGGCCTCACCCGGCGCGGCAGCCGCAACGCCGCCCACCCCGACCAGCGGCAGGCCGGCAAGGCCCGCCATCAACGATCGTCGGCCGAGCGCCGTCACCCCTGCGCCTTCCAACTGTCGACATAGGCCGGGTTTTCCACCGAGGCGGCGCCCACCCCCACCTCCAGTGGATCGCGGGTGTCGATCATCACGGCGTATTCGTCGGTGGCCGGTTTCGGCTGGCTGAGCATGTTCTTCAGCGCCTTGGGGTGCGGGCCGTGGGTGAAGCCGCTCGGGTGGAAGGTCATCATGCCGCTCTCGATGTGATCGCGGCTGAAGAAGTCGCCGGCGTGGTAGAACAGCACCTCGTCGAAATCGTCGTTGTTGTGGAAGAAGGGGATCTTGATGGCCCCTGGATCGGTCTCGAACGGCCGTGGCGTGAAGGTGCAGACCACGAAGCGGTCGCTCAGGAAGGTGGTGTGGACGCTCGGCGGCAGGTGGTAGCGGTGGCTGACCACCGGCCGGATGTCCTTGACGTTGAGCCGCACCGGCGACAGCTCGCCGTGCCAGCCCACGGCGTCGAGCGGGTTGTACTCATAGGTCGCCACCGACACCTGGCCGCGCTTCTTGATCCGCACCGGGAACTCGCCGGCCATCGCCTGATGGTCGCGGAAGGCCTCGTCCATCGCCGGGGTGTCGAGCATGGCCGGGTCGAAAATGGCGTGGGGGCCGAGCAGCCCCTTGTCCGGCAGGGTGTAGTGGGTGTTGGTCGCCTGGATGGTCAGCACCGCCGTGGTCTCCGACGGAGCCAGCCGCCACATCGTCCCACGCGGCAGGTAGAGGTAGTCGCCGGCCCGGTAGCCGATTCGGCCGAAGTCGCAGAACAGGTCGCCCGCGCCGGCGTGGATAAACAGCAACTGGTCGCCGTCAGCATTGCGCGCCAGATCGGTCAGCGCCCCCTCCGGCTTCCAGAAGCGGAGCTCCGTGGCGTTGTTGTGGAGCACCACCGGCGCGTCCCAGGGCGAAGCCTGCGGCTGGTTCAACCGGTTGAGGTCGAACGCCCGCGGCCGCAGCGGCCCCTCGAATTTCGACCAGCCGGTCGGCGGCCTCGGGTGATACAGGAACGCCGCCGGACCGAAGAACCCCTCCTTCGACATCTCCCGCTCGTAGGCACCCTGCGGCAGATCAGCGTGGGCCTGGCGGCTGTGGTCGCCTTGCGCGCCGCGGACCGGGATCCAGTTCTTCTTGCTCATGGTGCGCCTTCTAGGGCTCGTCCTTGTAGATGCTGATGACCGTCGGGCGGCCCGCCGCCGCCTGGGCGCGGTACATCCCGGGGGTGTTGAAGCTCCAGACCAACTGACCGTCGGCGGTCAGGGCGATGATGCCGCCGTCGCCCCTGATGTCGACCAGCTGCTTCTGGACCACCTCGTCGGCCGCCGCCTGCAGGCTCATGCCCTTGTACTGCACCAGGGCGCAGATGGTCCGGGCCACGGTCAGGCGGATGAAGTACTCGCCCGATCCGGTCGCCGAGACGGCGCAGGACCGGTTGTCGGCATAGGTGCCCGCCCCGATGATCGGCGCGTCCCCGACGCGGTTCCAGCGCTTGGCGGTCATGCCGCCGGTGGAAGTGCCGGCGGCGATGTCGCCGTTCGCGTCGAGGGCCACCACGCCCACCGTGCCGAACCTATGGTCGTCCGGCTGCGGGCCCCAGGTGAGCGACTTGGCGGCCGACGGCGCATTGATCGGCCGGGTCGGGATCGGCAGCCGCGCCGCGTTCAGCGCCTTCTCCAGCTGCTCCCACCGCCGCTCGGTGAAGAAATAGGCCGGATCGACCTGTTCCAGGCCCGCCTGCTTGGCGAACTGGTCGGCCCCGTCGCCGATCAGCATGACGTGCGGCGACTTCTCCATCACCGTCCGGGCCAGGCTGATTGGGTGGCGCGTGCGGGTCACCCCGGCCACGCTGCCGGCCCGCAGCGTCGCCCCATCCATGATCGCCGCGTCGAGCTCGTTGCGCCCCTCGGCCGTGAACACCGCCCCGCGCCCGGCGTTGAACAGCGGGTCGTCTTCCAGGACCTTGATGGTCGCCTCGACGGCGTCCATGGCGCTGCCGCCACGCTCCAGGACCCGCTGCCCCTCGGCGAGAGCCGTAGCGAGGCCGGCGCGATAGGCGGCCTCGGTCTTGGCGTCCATGTTGGCGCGTTCGATGACGCCCGCGCCGCCGTGAATGACTATGGCCCATTTGGGCCGCTCCTGCGCCGCGGCCGGAGCCGCCAGCGCGACGAGCAACCCCAATGCCAATAAAGCCCTGCGGATCACGGCGACCTCCCTTGTCATTGAGACCGGAGAAGGCACGACTGCTTAGGCCTGCACAACCCCGCGCCGGATCTGGTCGAGCTCGATACTCTCGAACAGGGCCTTGAAGTTGCCCTCGCCGAAGCCTTCGTTGCCCTTGCGCTGGATGATCTCGAAGAAGATCGGCCCGATCAGGTTCTCGGTGAAGATCTGCAGCAGCAGGCCCTGGCCTTCGGTCGGGGCGCCGTCGAGCAGGATCTTGTCGGCCTGCAGGCGCTGGGTGTTCTCCCCGTGGCCCTTCACGCGGTTATCGAGCAGCTCGTAATAGCTGTCCGGCGTGTCCTGGAACTTCACGCCGCGCTCGCGCAGGGTCTCGACGGTGTGGAAGATGTCGTCGGTGCCGAAGGCCAGGTGCTGGATGCCCTCGCCCTTGTAGTCGCGCAGGAATTCCTCGATCTGACTCTGGTCGTCCTGGCTCTCGTTCAGCGGGATGCGGATCTTGCCGTCCGGGCTGGTCATCGCCTTGGAGAACAGGCCGGTCACCTTCCCCTCGATGTCGAAGTAGCGAATTTCGCGGAAGTTGAAGACCTGCTCATAGAAGTCGGCCCACTTCTTCATCCCGCCCCGGAACACGTTGTGGGTCAGATGGTCGAGATAGGTCAGGCCAACGCTGTTGGCCGCCTCGGCCGCCGCCGCGCCCTCGATCGGGGCGAAATCGACGTCATAGATGCTTTGCGCGCCATAACGATCGACCAGGTAGAGGTTGGTGCCGCCGATCCCCTCGATGGCGGGGATGTTCAGCTCCATCGGGCCGATCTTGCCCGGGGTCGCCGGCTTGGCGCCGCGCTGCAGCGCCAGCTCATAGGCCTTGGCCGCGTCGCGCACACGGAATGCCATCGCGTTGGCCGATGGCCCGTGCGCGGCCTGGAAGTCGGCGGCCTGACCCTGCGGGTCCATGTTGAGGATGAAGTTGATGTCGCCCTGGCGGAAGTGAAGCACGTTCTTGGAGCGATGCTTGCCCACGGCGGTGAAGCCCATCAGCTCCCACATGGTCTTCAGCGCCTGGGGATCGGGCGAGGTGAACTCGACGAACTCGAAACCGTCGGTGCCCAGCGGGTTTTCGAACAGGTCTTTGGTGGGGTTCGGAGCGTTCATCGGGGGCCTCTCTGACCAGGGAAGGTTCGCGCTGCAGTTAGTATCATTTGAAACGATATTGGCAAAGAGGCGACACCGTTCGGTCAATCACGAATTCGCGCCCGCACGCCTTCTCTCCGCCGCAAAAGCGATTAGAAGCCAAACCATGAGCCAGCCCGACGCGTTCCAGGACAATCCTCAACAGGGGTTTATCGATCTGGTTGTCGGACTGCCTGACGGCGCGGGGTCGGACGGGCTGACACTCGGCGAAGTGCTCGACCGGATGGATGAGCGGGCGTTCGGCATCCTGATCCTGATTCTTGCGGTGCCCTGCCTGGTGCCCGCGCTGTACGGCGTGCCCCAGATCGTCGGGATTCCCATCATCCTCCTGGCGGCCCAGATGATGGTCGGCCGGAGCGAGCCCTGGTTGCCGGCCAGCTGGCTGAAACGCCGGATCTCACTCGATTGGCTCAACCGTATGTCCGGCTTCGCCGACAAAAGCATGCGCTGGACAGAGCGGGTTTCGCGGCCCCGCCTGGCGTTTCTGGCCACGGGGTTTGGTGAGCGGCTCGCGGCCTTCTTCATGATCCTGGCGACCCTGACCATCGTGCTGCCGATGACCAACTCGGTTCCCTCCCTGGCGCTTACCCTTCTGGCGGTCGGTGTCATCCAACGGGACGGGATTTTCGTTGCCCTCGGCTCGGCCATAGCGGTCGCCTGGGTCGGCTTCCTGTCCGCGGTGGTCATCGGCCTGGCCTTCGGCGCGACCTGGGCGGTTTCGCTGTTCAACAAGGTCGGGGGCGACGCCGTGGTCGGCTTCTTCCAGGGCCTGTTCAATTGACCGAGGTCGGCGCCATGCAGCCTGTGAAACGCCTGATCGGCTTCTTCCTGCGCCACTGGCCTGAGACGGCGCTGCTGTCGTCGGCCCTGATGCTGGCGGCGGCCCACGCCTTCGAACGGTTCGCCAACCTGATCCCCTGCACCCTCTGCCTCAAGCAGCGGGAGGTCTATTGGGCCGCTATCGCTATCGCCCTGGTCGCCGTGGTGATCAAGCGGACCGCCCACAGCCGGCGCATCTCCCCCTGGCTGGATGGCCTGCTGGGCCTCACCTTCCTGCTTGGAGCCGGCATCGCCTTCTACCATGCCGGGGTCGAGTGGCACTGGTGGCCGGGGCCGGCGGCCTGCGCCGGGGGTGGCGGAGCCGGCGTCTCGCTCAGCGAGATGGAACGGCTGGTCGGTGGCGGCAAGACCGCCTCTCCGGCCTGCGACAAGGCGCTGTGGCACTTCCTGGGCCTGTCGATGGCCGGCTGGAACGTGATCGTGTCGCTGAAGCTGGCGGGCTGGAGCTTCGTCTCCGCCTACAATAGACTTAGGCCATGAGCGCCAAGCCCATCCCCGCCCGTCCTGGAATCGGCGCCACCGCCGGCCGGCTGGCGGAGATTCTACGGGTCGATCACGCCGGAGAGTTGGGCGCCGTTCACATCTATCGGGGTCAACAGGCGGTGCTCGGCCGCGCCCCGGCCCACGGCCGCATCGCCGCTCAGCTGGCCGAGATGGAAGGCCACGAACAGGTTCACCTCTCGCGTTTCGACGCCATCCTCAACGAACGCGGCGTCCGCCCCACCCTGATGGCGCCGCTGTGGCGCGCCGCAGGCTTCGCCCTGGGCGCCGGCACCGCCTTGATGGGTCCCAAGGCCGCCCACGCCTGCACCGAGGCAGTGGAGACGATGATCGAGCAGCATTACGCCGGCCAGATCGCCGAGCTGGAAAAGCGCGAGCCGGAACTGGCCGCCGAACTGACCCAGTTCCGCGACGACGAGCTGGCCCACCGCGACCTGGCCATCGAGGAAGGCGCCCGCGAGGCGCCGGCCTATCCCATGCTGGCGGCGGTGATCCGCGCCGGCTGCCGCGCGGCCATCAAGATCAGCGAAAAGGTCTGAGCGGCCTGGGGGCTCAGCCCCAGGGGCCGGTCGCCGTTGGCGGCTCGATCAACGGCAGATCGCGTCCGCCAGCGTAGCGCACCAGGGCGTCGATCCGCTTGCTGATCGGCGGATGGGTGGCGAACAGGTCCAGGCTGTCGTCCTTGCCGTCGTCCAGGAACATGGCCCGCACCGAGTCCGGCGCGGCAATGTGGGCGCGGCCACTGATCTTGCGCAGGGCCGAGATCATCGCATCGGGGTTCTTGGTCAGCTCCACCGCCCCGGCGTCGGCGACGAACTCCCGGCTGCGCGACAGGGCCATGCGGATGAGAATGGCCAGGCCATAGCCGATCGCCCCGGCCGCGAAGGCGATCAGCAGCAGCAGCCCCGCTCCCTTGTTCCGCCCCGCCCGCGAGCCGACCGCCCCGAACCGCATGCCCCGGACCATCATCTCGGCCAACAGGGTGATGATCCCGGCGAACACCGCGGCGATGACCATGGTGCGGCAGTCACGGTTGATCACATGGGTCAGCTCATGGGCCAGCACCGCCTCTAGCTCGGCCTTGTCCAGCGCCCGCATCAGCCCGCGGGTGACCGTGATGCTGTACTGTCTCTCGTTCAGGCCAGTGGCGAAGGCGTTCAGCGCGTCGGTCTCGATGATGCGCAGGGTCGGCGTCTTCATCCCCCGGGAGATCGCCAGGTTTTCCAGCAGGTTGTAGAGGCCAGGCTCATCCTGTCTCTGAACCGGCCGAGCCCCTGTCGCCAGGTCGATGATCGTCTGGTTGGCGTAGTAGGCGATGGCGAACCAGACCGCCGAGACCAACACGGCCAGCGGCAGGGAGACCACCAGCAGCTGGGTCGCCCGCGCGAGGTCGCCTGGGATCGAACCTGTCGAGGGCAGGACGCCCGCCCCCATCAGCCCGACCGTCAACGCCCAGATCAGTCCGGTCAGCAGCACGGGAAACCCGATCAGCAGCAGGGCTGAGCGAACGTTGTTGGCCTGGATGTGGGTGTAGAGGCCGACGGGCCCCATGGGATCAGAACTTTACAGTGGGAGCAGCCGCGTCCATCGACGCCCGGCTGTCGGCGCCGACGTCGTAGAGCGTGCGGTCCTTGCCGTAGCCGAACAGGCCCGCGAACAGCACAGCCGGGAAGGCGCGGCGGGCGGCGTTGAACTCGGTCACCGCGTTGTTGAAGAACCGGCGGGCGGCGGCCAGCTTGTTCTCGAGGTCGCCCAGCTCGGCCTGCAGGCTGAGGAAGTTCTGGTTCGCCTTGAGGTCCGGATAGGCCTCCGACAGGGCGAACAGCTGGCGCAGGGCGCCGGTCAGCACCGTCTCGGCCTGAACCTTGTCATCGACGCTGGCGGCCGTGGCGGCGCTGTTGCGGGCGGCGATCACCGCCTCCAGCGTGCCGCGCTCGTGGGCGGCGTAGCCCTTCACCGTCTCGACTAGGTTGGGGATCAGGTCGTGCCGCTGCTTCAGTTGAACATCGATGTCGGCAAACGCCTGATCAGCCCGCGCGTTGAGCGCCACCAGCCGGTTGTAGACGCCGATGATCAAAAGGGCGGTGACCGCCACGATGACCAGAATGACGACAATTTCCATGGCCGGACTCCCTCAACCAGGATGACGGTAACGGATTGAGGGCAGGCTGCCTACTTCGACGGATCCACCAGGGCCGCGTAGACGAATTGCTGGCTGAGTTCGTCGAGGCGGTAGGCCTGCCCGCCGCCGATGACCTGGATCATGCCCATGACGAACAGGTCGTTCTCCGGATCGACCCAGAACCAGGTGCCGGCCGCGCCGCCCCAGCTGAAGCTGCCCATTCCGGCGGGCGTGCCGGCGGCGGCCGGATCCATCACCACCCCGAAGTCGAGGCCGAAGCCGACGCCGGGGCCGAGCGGCTGTTTGGCCAACTGGGCGTCGGTCAGGTGGTTTGTTGCCATCAGCTTGACGGTCGAGGGCGACAGGATGCGCACCCCATCCAGCTCGCCGCCGTTGCAGAGCATCTGGGCGAAGCGGGCGTAGTCGGCGACCGTCGAGACCAGGCCGCCGCCGCCGTTGGCCGCCGTCGGCGGCTTGCTGATGTCCAGCACCATGAAGCCGTCAGCCGGCACGATCCCCTTCTGGCGGTCCAGCATGTAGAGACTGGCCATCCGCGACTGCTTCTCCGGCGGGAGCCAGAAGGCGGTGTCCTTCATGCCCAGCGGGCCGAAGATGCGCGACTGCATGAACTCCGGCAGCGACTGGCCGGACAGCTTCTCGACGATGTAGCCCTGGATATCTACCGCGATCGAATAGCGCCATTGCTCGCCCGGCTGGTTGGCCAGCGGCAGCTTGGCCGCCTCGGACATCGCCTCCCGCAGGGTCGGCGAACCGAGCATGCCGGACTCGCGATAGGCGGCATCGACCGGATTGTCGGTGGTCAGGCCATAGGCGAAGCCGCCCGTGTGGGTCATGATCTCGCGCATCGTCGGCGGGCGGGACGCCGCCTCGGTGATCATCTTACCTTTCGCGTCCAGGCCCTTGAACACGCGCAGGTTCTTGAACTCCGGCACATACTTCGTGACCGGCTCGTCCAGCTTCCAGCGGCCCTCCTCGAACAGGATCATCATGGCCACGCCGGTGACCGGCTTGGTCTGGCTGTACATGCGGAAGATCGTGTCTTCCTTCAGCGGCGCGCCGCTGGCGAGGTCGGCCTTGCCGTAGATGCTGTAGTGGGCCGTGCGGCCGTGGCGAGCCACATAGGTGATCACGCCGGGCGCCGCGCCGCGATCGACGAGCGCCTTCATCGCGGCATCCATCTTCGCCAGCCGCTCGGACGAGAAGCCCAGCGCCTCCGGCTTGGCCGGCGCCAGCACCGTCGCCCGCGCCTGAACCACCGCCGGCGCGGCGACCGGGCCGGCCAACAGCAGGCCGGCGGCCAGGGCCGTCAGCGTCGATCTCTTCCAGCCCATATCCCTATCCCCTGCCCCGCATTGGTTTTCTTGGAAGACTAACCGCCCGCGCTGCGGCGGCAAGACGCACTGTGTTCGTAGACATGTTTACATTTCAAACTTGTCTGCTATGAGGGCGTCACGAGCGGCGAACGGCCGTGCTTCTGGGGCTCATGCCAATGACCGAGACATCTCCCGAACGCCTGCACGCGCTGGACGCCGTGCGCGGGTTCGCCCTGCTGCTGGGGGTGGCCTTCCATGCCACCCTGTCCTTCCTGCCGGGGCCCCAGGCCTGGATCGTCATGGACGAGCAGCGCTCGCCGGCCATGGCGATCACCTTCTTCACCCTGCACATGTTTCGGATGACGGTCTTCTTCCTGATCGCCGGCTTCTTCGCCCGCATGCTGCTCGAACGGCGCGGCCTCAAGGGCTTCGCCTTAGACCGGCTGAAGCGCATCGTCGCCCCGCTGGCCATTTTCTGGCCGCTCGCCCTGACCGGCATCATCTCGGTCCTGGTCTGGGTGACTGTCGATACCCTCGGCGCCCTGCCCAAAGACCCGCCGAAGGGCCCGGCCTTCACCCCCACCGACTTTCCCCTGACCCATCTGTGGTTCCTGTGGGTGCTGCTGGTCTTCTATGTCGGCGCTCTCATCCTGCGGGGTCTCGGCCGGCTGGTCGACCGCCAGGGCGTGATCGGCCAGATGCTTGACCCCGTGGTCCGCGCCCTGGTCCGTTGGTCCGTCGGCCCGATCGTGCTGGCAATTCCGGTCGGCCTGGCCTTCTTCCTGACCGCCAAATGGATTCCCTGGGCCGGTATCCCGACGCCAGACCAGTCGCTGATCCCGAACGCCATTGCGGCCACCGCCTATGGCCTGGCCTTCGGCTTCGGCTGGCTGATCCAGCGCCAGGCGGGCTTGGTCACCGCCTTCGCCCGCCATTGGCTCACCCATCTGGTCGCAGCGGTGATTCTGACGGTCATCGGCCTATACATGCTGCCCGAGGAGTCGATCGGCGCGACCTTCGATGACAACTGGGTGCGGGCCGCCTACTGCGTGATCTATCCGCTGGCCATCTGGAGCTGGGCCTTCGGGCTGATCGGGGCGGCGGTGCGGTTCCTGTCCCGCCACAGCCCGGTGCGCCGCTACCTGGCCGACGCCAGCTACTGGATCTACATCGTCCACCTGCCGATCCTGATGGCCCTGCAGGTCGCTATCCGCGACGTGCCCCTGCCCTGGTTCGCCAAGTTTGGTCTGGTCGTCGTCGGGACCATGGCGCCGGCCCTGGTCACCTATGAACTGCTGGTCCGCCACTCCTTCGTCGGCCGGCTGCTCAATGGACGCCGCGTCCCCTGGCGTGCGAAGCCTCAAACTCAAGTCCAGGAAGGAATCGCCTGATGACCGATGCCGACTCCGCGCGAGAGGACCTCGCCTATCTGAAGACCCTCGTCGCCGGCGAGCCCGGCGGCGGCGAGGTCTGGCGCTTCACTGGCCGGCTCTTTGCCCTGGGCGGTCTCGTCTATGGCATCCAATGCCTGTTCCACGGCGCCCAGATCCTTGGCGTCCAGTCGCCGGGGCCGGTCACCCTGTTCTTCCTTGGCGCGCCGACCGTGATCTTCCTGATCTACATGACCTACGCCATCATCAAGAGCGGCAACGCCATCAAGCCCAAGGGCGCCACGGGGCGAGCCGTGTCAGCGATCTTCAGTTCCACCGGCCTGATGAACCTGGTCTTCCTGGTCATCTTCCTCCCCCCCACCATCCAGACCGGCGACTTCCGCATCTGGCTGTTCTACCCGGCGGTGGTGTTCGCGGTGCTTGGGGGCGCCTGGTACGCGGCTTGGCTGATCCGCAAGCGGCTGTGGATGCTGGCGACTGGCCTGGGCTGGATGATCAGCGCCGGCCTGATGGGCCTGACCCGCGGCCATGCGGCCTATGTGCTGATCTGCGGCGCGGCGCTGTTCCTGTTCATGATGCTGCCCGGCATCGCCATGGCGCGGGGCAAGGCCGACTGATGCCGAAGTTCGATATCGGCGGCATCGACGAGGTTATCCACGGCCGCCTGCGGCTGGGGATCATGGCCTATCTCGCCGACGCCGAGGTCGCCGACTTCACCGAGCTCAAGACCGTGCTGGAGGCGACCCAGGGCAACCTGTCGATCCACCTCAGGAAACTCCAGGAAGCCGGCTACATCGACATCGAAAAAAGCTTTGTCGGCGTAAAGCCCCTGACCCGGGCGCGGATCACTGGTGAGGGCCGGGCGGCGTTCGGCCGGTACCTGGAGGCGATGAGCAAGTTGGTGGGGGGCTAGAAGAATGGGGACACGTACCTTTTCGCGACACGATCCAGGCGGCTGCACCGGCGCATGGGCGAAAAGGTACGTGTCCCCGCCCTTCCTCAGCGCGGTCTGAACCGCTTGCTCGTCGGGAAGCCCTTGGGGGCCAGTTTGCCGGCGCCGGCGCGCTTGCCGGCCCAGTCCTTCCAATCGGTCCACTCGCGTGTGCGGCCGGCGGCGTCGATCCAGAAGGCGCCCGTCTCAGCGTTAAACACCGTGGCGTCCCGCAGCCCTCCCTCGCGGTAGGACTGCAGCTTGACCCCCTTGCCGCGCGGCATTTCCGGAAGTTCTTCAAGCGGATAGATCAGGATCTTGCCGTTGTCGCCGATCACCGCCATCTGGTCGCCAGCCACCTCCAGCGATACCACGGCCGTGCCGTTCAGCACCGACTTGCCGGCCCGGCGGAAGGCCAGGGCCTCGTCCTCGGGCATGATGAAGCCGTAGCCCTCCTTGGACGCCAGGATGCGCTTGCGGCCGGCCTTGTGGGGGAAGACGTCGATGATCTTCACCTTGTCGTCCAGGTCAACCATCAGCCGCAGCGGCTCGCCATGGCCCCGCGCCGACGGCAGCTTGCTGCATTCGACGGTGAAGAACCGGCCGTCGGAGGCGAAGATCAGCAGCTTGTCGGTGGTCTCGGCCGGGACCAGGAAGCCCAGCTTGTCGCCTTCCTTGAACTTCAGCTCCGAGGGATCGTCCACCCGGCCCTTGGCGGCCCGGATCCAGCCCTTTTCCGACAGGATGACCGTGATCGTCTCGCGGGGGATGAAGGCCTCGGTGGCGGTGTCGACGTCGATCGACGGGGCCTCCGCGAAATCGCTGCGGCGGCGGCCGACCTCGGTGCCGACCCCGACCACGGCGCGCATGTCGGCCAGCCCCGTGCCGACCAGTTTCCACTGCGCCGCCTCGGAGCCGAGCATGGCGATGATGCCGTCCCTTTCCTCAGCCAGTTCAGCATGTTCGCGGCGGATCTCCATCTCTTCCAGCCGGGCCAGCTGGCGCAGGCGGGTGTTGAGGATGGCGTCGGCCTGGATCTCGGTAAGGTCGAAGGCGGCGATCAGCTTCTGCTTCGGCTCGTCCTCATAGCGGACGATGCGGATCACCTCGTCGAGGTTCAGATAGGCGATCAGCAGGCCGTCGAGGATGTGCAGCCGAGCCTCGATCTTCTCCAGCCGGAAGCGGGCGCGGCGGACCAGCACCTCGCGGCGGTGGTCGAGGAAGGCCTTGAGGATCGCCTTGAGGCCGAGCACGCCCGGCGTGCCGCGCGCATCCAGCACGTTCATGTTGACCGGGAAACGGGTCTCCAGGTCCGAGAGCTTGAATAGGCTCTCCATGAGGACTTCCGGCTCGACGTTGCGGTTCTTCGGCTCGATGACCAGGCGCACGTCCTCGGCGCTCTCGTCCCGCACATCGCCCAGCAGCGGCGCCTTCTTGGCCTCGATCAACTCGGCCAGCTGCTCGACCAGCTCGGCCTTCTTCACCTGATACGGAATCTCGGTGACCACGATCTGATAGCCGCCGCGGCCGGTCTCCTCCTTCGTCCAGCGGGCGCGCAGGCGAACCCCGCCCCGGCCGGTCTCGAAGGTTTCCAGCAGGCTGTGGTGGGGTTCGACAATGATGCCGCCGGTCGGGAAATCCGGCCCCTTCACCCGCTCCATCAGGTCGGCGGTGGTCGCCTCCGGGCGTTGCAGCAGCAGCAGGCAGGCGTCGATCAGTTCGCCGGCGTTGTGCGGCGGGATTGAAGTGGCCATGCCGACGGCAATGCCGCTGGAGCCGTTGGCCAGCAGGTTCGGGAATCCGGCGGGCAGGACGACCGGCTCTTCGTCCTGGCCATCGTAAGTGGGCTTGAAGTCGACCGCATTCTCGTCGAGGCCGTCGAGCAGCAGGCTCGCGGCTTCCGTCATGCGGCACTCAGTGTAACGCATGGCCGCGGCGTTATCGCCGTCGATGTTGCCGAAGTTGCCCTGGCCGTCGACCAGGGGATAGCGCTGGCTGAACGACTGGGCCAGGCGCACCAGGGCGTCATAGATGGCCTGGTCGCCGTGCGGGTGGAAGTTACCCATTACCTCGCCGACCACCTTGGCGCACTTGCGGGCAGAGGCGGTGGGGTTCAGCCGCATCTCGTGCAGGGCATAAAGCAGGCGGCGGTGGACAGGCTTCAACCCGTCGCGGACGTCCGGCAGGGCGCGGCCGGTGATGGTCGAGAGCGCATAGGCCAGGTAGCGCCGCGACAGGGCCTCGGTCAGCGGCTCGTCGAGGATACGGTCGCCGTCACCGGGCGGGGGGGTGTGAACAGTCATGTCGGTCCAGAATCAACTGGGTTGGTTATAGGGGCGTCCGCTGAGGAAAGGGAGCGCGGTGGCCGCGGATCTAAAGTAGTCGCTCCCCCTCTGGGGGAGCTGTCCGGCGCGAATACGCGACGGACAGAGGGGGCAGCGGCGGCGCTGAACCTGCTTGGCGCGCACTCCCCTACCGCCGGCGCCGCCCCCACCACCACGCGCGTATTCGCGCGCGGTCCCCCGCCCCCAGAGGGGGCGGAATTTTCGGCTCAGAGGCGGCCCGCGTCGGAGAGTTGCTCTAGGAGCCAGACGCGGGCCGGCGGAAGCGGACGGTTCAGCGGGCCGAAGACGAACTGTTCGAGGAAGTGGCCGGTGAGATCGAAGCCGGCGCGGATGTCGCCTTCGGCCAGGCCGTTGCGGGGCGAGAGCATGAAGGGCGGCAGGGGCAGCAGACGGTCGGCGTAGGGCTCGCCTGCCTCGCGGGAGACGGCGCGGCCGGTGCGGGGGCTGACCCAGATGAGGTCCTCGGTCACCCCGGTCGAGGCGCATTTGGTCAGGTCGAGGGAAAAGCCCATCTCGGCCAGCAGTCCGGCCTCGAACTGCACGAAGACCGCCGGCCAGACGTCCGGGTGCAACAGGGCGCCGATCAGGGCCTCGAAGGCATGGAAGGCCCCCGGATGCGGCTCCCGCTCCGGCAGGGCCCCGGCGGCCAGGGCGGCGGCGGCGGCCAAACCCGCCAGCGCCATCCGGTCGTCGAACAACTCCGACGGCCCCTCCCCGATTGGTTCGACCGTGGCCGACCCCAGCTGGCCTTCGACCCGGGCGCGATAGCTCACCACCACGCGGGTTCCGGCCTGTAGAACCGACTTGAGCCTTCGCGAGGCGCCGCCGGAAACATGGGCCGCCTGCCGGCCGTGGTGTTCGGTCAGCAACTCGACGATCGCCCCCGTCTCGCCATGCGGTCGGGCGGCGAGAATGTAGGCGTCGTCTTCCCATTCCATGCGGGTGGGATAGCTCCTGCAGCGATCGGAGGCGAGGCCTGCCTCAGGCGTAGAAGAACCGTTCCTCGACGATCTTGCCGTCCTTGACGGTGTAGAGGCCGACCTCGTCCATCTGGATGCGATCGCCGCTGGCCTTCTGGGTCAGGTCCATCTTGAAGCGGACCACGAACTGGTCGCCATTGACGTAGGGCCCCTCGACTTCCGAGCTGTGGACCTCGTGATTGGCGGCCCACCAGTCGCCCTTGCCCTTCACCGCGTCCTTGCCGCGAATTTCGGCCATATCGCCGGGCATGGCCTCGACGCTGAGCACATCATCGGCCCAGTACTTCTGGCCGGCGGTGTCGAAATCTCCCGCCCGGCACAGGGCGACGAGGTCATTGGCGATATCTTGCACGGTCATGGCGGCTCTCCCTTCAGAGACCCGCACTATCTCGCCACACCACCGTCATGGCAAGCATTTTGTTCTATTTTTGTTCCAACCTCGTCTTGGCCTCGAAAGCCTTGATTTCAGAAGTCATTCCCTTCGCCAGGTCGTTGGGGATCGGGAAGGTCAGGGCGTATTGGGCGATTTTCCATTCATTGTTCTGGAGCACCAGGACGCCCGTCCCCCGGCTGGTTCCATAGCTCTCGCTGTCCAGCAGCTCGTCGAACCAGACCACGCATTTGCACGCGATGTCGGCGTAGCCGAAGTGGCGCTCGCGGACGGTGTAGGTCCAGCCCTTGCCCTGGGCGAAGTAGGGTTCGGCGTAGGCGCGGAACTGGGCGATGGTCCAGCGTTCCGAGGCGTCGGTGCCGATGTAGATAGCGTCCTTGGTGAACAGATCGAAGTAGGTCTTGCCGTCGGCCTCCGACGCCGCGCGGTGCAGGGCGTCCAGGGGCGCGTTGACGTCCGTGTTGGGCGGGGTCTCCGGATCGAGAGCCCAGGCCGGCGTGGCCAGCAGCGCCAGGATGAAGATCAAGATGCGCAAGGCGCCCTCCCCTTAGACGTCGAAATCGAGGCCCATGCCGGCATAGGTCTCCCGCTCCTCGGCCCAGGTCTCGCGGACGCGGACGTGGAGGAAGAGATGGACCTTGCGCTCGAAGAGCTCGGCCAGCTCTTCGCGCGACTTCTGGCCGATCCATTTGAGGGTCTGGCCGTTGGCGCCGATGATAATGGCGCGCTGTCCCTCGCGCTCGACATAGACGGTCTGTTCGATCCGGACCGACCCATCCTTCTTTTCCTCGAAGGCCGTGGTCTCGACGCTGGCCGCGTAAGGCAGCTCCTCGTGGACGCGGAGGTAGAGCTTTTCGCGGGTTAGCTCGGCGGCCAGCAGTCGGGCGGGAATGTCGGCGGTCTGGTCCTCGGGGTAGAGCCAGGGGCCCTCCGGCATCAGCTCGGCGAGCCGCGCGCGGAGGTCCTCGACGCCGTTTCCGTCGAGAGCGCTGATCATGAAGGCTTCGCTATAGACGCCGGTCTCGAACAGGGCCTGGGAGACGGACAGCAGCCGCTCGCGCTTGACCCCGTCGATCTTGTTGAGCGCCAGGATGACCATCTTGCCGGACTTCTGGAGCGCCTCGATGATGGTCTGGACGTCCTCGACACCGCGCTTGTCGGCGCCCTTGGCGGAGCCGTCCTGCACCGCCAGTTCGGCCTGGACATCGACTAGGTGCACCACCGCGTCGGCATCGTCGGCCCCGGCCCAGGCGCTGCGCACCATGGCGCGATCGAGTCGGCGGCGGGGGGTGAAGATGCCCGGGGTATCGAGCAGCACGATCTGGGCCTCACCGGCCATGGCGACGCCACGAACCGGAAAGCGGGTGGTCTGCACCTTCTGGGTGACGATCGACACCTTGGCCCCGACCAGACGATTGGTCAGGGTGGACTTGCCGGCGTTGGGGGCGCCGATCACGGCGACGAAGCCGGCTTTGGTGGTCATTGTTGGCCTTCCTGTTTCAGCAGCATGATCATAGCCGCCGCCTTTTCCGCTTCGCGCCGGGAGCCCCCCTCCCCGCGTTCGGTCTCATAGCCCTTTACCGACACTTCGACGATGAACCGAGGCGCGTGGTCGGGGCCTGTCTGTTCCACCACCACATAGGCCGGGACGGGCAGGCGGCGGCCCATGGCCCATTCCTGCAGCCGGGTCTTGGCATCCTTGGCGCGGGGCTCCTCGAGCCGGGCGAACTCCTCCGACCAGGCCTCGAGGAAGAAGGATCGGGCCGTCTCAAGGCCGCCGTCGATGTAGATGGCGGCCATCAGCGCCTCGACCGCGTCGCCCAGGGCGCCGTCGTTGTCCCGCACGCCCATCTTGGTCGCCGAGCCGCTCATCCGCAGGGCCGCGCCCAGCTCCAGACGGCGGCCGACACGGGCGCAGGCCTTGCCGTTTACGAGGTTGGCCAGGCGGGGCGACAGCTCGCCCTCCTTGGCCTCCGGATAGAGGGCCAGCAGCCGCTCCGATGCCAGCAGGCCTAGCACCCTGTCACCCAGGAACTCCAGCCGCTCGTTGTGGCGCACCTTGACGGCGCCGTCCCCGACGCTGGCGTGGGTCAGGGCCCGCTCCAGCAGGGCGCGGTCGGCGAAGCTGTGGCCTATGCGGCGTTCGAGCGTCTCTACAGCAGCAACTCGGGCGTTCATTTCAGCAGGTTGAAGAACCGGCCGGGCCGCGCCTCGGTGAACCAGGTCCAGGGCTTGAACAGCGAGACGCCCTCGCGGACCTTGCCCTTCTCGTCGGTGACCGGGCCGCGGTCCATGCTGGGAGCCGGGTACCAGGATAGCAGGATGATCTCCGCCTTGCCGACCAGATTCTCGGCCGGCATGAAGCCGACGCCGCCGGCGCGGGGCGCGGCGTAGTTGGGCTCGAAGCGGGAATCGAGGCTGTTGTCGCGGTTGTCGCCCATGACGAAGTAGTGCTTCTGGGGCACCAGGAAGACGCCGGTGTTGTTGGGATAGCCGTACTCGGCGCCGGCGTAGGTGGCGTAGGTCTTGCCGTCGAGCGAGGTTTCCTGGCGGCGCACGCCGTTCAGGTCGTCCAGATCCTGGCGGGTCAGCTGGACGTGCGGCACCGCCTTTTCGTTGACGTAGAGCACGCCATTGCGAACCTGCACCCGGTCGCCGGGCAGGCCGATGACCCGCTTGATGTAGTCGGTCTTGTTGTCGGCCGGCAGCTTGAACACCACGATGTCGCCCCGCTTGGGCACGGTGTTGAAGATGCGCCCCTTGAACAGCGGCGGGCTGAGCGGGATCGAGTGCTTGGAGTAGCCGTAGGACCACTTGTTCACGATGATGTAGTCGCCAGCCAGCAGGTTCGGCTCCATCGAGGACGAGGGGATGGTGAACGGCTGGAACAGGAACACCCGCAGGACCAGGGCGATCAGCAGGGCGTAGAACACGGTCTTGCCGATCTCGACCATCTCCTGGACGAAGGAGGGCTTCTCCTCCGGCAGGTCGCGGGGTTCGTCGGACTCGTGGGCGACAGCGTCGGTCATCGGCGCGGGATTCTCTTTGAAACGTGGGGCATGAGCCCAGCGGGTCTGGTTAGCGGTGGAATACCGCAGAGGCAATGTCTGCGCCCGTTACTTCGCCTTCATGGCGTAACTTGGATAGGCAGCGCCTCAATGATCACGAAGGCCTGGGCGTAGGGGTGGTCGTCGGTCAGGGTGACGTGGATCTTTGCTTCCATCCCTTGCGGGATGATTTGGGCCAGGCGTTCGGCCGCGCCGCCGGTCAGGGCCATGGTCGGGGCGCCGGAGCGCAGGTTGACCACCCCCATGTCCCGCCAGTGGACGCCGCGGCGGGGAACGCCGGTGCCCAGGGCCTTGGCGCAGGCCTCCTTGGCGGCGAAGCGTTTGGCGTAGCTGGCGGCGCGGTCTTTGCGCCGGTCGGACTTGGCCTGCTCGGTCTCGGTGAACAGGCGCTGGACGAAGCGGTCTCCGAAGCGATTGAGGGTCTTGTCGATGCGGCGGATGTCGCAGAGGTCGGAGCCCAGGCCGATGATCACGCCGCCTGCTCCGCCTGCGCCCGGGCGGCGTCCATCAGTCGGCGCATGCGGAGAATCGCCTCCGGCAGGCCGACGAAGATGGCCTCGCCGATCAGGAAGTGGCCGATGTTCAGTTCGGCCAGCTGGGGGATGGCGGCTATGGGGCCGACGGTGGCGTAGTCGATGCCGTGGCCGGCGTGGACCTCCAGGCCCAGCTGGGCGGCCTGGGCGGCGCCGGCGGTCAGGCGGGCCAGGATGGCGGCGGCCCGGTCCGTCTCGCCGGCGCGGGCGGCGTCGCAGTAGGCGCCGGTGTGGAGCTCGATGACCTGGGCTCCGGCTTCGGCGGAGGCGGCGATCTGGGCCGGGTCGGCCTCGATGAACAGGGAGACGCGGCTGCCCGCCGCGCGCAGGGAGTGCACCGCGTCGCGCACCCGGTTGGCGCCCCGCACCACGTCCAGCCCCCCCTCGGTGGTCACCTCCTCGCGGCGCTCGGGCACCAGGCAGGCGGCGTAGGGGCGATGGGCCAGAGCGATGGCGACCATGTCGTCGGTGACCGCCATCTCGAAGTTCAGCGGCTTGCCGCGCTTGCGGCAAAGGTCGGCCAGCTGATCGATGTCCGCGTCGGAGATGTGGCGGCGGTCCTCGCGCAGGTGGGCGGTGATGCCGTCGGCGCCGGCCATCAGGGCCAGCTCGGCCGCGCGGGTCGGCTCCGGATAGCTGGCGCCCCGCGCGTTGCGGATCGTAGCGACGTGGTCGATGTTGACGCCGAGGCGAAGGGTCATGGCGGCTGTCCGTGGTGTGGTAGCTGACTACTTAGGGCGCGGGAGCCACGGGCGAAAGTCACGCACGGTTCCAGGTTTTTTCATCCCGGCTGTCGGCGTGGCGGCATCTGGGGCGTCCTTGGGGTAACCGCCGGCCGCGAATGGCGCGGGACGGGTGCGAACGGAGGACGATGCCATGAAGGTCACCCAGCATCTCTGGTACGAGAAGAACATGGCGGAGGCGATCCGCTTCTATGTCTCGCTGATCCCCAATTCGAAGATCGAGGACACCTCGGCGGTGATGGGCGAAAGCCCGGCCGGGCCGTCGGGGAGCGTGACGATCATCAGCTTCACCCTGGGCGGCCAGAACTACATGGCCATCGAGGCCGGGCCGCTGGACCCGTTCAACCACAGCTTCTCGATCATGGTCGAGCCGGAGACGCAGGACGAGCTGGACCGGATCTGGGACGCGCTGTGCGAGGGCGGCAGCGTCGAACAGTGCGGCTGGGTGCGGGACCGATGGGGGCTGTGCTGGCAGGTGGCGCCGAAGCGCTTGCGCGAACTGATGGGCAGTTCGGACCCCGCGGTGGTCAAGCGAGTGACCGAGCAGATGCTGAGCATGGTCAAGCTTGACATCGCGCCGCTGGAGGCCGCCGCGGCGGGCTAAGCGCGCTATTCAGCGATTGCTCAGACCCCGCTCATGCCGCTCACCGCGCCGTCGGCCAGGGTCCCGCCTCGTTTCAAACATCGAGGCAGAGTCATGACGGCGGACAACGAGAAGACGGGCAACGACAAGACGGGCAAGCGGCGTGGCGGCTGGTGGCAGATTCCCATGTGGGCGACGCTGGGGGGGCTGCTGCTCTTGCCGCTGGCAGCCATGCAGTTCACCGCTGAGGTCGACTGGGGACCGGAGGACTTCGCCATCATGGGCGTGCTGCTGGCTATCGTCGGCGGCGGCGTCGAACTGGGGGCGCGGCTGAGTGGCAACGCCGCCTACCGGGTGGCGGTGGCCCTGGCGATGGTCGCCGGCTTCCTGCTGATCTGGATGAACCTGGCGGTGGGGATCATCGGCGACGAGAACAATCCGCTGAACCAGATGTACGCCGGGGTGCTGATGGTCGGTGTGGCCGGCGCCTTCGTCGTCAACTTCAAGGCCAAGGGCTTGGCGCGGGTGTTGATCGCCATGACCGTGGCTCAGGTGGTGGTCGCCGGGGTGGCCCAGGCGGCCGGACATTTCACCTGGATTCTCACGGCCGGTTTCGTGTCGATCTGGTCGATGTCGTCCTGGCTGTTTGCCAGGGCGGCACGGGATGAGGCGGCAAAGGCCTAGGTTTGGGGATCCAGCCAGGTTCGCCGCGCGATCAGCATGGCGGCGACCAGGCAGGCGCTGAACAGCAGGCCCTCGACGGCGCCGGTGGCGGCCTGGGCGAGCGGGCCGAACCCGGGCTCGCCGAATAGCGCGCCGATACGGTCCAGCCGCAGGCGCGACCCCGGAAAGCCGCGGGCCAGCAGGTCGAGGCTGCCTCCCATCAGGCGGCCGCCGAGCAGGGGAATGACGAGGCCCGCCACGCCGCCGACCAGGCCCGCGGCGGCGACGGCCAGGGCAAGGGAGCGGCGGGCCGCAAGCCGGGCGGCCCACAAGGCGGCGAAGCCCACGGCTCCGCCCAGCAGGGCGCCTTCAAGGGCGCCGGTGATTTCACCAGGGGTGCGACCGAACAACAGGTTGAAGGCGTCCAGACCCAGCAGCTTGACCATCCCCCCAACCAGCAGGCCGCCGCCGGCCCCGCCCAGCACGCTCTTGAGGCCCGGACGGCCGGGCGCGAGGCCGGCGGCGGCGATCCCGAACGCGACCCCCGCCCCACCGAGAACGCCGACCACGACCGTCAGGGCGACCAGCACCAGCAGCACGGAGGCGGCGCCCATGCCCGGCTCCAGCGCCTGGGGGGCGCCGGCGAAACCGTAGAGCAGGCCGCCGACGCCGCCGGCGAAGGCTCCGCCGGCGGTCCCGGCCGCACCAAGCAGCCAAAAGCGGCTCCAACGGCCGGGGATCGATTCGCGGGTCTTCGGCGCGGCTTCGTCAGCCTCTACGGGCGCGATGAAGCGGTAACCGTGCTTGGGGACGGTCTCGATGAAGCGGGGGCGGGCCGCATCGTCGCCGAGCTGGCGCCGCAGGGTGCGGATACACTGGGTCAGGGCTTCGTCGGTGACGGGAACGCCGCGCCAGACTTCCTCCAGGAAGCGGTCCTTGGTGACCAGGCGGCCGGATTCGGCGACCAGCAGGGCCAGGGCGTCGAGGTAGCGGGCGTTGAGTTCAACCGGGGCGCCGTCGAGGGTGAGCAGTCGGTCGGCCGCGTCGAGGCGGAAACGGTCGAAGCGGAAGCCGCCGGTGGCCATCTGTTGGGTCCTGCGAGATCAGGGGCTAGGTCTCGCGCGGGCGGGGGGCGGGATCAAATGGAATTCTCGCGCAGCCCCTGCCCTACCCCCTTACCCCTGGGCGGCCAACCGCCGGCTGCCGGGATCTTCCACAGGCAGCGCCGCCAGCTCCGGGGGAAGCGCATCAGCCGGGTACGCAGGGACCTCCAGGCTGGCCAGGGCGATCAGCGGGACGCCGACGTCGGCCTTGCCGCCGGAGCGGTCGACGATGCAGGCGGCAGCGATCACCTCGCCCCCGGCGGCCTGGATGGCGGCAATGCATTCGCGGCTGGAGAGGCCGGTCGTGACAATGTCCTCGACCATCACCACCCGGGCGCCGGGCTCGACGTGGAAGCCGCGGCGCAGCGTGAACTGGCCGCCTTCGCGTTCGACGTAGAGGGATTGGACGCCGAGTTGGCGGGCAGTCTCGTAGCCCGGGATGATGCCACCGACGGCCGGGGAGATGCAGAGGTCGGGCTTGCCGACCTGGGCCACGATCTTGGCAGCCAGGGCTGCGCAGAGGCGCTCGCAGCGGTCGGGCTGGGCGAAAACCAGGTTCTTCTGCAGGAACACCGGGCTGTGCAGCCCGCTGGACAGCACGAAATGGCCTTCCCGCAGGGCGCCGGCGCCGCGGAATTCCTCGAGGACGTCATCGCTGGTCATGGGGGTGGCCATAACCCGAATCCCCACGCGCGCGAAGCGTCAGAGCTTCAGCCGGTAAACCCGCGCCGCCGTGCCGCTGAACAACGCCGTCTTCTCGTCCGCCGAATAGCCGGCGGCGAAGACCTTGAAGGCGTTCCAGAGGGTGGCGTAGTCGCAGGAGAGGATGTCGACCGGGAAGTTGCTTTCGAACATGCAGCGGTCCGGGCCAAAGGCCTCGATGCAGGTTTCCAGGTAGGGCGCCCATTCGGCGGCCAGCTGGGTCGAGGGGGCCGGGGCTTCGGACAGGCAGGAGGGGAAGGCCGGGAAGACCATGGCCAGGCCGCCGAGCTTGACCGTGACGTTCGGGCATTGGGCCAGAGTGCGGATGTTGTCCCGCCAGATGCCGAAGCGTTCCTCGCGGCGACCGGCATAGCTGGCGATACCGAGCGGGGTGCCGACGTGGTCGAGGACGATGGGGGTGTCCGGGAAGGCCTGGGCGAGTTCGATGAGGTTGGGGAGCTGGGGCTCGAGGAGCCAGGCGTCGAAGGAGAGACCGAGCGGCGCCAGTTGGGCGAAGCCTTCGCGGAAGGCGGCGTCGCGGTAGAGGCCGGCGGGCGTGCGGACCAGGGGGCCGAGGACGGCGCTGTCCGGGTCGTGGCTGGCGCTGTGGCGGATGCCGCGGAAGCGATGGCTGGCGGCGATCTGGGCTTCAAGTGTTACCCGGGCGGCGGCGCCGCGCGTGAGGTTGGCGTGGCCGATGATGCCGGCGCAGGGCTTGGCCGGGCCGTAGACGCCGGAATCGGCGATGGCGGCCAGGCCGTTGACCGCCTCGATCTCGCCGACGGGTTTCAGGTGGTCTGGGCCGTCCGGGCGGTAGAAGGCGCCGCATTCGAGGTAGACGGTCGCGACCACGTTATGGCCGCTGGTCATGTCGGCGAGGAGTTCGTCGAGCAGGTAGCGGGGGACGCGGCGGATGATCTGCTCGAAGCCGTGGGTCGGCGGCGGCAGGTGCGGCAGCAGCGCGGTGCGGTCCCACAGGTGGTGGTGGGGATCGACGATCGGCAGGTCGGGGTCGAGGATGGGTTCGGGCATCTGCATTCTCCGTCATCCCGGCCGGAGCGTAGCGGAGAGCCGGGACCCAGGGGGGTCAAGCACGATAGTCGCGGCGGTGAGGGCGGCGCCCCTGCCCTCCTGGGTCCCGGATCAGGCCTGCGGCCTGTCCGGGATGACGGAGGTTGGTGGGCCTACAGAATATCCCCACCCGCCGCGGCCGCCGTGGTGCCGTCGCGTTCAAACGCCTTGATGACGTTGCGGCCGACCGTCCAGCGGTGGACTTCGTCCGGGCCGTCGACGAGGCGTTGGCTACGGATGTGGGTGTACCAACGGGCCAGGGGGGTATCGAGGGAGTAGCCCAGGGCGCCGTGCAGCTGGATGGCGGTGTCTACGACCTTGTGGACCATGTGGGCCAGGAAGACCTTGGCGATGGAGTTCTCCTGCCGCATGTCCATGCCCTTCTCGGCCTTGTAGGCGATGTGGATGAGCATCAGGCGGGCCATGTAGAGCTCGCTGGCGCAGTCGGCGAGCATCCACTGGACGCCCTGGCGGTCCTTCAGCTTGCGGCCGAAGGTCTCGCGCTTGAGCACGTGCTCGGTGGCCATGTCGAGGGCCCGCTGGGCCATGGCGACGTTGTGCATGCCGTGGCGCAGGCGGCCGTAGGCCAGGCGATGCTGGCCCATGTTGAAGCCCTGGCCCTCGCCGCCCAGCAGGTTCTCGGCCGGGACGACCAGGTCCTTGATCTCGATCTCGCTGTGGCCGCCGCCCATGATGTGGCTGAGCGGGCCCTCGGCGGCCATGGTCGGGATGTCGCGGACGATGCGGTAGCCGGGGTTGGGCAGTTCGACGATGAAGGTCGAGAACTGCTGGTGGCGCGGAGCGTCCGGGTCGGTGCGGGCCATGACCACGGCCAGGTCGGCGGCGCTAGCGGCGCTGCTGAACCACTTCTCGCCATTGAGGATGTAGTTCTCGTTGCCGTCCTTGACCGCGGTGGTGCGCATGCCGGTGGCGTCTGCGCCGGCGGCCTTCTCGGTCATCGAGTAGCAGACGCGCATCTCGCCGTTCAGCAGCGGCTTGAGGTACTTTTCCTTCTGGTACTCGGTGCCGTGGGCCAGAAGAGTGAGGATGGTGGCGTCATCCGGGCCCTGGCTGTTCATGCTGAGCGCCCCCAGATGGCTCCTGCCGAGTTCCATCTGGACCAGGGCGTTGGCCAGGGGGCCCAGGCCCATGCCACCGTGTTCCCGAGGCACGAACGGCATCCACAGGTCCTGCTCCCGCGCCTTCTTGCGCAGGTCGGCGAGAACGGACTTGTAGCTATCCTTGTCGTGGATCAGCTTTTCGGCCGGGATACACTCGTCATTGACCCACTGGCGGACCTTTTCGCGGACCGCCTTGGCTTCGGGGGGAATCTCGAAATCGATGGCCATGATCGCGTTTCCTCGGACGATTGATTGTTCTTGAGTCAAACAGTCGTTCGAAAGCGGGGTATGGCGCAAGCAGCAATTGGGGCGCCGCTACGTCAGAGACCCCCAGTTTGTGGGTGGCCGACCTCTGAATTGGGCGCGATGATGCAAGAAATCGGAGCTCTCGCATGACCTTGCGCACCTTTGCCCTCGCCGCCCTCGCCTGCTGCCTTGCCGGCGCCGCTTCCGCCCAGAACGGGCCGATGTCGGTTGGCCTGCCGACCGATCCCAAGGACATTTCGATGCATTGCGCGGCGGCGGTGGCCACCGAGCTGTTCCTGGCCGAGGAGGAAGGCAAGGCGACCAGCTTCGACAAGGAAAAGCTGGACGAAGGGATGGCGCGCTGGATGGACGACGCCGCCTCCAAGCACGGCACCGACGTGGACGGGTTGATCGACAACAAGGTGTTCCTGGCGCTGGCCGAGAACAAGGCGGGCAACGACACGATCAGGATGCACCAAGTCCGCTGGTGCCTGGAACGGACGCCCAAGGGCTAGGCGAGGTGGGCGCGGACGGCTTCGACCCGTGACTCCGGTGGCCCTGGCTTGATCCCGGTCAGGGTGAAGCCCAGGGCCTCGTAGGTCTCGCGGTGGAGGTCGCCGAAGCGGAGGGCGCCGTCCAGGTCGATGCGGCGGGCGTCGGTATTGACGATGAAATCAAGGCTTTCGACGAAAAAGGCCTCGCGGACGTAGGCGTCGCGGGCGGCCTCGGCGGCGGCGATCAGGGCCGGCGACGGAGTGTGGCCAAGGAAGCGGGCCAGCGCGAGGGTGCAGACCGGCGAGCGGTCGAAGATGGTGGTCCCCTCCCCTGCCCGCGCCTGGCGGGCCAGTTGAAGGACGAGGATGTCCTCGGCGAAGGCGGGGTTGGCCCAAGGCTCGACCACGCCTTGGGCTTGGCGCCAGGCGATGAGGTCGGTGGCGGCTTCCTCGATGACCGGGAGGCCGGCCTGTTCGAGGCCTCGGAGGATGAGGGTCTTGCCGGCGCCCGGGGCGCCGGTGAGGATGTAGTGCATAAGTTGGCTCCAATGCTTCTCCCGCTTGCGGGAAGAGGGAGCCGGAGGCGCTAGCCCAGCGGCCGTTCGGCGTTCTCGACGCTCGGGCAGGCGCGGAGGGCCGCCACCAGGTTGGTGATGTGCTTGCTGTCGTGAACGTCGAGGTCGACGTCCACGTCGAAGAGGTCTTCCTGGCGGTGGGTCATCTTCAGGCCGACGATGTTGCCGCCGGCTTCGCCGATGATGGTGCAGACCTCGCCCAGCACGCCCGGGGTGTTGAGGATTGTCACGCGTAGCCGGGCGCGGGAGAGGGTGTTGCGCTCGGCCTCGGGGGTCCAGGTCAGGTCCAGCCAGCGATCGCCCTGGTCCTCGTACTGGGCCAGGTTAGGGCAGTCGATGGTGTGGATGGTGACACCCTCGGCCCAGGCGATGCCGACGATACGGTCGCCCGGCACGGGCGTGCAGCACGGAGCGAAGCGCAGCTCGGCGCCCTGGGCGAAGGCGCCGCGGACGAACAGGCGCGCGCCGGATCCATCCTCGATGCGGCGGCGCGCGGTGATCGCTGCTTTTTCGCTGTCTTTCAGGCCCGGGAAGACGATGTCGATCACCTGCATCGGGGTGGCGCGGCCCCGGCCGATGGCGTCGTAGAGGTCGTCGTCGGTCTTGTAGGCGAGCTGCTCGAGCGCCGGGCGCAGCGAGACGCCGGTCCGGCTCTTGCCCACCCGTTCGAAGGCCGAGAACAGTGCGGCCTTGCCCAGGCGCAGCGACTCTTCCTTCTCCGTCTGGCGGATGTGGCGGCGGATGGCGCTGCGGGCCTTGCCGGTAACGGTCAGGCTGCTCCAGTCGGGCGGCACCGCCGGCTTGGCCCCCTTGATGATCTCGACCACATCCCCGTTGACCAGCGGGGTGCGCAGGGGCTTCAGCTCACCATTGATCTTGGCCCCGATGGTGCTGTCGCCGATGTCGGTGTGGACGGCGTAGGCAAAATCCAGCGGCATGGCCCCGCGCGGCAGGGTGACCAGCTTGCCCTTCGGCGTGAAGGCGAAGGTCTGATCGAGGAACAGTTCCAGCTTGGCGTGCTCGACCAGATCCTCGGCGTCCCCGCCGTGTTCGAGCACGGCGACCAGCTGGCGCAGGTTATGGAGCGGGTCGCGGCCGCCCTCGGCCTGCATGTGCTCGGCGTCGAAGCCGTAAGACTGGTTCTTGTAGCGCCAGTGGGCGGCGACCCCGTCCTCGGCCACCCGGTCCATGGCCTCGGTGCGGATTTGCATTTCTATCCGCATGCCCTTGGGGCCGATCACCGTGGTGTGGATCGAGCGGTAGTTGTTGCGTTTCGGGGTGGAGATGAAGTCCTTGAACCGCTCCGGCATGCAGGGCCAGGCGCGGTGGATGAGGCCCAGCGCCCGATAGCAGTCGGCCTCGGAATCGACGATCACCCGGAAGGCGTAAATGTCCGACAGGGCCGAGAAGCCGATCGATTTGCGCTGCAGCTTGCGCCAGATCGAAAAGGGATGCTTTTCGCGGCCGAACACGCGGCTGGGAATGCCGTTGGCCTGCAAAATGCGCGCGATCTCGCCGCTGACGGTGCTGACCGCCTTGCCCTGTTCGCCGCGCAGGGTTTCCAGGCGGCGGATGATGGCGGTGCGGGCCATCGGGTTGAGCTGCTCGAACGCCAGCTCCTCCAGCTCCGAACAGATGCGGTGGCAACCGATGTTGCGGGCCAGGGGGGCGTAGATGTCGAGGGTCTCGCGGGCGATCCGCTCGCGCTTGGCCGGGGTCTTGATGAAGTGCAGCGTCCGCATGTTGTGCAGGCGGTCGGCGAGCTTCACCAGCAGGACGCGGACGTCCTTGGAAATGGCCAGGATGAACTTGCGCAGGTTCTCGGCCTGGCGGGTGTGTTCGGCGGTCAGCTCCAGCTTGGAGAGCTTGGTGACCCCCTCGACCAGCTCGGCCACCTCGGCCCCGAACAGGGTCTCGATGTCGGCGCGGGTGGCCTGGGTGTCCTCGATGACGTCGTGCAGCAGGGCGGTGACGATGGAGGCGGTGTCGAGCCGGTATTCGGTGAGGATGCCGGCCACCTCGACCGGATGGGCGAAATAGGGATCGCCGGACGCCCGCGTCTGGCTGCCGTGCATGCGGACGGCGTAGACGTAAGCCTTGTTGAGCAGCGCCTCGTCGGCGTCGGGCTCATAGGCGCGGACGCGCTCGATGAGCTCGTACTGGCGCATGTATTTGGGCCGGGCCGCCGCCTTCTGGGCGGCGGTCGGCTCGGGCTTGGGCGCCTCGGGTGGGGGCGAGTTCGGTGGAAGGGCGGCCTCGTCGACCGCCGCTAGAGTGAGAGGTTCTGCGCCGTCGGGGCTCAGTACCGCTCCTCCTGACCGCCGTCGCGGTCGCTCTGCAGGGCGCGGATCAGTTCCGCTTCGCTCATCTGCATATGGGTCGGATCAGACAGCAGGGCGACGGTTTCCGCTTCTTCCTCGGCCTCGGTGCGCTCATCGACCCGTTGCAGGGTGCCGATCAGGTTGTCGCGCAGGCCTTCCGAATCGACCACATCGTCGGCGATCTCGCGGAGCGCCACGACCGGGTTCTTGTCGTTGTCCCGATCGACCAGCAGAGCCGCGCCGGCCGAGATGCCCCGGGCGCGATGGGCGGCCAGCAGGACCAGGCCAAAGCGGTTGGGAACCTTCTCGATGCAGTCTTCGACGGTGACGCGAGCCATGGATATCTCTGTAAAGCGGGGGCGGTTGAACCGGGCTACATAGTGTTTTGCGCGCTATTGTGCAACGCCGCAAGGCACAGGCGCGGCATCGCGGCCGACCTGAGCGGTGTTTGCGAGGTCGCCGGCGCGGCGGTTCACGGTCGGGTGGCGCCAGTCGGGCGCGACCTGCGCCAACGGTCCCATGACGAAGCGGCGCTCGTGGGCGCGGGGATGGGGCACGGTGACACCCCCCTCCTCCACCACCGCGCGACCGTGGGCGATCAGGTCGAGGTCGAGCGTGCGGGGGGCGTTCGGCTCGGCCCGGCGGCGGCCGAACGCGGCTTCGATCCGGTGTAGTTGCAGCAGGGTCTGGCGCACGGATAGGGCCGTCTCGACAAGAACGACGCCGTTCGTATAGGCAGGCTGCGCCGGGTCGGGCCAGGCGGCGGAGCGCCACCAGGATGATCGGGCGAGCACGGTCAGGCCGTGGGCGGGAAAGGCTTCGAGCGCCGCCTCGAGCAGGGTCGGAACGTCGGGATAGTCGCCGGGAAGATTGCTCCCGAGGGCGACGATCACGGCGTCATCGAACTGAGTATTTTTATCCAAGGATTTGAATCCGTGACCTTTTACCCGACCGAGAAACTGGCGCTGTTCATCGACGGGGCCAACTTCTATTCCCAGGCCAAGGCCCTGGGCTTCGACATCGACTACCGCAAGCTGCTGGACGAGTTCCGCCGGCGCGGGGTGTTGATCCGCGCCTACTACTATACCGCCATCGTCGAGGGCGATGACTACAGTCCGATCAAGCCGCTGGTCGACTGGCTCGACTACAACGGCTTCACCCTGGTGACCAAGACGGCGCGCAAATTCGTCGACAGCCAGGGCCGCGACCGCTGGCGCGGCGACATGGATGTCGAGATCGCCGTCGGGATGATGGAGATGGCCGAAAAGGCCGACCATCTGGTCCTGTTCAGCGGTGACGGGGACTTCCGCGCCGTGGTCGAGTCGGTGCAGCGCAAGGGCGTGCGGGTGAGCGTCGTCTCCACGGTGAAGAGCCAGCCGCCGATGATCAGCGACGACCTGCGGCGGCAAGCGGACCATTTCATCGACCTCGCCGACCTGGGCGACATCATCGGCCGCCCACAGCGCCAATCGGCGCCGCGCGGCGGCGGCTACGACAACCGCACCCGCGCGGAGATCGAGGCTGAGGACGAGCTGTAGTGAGCGACCAAGTCGTCGACCTCACCTCCTCCGAGCCGCCGCGCGACTGTCCGCTCTGTCCACGGCTGGTGGCCTATCGGCGGGTGAATCAGGCGGAGAATCCGGACTGGTACAATGGGCCGGCGCCGTCGTTCGGGGACTGGAACGCGCGGCTGCTGGTGGCGGGGCTGGCGCCGGGGCGGACGGGGGCGAACCGGACGGGGAGGCCGTTCACCGGCGATCACGCGGGCTGGCTGCTCTATGAGACGCTGGGAAAGACGGGGTTCGCGACAGGCAAGTTCGAGGCGCGGACGGACGACTCCCTCGATCTCGTCGACTGCATGATCACCAACGCAGTCCGCTGCGCCCCGCCGCTGAACAAGCCGGAGACGTCGGAGGAGAAGGCCTGCAGGCCGTTCCTCGTGAACACCCTGGCCGCCCTGCCGAACCTGAAGGTGATCGTGACGCTTGGCGATGTCTCGCGGCGCAGCCTGCTGCGGGCGTTGAACCTGAAGGGCAGCGTCGGTCAGCCGGGCCACGGATCGGAGTTCCAGGCCGGACCCTATCGGGTGATCAACAGCTACCACTGCTCGCGGCTGAACACGAACACCGGCCGGCTGACCCCGGCGATGTTCGAGGACATCTTCCGCCGGGCGCGGGAACTGATCGAAGCCTAGAACGCGCTTTAGTCGATCGGCTCGCCGGCCTCGAGCACACGCTTGCATTGGTCGGGGTTCAGCATCAGCAGAACGGGGTTGGCATCGGAAGTGTCGCTCTCGCCGACCACCGCGACGCACCAGTAGCGGCCGCTGCCGAACTGGGTGAGGTCGGCGTTGTCGAACCGGCCGGTCTCGGACAGCTGCTGGCCGTTCGACAGGCGGACGGTCACCTTATGGGTTCCGGGCGCGGCGTCGTAGAGAAACCACTGGCCACCCGGCAGGCTTCGGGCAGGCGACGATCCGATGCTGAACTGGACCGGATTGATCAGCACATTAGCGAAATGCACCTTACCGGCGGGTTGGGCCTGGGCGGCGCCGGCGGTGGCCAGCAGGACGGCCGCGACGGCCAGGGTCTTGAACGCTTTCATGGAAACTCCCCTCGGTTGCCGGGAAGGTTGGCAGGCCAGCGTGGCTTTCGCCAGCCCCCAAGAGGGGGGCTAGCCGTGATCCTTCATCAGCCGCGCCTTGTCCCGCTGCCAGTCGCGTTCGGCGGCGGTTTCGCGCTTATCGTGCAGCTTCTTTCCCTTGGCCAGGCTGATCTCGAGCTTCGCCAGACCCTTGTCGCTCCAGTAGAGCTTGGTCGGAATGATGGTCCGCCCCTCGCGCTGCACCGCGCCGATCAGTCGGCTGATCTGCTTACGCTTGAGGAGGAGCTTCCGGGGGCGGCGGGGCTCGTGGTTGAAGCGGTTGCCGCCGGCGTAGGGGGGAATGTCGGCGTTGATCAGGACGATCTCGTCGCCCTCGATGGCGGCGTAGGACTCGGCGATGTTGGCCCGGCCGTTGCGCAGGCTCTTTACCTCGGTACCGGTCAGGATCAGCCCGGCCTCGATGGCGTCATCCAGGAAGTAGTCGAACCGCGCGCGACGGTTCTCGGCGATCAGCCCGCCCTGCTTGTTGGTGGGGGCCATCAGAGCACGCCGGCCGCCCGCATCGCGTCGAGCACCTGGCCGCGCGCGGCTTCCGAGCAGGGGGCGATGGGCAGGCGGCTGTCCTCGGAGCAGAGGCCGAGGGTGGCCAGCGCGAACTTGGTGGGGCTGGGCGAGGCGTCGGCGAACAGGGCCTTGTGCAGCAGGATCAGCCGATCCTGCCAGTAGCGGGCGGTTTCCCAGTCGTTGTTGAGGCAGGCGTTGTACATCGCCGCGCAGGCCTCCGGCGCCACGTTGGCGGTCACCGAGATACAGCCATGCCCGCCCTGGGCCATGTAGCCGACGCCGTTGGGGTCATCGCCTGTCAGCATGATCCATTCGTCGCCGCAGCCGATGCGCTGCAGCGCCTGGCGACCGAGGTCGCCCGAGGCGTCCTTGATGCCGACGATGTTGGGCAGCTTGCTCAGCCGCTCGACCACCTCGTTCGACATGTCCGAGCCGGTGCGGCTGGGCACATTGTAGGTGATGATCGGCAGCTGAACGGCGTCGTTGATCGCCTTGAAGTGCTGGTAGATGCCTTCCTGGCTGGGCCGGTTGTAGTAGGGCGAGACGACCAGGGCCGCGTCGGCGCCCACCGCCTTGGCGTGGCGGGCCAGGTCGATGGCCTCGGCGGTCGAGTTGGAGCCGGCGCCGGCGATCACCGGCACCCGGCCGCGCGCGGTCTGGACGCAAAGCTCGACCACGCGGCGGTGCTCTTCATGGCTGACCGTGGCGCTCTCGCCGGTGGTGCCGACCGGCACCAGGCCGTGCACGCCGCCGGCGATCTGGCGCTCGACCAGGGCGACGAAGGCGGCTTCGTCGACCGCGCCATCGCGGAAGGGGGTGACGAGGGCGGGGAAGACGCCCTTGAACGGGGATTGGAACATGGCTTGCAAATGGCCGTGAATTCGCCGCGTCTGCTTGCGGCCATGGATTGGGGGCGGACAATATGTCCGGGGCCTATTGCTTCGCAATGGGCGCGGGCGGTGAATGTTCCGGAGGATTTCGGGTGAGGATCAGCGCAGGTCAAGGGTTGGCGGTCGCCGGATGCGCGGTTCTGGCGCTGCTGGCGGCCGGATCCGCCTTTACCCAGGCGCCGGCGCAGCTGAACACCCCTGCCCTGCCCTATGCCGACGTGGCCGGCGAGGGGGACGCCGAGTATCTGCGCCTGGCCCTGACAGCCGCCAAGGCGGGTGATGGGGAACGGGTGAGGACCGCCGTCAGCGCCATCCAGGACCCGCTGGCGCGCAAGATCGCCGTCTGGGCGATGGCCGACGGGGCCGCGGACTCGATGTCCTTCGGCGAGCTGGACGCGGCGCGGCGGGACCTGGCCGGCTGGCCCAAGGCCCAGGCGCGGCAGGCGGCGGCGGAAAAGCAGTTGGAAGCGGCGGGGCTGGATCCCGCTCGGGTTGTCGCCTGGTTCGGCGGTGCCGAGCCCGTGACGGTCGAGGGGGCGATGGCCCTGGCCGGGGCCTGGCGGGCGCAGGGTCGAACCGGGGAAGCCAACGCCCTGATCCGCCGCTGGTGGACGACCCGGCTGTTCGAAGCCGAGCCACAGGCGGCGTTGCGGGCCAGATTCGGCGATGTGCTGACCCCGGCGGACCTGCAGATGCGGGCGGACCTGCTGCTCTACGGCTCGCAGGGGCCGGCGGCGCGGGAGATGGTCGACAACCTGACCGGACCGGACCGGGCCTTGGCCGAGGCGCGAATGGCGCTGCGGGCGGGGCGCAGCGACGCGAATGGGCAGGTCTCCGCCCTGACGGCGGACCAGCGGAAGGATCCGGGGCTGGTCTGGGAACAGGCGCTGTATTTCTACAAGCGGGGTCAGGCGAGCCTCGCCTTCTCGCTGTCGGCGGGGATCAAGGCGCCGCCGAGCCCGGACGTTGCGGCGCTGAGCTGGCCCGACAAGCGGCGGATGATCACCACGGCGCTGGGAAATGGCGACGCGCGGGCGGCCTACAACATCGCCCGCGACTGCGGGATGAGCGTCGGCGCCGACGCGGCGGAGGCGGAGTTCTACGCCGGCTGGCTTGCCCTCACCCGGCTTAACGATGCAGCGGCGGCCGAGACCCATTTCGCCAAGCTGGCCGGGGCGGGATCCTCGCCGATCACCCAGGGCCGGGCGCTGTATTGGCAGGGCCGGGCGGCCGAAGCGCTGGGCAAGGCGGCGGAGGCGCAAGCCTTCTATCGCCAGGGCGCTCGGCACATCACCGTCTTCTACGGCCAGCTGGCGGCCGAGAAGGCCGGGTTGCGGGAGATCACCCTGGGGAAGGACCCAGTGGTGACCAGCGCCGACCGGGCGCGGTTCGATGGGCGGGAGGCTGTGCGGGCCGCGCGACTATTGAGAGGGTTCGGGCTGAACGAGGCGTTCCGCGCCTTCGTGCTGCAAATCGACGACATCCTGCCGACGGCGGCCGAGGCGGCGTTACTGGTGGATCTGGCGCGGTCGGCCGGCGACCAGGACCTGGGGATGCGGGCGGTGCGGACAGCGGCCCAGCGCGGCTTCATCCTGCCCGAGCGCGGCTATCCGGTGATCGCCACGCCCCAGGTTCCGGGCGGGGCGGAAGCGGCCTTCGTCCTCAGCATCTCCCGCCAGGAGAGCAACTTCGACCCCCAGGCGCGATCCGGCGCCGACGCGCGCGGGATGATGCAGCTGCTCCCCGGCACGGGGCGGGATACGGCGCGGAACCTGGGCGAGGAATTCACCGTCGATCGCCTCTATGAGCCGGAATTCAACATGCGGCTGGGCAGCCGCTACCTCGGCGACATGACGGCAACCTTTGGCGGCAGCTACGCCATGGCCGCGGCCGGCTACAACGCCGGCCCAGGCCGCCCGCCGCAGTGGATCGCCCTTTGCGGCGACCCACGCGGGGGCGGCGATCCGCTGAATTTCATCGAATGCATCCCGTTCAGCGAGACGCGGAACTATGTGATGCGGACATTGGAGACGACGCAGGTCTACCGCGCACGGCTGAACGGCGGAGTCGCGCCACTGCAGCTGTCGGCGGATCTGCTGCGGGGCGGGCGGTAGTTTACGGCCCCCGCTTCGTCAGCGTGATCTCGTACAGTTTCGGCCACAGCTTCCCGGTCACGAACAGTCGCTTTGTTGCCGGGTCGTAGGCGATGCCGTTCAGCCATTCCGCCTGCGGCGTGCGATCATCGCCCAGCAGGTTCGAGAGGTCGATCCAGCCGACCACCTCGCCGGTCGTCGGGCTGATGCGGGCGATGAAGTCGGTCTGCCAGACGTTGGCCCAGATCTCGCCCTCGACCCATTCGAGTTCATTGAGGTTGACGAGGTCACGGCCTCCGGCGTTGACGCGGAGGCGGCCGGTTTCCTTCAACGTCTCCGGATCAAGGAACCGCAGTTCGGTCGTCCCATCGCTCATGATCAGACGCTTGCCGTCGTGGGTCAGGCCCCAGCCCTCGCCCGGATAGGTGAAGGTTCCGAGCGGCTTGAGGGTCTTCAAGTCGTAGATGAAGCCGAGCTGGGATTGCCAGGTCAGTTGGAGCAGCCGGCCATTCCAGGCGACGGAACCCTCGCCGAAATGGCGGGCGTCGATGCCATGCTGCTGGACGACCTTGCCGGTTTCGAGGGTGACCCGGCGGACCTGGGATCGGCCGTGCTGGCCCGTGCTTTCGTAGAGGGCGCCGGCCTCGAAGAAGAGCCCCTGGGTATAGGCGCCGGGATCGTGCGGGTAGCTGCTGACGATCTGGTAGTCCCAGACCGGCGGTTCGGCCCAGGCGGCGGCCGGCGCGGCGAAGACCAGCAGGAACAGGAGGACGAGGCGCTTCATGGGTCGGCCCGGCGGGTGACGAGGACCGGGCCATCTTCGGTGTCGAAGAAACGGCCGTCGAGGCCGAAGACAGCGCGCAGGCGGTCTGGCGACAGGGACTCGGAAGCGGGGCCATTGGCGGCGACCGCCCCGTCCGACAGGATCACCAGCCGGTCGCAGGCCCGGGCGGCCAGCGACAGGTCGTGCAGGGTGACCACTACGGCGGCGCCACGCTCGGCCTCCTGGCGCAGCAGGGCCAGGCTGAGGAACTGAGCCTCGGGATCGAGGCCGGCGGCCGGCTCGTCTGCGACCAGCAGCGGGGCGCGGGTGGCCAGCAGGCGGGCCAGCAGAACCCGGGCGCGTTCACCGCCCGAAAGGTCGAGCACGCCCCGGCCGGCGGCGGCCGCCATGCCGACGCGATCCAGAGATTGCAGCGCGATGGCGCGAGCCTCGCCGGCCGGCAGATCGGGGGCGCCGAGTTCGGCGATGCGCTCGGCGGGCAGGTTCCAGCCGATCCGCCGCTCCTGGGGCAGATAGCCGACCAGGCGGGCGCGCTCGGCGTGCCTCAGGTCGCCAAGCGGGCGGCCCGCCAGTCGCGCTTCGCCGCGCTGCAGCGGCAGCAGGCCGAGGCCGGCGCGCAGCAGGGTGGTCTTGCCGGCGCCGTTGGGACCGAGAACCCCGACCATTTCACCCGGGTGAAATTCCAGGCTGACGCCGCGCAGCACGGCCCGCTTGCCGGGACCGGCGCGGACGCCTTCGAAGGACCAGGCGGGGCTCATGCGCGCCAGCTCCGCGCCGCGCGCCATGCGATCAGGGCGAACATCGGCGCGCCGATCAGGGAGGTGACCACGCCCAGCTTCAACTCCTGCTCGCTGGGCAGGACGCGGGCGATCAGGTCGGCGGCGGTCAACAGGATGGCGCCGGCGAGCGCGGAAGGAACGAGGATTCGGCCGGGCTCGTCGCCCACCAGGGGGCGCACCAGGTGGGGCGCGGCCAGGCCGACGAAGCCGACCACCCCCGCGGCGGCCACCCCTGCCCCGGTCAGCAGGGCGGCTCCGGCCACGGCGGCCGTGCGCAGGAGCGCCATCGGCAAGCCGGACAGGGCGGCGGTCTCCTCGCCGAGGGTCAGCATGGTCAGCCCCTTTGCCGACCAAAGGCAAAGCGCGGCGCCCAGCGCCATCGGGATCGCGGCGCGGACGAGGTCGGAGAGGTCGCGGTTGGCGACCGAGCCGAGCAGCCAGTTCATGACTTCCGCCGTGGCCACCGGCGAGGGCGAGAAGTTGAAGATCAACGCCGTTAGAGCGCCGCCCAACGCCGACAGCGAGACGCCGAGCAGGATCAACGCCTCCGGCTCGCGAAACCGCGCAGCCAGACCCGAGACCAACAATCCGGCGACCAGGGCGCCGACCAGGGCGCCGGCCTCCACCGCCCCCGTCAGGGCCGAAAGGCCGAAGGCGATGGTCAGCGCCGCGCCGAGCCCCGCGAAGGCCGAGACCCCGAGCACGCCGGGATCGGCCAGGGGATTGCGCAGCAGGCCCTGCAGCGCTGCGCCGGCCAGGCCCAGGCCGCCGCCGACCAGGGCCGCCATCAGGGCGCGAGGCAGGCGGATGGTCCAGATCACCTCGCCGGCCGGGGAGGCTGGATCGCTCAGGGCCTGGATGTACTGGGCCGGGGTCAGGGCGATCTCGCCCAGCAACAGGCTGGCGGCCAGCACGACCGCCAGCGCGGCAAGCAGCAGAGTCAGGGCGGAAAGCCTCATCGCCCAGGCGCCGCCTTGGCCAGAGCCTCGACCCCCTCGGCGGCAAACCAGGCAGGGCAGCTGAGCACGGAGGCGGGCATGGCCGCCAGGGTCCGCTCCGGCAGGCGCTTCTGGACGGCGCGATGGCGGCCCATGCCCCAGCGCTCGAAGGCGGCAGACAGCTTGTCGAAGAATCCCAGGACGAAGCCGCGCTCAGGTCCCATGACCACCGTCTCCAGGGAAACCGGCGTAAAGCCCGGCCGAGCGGCGTTGCGCAGACCGGCGGCCGCCAGGATGCGATCGATGAAGGTCCCCGGCCCGGCGGTATAGCCGCTGGGCGTCAGGTAAAGCGCCTCCCGCCCCTTCCAGGCGCCGGCGCTGGCGGCCAGGCGGGCGTCCATCCGGGCGATCAGAGCCTGGCCGCGTTCGGGCTCGCCGAGCGCGCCCGCGACCCGCACGATGTTGGCGCGCACACCGTCGAAATCGATGGCGTCCTCGATGCGAACGCTGGCGACACCGCGCTTGGCCAGGACCTCGTCGAGCCTCGCATCGCCGCCCCAGTAGCGGACAACCAGGGTCGGGCGGGCGGCCAACACGCCCTCGGCGGTCACCCGGCGCTGGGGCAGACCCTTGGCCAGGTCACGCAGGTGGGAGTCGGCGTCGTCCGCCCGGTGGGACAGTCCGACGATGGCTTTGCGGGGGGCCAGGGCCAGGACGTACTGATCGGCGCATTGGTCGAGGGACACGACGCGGGCGGCCAGGGCCTCGCCGCCGGCCAGCGCGGCGACCACCGCCGTCCCGGCCAACAGGAATCGACGTCCCGCAGATCGCACTCTGTCACCCCTTAGGTCCCGGATCGGCCTTCAGGCCGTCCGGGATGACGGAAGGGGGTTGGAGGGTCAAGTCAATCGGAGACAAGCCCGTGCAGCATGCCGTCGAGCAACGTCTGGCGCAGCTCTGCGTCCGGCGCCCATTTGAAGGTCGGCTTGGTGATGATCAGCGACACCAGCCCATGGCAGGATGTCCACAGCACCTGGGCCGCGCTCTCCACCGAGCCCGTGCGCAACCGGCCGCTAGCGGCGATCTCGCCGACCACGTCGATGAATTTCTGGAAGCAGCGGTCGCCCAGGTCCTGGGTCGCCTCGGTCTTCTCCACGCTCATCAGCCCGGTGTGGGCGCAGAACACCAGCTGGTAGGCGTTGGGGTTCTCCAGGGCGAACGCCATGTAGGCGTCCAGCATCAGCCGCACCCGCGTCACCGCATCGATCGGCCGGACGGATAGCTCGCTGTTGATCTCCAGGAGCCGGTTGATGGCCCCGTCGCTGATCTCCAGCAGGATCTCGTCCTTGTCCTTGAAATGCATATAGAGCGCCGTCGAGGAGACCCCCACCTCGTCAGCGATCTTGCGGATCGTCGCGCCCTGATAGCCCTCCGCCACGAAGATCCGCTGGGCCGCCTCGAGGATTTCGCCCCGACGCATATGCCCGTCGCCCTTCGGCTTCCTGGCGGAGCGCGGCGGCTTCTTGAGAACCGTCGTCACGTCCTGTGTTTCCCCTCATCGTCCCCGAACTGAACACTAAACGGGAATCACTTGAGCGGCGCAACAGTTCCAAGTGCGGCCAAGCGCGCTGGACGCGGCGGCGCCTCACCGGTAAGCCGCGCCGTATGACCGAGCCCCGCGTCGCGGACGCCCCCATCCTGCTCAGCACCAAGGCCTGGGCCGACTATGCGCTGATCGACAGCGGCAACGGCCGCAAGCTGGAGCGCTATGGCCAGTTCCGCGTGGTGCGGCCGGAGCCGCAGTGCCTGTGGACCCCGAAGCTGTCCGATGCCGAGTGGGGGAAAGCCGACGCCGTCTTCGACCCGACCGACGAGGACGAGGCCGGCCGCTGGCGGTTCTCTCGGCCGATGCCGGAGATGTTTCCGCTGAGCTGGGGGCAGGCCAAGTTCAACAGCCGGTTCACCAACTTCCGCCACCTGGCCTTCTTCCCGGAGCAGGCGGCCAATTGGGCCTGGCTTGACCAGCGGATCCGGAGCGCCGGGCGGCCGCTGAATATCCTCAACCTATTCGGCTACACGGGCGTCGCCAGCCTGGTCTGCGCGGCGGCGGGCGCCAGCGTCACCCACGTCGACGCCTCAAAGAAGTCGGTGAACTGGGCGCGGGAGAACGCGATCATCAGCAAGCTCGACTTCGCCCCGGTCCGCTGGCTGGTCGAGGACGCCAAGAAGTATGTCCAGCGGGAGGTCCGGCGGGGCAACACCTACGACGGCATCATCCTCGATCCGCCGAAGTTCGGGCGCGGGCCGACCGGCGAGACCTGGCGTCTGTTCGAAGACCTGCCGGAGCTCTCGCAGCTCTGCACCCAGCTGCTGGCGCCGGACGCCTCCTTCCTGATCCTCAACGCCTACGCCGCGCGAATTTCCGGCGCGGCTCTGTCCGGCCTGCTGGCCGACCAGCTTCAGGGGCGCGGCGGGACGATCGACTGGGGCGAGCTGGCCCTGGAGCAGGAGGATGGCGAGCGGCGGATCGGCCTCTCCTTCTTCGCGAGATGGACTGCATGATTGCTCGCCAGGTCACCTCGCTGGCCAACGAGACGGTCAAGCACGCCCGCGCCCTGCACATGCGCAAGACCCGCGAGGAGAGCGGGCAGTTCCTGGCCGAGGGGCTGAAGATCATCACCGAGGCGGTGGACCAGGGCTTCGCGCCCGAGACCCTGCTGTTCGGCAAGGCGGCGGCCAGCCATCCGCTGCTGATCCGCGCCGCTGAAGCGACCACGGCCGCCGGCGGCGAGGTCATCGAGGTTACCCCGGAAATCCTCGAGAAGATCGCCCGCCGCGACAACGCCCAGCCGGCCCTGGCCATCTTCCGCCAGCGGTTTGTGCCGCTGTCCAGCCTGGAGCCGACCTCCAACGTCTGCTGGGTGGCGATGGACCGGGTGCGCGACCCCGGCAACCTGGGCACCGTGGTGCGGACAGTGGACGCGGCTGGCGGCGGCGGGGTCATCCTGGTCGGCGACTGCTGCGATCCCTATTCGGTCGAAGGCGTGCGGGCGACCATGGGCTCGATCTTCGCCGTACCGCTGGCCAGGGCGAGCGTGGAGGAGTTCGTCGCCTGGCGGGCCGCGTGGCCGGGGTCGGTGGTCGGCACCCTGCTGACGGCGGAGCATGACTACCGGGCGGCGGACTATCGGTCGCCGACCCTGATCCTGATGGGCAACGAGGCGCAAGGGCTGCCGCCGGAGCTGGCGGGGGTCTGCGACGTCAACGTCAAGATCCCGATGCGCGGCCGAGCCGACAGCCTGAACCTGTCGGTGGCGACGGGCATCATGATCTATGCGGTGACGGATCGGTTGCTGGGGTAGCCGGGACAGACCGTAAACTGCCACCCGGGCCAGAACCCTACGTCCCGCGCGGCTTGGCCCGCGTCGTGGCCTGGGCCTTCCAGGGCTCTTCCGGCCACAGATGCCGTGGATACCGCCCCTTCATCTCCGTCCGCACGTCCTTCCACGACCCGCGCCAGAAGGCCGGCAGGTCTCGGGTGACCTGGATCGGCCGGTGGGCGGGGGACAGTAGCGCGAGGACCAGCGGCCGACCGGCGACCGTGGGGTGGACCTCTGTCCCGTACAGTTCCTGCACCCGCACCGAGATGGTCGGCCCCGCCTCGGCGGCATAGTCGATGGCCAGGCGGGAGCCCGTCGGAGCGGTCCAGCGGGCTGGGGCGGCGGCGTCCAGGCGCTTCTGGACGTCCCAGGGGATCAGGGCGCGGAGGGCGTTTTCAAGCTCGTTGTCGGTCAGGCTGGCCAGGGTGCGGCGACCTTCGAGGAGCGGAGCGAGCCAGTCATCCAGGCTTGCCGTCAGGGCGGCGTCCGACAGGTCCGGCCAGGCCTCATCGCCGGCGCGCAGGAAGCGGGCGCGTTCGAGCAGGGAGCGGCTCCCCTCCCCCATCGGCAGGACGGCCAGCCCCTCGCGACGGACCTGGCCGAGCAGGGCGGCGGCGATCATCGCTCTGTCGGGCTTGTCGATCAGCCGGTCCTCCAACACTAGCCGGTCGAGACGGATGAGGCGGCGGGCGCGCACCTTGCCGTCCGCCTCGACGTCGAGCCGGTCCTCGGTGCTCAGGCGGGTGGCGAAGGCCTCGCGCAGGGCTGCGGGGTCGAGCGGGGCCGCGAGCAGGATGCGGTCGCGGGCCGCCCCGCCGCCCAGTTCGCCGACCGCCAGCCAGGGCTCGCGCGCCAGGGCGTCGGTGGGCTCCAGGTGGCAACCCCTGCCATTCGCCAACTGGAACTCGCCAGGCTTGCCGCGCGCCTTGGCGACCCGCTCCGGAAAGGCTTCGGCCAGCAGCAGGGCCGGGTCGAGCGGCGGCTGAGCGGGTGGGCGGCCCGCGCCTCGCGCCCAACGGTCGGCGAGGGTCCGGGCGTCGTGAGCGCGGGGCGAGCGGTCGCGGTCGAACTGGTCCAGGCGGTGGCGCAGGTCGGCGTCGCGACCGCCGAGGCCCCGTTCGGTCAACAGGGCGGCGATGCGGGCGGCGAGCACGGCCTGGCCACCGGCGGCGCCCCGGATGACCATATGGGCCAGGCGCGGCGGCAGGGGAAGTTCGGCCAAGGCCCTGCCGTGGGCGGT
This sequence comes from Caulobacter sp. SLTY, assembly GCF_009905535.1. GTDB lineage: Bacteria > Pseudomonadota > Alphaproteobacteria > Caulobacterales > Caulobacteraceae > Caulobacter. The sequence goes on along the minus strand of NZ_JAAALA010000011.1, from coordinate 47,366 downwards.
CAGGCCACCGGCCTCGTCGAGGGCCTCCAGGCGATGGAGCAGGCTGCGGGCCTCGGTGAAGGCGCCGGTCGGCGGCGGGTCGAGGAAGGCCAGGTCTGCGGCGTCGCGGGCGCCCCAGCGGGCCAGGTCGAGGGCGAATCCGGAAAGGTCGGCCTCCAGGATCTCCGGGCGGGCGAAGGGGACCAGGGCGCGGGTCTCCGGCTCGTCCCAAAGCCGGTAGCAGACGCCGGGCTCGGTGCGGCCGGCTCGGCCCCGGCGCTGGTCAGCGGCGGCGCGGGACACGCGGACGGTTTCCAGGCGGGTCAGGCCGCTCGCCGGGTCGTAACGGGGGACGCGGGCGAAGCCGCCGTCGATCACCACCCGGACACCCTCGATGGTCAGGCTGGTCTCGGCGATGCTGGTGGCCAGCACCACCTTGCGCCGGCCGGCCGGCGCGGGGCTGATGGCAGCGTCCTGGTCGCGCGGGTCGAGGGCGCCGTAGAGTGGGGCAAGGTCGACGTTGTCGGGCAGGCCCGCCTCGTCCAGGCGGTCGCGGGTGCGCAGGATTTCGCCCTGGCCGGGAAGGAAGACGAGCAGGCTGCCGGTCTCCTCGGCCAGCGCCTTGCGCACGGCGCGCGCGACCTGGTCCTCCAGCCGGGCGGCGGGGTCCCGGCCGAGATAGCGGGTGTCAACCGGAAAGGCGCGTCCCAGGCTCTCGATCACCGGGGCGCCGTCGAGCAGGCGGGCGACCGCCGCGCCATCGAGGGTGGCGCTCATCACCAGCAGGCGCAGGTCGTCGCGCAGCAGACCCTGGCTGTCGCGCGCCAGGGCCAGGCCGAGGTCGGCGTCGAGGCTGCGCTCGTGGAACTCGTCGAACAGCACAGCCGCGACGCCATCCAGCCCCGGATCGTCCTGGATCATCCGGGTGAACACCCCTTCGGTGACCACCTCGATCCGCGTCCGCGCCGAAACTTTCGACTCCATTCGCACCCGATAGCCGACTGTCTCCCCGACCCGCTCACCCAGGGTGGCGGCCATGCGGGCGGCGGCGGCGCGGGCGGCCAGGCGGCGGGGCTCCAGCAGAATCAGCTTTCCGTCCGCCCACGGCTGATCCAGCAGCGCCAGCGGCGCGCGGGTGGTCTTGCCGGCGCCGGGCGGGGCGACCAGCACGGCGCTGGTCCCGTTAACCAGGGCCGCCTTCAGGGCGGGCAGGATTTCCTCGATCGGCAGCATTCGGGAATGCGTTTAGTGCCCCAATCGCCCCGCGTCACCGCAAGCCGTTGCGCGCGGCGGCTTTACTGCTAACGTCCCCCGCTTGTGACGTCGGCGGGGAGCCGGCTTAAGGGGAGCGAGACGCATGTCCGCAGAGGGCGCCCGAACGGGCAACCGGCTATTTCTCAAGAAATCCATCGCCAACATTCAAAAGGAAGCGGCCAAGAGCGAGCTGAAACGCACGCTAGGGCCGATCAACCTGATGAGTCTGGGCGTCGGGGCCATCATCGGGGCGGGCATCTTCGTGCTGACCGGCCAGGTGGCCTCGGCCAACGCCGGCCCGGCCATCATGATCTCCTTCATCGTTGCCGGCATCGCCTGCGCCCTCGCGGGCCTGTGCTACGCCGAACTGGCCTCGACCATGCCGGTCTCCGGCTCGGCCTACACCTATGCCTACGGCACCATGGGCGAGGTGTTCGCCTGGATCATGGGCTGGCTGCTGGTGCTGGAGTACGGCATCGCCGCCTCCACAGTGGCGGTCGGCTGGTCCGGCTATGTGGTCAGCATGCTGCATGACTTCGGGATAAACTTCCCAAGCATCATGGTGGCCGGCAAGGAAGCGCCGATGTGGGCCACGCCGCTGATCCAGGCCTCGCCGAACGAGGCCGGCAACCTGGTATTCTCGATGACCGGCACGCTGAACGCGGTGGCCGCCATCGGTATCGCCCTGGTTTGCGCCCTGCTGGTGCTGGGCGTGTCGGAATCGGCCAACGTCAACAACATCATTGTGGTCATCAAGGTCATCGTCCTGCTGACCTTCATCGCCGTGGGGGTGACCTACATCAACCCCGCTAACTGGCAGCCCTTCATTCCCGAGCCCACCGGCAACGCCGGCGAATACGGCGTCGGCGGGATATTCCGGGGGGCGGCGATCATCTTCTTCGCCTATGTCGGCTTCGAGGCGGTCTCGACCGCCGCGGCCGAGGCCAAGAACCCCAGCAAGGACGTGCCCATCGGCATCCTGGGGGCCCTGGTGATCTGCACCGTGATCTACATGGCCGTCGCGGCCGTGATGACCGGCGTGGTGCCCTACAAGGAGCTGGCCAGCCCCGCCCCCATCGCGGTCGCCATCGACCGCATGGGCCTGGAATGGGCTGACGTTCCCCTGGCCACGGCCGAAGGCGGACAACTCAACCTGATCGCCTTCCTGATCAAGGTCGGGGCCATCACCGGCCTCTCCTCGGTCATGCTGGTGCTCTGCTACGGCCAGACCCGCATCTTCTACACCATGGCCCGCGACGGCCTGCTGCCGAAGGTGTTCGCCGCCATCCACCCGAAGTTCCGGACCCCCTGGATGGGCACCATCCTGCTGGGCATCCTGATCGCGGTGGCGGCGTCGTTCCTGCCGATCAGCCTGCTGGGCGACCTCGTGTCGCTGGGCACGGCGGTGGCCTTCTCGATCGTCTGTCTGTCGGTCATCTACCTGCGGGTGAAGCACCCCGACCTGCCCCGGCCGTTCAAGGTTCCGGGCGGTATCGTCACGGCGGTGCTCGGCATCTTCGCCTGCCTGTTCCTGGCCTGGCAGAACTTCAAGCCGATGATCGACCATGCCCTGGCCGACAACCCGGTGCCGCTGACCATCCTGGCGGTTTACGCCCTGGTCGGCGCGCTGATCTACGCGGCCTACGGCTACTGGCACTCCTACCTGGCCAAGGGCATCGACATCACCGAGGACACCTCGATGTCGAGCCCCGCCGAGGCGTTCGCCAAGGGTGTGGACGACGTGAAGGACTGACCGTCCTTCACCTGAAGACGGAAAAGGCCCAGGAGCATTCCTGGGCCTTTTTCAGTTGAGGCCTACTCCGCCGCCTCCGCCGTCGCCCGCCCCAGCGGCGTTTCCGCAGGCGCCGGTGATGCGACCGAGGCGACAGCGATGCCCAGATAGAGCAGCGTGTGCAGCCCGATGGCCACGGCGAACACCGCCCGGTTCCGGGTCCAGGCCGCCCCACCGACAAGAACCAGGTAGATCAGCGCGTTCACGCTGTAGGAAATCGCCAGCGCCTGGCCATTCTCGCGCGTCAGGTTGACCGCCAGCTGACCGCACATTCCCAACATGTTGGCGACGATGAGCAGGCAGAGCACCGTCCGCTTGTTGGCCCAGAAATGATCATCCAACCGCGCCGGCGCATCGGCTTCGTCCGGGAATACCAGGGCTGCGGCGATGAAATAGACGACCGCCACGATCAGCCCGCCGACCAGCAGCCCGTAGCTGAACGGCAGCGTCCGATAGTTGACCCAGGCCGCCTCCCAGAACGTCGCGATGTCCAGCGCCACGAACACCCCAATCAACGGCGTCAGCCAGCCGACAGGCTGCGCCTTGCGATGCTTGAAGGCACGCGCCGCGCCGGTGGCCAACACGGCCACGGACAGGCCGAGGAGAAGGCCGTAGAAGCTGAAGAAGAACTCGAACGCGCTCATGAAAGGTTTCCTGCCCGCCTGATTGCTTAGGTCGCGATCCCTGTCCTGTCACGATCCTGGGCAGCCTCTGGCGCTGGGGCCTTCCAATCGCCTGTCCGAACCCCGATCATAAGGGCCAGTCCCAGTCAGGAGCCCTGCCTTGAGCGAGCCCCCCATCCGCGCGGTGATCGCGCGAGTCACCCCGCTGCAACAGAACTGCACCATCGTCTGGTGCGCCAAGACCAAGAAGGCGGCGATCATCGATCCCGGCGGCGAGGCGCCGCGCCTCATGAAGGCGCTGGAGGATCACGGGCTGACCCTGGAAAAGATCTGGATCACCCACGGCCACATGGATCACGCCGGCGCGGCCCAGACCATCAAGGACCTGACCGGCGTTCCCATCGAGGGTCCGCACCCGGACGACCAGTTCTGGATCGACCGCATCGAATCCAGCGGCAAGCAGTACGGCATTCCTGATGCACGGAGCTTCACCCCCGATCGATGGCTGCATGATGGGGACAAGGTCACCCTGGGCGAGACCGAGTTCGAGGTCTTCCACTGCCCCGGCCACACCCCCGGCCATGTGGTGTTCTTCCACCGCGAGGCGCGGTTCGCCCAGGTCGGGGACGTGCTGTTCAAAGGCTCGATCGGCCGCACCGACTTTCCGCGCGGCAATTTCAATGACCTGATCGAGGCCATCACCACCAAGCTGTGGCCGCTGGGCGACGATGTCGCCTTCATGCCCGGCCACGGCGAGATGAGCACCTTCGGGTTCGAGCGTAAGGCAAACCCCTACGTCTCGGACATCGCCCTGGAATCGTCGCGGATCGAACCGGCCGAGGACCTTGCGCCTCGGCCGAGCTAGTAGCGCTTAGACCCCCCGCGCCTTGCGCATCGCGTCCTGTTCAGCCGCGTTGAGCTTGCCATCCCCGTCGGTGTCGGCCTGTTTGAAGCGGTAGTTGGAGGCCTTCACGAACTCCTCCTTCGACACCTTGCCGTCCTTGTTGAGGTCGGCCGGGGCGAGGATGTTCCTGCCGCCGGTGAACTTGGCGATCTGGGCCTGTTCATCGGCGTCGATAACGCCGTTGCCATTGGCGTCCATTCGCTTGAAGCCGCGTTCGCCGGCCGCGAGATGTTCGGCCATGCTGATGAACCCGTCCTTGTCGGTGTCGGGCGACGGGGGCCGCGGCTGGGCGGAGGCGGCGCCGGCCGCGAGGACGGCCAGGACACAGGCGGCGGCGAAACGACGGATCATCGGGGACTCCAACGGGTTCTTTGGGGCGGCGGACTTGAGACCGGCCCGGTTGCACCCGTATGTCTGCCTTGCAATCGTGTCGAGACACAGGCCTGCAATTGTCGTCCCATGGAGCAGACCATGACCCTCGACGCCCCCGACACGGGCGAGACCCCCGTCCGGATCCTGATGGTCGATGACGACCCCGGTATCCGCGACGTGGTGTCCGAATTCCTCGGCCAGCATGGCTATCAGGTGGAAACCGCAGGCGACGCGCGCGGCATGGAGCTGGCGCTGGCCAAGGGGCCGGTCGACCTGATCGTGCTCGATGTGATGATGCCCGGCGAAGATGGCCTGTCCATCTGCCGCCGCCTGACCGCCCAGCCGGGCGGGCCGGCGATCATCATGCTGTCGGCCATGGGCGAGGATACCGACCGCATCGTCGGGCTGGAGCTGGGCGCCGACGACTACCTGCCCAAGCCCTGCAATCCGCGCGAACTGCTGGCCCGCATCCGCGCCGTGCTGCGGCGTCGGCAGGAGCCTTCCGTTGCGCCTGAAGACGGGATGACCGCCACCTGCCATTTCGCCGGCTGGCGGCTGGACCTGGTGCGGCGCGAACTGCGCTCGCCGGAGGGCGTGGTGGTCAACCTGTCGAGCGGCGAGTTCTCCCTGCTGCGCGCCTTCGTCGAGCGGCCGCAACGGATTCTCACCCGCGACCAGCTGCTGGACATGGCGCGGGGCCGCGATTCCGAAGCCTATGACCGGGCCATCGACGTGCAGATCAGCCGGCTGCGCAAGAAGCTGGACGACGGTTCGGGTGGCGGCGAGCTGATCCGCACGGTTCGCAGCGAAGGCTATATGTTCGTGCCGAAGGTGACGCGCAGCTGATGCAGATGAGGATCCGCAGCGCCCCGCTGTTCGCCCAGGTGATGGCGCTGGCCCTGGTCAGCCTCATCGCCGTGCCGGCGATCAGCGCGGCCATGCTGCTGGCCCTGCCGCCGCCGCAGCCGGAGGTGTACCGACTCAGCGAAGTGGCCCAGGCCCTGAAGAACCGCGCCGATACCGAGGTGACCGACGGCCGCCCCCTGGTGGTCAAGCTGAGGGACGAGGGGCCGGAGGAGGCCTTCCGCCGCTCCCGCTGGCGGGAGGACTTCAAGCGCAACCTGGCCCAGGACATGGGCATCGAGGCCCGCGACATCGCCATCGAGACCATGGGCCCGGTGCGGGTGCTGCTGCGCACCGAAAGCCGGGTCGAGGCCAAGATCTTCCGCATGGAGCCCCCTGGCCCCGAACGTGGCGACCATCGAGGTCCGCCACCGCCACCGGAGTTCCGCCCCAACGAGCGGGTGATCTTCGCCCCCTTCAAGATCGGGGTGCGCCAGGCCGACGGCCAATGGCTGGTGGTCAAGCCCAAGCCGGTCTTCCGCTGGGACGCCTACCAGACCCGATTGATCTTCACCCTGGTGCTGTCCATCGCCCTGATCGCGCCACTGGCCTGGCTGCTGGCGCGGCGGCTGTCCGCGCCGATGGGCGCCTTCGCCAGGGCCGCCGACCGGCTGGGCCGCGATCCCCGCGCCCCGCCGCTGGAGATCAAGGGCTCGACCGAGGTGGTCGCCGCCGCCAGCGCCTTCAACCAGATGCAGGAGCGGCTGCGCCGCTACGTCGATGACCGCACCGCCATGGTCGGCGCCATCGCCCACGACCTGCGCACCCCGCTGACCCGGCTGAAGTTCCGCATCGAACAGGCCCCGGACGAGCTGAAGGCCAAGCTGGCCTCCGACATCGACCAGATGGAGGCGATGATCGCCGCCACCCTGGGCTTCGTCTCCGACGCCACCCGGCCGCGCGAGCGCACGAAACTGGAGCTGGCCTCGCTGGTCGAGAGCATCATCGACGAGGCGGCCGAGACCGGCGCCGCGGCCAGTGTCGAGGCGGCCGAGAAGCTGGTCATCGAGGGCGACCCCATCGCCCTGCGCCGGCTGGTCACCAATCTGGTCGACAACGCCCTGAAGTACGGCGGCGTGGCGCGCGGCAGGGTGTATCGCGAGGGCGACGAAGCGGTAATCGAGATCGAGGACGACGGGCCGGGCATTCCCGACCATGAGCGCGAGCGGGCGTTCGAGCCCTTCTTCCGTGGAGAGCCGTCGCGCAATCGCGAGACCGGGGGGATTGGCCTCGGCCTGGCGGTGGTCCGTTCGGTCGCCCGCGCCCATGGCGGCGACGCCGAGCTGATCAACAGAGAGGGGGGCGGCCTGACCGCCCAGGTCCGCCTGCCGTTGTCGGCGCTTGATCGGACGATGAAACAAGGCTGAAACCCGTCTGCCGTATCGCCGCCGCGCTGGCCTGTCAGCCTGCGCCCGGACTGGAGTTGAGATTTCCGATGAGCTTCCGCCTTGCCCTCGTCGCCGGCCTGCTGGTCGCCACCCCCGCGCTTGCCCAGCCCCCGGCGCCCCCCGGGGCGGAACGGCAGGTGTTCATCAGCCCGGCGGGCGAGCCCTTCCGGGCGCCGTTCGGCGAGCCCTATCCTGTCGCGACCTGGTTCAAGCAGGCCGATGCGAACAGCGACGGAGCGATCAGCCGCGACGAGCTGATCGCCGACTCGCTGGCCTTCTTCGACAAGCTGGACGCCGACAAGAACGGCACGCTGGATGGCTTCGAGATCGCCGACTACGAGCGCAAGGTCGCCCCGGAGATCAGCTCCCGCTCGGCCCTCGCCCTGTTGCGGGCGCCCAAGGCGACCCACCGCCCCTTGGGCGGACGCCAGCGGCCCTACGCCACCCGCTCCGACGGCTCGCGCGAGCGCGACCCCAAGCAAACCTACGACCAGGGCCGCACGGGCGCCGGCCTGTTCGGCCTGATCAACGAGGTCCAGCCGGTAATGGGCCAGGACAGCGATTTCAACCGCCGCATCAGCCGGGACGAGGCGATCAAAGCCGCCAAGGACCGCTTCGCCATCCTCGACAGCGACAAGGACGGCAAGCTGGTCCTCGCCACCCTGCCCAAGCCGCCGATGCAGCGGCTGATCGAGGACCAGGCGGCGGAGTAGCGGTCGCCATCATCCTGTGTTTCGCCGGAAGCGACGCTGCAATGCGTTGAAATCGGGCAGCAAACTGGGTCGCGTAGTGGGTTTGGCGAGCGAAGATTCACCAAGCCAGCGAGACCATGACCCTGAAAGCCCCTCCCCGCCGCAAGACGTATCCCTGGGCCATCGCCGCCTGGGCCGCCGGCGCGGCCATCGTGCTGGGCGGCGGGGGCTATCTTCTGCTCAAGCCGAAGGAGGCCAAGGACCCCTACCGCACCGAGGCGGTCCAGCGGGGCGACATCACCCGGTCGGTGTCAGCATCTGGCAGCTTACAGGCACTGGTCACCGTTCAGGTCGGCTCTCAGATCTCCGGCCAGATCACCAAGGTGCTGGTGGACTTCAACGACGAGGTGAAGGCCGGCCAGGTGATGGCCATCCTCGACCCCCAGACCTACGTCAGCCGCGCTGAACAGGGCCGCGCCCAGGTCGCCGCCAGCCAGGCCAGCGTCGACCAGCTGCAGGCCCAGGCCGAAGTCGCCCGCGCCAACTACAACCGCACCAAGACCCTGTACGACAAGGGCATCGCCGCCAAGGCGGCGCTGGACAACGACCTGGCCGTCTGGAAGGCCGCGCAGGCCAATGTCACCGCCGGCCGCGCCAACGTCACCTCCGCCCAGGCATCCCTGAACGCCACCAATGTGGAGTTGGGGCGGACAACGATCGTCGCCCCGATCAACGGCGTGGTCGTCGACCGCCAGATCGAGCCTGGCCAGACGGTGGCCGCCAGCCTGTCGGCCCCCGTGCTGTTCCAGATCGCCCAGGACCTCAACCGCCTAGAGGTCAAGATCAGCGTCGACGAGGCCGACATCGGCAATGTGCGCGAGGGCCAGCGGGTGAAGTTCACCGTCGACGCGTTCCCGGACGACAATTTCACCGGCGTGGTCACCCAGGTGCGCAAGCAGCCGGAGACCAGCAACAACGTCGTTGCCTACACGGTGATTGCCGAGGCCGACAATCCGGGCGGCAAGCTGCTGCCGGGCATGACCGCCAACGCCGACATCGTGCTGGAGGAACGGCGCGACGTGCTGCGCGTGCCGGCCGCGGCCTTGCGCTGGACGCCGGCGGACCAGACCGCGCCGCGCCAGCAGGCCAGCGGCCCGATGGGCGGTCCTCCCGGCATGGGCGCTGGCGGCGGGCAGCGCCAGCAGGGCGGCCAACGCGGTGGGCGGATGCTGGAACGCGTGACCGAGGCGCTGGACCTGGACAACGGCCAGCAGGCCAAGGCCAAGGTCATCTTCGAAAGGGCCCAGGCCAAGGCCCGCGCGGCGGGCGGCGACAACCGTCGCCAGGCGATGCAGCAAGCCAACCAGGCCGCATTCACCGAGCTGGAGGCCATCCTCAAGCCGGACCAGAAGCCCAAGCTGATCGCCCTGCGGGCCAGCCTCGGCCAAGGCGGCCGCCGCGGCGGCGCCGGCGGGATGACGTCCGGCGTGGTCTATGTCCTGAAGGATGGCAAGCCGACCCCGGTGCAGGTGCTGGTCGGCGCCACCGACGGCTCCTTTACCGAGATCGTCGATCGCTCGGGCGCGCTCAAGCAGGGCGCCCTGGTGATCACCGGCGGCGGCCCCAAGGCCCAGGTCCAGGCCGCCAACCCGATGGCCGGCGGCGGTCGCCCTCGCGTCCGGGGCCTGTGAGGTAGGCCGTGATCGAGATTTCCGGCCTTCGGAAGACCTACGTCATGGGCGAGGAGACGGTCCACGCCCTGGCCGGAGTGTCCCTGACCATCAAGCGGGGCGAGAGCGTGGCCATCATCGGCCCCTCCGGCTCGGGCAAGTCGTCGCTGATGAACATCCTGGGCGGCCTCGACAGGCCCTCGGACGGCGCCTATCGGTTCGAGGGCGAGGATGTCGGCCATTTCGACGACAACGAGCTGGCCGGCTTCCGCAGCCGCCGGATCGGCTTTGTCTTCCAGTCCTTTCAACTCCTTCCGCGGCTCACCGCCTTGCAGAACGTCGAGCTGCCGATGATCTACGCCGGTATCGAACCGGCCGAGCGAAAGGAACGAGCCGCGGTGCTGCTGGACAAGGTCGGCCTAGGCTCCCGCATGGGCCACCGCCCGACCCAGATGTCCGGCGGCCAGCAGCAGCGGGTGGCCATCGCCCGCAGCCTCGCCAACCAGCCGGACCTGTTGCTGGCCGACGAGCCCACCGGAGCGCTCGACACCCAGACAGGCCAGGACGTGCTGCGCCTGTTCCAGGAGCTGAACGCCGAGGGCCTGACCCTCGTCCTGGTCACCCACGATCTGGAGGTGGCCGCCGAGGCGCGCCGCCGCGTGACCTTCCGCGACGGACTGATCGTCTCCGACTATGGAGCGACGTCATGATGAAGCCCGTCGACCTGGTCCGTTTCGCCACCGGCGCCATCGTGGCCCACCCGATGCGCAGCGCCCTCACCTCTCTGGGCGTGGTGATCGGGGTAGCCGCCGTGGTCATGATGACCTCCATCGGCCTGGGCGCCCAGCACATGGTCACCTCGGCCATCGGCGGCCTGGGGTCCAACATGCTGATCATCAGCCCCGGCGCCTCGCGCGGCCCCGGCGGCGGCTTCGTCAGCCAGGGCGCCGGCACCGGCATGTCGCTGGACGACGGAGACGCCGAGGCCATCAAGGCCCAGGTCGAAAACATCGCGGCCGTGGCCCCGGCCGTGCGCGGCGGCGCCCAGCTGGCCGCCGAAGGCGCCAACTGGAACACCCGCGTCGAGGGGGTGACCGCCGATTACCTGGTCGCCCGCGACCTGACCATCGAGTCCGGCCGGATGTTCGACGACCGCGAGGCGCGCCAGGGCAAGAAGGTGGTGGTCATCGGCCAGACCATCGCCAAGGAGCTGTACGGAGACGCCGATCCGATCGGCAAGCGGCTGCGGGTCGGCACGGTCCCGTTCGAGATCATCGGCGTGTTGACCTCCAAGGGCCAGAGCGGCTTCGGACAGGACCAGGACGACATCGTGCTCGGCCCGTTGTCGGCAGTGCGCTCGCGCATCGTCGGGCGGCGGGTGCGGGGCGACAACGTCCAGACCATCTACGTCAAGGCGGCGACGGCCGAGGACCTGGACCGCGTCCAGGAGGACGTCACCAACCTGCTGCGCGAGCGCCACCGGATCCGCCAGGGCGCCGAGGACGACTTTAGCGTCCAGAACATGGCCTCGATCATGGAAGCCATGAGCGCCAGCACCAAGACCTTCACCGGCCTGCTGGCCGCCGTGGCGGCCGTGTCTCTGCTGGTCGGCGGCATTGGGATCATGAACATCATGCTGGTGGCGGTCACCGAGCGCACGCGCGAGATCGGCCTGCGCATGGCGGTCGGCGCCCGGCGGGCCTGGGTGCTCTACCAGTTCGCCCTGGAGGCGGTGGTGCTCAGCTTCGCCGGCGGGGTGATCGGTCTGATGATCGGCCTGGGCGGCGCCTGGCTGATGTCCACCCTGGCCGGCTGGCCGATGGCCATAGCCAGCTGGGCCGTGCCGACGGCGCTTGGCTTTTCGATGCTGGTCGGCCTGGTGTTCGGCGCCTATCCGGCTTGGCGCGCGGCGCAGCTGGATCCGATCGAGGCGCTGCGGCGGGAATAGCCGTCAGAACGGCCGATCGCCCACTATCGTCACCCGCTCCATCCGCCGCACGGCCGGCCAATAGTCGCTGGCGGCGTAGTGCTGGCTGGCGCGGTTGTCCCAGAAGGCGATGGAGTTGGTCTCCCAGCGGAAGCGGCACTGATACTCCGGGATCGCCGCCTGGGCGTAGAGGTGGGCCAGCATTCGGGCGCTGTCGTCCGGGTCCCAATCGACGATGTGCTGGGTGAAGGCGGCATTGACGTAGATGGCCTTTCGGCCGGTCTCCGGGTGGGTGCGGATCACCGGGTGCTCGACCATAGGGTACTGGGCGTTGAAGGCCTCGATCTCTTCCTCGGTCTTGCCGCGTTTGCGCATCGCGGCGCGGAAGTGGGCGAAGTCGTGGATGGCGACGGCGCCCTCGAGCCGGTCCTTGACCTCGTCGGTCAGTCCCTCGTAGGCGGCGTACATGTCGGCGAACAGGGTGTCGCCGCCGACCGGCGGGACCTCGAGGGCCCGCAGCACCGAGCCCAGCGAGGGCTCGATGCGCCAGGTCACGTCGCTGTGCCAGGTGTTCTCGCGCCCGCGGCTCTCGCGGTTGTGGGTGATGGCGAGCACCTCGGGATAGCCCGGCTTGTGCGGGGCGAAGGGGTGGACTTCCAAGGCTCCGAACTGTTCGGCGAAGGCCAAATGTTGCTCGGTGGTGATGTCCTGGTCGCGGATGAACAGCACCTTCCAGTCGAGCAGGGCCTGGCGCAGCGCGGACTGGTGGGCGGGGCTCAAAGGCTCGCGCAGGTCGATGCCGGAGACCTCCGCCCCGATGGTCGGGGTCAGGGGCGCGAGCGTCAGGCTGTCGAGAGCGAGGTGGCGAACCAGCTGGGTCATGGCGTCCTCCGCCCGGATCGTTCAGCTGTCCGGGATGGAAGATTATGTTACCATGTGGTTTCATTTGACAAGCCCGGTGCGACAGGCTCGCTTCCTTCCGATGGCCGACGGTTCCGCCCCGCAACGCAAGCCCCGAGTCGACGCCGCTGCACGGCGCGAGGAATACATCGACGTGGCTGCGCGGGTGATGCTGGAGAAGGGCCTGCACGGGGCCACCATGCGCGACTTCGCCGAGGCGGCGGGGGCGGCCAAAATCCTGTTCTACCGCCTGTTTCCCTCACGCGACGCCCTGGTCGAGGCGGTGTTCGAGCGGGTGGAGAAGGCGGTGCGAGCCTCCTATTCGCCCTGGGACGGCTACGGCTCGATGGTGCGCAACGTGCTGGAGATGGCGCGGCGCGACCCCGCCCCCTTCCTGGTGGTGCTGAAGAACTGCGGCGGCGGGGCGGATCGATCCGACTGGGGCGACCGGCTGCGGGCCATCGTCAACGAGCGGTCGCGGCCGATGTTCGAGCCCCGGCCCGGCGCGCCCGAGGGCGCCGACGAGCGGGCGGGCCGAGCCGGCGCCACCCTGTTCGGCCTGTGGGTCGACTGCATGACCACCTGGCTCGAGGAGCGGGACGGCCTGGACGACGCCGCCCGCATTCGCTGGTGGGGCCGCATCGTCAAGGAGTGGCGCTCGGCCACGCGTGAGGCGTATCAGCTGGACCCGCCCAAGAACGAGCCCAAACCCGAGAAGGACGCCTGAAGTGATCCCCGGCTTGATGCAGACCACGCCCCTGGTCATCACCTCGATCCTGAACTTTGCCGAGAGCGCCCATCCGCGCGTGGAGATCGTCTCCCGCACGGTCGAGGGCCGCATCCAGCGCTATGACTACGCGGGCCTGGCCGCCCGGACGCGCCGCCTGGCGCGGGCGCTTGAAACGCTCGGCGTGAAGTCCGGCGACCGGGTGGCCTCCCTGGCGTGGAATACCCACCGCCACCTGGAGCTGTTCTATGCCGTGCCGGGCCTGGGCGCCGTGCTCAACACCGTCAACCCGCGCCTGTTCGACGAGCAGATCCTCTACGTTCTGGAGCATGCCGAGAGCGGCGTCCTCTTCTACGACCGCACCTTCCAGCCGGTGGTCGAGCGCCTGGCCGATCGGATGACCACGGTGAAGACCTTTGTGCTGATGGCCGACGAGGACGCCCATGACGCCGGCGCGGTCGGCGCGCTGAACTATGAAGCGCTGGTGGCGGCGGAAACCGACGCCGCCTTCCCCTGGCCCTTCGTCGACGAAAACGCCGGCGCCTTCCTCTGCTACACCTCCGGCACCACGGGCGATCCCAAGGGCGTGCTCTACAGCCATCGCGCCGTGGTGCTCCACGGCATGGCGGCCGGCCTCAGCAGCGCCTTCGGGCTGACAGCGTTCGACGTGGTCATGCCCTGTTCCAGCCTCTACCACGCCACCGCCTGGGGCCTGCCGTTCATCTGCCCGATCAACGGCTGCAAGATCGTGCTGCCGGCCGAGAAGATGGACGGCGCCAGCCTGCAGGAGCTGATCGCCGGCGAGGGGGTCACCTTCTCCGGCGGGGTGCCGACCATCTGGACCATGTACCTGGCCCACCTGGACCAGACCGGCGGGTCGGTCGGCACCCTCAAACGGATCATCATCGGCGGCTCGGCCGTGCCGCGGGCGATGGCCGAGACCTTCAAGCGCAAGCACGGCGTCCAGGTGCTGCAGATCTGGGGCATGACCGAGACCTGCCCTCTGGGCGTGGTGGCCACCCCCACCCCGGCCCTCGCCGCCGCTGGCGAGGACCATGTCGACGAGGTGATCTGGACCCGCCAGGGTCGGCTGCAGTTCGGCATCGAGCTGAAGATCGTGCAGGAGGACGGGACCGAGGCGCCGCGCGATGGCGAGACCAGCGGCGCCCTGATGGTGCGTGGCCCCTGGACGATCCAGCGCTACTATCGAAAGGACCAGGACGCAGCCGACGCCGAGGGCTGGTTCGACACCGGCGACATCGCCACCCTCGACGCCGACGGGTTCATGCGGATCACCGACCGCGCCAAGGACGTCATCAAGACCGGCGGCGAGTGGATCAGCTCGATCGACCTGGAAAACATCGCCGTGGCCTGCCCCGGCGTGAAGATCGCCGCCGTGTTCGGCGTGCCGCATCCCAAGTGGGAGGAACGGCCCCTGCTGGTCATCGAGCCGCACGACGGTCAGGCGGTGACGAAGGAGGCCGTTCTGGCCTTCCTGGAGCCGCGCATCGTCAAGTGGTGGACGCCGGACGATGTGCTGTTCGATGCGGTGCCGCTGACCGCGACAGGCAAGATCGACAAGAAGGTGCTGCGGGAGAAGTACCGCGCGCACCTGTCCAGCTAGACTCCCCAGGCCAACGCGCGTATGGCCTCCCCTGCTCTTCGGGGAGTAGCCGTTCGCGAGACAGCGAAATCCGCGTCAACACACTTGGACCCTGTCCATGGCGCGGGTGACGGACCAGCCGGTCCGGATTGGCGAGACCGACGACATGACCTCCGGCTACAAGGGCCGACGGGGGATCGTGTCGTCTGTCTGAACATGGCCCGGGACGTCACTCATGGAACCCATCTTCGTTTCCACCGGGCTGGTCGCCATCGCCGAGATCGGCGACAAGACCCAGCTGCTGGCCATTATCCTGGCCGCCAAGTTCAAGAAGCCCTTACCCATCATCCTGGGCATCCTGGTCGCCACCCTGGCCAACCACGCCCTGGCCGCCACGGCCGGTTATCTGGTCGCCCAGTGGCTTTCAGGAACGCTGTTCCAGACCTTGGTCGGCGGCGCCTTCATCGTCATGGCCGGCTGGGCTCTGATTCCAGACAAGGAGGATGACGGCGGCATCGCCGGCAAGGGGAAGTTCGGCGTGTTCCTGGCCACGACGATCGCCTTCTTCTTCGTCGAGATCGGCGACAAGACCCAGATCGCCACGTCCCTGCTGGCGGCGCGGTTCGAGAACATCCTGCTGGTCACTATCGGCACTACGCTCGGCATGATGCTGGCCAACGTCCCGGCCGTGCTGATCGGCGAGGCGGCGACCAAAGTCGTGCCGCTCAAGTACGTGCGTATCGGCGCGGCGGTGATCTTCGCCCTGATCGGGGTGTGGGTGCTGCTGGCGACCTACGGCGTGCTGTGAGCCGTCAGGCAGAGAACGGAAACGAGGTGACGCTCTTCACCGACTCCTCCACCCGGGGCGGACGGTTGACCGGCGGGGCGGCCCGTTGCGGGCAGAGGTGGCGCTCGCAGATGCGGCAGGCGGGTCCCACCTCGGTCACCACGGGCGCGGCCAGGTCGATGCCTCGGGCGTAGATTAGCTTGGAGGCGTGCTTCAGCTCGCAGCCCAGGCCCACCACCAGTTCGTCCTCAAGCCCGGCCAGCAGGCCGGCGACCCGCCTAACGGTGCGTGACAGGGTGAAGTAGCGGGAGCCGTCCGGTGTCTCGATCACCTGGGTGATGACCCGGCCGGGAGTCTTGAAGCTATCGTGGATGTTCCAGCGCGGGCAGGTGCCGCCGAACCGCGAGAAGGGGAACGGGCCGTTGGAATAGCGCTTGGAGACGTTCCCGGCCGCATCGACCCGCATCATGAAAAAGGGCACGCCCCGCTCGCCGGGCCGGCCCAGGCTGGTCATCCGCTGGGCCGCCTGTTCGAAGGAAACGCCGAACCGCGGCCGCACCGCCTCGATGTCATAATGGGCCTTCTCCAGCGCGCCCAGGAAGGCCTCGTAGGGCATCATGATCGCGGCGGCGACGTAGTTTCCCAGGAACACCTTGAGCTGGCGGCGGGTGGCGTCGTCCGGCGGGGCGAAGCGGTCGGCCACCGCGTCCAGTTCCGTGCCGGCCTCCTGGAGTGTCAGTTGGTAGGCGATGGCGAAGGTTCGGCTGGCGGGGGCCAGGGTCTCGGCCAGCAGGAGCTGTTTGCGGTGGTGGTCGAAGCGGCGAAGGGCGCCGCCCATCACTTCGATGGGCATGACGCGGGTGCGGATGCCGTGCACGGTCTGCAACCGCTCGCGCAGGGCCGGCGTGGCGTCGCGTGTGTCGGCGCGCAGGGCTTCGAGGATGCGGGCGGCGACATCTTCCAGGTCGCCGAAATGATTGCGCTGGGCGGCGACCAGATCTCGCACCCAGTCGGTCGGGGCCAGGCTGGCGCCGCCGTCACGGCCTTCCAGGGCGCCGAGGTCGATCAGGTTTCCCCGATCGAGATAGGCCCGGTAGAGCCGGGTGAAGGCCTCGGCAATGCCCGGCGTCAGCTCGTTGGCCTCGGCGATCTCATGGCGGGTGATGCGCAGGTCGCCGAACATCCTGTCGGCCAGCGCCTCTTCCAGCCCACCGCCGCCCGGGTCGTCGGCGGACAGGCTGCGCATGTCGAGGTCGTAGGCTTCGGCCAGCCGCAACAGCATCTGGGCGGTGACTGGCCGCTGATTGCGCTCCAGCAGGTTCACATAGCTGGTCGAAACCCCCAGCTGTTCGGCCATCGCCGACTGGGTGACGTCGAGGTCCCGCCGCAGCCGCTTGAGCCGCCCCCCCAGAAACAGCTTCCTGTCCGATCCTGCCATTCAGTCACGTTGTCACAATTCGACAAAATCGACAATGTCTCAATGTGACAATGCGGCCTCATTAGATTGGCGTCGCGCACCGGGCTTCGGCTTCATGCCCGCCAACCTTTGCCGCCAGCTTTTCGGGACCCCGCCATGACCCTCCGCAAGACCTACGCCGAACACGTCGACGCCCTGCTCCGCCGCTATCCGGAAGGCGTGACCTCGGGCGGCGTCGCCATTGACGACATCATCCAGTTGAAGATGCAGAACACCTTCAACACTCACCTCGACATCGCCCGCGAGATGGCCGGGGTGATGCGGGCCGACATGGCCGCCTATGATCTGGACTCCAGCAAGTTCACCCAGTCGCTGGGCTGCTGGTCGGGCTTCCATGCCCAGCAGATGATCAAGTCGGTCAAGCGCTTGCGCGGCACCACCAAGGGCGCCTACGTCTATCTGTCGGGCTGGATGGTCGCCGGCCTGCGCAACCGCTGGGGCCACCTGCCCGACCAGTCGATGCATGAGAAGACCGCCGTAGTCGAACTGATCGAGGAGATCTACGTCTCCCTGCGCCAAGCCGACGAGGTGGCGATCAACGACCTGTTCAAGACCCTGCGCGAAGCCCGCAAGGCCGGCGATGAAGTCGCCGAGCGCGCCGCCATAAAGGCGATCGACGAGTTCGAAACCCACGTGGTGCCGATCATCGCCGACATCGACGCCGGCTTCGGCAACGAGAACGCCACCTACCTGCTGGCCAAGGAGATGATCAAGGCGGGCGCCTGCTGCCTGCAGATCGAGAACCAGGTTTCCGACGCCAAGCAGTGCGGTCACCAGGACGGCAAGGTCACCGTGCCGCGCGAGGACTTCATCGAGAAGCTGCGCGCCTGCCGCCTGGCCTTCGAGGAACTGGGCGTCGACGAGGGCGTGATCGTCGCCCGCACCGACAGCCTGGGCGCGGGCCTGACCCAGAAGGTGCCGGTCAGCCGGGAGCCCGGCGACCTGGCCAGCGACTACATCAAGTGGCTGAAGGTCGAGCCGATCACCCAGGACAATCCGATCCAGGAAGGCGAAATCGCCCTCTACAACGGTGGTGAGTTCGTGAAGCCGGTGCGGATGCCCAATGGCCTGTTCGCCTTCCAGGACGGCACCGGCCGCCAGCGGGTGATCGAGGACTGCATCGCCTCGCTCACGCAAGGCGGCGCCGACCTGCTGTGGATCGAAACCGACACGCCCAACGTCGACGAGATCGCCTCGATGGTGAACGAGATCCGTCAGGTCGTCCCGAACGCCAAGCTGACCTACAACAACAGCCCGTCGTTCAACTGGACCTTGAACCTGCGCAAGCAGGTGCGCGCCCAGTGGATCGCGGAAGGCCGGATCAGCGAGGATACCTATCCCGACACCAACGCCCTGATGTCGGCCGACTATGACGCCGATCCGCTGGGCCTCGAATCCGACGCCCGGCTGGCCAGCTTCCAGGCGGACATCTCGGCCCGCGCCGGGGTGTTCCACAACCTGATCACCCTGCCGACCTTCCACCTGACGGCCAAGTCGATGGATGAATTGTCGCGCGGATACTTCGGCGACGACCGGATGAAGGCCTACGTCAACACGGTGCAGCGCGAGGAAATCCGCCGCGGCGTCTCAGCGGTGAAGCACCAGCATGAGGTCGGCTCGGATCTGGGCGACACCTTCAAGGAGATGGTCGCGGGCGAACGCGCCCTGAAGGCCGGCGGCCACGCCAACACCATGAACCAGTTCGCGGCCGAATAGGCCGAGCGAGAAAGGAGACTGCCATGACGCAAGTCCAATTCACCCGCGCCCCGATGCCGGAAACCGACGGCCGCGACCGCGCCATCCAGCGCCTGGTGGAGGCGTCCCACCGCCTCAACGAGGCCGTCCAGAAGGCGATCGCCGCCGGCTATTCGGTGGAACTGGTGCGCACCTCGCGCCACCATGACGGGGCCGGCAACTGGGGTGATCAGATCGTTCCGACGGTTCGTGATCCCAGCGCCGCCTGATCCCTGATAAACAGCCATCAGCCTTGAGGCGTCCGGGCGACCCGCCCGGACGCACTCTCGCGCTCAAGACCGACCAACGCCAGGAAGACCTATGCCGCTCGATATCGCCTCCGACTTCACGATCACCGGTCCTGTCGAGGGCCGCGCCAAGGAGATCCTGACGCCCGAGGCCCTGGCCTTCGTCGCCGACCTGCACCGCCGGTTCGACGCTCGCCGCCGTGAGCTGCTGGCCGCCCGCGCGGCGCGTCAGGCCCAATTCGACGCCGGCGAACTGCCCGACTTCCTGGCCGAGACCGCCTCGGTGCGGGCCGGCGACTGGAAGGTCGCGCCGATCCCCGCTGACCTGCTGGACCGCCGGGTGGAGATCACCGGGCCGGTCGACCGCAAGATGATCATCAACGCCCTGAACAGCGGGGCCAAGGTGTTCATGGCCGACTTCGAGGACGCCACCTCCCCCACCTGGGCCAACCTGATCGACGGCCAGGTCAACCTGAAGGACCGCTGGGCCGGCGAGCTCAGCCACGTCGATCCGACTTCCGGCAAATCTTACAAGCTCGGCGACAAGCCCGCCGTGCTCGTGGTCCGTCCGCGCGGCTGGCACCTGCCGGAGCGCCATGTGACGGTCGATGGCCAGACCCTGTCGGGCAGCCTGTTCGACTTCGGCCTCTACGTCTTCCACAACGCCAAGGCGGCGATGGCCAAGGGCTCGGGCGCCTACTTCTACCTGCCCAAGCTGGAGAGCCACCTGGAAGCCCGGCTGTGGAACGACGTTTTCGTCCGCGCCCAGGAGCAGCTCGGACTGCCGGTCGGGACCTTCAAGGCCACCGTGCTGATCGAGACCATCCCGGCCGCCTTCGAGATGGACGAAATCCTCTACGAACTTCGCGACCATATCGTCGGCCTCAACTGCGGCCGCTGGGACTACATCTTCTCCTTCATCAAGCGGCTGGGCCGGGCTGAGGCCTTCCTGAGCCCCAACCGCGCCGCCATGGTGATGGGCCAGGCCTTCCTGGGCGCCTATTCGCTGAAGCTGATCCAGACCTGCCACCGACGCGGCGCCTTCGCCATGGGCGGCATGGCCGCCCAGATCCCGATCAAGGGCGATCCCGAGGCCAACGCCGCCGCCTTCGCCAAGGTCAAGGCCGACAAGGAACGCGAGGCCGGGGACGGCCATGACGGCACCTGGGTGGCCCACCCCGACCTGGTGCCGGTGGCCATGGAGGTGTTCGATCGCCTGATGCCGACCCCCAATCAGCTGGACCGGCTGCGCGAGGATGTCGATGTCGGCCAGGCCGACATGCTGCGTGTGCACGAGGGCGCCCGCACCGAAGATGGCGCCCGCGAGAACATCCGCGTCGGCGTGCGCTACACCCAGGCCTGGATGGAAGGCCGGGGCGCGGTGCCGCTCTACAACCTGATGGAAGACGCCGCGACCGCCGAGATCAGCCGCACTCAGCTTTGGCAGTGGGTCCGCCTGGGCGCGAACCTGGACGACGGGCGGACGATGGACGCGCCCTTGTTTGAGGCCCTGTTCGAGGACGAGATGGCCGCCCTGCGCAAACAGTTCCCCTCACCGCGACTGGAAGAGGCCGGCAAGCTGTTCCACCAGATGGTGCTCGACCCGGCCCTCGTCGAGTTCCTCACCCTGCCCGCCTATGAGGTCATCGACTGAGCGCGCGCAAGCGCCACATCAGTCTGAATTTGTTGGAAAAAGCCTGGCGGTGACGGAGGGATTCGAACCCTCGATACCCTTTCGAGTATGACGATTTAGCAAACCGTTGCCTTCAGCCACTCGGCCACGTCACCCCAGGCGAAGCGCGCTGATACAGGGTTCGCGCCGCTCATGCAACGGAGCAATCGGGCGGATTTCCGAACCCTGTTAACCGGGCGCTAGAGGCGTGCATGGCAGTCTGGCGAGGTCATGACCAGTGCCCCCGCCCCTCGTCCTTCCCCGCCGGACGGCGCCGCCGTCGACGAGCCCTGGGTGGCGGCCGCCAAGGCGTTGCGCGACGACATGCGCAAACGCGCCGGCGCCGAGCCCGAAGCTGTCACCGAAGACCGCCGTGGGCCGCTGCGTCCTGGGCGCCTGACCCCGCTGCGCAACCGCATCCAGGCACAGCTGGTCGGCCGGCTGTTCCGCATCGTCGACACGGGATCGTTGATCGCCCTGGCCATGGCCGGCGCCCACGTCTCCACCCCCAGCGGCTGGCTGAACGCCAGCCTGGTGCAGGTTTTGCCCTATGCCGCCGGCGCGCTGGCCATGGCCTGGCTGCTGAGCGCGGTCGGGCTCTATCGCTTTCCGCTTTATGGCCGGCTGTGGACGCGGCTGGCGCGGCTGACCGCCGCCTTTGGCCTCGGCGGGACCCTGATGACCGCCGGCGTCTGGCTGGGGTCCGGCGCCCCGCCCGCGCCGGCGCTGGGCCTGTGGTTCGGCCTTGGCTTCGCCAGCCTGGCAGTACTGCACACCATCTGGTGGGGCATGGTCCGCCGCTGGCGCGACACCGGCATGCTGATACCCAACATCGTGATTGTCGGGGCCACCGAGTCCGCAGACCGGCTGATCGAAGCCGCCTTGAAGTCGCGTGAGGTCAATGTCGTCGGGGTGTTCGACGACCGGCTGGACCGCGCCCCGGCCAAGATGCGCGGCGTGCCGGTGCTGGGTGACCTGGACGCTTTGATCGGCCACCGGATCATGCCTTACGTCGACCAGGTGGTGATCGCTGTCACCTCGGCGGCGCGTGACCGGGTACGGATTCTGACTGACAAGCTCAGCGTTCTGCCGAACGACATCTCCTTGGTCATGGACATGGACGCCAAGGGCGCCGACGCCGCCATCGGTCGCATCGCCGACGCCCCCCTGGCCCGCGTCGCCGGCGTGCCGACGGACGAAAAACGCGCCGCGATCAAGCGGCTGCAGGACCTGGTTATCGGCGCCCTGGCTCTTGTGCTGCTCAGCCCGCTGATGCTGATCGTGGCCGGGCTGATCAAGCTGGACAGCCCCGGCCCCGTCTTCTTCCGCCAGCGCCGCCACGGGTTCAACAACGAGGAAATCCGGGTCTGGAAATTCCGCTCGATGCGGCACGAGGCCACCGACCACACTGCCAGCCGCCAGGTCACGGGGGATGACGACCGGGTCACCTCGGTCGGCCGCATCATCCGCCGCACCAGCATCGACGAGCTGCCCCAGCTGTTCAACGTGCTTGCCGGCGACATGAGCCTGGTCGGCCCCCGTCCCCACGCCATCGGCATGAAGACCGGCGACACCGAGAGCGCCCGGCTGGTCGCTGAATACGCCCACCGCCATCGGCTGAAGCCCGGCATGACGGGCTGGGCCGCCGTCAACGGCTCGCGCGGACCGGTCGACACCCCCGAGCTGGTCCAGCGCCGGGTGGCCCTCGATATCGACTACATCGAGCGCCAATCGTTCTGGCTCGACCTCTACATCATGGCCATGACCATTCCCTGCCTGCTGGGCGACCGGCACGTGGTGCGGTAGGCCGATGTTCTGGCGTGGCGTCCTCGGCTATCTGCCCGTCAACCTGGCCCAGGGCCTGGTCGGGCTGCTGACGATCGTTGTCTTCACCCGGTTGCTGACGCCGGAGGACTATGGCGTCTACGCCCTGGCCTACTCCGGCATGGTCCTGGCCCACACCGCCCTTTTCACCTGGACAGAGGCCGCCATGGCCCGGTTTCAGGCCCAGGCCCGCGAGCGGGGCGAGGTCGCCGATCATATGATGACCCTTTACCGGGCCTGGTCGATGCTGGGGCTGGGGTTCCCCGTTCTGGCCGGCGCGGTGGTCTGGGCCGCGCCTATGAACCCGGAGCTCAAGGTCGCGGTCAGCGCCGGTCTGGCCGCCATCCTGTTCCGCAGCTGCATCAAGCTCGCCCAGGAACGCCGGCGCGCCGACGGTGAGGTCGCTTCCGCCGCCACCCTCGACATCGTACAGACCATCGGCGGCTTCGCCGTTGGCGCGGCGCTGGCGGCCATGGGCCTGGGCGGCGCCTCGCCGCTGATCGGTTCGGCCGCCATTGCCGCTATCTGTCTGGTCTTCGTCCTCCCCGGCGAGCGCAGGCTGATGGCCGGCGGCCATTGGCAACAGCGCCGAACCCGCGAGTATGCCGGATACGGGGTGCCGATCTCCCTCTCTCTGATCCTGTCGCTGGTCATCGCCAGCACCGACCGCTTCGTGCTCGGCGCGGTGCTCGGCGAGGAGGCGGTAGGGGTCTATCACGCTGGCTACAGCCTCGCGAACCGCACCCTGGACGTGGTCTTCGTCTGGCTGGGCATGGCCGGCGGCCCGGCCCTGGTCGCCGCCTTCGAGCGCGGCGGGCTCGAGGCGCTGCGGCAGCCGGCCCGCGACCAGGCCAGCTTCATGGTCCTGCTGACCCTGCCGGCCACCGTCGGCCTGGCCCTGGTCGCCCTGCCTCTGTCCGAACTGCTGATCGGCCCGGCCCTGGCCCAGGGCGCCGCCAAGGTCGTGCCCTGGATCGCCGTGGGCGGATTCTTCTCCGGGGTCACCACCTACTACCTGCACCAAGCCTTTACCCTGGGCCGCCGCACGGGCCTGTTGATGGCCGCCATGACCCTGCCGGCGGGGCTGAACCTGGTGCTCAACTTCGTGCTGGTCCCGCGCTTCGGCCTCGACGGCGCCATGTGGGCGACCACCGCCAGCTATGCCGTGGGCGCGGCGGCGTCCTTGGTCCTCGGTCGGCGCGTCCTGGACCTGCCGATCCCGGTGGACACCTTCATCCGGACCGCCCTGGCCTGCGTCCCAATGGCCCTGGTGGTCGTCAACCTGCCGGACATGGACGAAGTCCCCGAACTGTTCCTCAAGGCCGGCCTGGGCGCCGCCACCTTCGGCCTCGCGGCCTGGCTGCTCGACGCGGGCGGCCTGCGCACCCATGGCAAGACCCTGCTCGCCACCCTGCGCCCGAGGGCCGCCGCATGACAGCCCCGGCCCAGGACTGGACCATCGACAACCCCCTGTGGGACGCTGCCAAGCCGCGCCTGTCGGTGCTGATCCCCTTCCTCGGCGATGACCCGGTCCAACTGGCCCAGGAACTCGCCGCCCAGTCTTCCCACATCGAGATTGTCCTGCTCGACGATGGCGGGAAGGACCCCGCCCTGGCGACCCGCGTCTCCGAAGCCGTCCAGGCCCTGCCCGCTCCCGCGCGGTTCGTGAAGCTGGCCGCCAATGTCGGCCGAGCCAAGGGCCGCAACCGGCTCGCCGCCCAGTCGCGCGCCAAGCACCTGCTGTTCCTCGATGCCGACATGCTGCCCGACAGCCCGGCCTTCATCGCCGACTGGCTGGCCTTGATCACGGCGCAGAACCCCGCCGTCGCTTTCGGCGGCTTCTCCTTCGACCGGACACCCGCGCGCCGCGAACACGCCCTGCACCGGGCGTTGGCCCTACGCAGCGACTGCCTGCCGCCGGCCCAGCGGGCCGAGGCGCCGGAGAAACACCTGTTCACCTCCAACCTGCTGGTCCGCCGCGACGTCTTCGACGCCATCGCCTTCGACGAGCGGTTCACCGGCTGGGGCTGGGAGGATGTCGAATGGGGGATGCGGGTGGCCCGCGAGCACCCGATCCTGCACCCCCATATTCCGGCCAGCCACATCGGGCTGGACACCGCCGCCACCCTGGCCCGCAAGTACGAGCAGTCGGCCGCCAATTTCGCCCGGGTGGTCGAGGCGCATCCGGAGGTGGTCTCCGGATACGCCAGCTTCAAGGTTGCCCGCGCCATCCGCCGCCTGCCGGGCCGCGCCCTTCTGCGCGCTGCCGCCAGGGCCGCCGCAATGGCCGAGCCCCTTCCGCCCAAGGCCCGCGCCTTCGCCATGCGGCTCTACCGCGCCGCCCTCTATGCGGAGGTCGTCTGATGGAAGCCTATTCGGCCGACCGCTCGCTGCGCGGCAAGCTGCGCCGCCGCTACACCCGCCTGGCCTACCGCAAGCCCCTCACCCTCGCGCTTGACCGCCCGATGCTGACCTTCAGCTTCGACGACGTCCCGGCCACCGCCGCCCTGGCCGGCGCCCAGGTGCTGGAGGCAGCCGGCCTGCGCGGGACCTTCTACATCTGCGCCGGGCTTGAGGACGGCGAAGGCCCCATGGGCCGCTACGGCTCGTCAGAGGACGCCCGCCGTCTCGTCGCCGCGGGCCATGAGGTCGCGTGCCACACCTACAGCCATCTCGACTGCGGCCAGGCCGACCGCGCGACGATCGCCGCCGATGTCGATCGCAATGGCGCAGCCCTGGCCGAGCGCGGCGCCCCGGCGCCGGTCAGCTTCGCCTACCCCTATGGCGACGTTTCCTTCTCGGCCAAGCGCGCGCTGGGCGAGCGCTTCAAGACCCTGCGCACCGTCCAGGCCGGCCTGGTCGAAAGCGGCGCTGACGCCAACCAGCTGCCGGCCGTCGGCATCGAGGGCGCGGACGGCGAGGCTCGCGCCCGCGCCTGGATGGCGCGCGCCGCCCAGCGCAAGGCCTGGCTGATCCTCTACACCCACGACGTGGCGGAGGCCCCCTCCGCCTGGGGCTGCACGCCGGACGCCCTGGCGCGGCTGGCCGCCGAGGCGGGCGGGTTCGATGTCGTGACGATGGCGCAGGGCGCCGCGCGCGCCGGTCTCTAGGCCTGGTCGCGGTCCGGCAGGGCCAGCTTCACCGCCAAGGCCACGAAGATCACCCAGCGAAAGTCGTTGTACGAGACCGCGAAGCTCTCGGTCAGGGTGGTGAGGCTGTAGATGACCAGGAACGGCAGCGCGAGGTAGGCGCCCTTTTCGCGGAAGGTGGCGACGACCGCCGCGCCCATGGTCTGCAGGTAGAACAGCGCCCAAGCCGCCAGACCGACATAGCCCATGCCCAGCCACTGTTCGAGCCAGGCGTTGTGGGCGTGGCTGGCCTTGAACCCCGCGTCGCGGGTGATCCAGGCCAGCGGACCCCAGCCGGACTTGTCGTCCCACACCGCCGCATAGCCGTAGCCGGTCCAGGGTCGCTCCTGGATCTGGGTCCAGATCGCCGCCCAGATTTTGGTCCGGCCGGTCAGGGTGGCGTCCTTGCCAAGGTACCCCAGGAAGACGTCGGCGGCGAAGATCAGGAAGGCGGCCAGCAGCGCCGCCCCGACCACCGCCGCCCAGGTGGCCATGGTCGCCGAGGCCGGCCCTCGCCTCACGATCCAGATGAAGGCCAGTGCTCCGCAGCCCAAGGCCAGGGAGACCAGCGCCGTCTTCGAGGTCGACATCAACACGAGCAGCAGCGCCAGGCCCGCGAGGCCGCCCCAGAGCCAGCGCCGCTTGGGAACCAGCATGGCCGCCGCCGCCAGGATGGCGAAGCCCATGGCCATGTTGCCGCCAAGCGAATTCTTCTCCATCCAAAGCCCGCGCCAGGCGCCAGGGAACAGGGTCTGCATCTTGCCGAGCGAGGGCATGGCCAGGATCAGCAGCAGCGAGCCGACCGCCAGGATGGCAAACGCCGCCCCCATCACCTCCGCCAGGGTCGCCCAGCGGTATCGGGCCGCGATAACGATCCCGGCCAGGGTGGTGGCGTAGAGCGCGACCAGTCGGCGCATGGTGGCGTCCGGCGACAGCGACCAGAGCATCGAGGCCGCCGCCACCAGCATGATCAGCACCAGGAAAGGCTGGCGCAGCACCCCCTTGATGCTCTCGCCCAGGCTCATGGCCAGCAGCAGGATACCCGCCGCGTAGGCCGGCAGATAGGCGTTGCGGACCAGGGCCGAGCTGCCCTCGTCGAACGTCTCACCCACCAGGGGCAGGATCCAGCCCTGGCTATGGATGACCAGCATGAACACCGCCAACCCGAAAGCCAGCCAGTCGAACATGTCGGCCCGATGGGTGGGCGCGGCGCGTTGCGGCGGCTGCCAGGCCGCGTAGGTCACGGTAATAGCCGCCGCAGAAAGCCGGGCGCCTCGACCTGGGCCCTGTTGAAGAACACCCCGGCGCATCGCCCTCCCGCGGTGGTGATGGCATCGCGCAGCTGGGCGGGGCCGCGGACGTCGGCCTGGTCGGCGGCGACCACCAGCACCGTCTGGTCGATGAATGGGGCCAGGGTCGTGGCTGCCTGGGAGCGGTCAGCCGACGGCGCGTCGATCACCACCAGGTCGGCATGCTTGCGCAGCGCGTTCCAGTAGTCGGCGCCGGGCAGCACATGCACCGTCTGGCGGCCCTTGAGCACCTCACGGCGAAAGCGGGTAACCCACCAGCGGGGCCCGCCCACCGAATAGGCCTGGACGTACAGGGCGTCGGGGACCGGCTTGCCATCGGTTCCCCGCTGCGGCGGCTGGACGGCGAGGAACATGCTGCCGTCCGGGCTGGCCGAAACCGGCTGGCCGAGGGGACCGTAGAGGTCCGGGTCGGCGGCGATGGCAGCGTGCTGCGGCGAGCCCTGGAGGTCCAGGTCGACCAGCCAGACCGTCTTGCCGGCCCGCCGGGCGGCAAAGCGGGCGAACTCGCGGGCGATGGTCGAGGTGCCCTCGCCGCGATGAGCGGCGGCGAACTGGATGACGCGCGCACGGCCGGGGGCGGGCGCGCCAAGCGACGCCCACAGCCCTCCCATCTCGCCGCTCAGGTCCACCATTCGTCGAATCGCCACGCGTACTGCGGCTTGAACCCTAATCCATCCTGGGGCTCAGCGCGCCTTCACCGGCGCCGCACCCAGCACCGGCAGATCGAGTGTGCGCGCCGCCGATGCGGGCGTGGGCATCCCCGGCCGCAGGAACATGCGCAGCAGCCCGGCGCACAGCGCCGAGAAGGCCGCGAACAGGAAGGCCAGCATCAGCACCGGCCGGCGCAGGCTGGCGCCCTTCGGCGGCGGGCTGGCGCGTTCGACGATGCGGATGTTGTCGTTGGTCTCGCCGGCGATCATCCGGGCAGCCTCGTCCTGTTGCTGCTTGACGCTGAAATCCCGGACGCTGCTCTGAAGGATCTCGCGGTCGCGGGTCAGGTCGGTGAATTCCGGCTCCAGCTCGGCCATGCGCTGCAGCTGGGCGGTGGCCTCGGCGTACTGGGCGGTGTTGGCGTCGCGGTGGCTGCGCAGGGCGGCGATCTCGGCGGCAAGTTGGATCTTTTCAGTCTGCAGGGTCTGGTAGACCGGGTTGACGCCGGTGCGTTGCGCGCCCGGCGCGGCGGTGCGCCCGGCGGCCATGCCGGTCTCCAGCTGGCGGATCTGGGCTTCGACGTTCTGCACCTCGATGCTGGTCGGCTTGTAGCGGCTCAGCAGGTCTTCGCGCTTCATCTTCAGCTCGGCCAGCTTGTTGGCGTCGGCCATGTTGGCGTCGCGATAGAGGCCGATCTCCGGCGCCACCTGAGCCAGCTGGGCGTCGAGCGAGGCCAGGCGGCCCTGGCGCTGCTGCAGCTCCGCCTCGATGGTGTACTTCTGGCCTTCGAGCTGGCCGATGAGCTGGGTCAGGCTGGTCTTGGTGGCGGCGAAGTCGCCGAGATTGTTGTTGGCCAGGAACTCCTGGTAGGCGGCGTCCGCCTGGCCCAGCCGGTCCTCGAACAACGCCCGCTGGCGCTCCAGCGCCGGCGACGCCGGCTGGATCAGGACGGTACGGCGGTAAATGAGGTATTCCTCAAGAAACGCATTGAGCGTCCGAGCCGCGACGACCGGGTCGTCATGCTCGAAGCTGATCCGCACCACCGGATTGGCCGGCGTGGCGGCGACATTCATGTTCTCGCCCATGTCCTGGACGGCCTTGGCCATGATCAGCGGCTTGTCGGCGGCCGAGGCGGCGTCGTACTCGGCCCCGGCCTTGGGATAGACCGCGCCGAGGCCCAGTTTGCGCAAGGTGCGCTCGCGCAGTTGGGCGCTCATCAGGATTTCGGTTTCCGAGGCGACCAGTCCGTCGACGTCCGGCACCGCCCCGCGGGCGGCATCCCCGGCGCGGGGCTCGTAGACATATTCCTGGCCGAGCTGGACCAAGACACTGGAGCCGGCCGTGTAGGACTTCTTGAGGGTGAAGGCGAAGCCGGCTCCGATCAGGAAGATCAGCAGGAAGACCGCCAGCATCAGCCCCTTCTCGCGCCACAGCAGCGTGACGAAGTCACTCGGCGCATAGCGCGGCCGCCCGGCCCAGTCGGCGCGCGCCGGCGGGTCGTGCGGAACCATCGTCCATGTGCTGGCGGCGGTGGCCATGCGAATCCCTTGGGACCTTTTTCTGGTCCTGCCCATGCACCCTGGGAGGTCGCCGTTAATGGTCCGTTACCCATTCTCCTTAACGGTTGGGTCATGGGCCGCGCGCGCACCGGAATCGTCCTGTTGACCCTCGCCGGGGTGGCCATGGCCTCACCTGCCGGCGCCCAATGGCCGTTCGGCGGGGCTAAGGATCGCCGCCAGCCGGACCCGCCGCGCAGCAACAGCCAGTTCCCCGATATCGCCTATGCCGATTGGAGCGACGCCGAGCCGAGTTATCGCACCTATCCCGGCGATGAGCTGGAGATCGTGGTGCCCTCAGCGCCGGAGCTGAACAAGACGGCCATCATCCAGCCGGACGGCCGCGTCTCATTGCCGCTGATCGGCCCAGTGATGGTCGCCGACCGCACCGTGCCCGAGCTGAACGCTATCCTGACCCAGGCCTATTCGCGCGACCTGCTGCGTCCCGACACCATGGTGTCGGTGAAGACGGCCCAGCCGCTGCGGGTATTCGTGGGGGGGGAGGTCGACAAGCCCGGCGTCTACGACATGCCCGGCGACATCAACTCGCTGCAGGCCATCATCCAGGCCGGCGGCTTCCGCGTCAGCGCCAAGCGACGCGAGGTGGTCATCCTGCGCCGCGGCCCCGACGGGCGCTTCATGCGGCGGACGGTGGATCTTTTGAAGGGGTCGTTCCAAGGCGGATCCGATCTGGTCCCGCTGCGCCGGTTCGACATCGTCTATGTGCCCAGGAGCGAGATCGCCGAGGCCAACCTCTTCCTGCAGCAGTACTTCAAGGACCTGATCCCGATCAGCTTCGGGCTCAGCTACGACCTCAACGGCAACAATAACCGCTGAGTTCGCCTAGGCGCTTCGCCTCAGGCCCTGGCCAACCATTCGCGCGCCTGACGCTGGGCTTCGGCGACCTCGTCCGAGGCCATCTCCTGGCTCAGTTCCTTGCGGTAGAGGCGGGCCTCCTCCGAGCCGCGCATGGCGGCGAGGTTGAACAGCATGTGCGCCGAAACATAGTCCAGCGGCGCCCCGCCCTGGCCGGTCGAATAGAGCATGCCCATCCGGAACAGCTCGTCGCCGGTCGATTGCGGCCCCGGCAGGGGCAGAAGGGTTTCGGTCTCGTGGCTCGTCATCATGACGTCCTATCCCGTGCTTGGCGCCGTTCTGGCGGCCCGTTCGTGTTGATCACGGGTACGAAAAAAGAGCCCGCCACGTGAAAGCAAGGTTAACCGCAAAGCGACCCGCGACAATTTGTGCGATTTCTGGCGAAATACTTTGCGCGCGTTAGTTTGCTGGTAATCAGCTGGAAAAGTTGCGTTTACCGGCGTTGCGACGGGGTTACCGGACTGACCGGCCGGTAAGGATTTAGTGGCGCCGGGTTTGGAACGGTTAACCTGACAGGCTCGTTCAGGCCGGGTTCAGACAGGCCCAGTCATCCTGACCGTCTGTCGAGGGCCATTCCCGCGATCCCCAGGATCGCCAGTCGACCTAAAGGAGGATGTCGACATGAAACGTCTCCTGCTCAGCCTGGCCGCCGCCGCCTGCGTCTCCGGACCCATCCTGGCCGCTGCCTCTACCGCCGACGCCCAGCCTCGTGACCGCTGGGAGCGCCGCGAAGACCGTCAGGATCGTCGCCAGGACCGGCGCGAGGATCGCTGGGACCGTCGTGACGATCGCCGTGACTACCGCCGCGACCGCCGGGACGACCGTCGCGAGGCGCGCTGGGATAACCGCCGGCACAATGGCTACTACTATCGCAACCGCTGGCACTACGGCCCGCCGCCGAGCGCCTACTACAACGATCCCTACTACCGTCCGGGCTACGCCGCCTGGCGTCGTGGTTCCTATCTGCCGGGCTACTACCGCTCGAACAGCTACCGGATCAACGACTACGGTCGTTACCGTCTGCGGGCCCCGCCGCGCGGCTACTACTGGTACCGCTCGGGCGACGACTTCATCCTGGCCGCCATCGCGACTGGCCTGATCTTCGAGGTCATCACCCGCTAGGGTCCCTTGCCCAACGTGAAGCGCCCCGGAGGAAACTCCGGGGCGTTTTCTTTTGGGCTTCAGCGGATGACCCGGGCCCCCTTGCCGTGCATCACCGCCTCGACCTCGGACGCCCGCACCATCGAGGTGTCGCCCGGGGTGGTCATCGCCAGCGCGCCATGCGCGGCGCCGTACTCGACCGCCGCCTGCGGTCCCTTCCCTTCCAGAAAACCATAGGCGAGCCCGGAGGCGAAGCCGTCGCCCCCGCCCACGCGATCGTAGATCTCGAGATTCTCCCGCATCTGCGAGGCGTAGAACTCGCCGCCGGCCCAAAGGATGGCCGACCAGTCATTGATCGACGCGGTCTTGGCGTTGCGCAGGGTGGTGGCGGCGACCTTGAAGTTCGGGAACTCCTTCACCGCCGTAGCGATCATGGTCTTGAAGTTGGCCGGGTCGATGGCGCTGATATGCTCGTCCAGGCCCTCGACCTCGAAGCCAAGGCAGGCGGTGAAGTCCTCCTCGTTGCCGATCATCACATCGACGTACTGGGCGATCTCGCGGTTGACCTTCTGGGCGCCGGGCTTGCCGCCCTGGCTCTTCCACAGGCTGGCCCGGTAGTTGAGGTCGTAGGAGACGATAGTCCCGTGCTTGCGGGCCGACTTGACCGCCTCGATCACCGCCTGGGCGGTGTTGGGCGCCAGGGCCGCGAAGATGCCTCCGGTGTGGAACCAGCGAACGCCTTCCTCGCCGAACAGCCGGTCCCAGTCGACCTCGCCCGGCGCGATCTGGCTGGCGGCGCTGTTGGCGCGGTCGGAGCAGCCGAGGGCCGCCCGCACCCCGAAGCCCTTCTCGGTAAAGTTAAGGCCGACGCGGGTGTTCCGGCCGATGCCGTCGAACTCGCGCCAGATCAGGTGGCTGGTGTCCACCCCGCCCTGCATCATCAGGTCCTCGACCAACCATCCAAGGTCGTTGACCGGCAGCGCCGTCACGGCAGACGACCGCTTGCCCCAGGTCTTCCGCATGGCGCGGGCGACGTTGTACTCCCCGCCGCCTTCCCAGACGTGGAACTGCCGCGAGTTGCGCACCCGTCCGAAGCCCGGGTCGAAGCGCAGCATTACCTCGCCGAACGAGACGCAATCCCAGCGGCAGTCGGCGGCGGGGCGGATGTCGAGGATGTCGCTCATGTCTTCCTGTGTTTTTCGATCAGCTGAACCGTGTCACGGACCTTGGCCTCGATCCCGGCCCAGTCCTTGGCGTCGAGCAGGGCCTGGGTGATCAGCTTCGATCCCATGCCGGCCGCCACGATGCCGGCGCCGAACCAGGCCTTGACGCTGTCCTCGGTGGGATCGACCCCGCCGGTCGGCATGATCCGGGTCCAGGGCATCGGCCCCAGCACCGCCTTGACGAACTCCGGCCCGCCGACCTGCGTCCCCGGGAACACCTTGACGATCTCGCAGCCCAGTTCCTGGGCGTAGGAAATCTCAGAGGCCGAGCCGCAGCCCGGGCTGTATGGGATCATCCGCCGATTACAGACCTTGGCCACGTCGGCGTTGAGGATCGGCCCGACCACGAACTTAGCCCCATTGGCGATGTAGATGCCGGCCGTCGGCGCATCGACCACCGAGCCGACGCCCATGATCACGCGCGGATCCGCCTTGGCGAAGTGGCGGGCCACCTCGAGGAAGACGTGGGAGGCGAAGTCGCCCCGGTTGGTGAACTCGATGCAGGGCGCGCCGGCGTTGGCGCAGGCCTGGATGACCTGGATGCAGACCTCCGGGTCCGGGTGGTAGAAGACCGGGATCACCCCCTGCTTCATCATGGCCGTCAGGACGGACATCCGGTCGTGAGTCATCGCGCGCTCTCCTTACTCTTGGGGGCGCCAACCTAACTTGAAAAAGGTGGGCGCCGGGTCACATCCCGGCGCCCAGTTCGCGCAAGGAGGTTAGAAGCTGTACCGAAGGCCGAAATAAACCTGACGGCCGGTGTGGTGATAGACAGAGGTGCTTTCGCGCCCGTCGCCTCCGACCCACTGACGGTTGAACTCGTCGGTGAGGTTCAGCCCCTCGACGGTGACCATCAGCTTGTCGGTGATCTTGAAGCTGGCCGAGGCGTCGACATTGAAGGTCTCCGTCTTGCCCTCGGTCAGGTTGCCGTTCCGCCCCGGCACGTTCTGCAGGTAGCCGTCGCGGTAGGAGCCGCTGATCCGGGCGCTGAACCGGTCGTCCTCGTAGTAGAGGGTGGCGTTGTAGGCCTTGGGCGACAGGTTCACGAGGTCATCGGTCACGACCGAGGAGCACAGGGCGTTGTTGCAGTAGTCGATCTCGGACTTCACGTAGGTGTAGTTCAGCTGGATGCCGAGGTTCTCGAGCGGGCCCGGCAGGAAGGTGAAAGGCTGCTGATAGCTGATTTCGAAGCCTTGCAGCGGGCCGCCCTCGGTGTTCACCGCGCTGGTCAGCTGGAAGACGGTCGAGGGGCTGCAGCTGTTGGCCAGCAGGCAGAAGCCCGGAGCGAAGGCGCTGGGGTTCAGGGCCGTCAGGTCCGTGTAGGGAAGATCCTGGCGGATGATCTGAATGTAGGTGTCGATGTCCTTGTAGAAGAAGGCCACAGACAGCAGGCTTTCCGGCGCGAAGTACCATTCGAAGCTGAGGTCGTAGGTATTGGCCTGGAACGGCTCCAGCTTCACGTTGCCGATCGAGGCGGTGAAGTTCGGACCGGTGGCGCTCAGCGAGGTGGTCGGCACCAGGTAGTTGGTCCCGGCCAGGGTGTTGCCGATCTGGGGCCGCGCCATGACCTTCGCCGCGCCGAAGCGAACGATGAAGTTGTCGGTGGCATTCAAAGCGAGGTTCAGCGACGGCAGGTAGTTGTCGTACTCGTGCGAACCGAACACCCGGGTCCCACCGCCGGTCGAGCTGTAGCCCTGGGCGTAGAGGTTGGTGTTCACGCCCCGAATGCCCAGGTTGCCGCGCAGGTTCATGTCCCAGAACAGGTCGAACCGGAAATCGCCCTGGATGTACCAGGCCCGGTCTTCTTCGCGGATGAAGCGGTTGCCGCCCCGGGCGTTGCCGTTAGTGATGCTGGTCAGGGTGAAGTCACCGCCCGCAACGCCGGTGTTGCAGTTGCAGTAGATGTCGAACAGCTTGGCGATGGCGTTGAGGTTCGGCACCACCCAGCTGCGGTCGTTGGCGCCCGGCTGGCCCAGGTTGCTGCCGTAGCCGGTCAGCAGGGTGGAGATATCCGCCACCGTCGTTCCGCCCGGCAGGGCCGGCACCACGGTTTCATCGGCCCGCCGGAACTCGTAGGAGTCGCTCTCGTAGGTCTTGTAATTGTAGCCGAACTTCAGGGTCAGCCAGTCATAGGCATCGAAGGTGAAGTCGAGTTGGGCCGACTGGAACTCGGTGTCCACGCCATTGGGGCGGATGCGGATTTCCGAGCGCGGCACCGAGGAGCCGACCGCCCGCCAGTCCCAGTTGGCCGGATTGGCGACGTCGAAGCCATAGTCGATCAGCGGGGTGTTACGGTTGCCGCGGAAGTCCCAGCTGAAGCCCTGGATGTTCTGGCGGTCGAGGGTGACCGTGGTCTGTACCGGGTTCTCGAACTTCGACGTCGCCTGGCCGATGAAGGCCCGCATCTTGAACCGCTCGTTGAAGCGGTGGTCAAAGGTCAGGGTGTGCTGGACGAACTCGGTGCTCAGCTCGTCATAGCGCTGCTCGGAGCGCACATCGACGTTGTCGAAGACGCCATAGACCAGCTCATTGTTCTCCACGACCGCATCGCGCACGTGGATCTGAGTCTTGCCTCCGGCCGCGGCGTTGCGGCTGAACGACAGGCTTTCCAGGAAGTTTTCCTGACGCGTGGCGTCCAGCTTCGAATACAGGATGTCATAGCTGAAGGTGCTGTCGTCGGTGGGCTTGAATTGAATGGAGCCCGTGAAGCCCAAACGCTCCTGTTCATGCACCAGCCGGCCATAGCGCGGCAGGCGGGGGTGGAAGACGCTGGCGTTGTTGGCCAGCGTATAAGCGGTGTTGTTCGAGGCCGTATTGGCCGGACGCGGCACGCCGGTGGCGCAGTTGGCGGCGCTGGACCCGGTCGAGCCGCTGTTCGTGGGGTTCTGGGGGGCAAAACCCAGCGGCGAGCAGAAGCCGCCGTTGTCGGTGCCCCGCTCCCATCGCACCGAGGAGAAGCCCTCTTCCAACAGGCTGCGCTCGCTGTAGGCCACGGAGGCCAGGACGCCGATCTTGTCGTCCATGAAGGTGTTGCTGACCAGGAAGGCCAGGCGCGGGTCCCACTCTTCCGACAGGTCGTTGACGCCATACTGGGCGCTCATCGCCATCTGGAAGCCGTCATAGTCGAACGGCCGGGTGGTGCGCAGGTCGACCGTGGCGCCCAGCGAGCCTTCCTCGGTCTCAGCGGCGGCGGTCTTGCGAATGGTGATGCTGTTGAACAGCTCAGAGGCGAAGACGTTGAAGTCGAAGCCGCGGCCGCGGTTGGCGCCGCCCGAACTGTCGGTGCCGCCGGTGGTGGCCTGGGCCTCCATGCCGTTGATGCGGGTGCGGGTGAAGTCCGAGCCCAGGCCGCGAACAGTGATCGAGCGGCCCTCGCCGGCGTCACGGTCGATGGAGACGCCTGGGATCCGCTGGATGGATTCGGCCAGGTTCAGGTCGGGGAAATCGGCGATGTCCTCGGCCTTGATCGAGTCGACCACCGTCGTCTCGTTGCGCTTGATCTCGACGGCGCTGGCCAGGGCCCCGCGGAAGCCGGTGATCTGCACCTCCTCCACTTCGTTCTCGTCGGCGGGCGCTTCCTGAGCCGCGGCGACGCCGGCGGCGCCGAGCGCCATCGTCATGGCCGCCAGCGAGGCGCCGAAGCGCAGAGCGAACGCCCGCGAGTGATTCCGATTGGACATGTAACTGCCTCCCCTTCAGCGCGTCCGCGGTCTCATGCCGCCGATTGCGTTACCACGTTCCCTTGTCCCCGACCCGCCCGCGCACTGAAACTTCGCGGAGACATGACACCGGTGTCATACGTGAACGAAAGATCGTTGACACCGGTATCATCGCCAGTGATATCCCGGTTCCGTCGGATTTGGCAACCCCCCTCGGGCAACTTCCCGCCACAGGAGAGCCACAGTTGAAGGTGTTCCCGCCCATCATTCTCAGCTGCGCCCTGCTGGCGGCGGCGCCCGCGACGGCCTCGGATGCCCCCCAGATCGCCTTCCCCGGCGCGGAGGGTCATGGCCGGTTCGCCCAGGGCGGCCGGGGCGGAGCCGTGTTTCATGTCACCACCTTGGCCGACTCCGGACCGGGAAGCCTGCGGGCCGCTGTGGAGGCGAAAGGGCCGCGCACGGTGGTGTTCGAAACGGCCGGGACCATCCGGTTGAAATCGCCTCTCAAGATATCCCGCGGCCGTATCACCATCGCGGGCCAGACCGCGCCGGGCGCGGGAATCACCCTGGCCGACCAGCCGCTGGTCATCGCCGCCGACGACGTGGTGATCCGCTATCTGCGGGTGAGGCTGGGCGATGAATCAGGGGTGCAGGAGGACGCGGTCACCGTCTCGCGCGGCCGTCGCATCATCCTGGACCACCTCTCGGCCAGCTGGTCGGTGGACGAAACCCTGTCGGTGGGCAGTCGCTATGACCCGCCCGAGAGCGGCGTTTACGACGTCACCGTCCAATGGAGCCTGATTGCCGAGAGTCTGAATCGCTCGGTCCACGACAAGGGCCGACACGGCTACGGCAGTCTGATCCGGGGCGGACATGGCGCGAGGATGAGCTTCCATCATAACCTTTGGGCCAACCACCTCGCCCGCATGCCCCGGCCGGGCAACTACAACGGCCCGGAGGTTGACCCGGTCGGCGGCTTCTTCGAGTTCCGCAACAACGTCTTCTACAACTGGGGTGGCGAGGCCGCCGGCTACAACGCCGATGAGGCCGCCCATTCGTCCTACGACTTCGTCGGCAACGCCTACCTGCCCGGCCCCGACGGCAAGGGCGCCCTCGCCTTCTGTGAACAGAACAGCCTCTCCCGCGCCTGGTTCGCCGACAACGCCATGGCGGGCAAGGTCCCCGCCGATCCTTGGAGCCTGGCTGGCTGCAAGCCCCCGGCAGACTACCGCGCCGCCGGCCCACTGGCCGCCTCGGGCATCCACACGACCGGCCCGCTGGAAGCCCAGGATGCGGTGCTGGCCCAGGCCGGCGCGTCCAGGGTCCGCGACCCGGTCGATCTCCGAATCCTGGCGGGCGTGCGCTCGGGAACCGGCCGCCAGATCGACAGCCAGAAGGACGTCGGCGGCTGGCCGGCGCTGAACGGCGGCTCACCCCCGGCGGACATGGATCGCGACGGGATGGCGGATGCGTGGGAGCGGGCAAACGCACTAAACGCGTCAGACGCTGCCGATGGAGCGCTGGACAAGGACGGCGATGGCTGGACGAACCTGGAGGAATACCTGGCCAGCCTGATCTGAACCCTAGCCCGTGTTCCGCAGCCCCGCCGCGATTCCGGTGACCGTCAGCTGGATCGCCAGGCGGGTCTCCTCGCTGTCATCTCCGCCCCGTCGGCGCGAGAGAAGCTCCAGCTGCAAATGGTTGAGCGGCCTCACCGAACCGGCGGCCAACGCCACCGACTCCGCCAGCTCCGGCCGGTCGTCGAGCAGCGCCGTCCCGCCCCGGATCGCCAGGGCCAGGTCCACGGCCGCGTCGTGCTCCCGACGGATTTCATCAAAGATGGGGCCGGCCGACGCGTCATCGCACAGCGCCGCATAGCGGGCGGCCAGGTCCATGTCGCTCTGGGCCAGGGCCAGTTCCATGTTCGACAGCAAGGTCTCGACGATCTCGAATTCCCCGGCCAGCTCCGCCAGCCGTCCCGCCTCCAGACCCGCCCGCGCCGCGCCGCCGGCCAGGCCGTACCAGCCGGGCAGCATGACCCGCGCCTGCGACCAGCTGAACACCCACGGGATGGCGCGCAGATCCTCAATGCGGCGGCTCTTGGTGCGGGAGGCCGGGCGGCTACCGATGTTGAGGGTGACGATCTCGGCGATCGGGGTGGCCGACCAGAAGAAATCCTCGAACCCGGGCGTGTCGTAGACCAGCGCTCGGTAGTGGGCGAACGCGCCGGCCGCCAGGGCGTCCATCGCCGCCGTGGCCGCTCCGGCCTCCGAGGGCCGCGGTCGGGCGGTCGCGGTGAGAACGGCCGACGTCAGGCCTTCCAAGTTGCGGCGGGCGGTTTGTTGGTCGCCGAAGCGGCGGAAGATCATCTCCCCCTGCTCGGTCATCCGCAGCCGGCCCTGCACCGTTCCCGGCGGCTGAGCCAGCACGGCCTCGGCGGCAGGACCCCCGCCGCGCCCGACCGATCCGCCGCGACCGTGGAAGATCCGCAGACCGACGCCCAGTCGGTCGCCTTCCTCGGCCAGGGCGCTGGCCGCCCGCGCCACGCCCCAGCGGCTGGCCACATAACCTCCGTCCTTGTTGCTGTCGCTGTAGCCGACCATCACCTCCTGCACCGCCCCGTCGCCCAGCAGCGACCGGGCGGCCGGGGTTTCGAGCCACTGGCGAAGGATGCCGGGACCGGCCTCCAGGTCGCCGATGGTCTCGAACAAGGGGCTGACCCGCACGGCCGCGCGCGGCTCCTCCCCGCCCCAGACCAGGCCGGCCTGCTTGAGCAGGACCAGGGGCTCCAGCATGTCGGAGAGGCTGGCGGTCTTGGAGACGACGTAGGCGCCGATCGCCGCCGGGCCGTAGTCGGCGATAGCCTTGGCGGCAGCGTCGATGATGGCCAACTCACGCGCCGTCTCCTCTCCATAGGCCGTGAACGGCGAGCGCAGGGGACGGCGGGTAGCCAGCTCCTCCAGCAGGAGGGTGACCCGGGCCTCTTCGTCGAGGTCGAGATAGTGTTCGGTCTCCCCGGCCTGGGCCAGCAGGTCGGCGACCACCCGCTCATGAACGTCGGCGTTCTGGCGCAGGTCGACGGCCAGGAGGTGGAAGCCGCAGGCGCTGCCCACCGCCTGCAGGGTCTTGAGCCGCCCACCGACCAGCCGGGCGCCGCCATGGCTCTCCAGCGAGGCGTGGATCACCTCCAGGTCGACGAGGAATTCCTCGGGCGCGCCGTAGGCCGGACCGTCCGGGTCGGCCACGGCGAAGGCCACACGCGCGCCGGTCAGCTTCAGAGAGGTGGCGCAGAGGCGGTCGAAGATGCGTTCGAAGGCCAGGCGATAGGGCTCGTCGAGACGGTGGACGCTGGGCTGATCGGCCTGCATGGCCAGGGCCTGGAGCGCCTCGGAGGCCGGGCCGTAGGCGGTGGAGATGGCCAGGTCGGACCACAGCCGCCGCACCTCGCCGGCATAATGGTCGAGGATGATCCGCGCCTGGCTGCGCAAGGCGAGTGCAAGCGTGTCGGCGCCGACCCCGGGGTGGCCATCCCGGTCTCCGCCCAGCCAGGTGCCGAGCTTGAGGACGGGGCCGAGCTCGACGTCCAACGCCTGGTCCCAACGGTCGTAGAGTTCGACCAGCGCCGGCAGGATGGCGGTGCGGACGATGGACAGGGCGTTGCGGATCTCGTCGCCTACAGTGATCTTTTCGGGCCGGTAGAGGCGGGTGCGCCAGAGCAGCGCCACCTCGCGGAACAGATCCTCGCGCAGGCGCGCCTGAACGTCCGGGCGGCTGCGGTGCTGGCGCAGGGCCATCAGCCGCGCGATCTCCGACTGCCGCTCGACCAGGGCGCGGCGGCGCACCTCGGTGGGATGGGCGGTCAGCACCGGGGTCACCGAAAGGCTGTCCAGCGCCTTCCGGCCGGCCTCACCGAGTTCGGCCACGGCCGAGGCCAGGGTGGCGGCGCCCGCCAGGCTTTCGGCTTCGGCCTCTCGGCGGCGGCCGGCGACATCTTCGCCGATGTTGGCCAGCATCGAGGCGCAGGCGAAGGCGCGGGCCAGCAGGCTGGCCTCGGCCGGGGTGACCGCGGTGAACAGGAAGCCCAGGTGGGAGGCTTGATCGCCGCCGGCCGCCGTGGCGCGGGCAGTCTCCACCAGCCGGGCGCTGTCCTCACCGTCCAGATAGGCGATGGCCTCGGCGAGGAGTTCGCCGAGCAGGTCCAGGTTGCCACGCACCCGGCCGTTGATGGGGCGCTCGGTCAGCGGGCCAGCCATCCCCCATCCACGGGCAGGATGGCGCCATGCACATAGTCGGCGGCGCGGCTGGACAGGAACACCGCTGCCCCGCCGAGGTCCGAAGGCTGGCCCCAGCGGCCGGCCGGAATGCGCTCGAGGATGGATCTGTTGCGCGCCTCGTCGGCCCGCAGCGCCTCGGTGTTGTTCGTCGAGAAATAGCCGGGCGCGATGGCGTTCACATTGATTCCCTTGGCCGCCCACTCATTGGCCAGCAACCGGGTCAGTCCGGCTACGCCGCTCTTGCTGGCGGCGTAGGAGGCCACGCGGACTCCGCCCTGGAAAGACAGCATCGATGCGATGTTGATCACCTTTCCGGCGCCTTTCGAAATCATCTCGCGGGCGGCGGCCTGGGTCAGGAAGAAGGTCGTCTTCAGATTGACGTCCATCACCGCGTCCCAGTCCTCCTCGGTGAAGTCCAACGCGTCGTTGCGCCGGATGATCCCGGCGTTGTTGACCAGGATGTCCGGGGCGGCGGCGGCGGCCTTGGCGGCGGCGATCACATCGCCGCTGACGCCAGGCTGGCCCAGGTCGGCCTGGACGAAGTGGAAGCCGCGCCCGGCGGCCCGCACCCCGGCCTCGGTCTGCGTCGCCTGGGAGCGGCCGACCGCAACGATGTCGGCCCCGGCCTCGGCCAAGGCGATGGCGATCGCCTGCCCAAGGCCGGTGTTGGCGCCGGTGACCATGGCCGTGCGGCCGGCCAGGCTGAAGAGATCGCTCATCGGACGCCTACTTCAGCTGGCAGATGTCGAGGACGTTCATGTCGGTGTAGTCGAGGTTCTCCCCGCCCATCGCCCAGATGAAGGCGTAGTTGGAGGTGCCTGAACCCATGTGGATCGACCAGGGCGGGCTGACCACCGCCTCCTCGTTGGCGACCACGATGTGGCGGGCGCTGTCGGGTTCGCCCATGAAATGGAACACCCGCTCGTCCGGCTTCAGGCCGAAGTAGAAATAGATCTCCGAGCGGCGGTCGTGCAGGTGCGGCGGCATGGTGTTCCACACACTGCCGGTCTCCAGGATGGTCAGGCCGAGCAGCAGCTGCGCCGACTGGCAGACCCCAGGGATGATGTACTGGTAGATGGTCCGCTCGTTGGAGGTCTCCAGCGCCCCGCGCTTCAAGGGCGTCGCCTGGGCGATATCGATCTTCTTGACCTCGAAACGCGCATGGGCCGGGGTCGAGGCCAGGTAGAACCGCGCCCCCTCCCCTTCGAACATCACCTCCTTGGTCCCCATCGGCACATAGAGGCCGTCGCGGGGGCCGAGATCGAAGGCCTGGCCATCGACGGTCACGTTGCCGGCCCTGCCGACATTGATGATGCCCAACTCCCGCCGCTCCAGGAACGGATGCCCCTTGGCGCTCTCCGGCTCGGTCTGATCGGGCAGCTTCAAGGGCGAGGCCCCCGGCGCCGCCCCACCGATCACGAACCGTTCGTTGTGGCTGTAGTTCAGCACGACCTGCCCGTCCGCGAACAGGCCGCCGATCAGGTAGCGGTCGCGAAGCTGGTCATTGCTGGCCCCGTCCATCATGTCCGGATGGGTGGCCTGATAGGTCTTGGCGAACATGGCGGCGGTCTCTCCCCGAAGCTAACGTTTGTTGTCAGGTAACCGGTGTCATGGGTTGAAGCAAGATCGGGAGAGAGATTAGCAGCGCCCTCGCCTTCGCGGGAGCGTCAGGATCAACTCTCCCCCCGCTTTGCGGGGGGAGGACCGGTTTCGAGCCTGCAAGCGACAGAGCAGGAGGGGGCAAGTCCGTTTCAGGAGGGACCTCCCTCCGCCGGGGGGCCCGCATCCTGGCTTCTCGCCTGCAGGCTCGAAACCGGTCCTCCTCCCGCTTCGCGGGGGGAGAGTTGAAGCCCATGTGTCGTCAAATAGAAAAGGACGCCCGCCAGTCCGGCGGACGTCCTTAAAGCTCACGGCCCGCCTTGGTGCGGGGCGGGATGGGGCGGGGGTGGAACCGCGATCCATCCCAGGCCGGCCGCGAGCAATCCTGCTCGAAGCCGTCGCTCCTAGACGTCGTCTTCCTCGGAGGGACCGACCAGCAGCTCTTCCTCGATGTCCGCGGACTTGCCGCGCACCTGAGCCTCGATCTCGGCGGCGATGTCCGGGTTGGCCTTGAGGAATTCGCGGACATTGTCGCGGCCCTGGCCGATGCGCTGGCTGTTCCAGCTGAACCAGCTGCCGGCCTTCTCGATCACCCCGGCCTTGACGCCCAGGTCGATCACTTCGCCGAGCTTGGAGATGCCTTGGCCATACATGATGTCGAACTCGACCTCGCGGAACGGCGGGGCCACCTTGTTCTTCACCACCTTGACCCGGACGTTGTTGCCGATGATCTCGTCCCGCACCTTCACCGACCCGGTGCGGCGGATGTCCAGGCGGACCGAGGCGTAGAACTTCAGGGCGTTGCCGCCGGTGGTCGTCTCCGGGCTGCCATACATCACCCCGATCTTCATGCGGATCTGGTTGATGAAGATGACCAGCGTCTTGGCCTTGTTGATCGAGCCGGTCAGCTTGCGCAGCGCCTGGCTCATCAGGCGGGCCTGCAGACCAGGCAGGCTGTCGCCCATCTCGCCCTCGATCTCGGCCCGGGGCGTAAGGGCCGCCACGGAGTCGATCACAATGATGTCGACCGCGTTCGACCGCACGAGGGTGTCGGTGATCTCCAGCGCCTGCTCGCCGGTGTCCGGCTGGGAAACCAGCAGGTCGTCGAGGTTGACCCCCAGCTTGTGGGCGTAGGACGGATCCAGCGCATGCTCGGCGTCGACGAAGGCGGCGGTGCCGCCGGCCTTCTGAACCTCGGCCACCACATGCAGCGCCAGGGTGGTCTTGCCCGAGCTTTCCGGCCCGTAGATCTCGACGATCCGTCCCTTGGGCAGGCCGCCGATGCCCAACGCCAGGTCCAGACCCAGCGAGCCGGTCGACACCGACTCGATCTCCACGATCTTGCCCTTGGTGCCCAGCTTCATCACCGAGCCCTTGCCGAAGGCCCGGTCGATCTGGCTCAGCGCCGCTTCTAGAGCGCGCTGCTTGTCCCCGTCGTCTTTACCCACGAGCTTCAATGCCGCCTGACTAGCCATTTCGTTTCCACCTTGTCCCACGATTCTCGCCGGCCCGCCCGGCATGTCGAAGGACAGTAGTACACGGTTTGTTCCTGTTCGCAATATGTTCTTTTTCGCGACCGGCCGGGGCCTTTGCGCGGGGCGTCGGCTGTGGGGCCCTGCCCTCATTTCGTTGCGACGGCTTGCCGCGCCCCCGCGACAACTCCCCCTTAAGCGTCCCGACGCTAACAAGAGCGGCAATCACGGAGCGCCCCCTTGGCCCCCTCTCCCCGCACGCTGCTCGGCTTTGCGTTCACCGCCGGCGACCTGCTGCTCGAGCTGGACGCCGAGGGTACGATTCTCGAGGTCGTCGGCGCCGCTCAGGCCCTGTTGGGAATGGCGGAGGCGACCCTGCCTGGGACCGCGATCCTCGATCTGGTCCATGAGTCCGACCAGGCCCTGGTCTCCGCGCTGCTGGCGACTGCCGAGGAGGGCCGGCGCCGGGGACCGGTCCCCCTGCGGCTGGCGCGGGCCGGGGAGCACGGCGCCGTGCTCTCCCTCCGCAGTCTGCCGGGCAATGGCGGCCGGCTGTCGTGCGCGCTCACCGGCGGCCCCATTCCGATGCGACCTCCGGGCGATGGACTATACGATCGCAACAGCTTCGAAGCCGTCGCCCGAGGCCTGGGAGAGGCCGCCAGGGCCACCGGCCGGGAGTTGGAGTTGGCGATGGTCGAGCTCACCGGCCTGGCACGCATCCGGGCAGCCATGGACGCCAAGGCTGCCATGAACCTGGACGCCAAGGTCGGCGGCGCCCTGCGCAGCGAGATCGGCGCCCTTGGCGCGGCGGCGCGGCTGAGCGACGAACGGTTCGCGGTGGTTCGCCAGACGGGCGGCTCCACCGCCAGCATGGCGCGCGACCTGTCCCGCGCGCTGGCCCTGGTCGGCGAGGACGTCACCGTCTCCGCCCA
This sequence comes from Caulobacter sp. SLTY, assembly GCF_009905535.1. Classification (GTDB taxonomy): domain Bacteria; phylum Pseudomonadota; class Alphaproteobacteria; order Caulobacterales; family Caulobacteraceae; genus Caulobacter. Next base: position 3,109 of record NZ_JAAALA010000011.1, on the reverse strand, counting down.
GGCAGCGCCGATGGAATCCGCAACCCCCGCTCGCCTCGGCCGCGCCATGCGCTACGCCCTGGACGACTTCATCGCCGAAGGGCTGAAGGAACACCCGCCGGCCAGCATGGCCGAGGCGATGAACCGATCGGTCCGCCGCACCCTGGCCCGGGCCGGCGAACTGGGCGTGGCGGTCAGCCAGCGGCGCTTCACCCTGGCCTTCCAGCCGGTGGTCCGCCTGTCCGACGGAGCCCTGCACCACCACGAGGCCCTGGTCCGCTTCGAAGAGAACGCCAGCCCCTTCGCCATGGTCCGACTGGCCGAGGAGTTCGACCTGATCGAGGAGCTCGACCGGGCGGTTTGCGAACAGGCCGTCCGCCGCCTGCGCGCCGACCGGACCGGCGCCTTGACCCTGGCCGTCAACATCTCCGGTCGAAGTGTCGGCTCCTCGCCCTTCATCGAGGGTCTGCAACGCCTGATCGCGGCCACCCCAAACCTGGCTGGCCGGCTGATCTTCGAGGTGACCGAAAGCGCCGCCATCGACGACCTGGCGCTGGCCAACCGCCATATCCAGGCCCTCCGCGAGGCCGGCTCGCTGGTCTGCCTGGACGACTACGGCGCCGGCGCCGCCTCTCTCGCGTTTCTTCAGGCCCTTGCGGTCGACATCGTCAAGATAGATGGACGCTACGTCCGCGATCTGGCCGGCGGCGGTCGCGACGCCGCCCTGGTGCGCCATCTGGTCAAGCTCTGCGGAGAACTGAAGGTTCGCACCGTGGCCGAGATGGTCGAGACCCGCGAGGCCGAGGAGGCCGCCCGCGCGGCCGGCGTCGATTTCGGCCAGGGCTGGTGGTATGGACGCCCCGCCGACGTGCCCGAAGCCCCGGCGCGGCACGACGCGATGCCAGCGCGGCGCAAGGGCGCCAGTGAATCCTGGCGCTGATCGCCGCGGTCGGAATCCAAACGGCGGCTCAGGCGTTGGAGACGCAGGAGACACCGATGCCGCCCGAAACCCGCCGCTACGAAGTCCACCCCGCCCACCACGGTCGCGACGCCACCCATACCGTGGAGGGCGCCAGCTACGAGGACGCGGCCCTGGCCTTCATCGACCGTTGGCATCCCGCCATCGACGCGGACGGCGAGGTCACCCTGATGGTGGCCGACTGCGAGACCGGCAGGCAGGTCTGCCTTCGGGTCGATCTGGACGACGGCACGACGGCGCCCTGCGACTAGCTTCAAGGCTCCATGCGGACGCCGGCGCCGACAGCAGCGGCTGGCGGCAGAAGCGCAAGTGACGACGCCCTCCATACTTGTTGAAGGTGAACCCTTCCACCGATGCCGACATCGTGAGATATCGGCGTTCGCCGCGCTGACGACGGCTAACGGCCGCGAACCAAGTGATCTCGCGGCCTCTCTGCTCGGAGATGCCCATGCCTTTCGACGCTGTCCTTCAGCTTTCCACACTGAACGGGACCACGGGTTTCCAGATCCGTGGCGTCTTGGCTAACGACGTTGCCGGCAAATCGATCGCCTCAGCCGGGGACATCAACGGCGACGGTATCGACGACCTGATCATCGGCGCCTGGGGCGCCGACCCGAACGGCGGCTATTCCGGCGCGAGCTACGTTGTGTTCGGCACAGGTTCCGGTTTCGGGACCAGCTTCGAACTCTCGTCCTTGGACGGCACGAACGGCTTCCGGCTCAGCGGCGCGGCGGCGGGTGATCGGAGCGGATTTTCGGTCTCCTCGGCGGGCGACATCAATGGCGACGGCATCGACGACCTGATCATCGGGGCCTATTTCGGCGCCGGATATGCCGGAAACAGCTATGTCGTGTTCGGGCGCGACACAGCGTCCACTGGTGACTTTGCGGCCAATCTCAGTCTCTCGGACCTGGACGGATCGAACGGCTTTCGGATCGTCGGGGCGGCCGGATTTGACCTCAGCGGCCGGTCGGTCGCTTCGGCGGGGGACGTCAATGGCGACGGCATCGGCGACCTGATCATCGGAGCCCCCTTTGCGGATCCGAACGGCAGTCTGTCGGGGGCCAGCTATGTGGTATTCGGCCGAGACACCGCGACCGAAGGCGACTTCTCGACCAGCTTCAATCTGGCGAGCCTGGACGGGACCAACGGCTTCCGGATCAGCGGCGTGGCTTCAGCTGACCGGAGCGGCTTTTCGGTCGCCGCGGCGGGCGACGTCAACGGTGATGGCATCGGTGACGTGATTGTCGGAGCCTACGGCGCCGACCCGAACGGCTCCAATTCCGGAGCCGCCTATGTGGTGTTCGGCCGCGATACCGGAACCGTGGGCGACTTCGCGGCCAACATCAATCTTTCAGCGCTGGACGGGTCCAATGGCTTCCGGCTCAGCGGGGCCACGGCAAACGATCAGACCGGCTACTCGGTCGCCTCGGCGGGGGACGTCAACGGCGATGGCATCGACGACCTGATCATCGGCGCCAGGGGCGCGGACCCGAACGGCTTCAGTTCCGGCGCCACCTATGTGGTGTTCGGCCGTGACACCGCGATCGCGGGCGACTTCACGGCCAGCCTCAATCTGTCGGCCTTGGACGGAAGCAACGGATTCCGCATCAGCGGCGTGGGGGGCTATGATGAGAGCGGCTGGTCGGTCGCCTCGGCGGGGGACGTCAACGGCGACGGCTTCGATGACCTGCTCATCGGGGCACCGTACAGCGACCCGAACGGCGCCAGTAACGCCGGAGCCAGCTTTGTGGTCTTCGGCGGCGGCGCCGGGTTCGCGTCCAACCTCAACCTCTCGGCTCTGGATGGATCGAACGGTTTCCGGATCAATGGCGTCTCGGCGAATGATAATACTGGCGCGGCGGTCGCCGCGGCGGGGGACGTCAATGGCGATGGCATTGACGACCTGATCGTCGGCGCCCCTCTTCGCGATCCGAACGGCAGCAATTCCGGCGCGAGCTATGTCATCTTTGGCCGGCTTCTCAATCTCGGCACCCCGGCCAACGACACCACCACCGGAGGCGCGTCAGGGGATCAACTGGCTGGCCAGAGTGGCGCCGACGTTCTCAGCGGCCTCGACGGGGATGATGTGCTCGACGGCGGCGCCACTCTGGCCAGCCAGTTGATCCCCTGACGCGCCTCCGGTGGTGG
>NZ_JAAALA010000010.1 GCF_009905535.1 Caulobacter sp. SLTY | reverse complement strand
TGGCGCCGGGCTTGGCCGGGGCGGTCGGGGCGGTGGGCTGCGACAGCTCCGCCAGTTCGCGAACCGATGGGCGGGTGCCGGAGCGGATCTCGACCGTCTGCTTGCGACCGCCACGGAGGACTTCCAGCTTCAGCAGGCCGCCGGGAGGCGCCTTGGCGACTTCGCGGGTCAGTGCGGTGGAGGAGGTCACCTCGTTGCCGTTCACGGCCACCACGATGTCATCCAGCCGCAGGCCGCCCTTGGCGGCCGGGCCGCCAGGGGTCAGGTCCTGCACCCGAGCCGCCTTGATCGGCCCCAGGCCCAGAGCCTCGCCCATGTCGGGGGTGAAGTTCTGGATGGTTGCGCCGATGTAGCCGCGGGTCACCTTGCCGTTGGAGATCAGCTGCTTGGTGACGCTGTCGGCGAGGTCGGCCGGAATGGCGAAGCCGATGCCCACCGAGCCGCCGGTCGGCGAGAAGATCGCCGAGTTCACGCCGATCACCCGTCCATAGACGTCGAAGGTCGGGCCGCCGCTGTTTCCGCGGTTGATCGGCGCGTCGACCTGGATGAAGTCGACGAACGGACCATCGTTGATGTCGCGCTTCAGGGCCGAGACAATGCCCGCCGTCGCGGTGCCGCCCAGGCCGAAGGGATTGCCGACAGTGATGACCCAGTCGCCGACGCGCGGCTTGGCGTCATCCTCGAAGTTGACGAAGGCGAAGTCCTTGCCCTCGACCTTGAGCACGGCCAGGTCGGTGCCGTCGTCCGAGCCCACCAGCTTGGCGGGAAGTTCGCGACCGTCCTTGAGGGTGACCTTGATCTCGTCGGCGCCCTCGACGACGTGGTTGTTGGTCACCAAGTAGCCATCGGCCGAAATGAAGAAGCCCGAGCCCGAGGAGGCCTGGCGCTGCTGACCGCCGCCGCCCTGGCCCTCGCCGCCGTCCTCCTCTTCGCCCTCTTCCGGAGGACCCAGGTTGAAGGGCAGGCCGGGGATGCCGCGCAGGGTCGAGGGATCGACCTTCGATTTCACGTCGATGGAGACCACGGCCGGAGACACCTTCTCGAAGATGTCGGCGAACGACATCGGCGCACCAGGCGGCGGGGCGAAGTTGACCTTGGTCGCCTGGATGCCGCTAGCCAGCTGCGGCGCCTCGGCGCCGGGCGCCATGCGCATGCCCACGCCGGCCACGGCCGCGGTGGCGACGCCGATCCCAGCGATCGCGCCAACAACAAATCCGGACTTTCTAGGTGCCATCGTCTGTTCGGTTCCTGTGGCCGGGCCAACCGGCGTTCTCTCGTCCAAGTTAGAAGCGTTGCCGTGTTACGCAATGCCGCTCAAGTTATCTTTGCGTCATGAGCGGAGTGTTTGTTACGGCCAGATCGCGGCGGCTTGGTGTCAATCTCGCCGGTTAGGCGTCATCCGTACGCGTCAAACGGGCCAAGGCCGCCTCCTCCTCGGGCGAAAGCGCTTCAGGCGTCGCTCGGTTGCGCAAACGCATCATGAGCAGGACACCGCCGATCAGCAGCACCAGGAAGGGCGCCGTCCAGAGGGCCAGGTTGGCGCCCGAGAGGCTGGGGCGGAACAGCACGTATTCGCCGTAGCGGTCGGTCAGGAAGTCTTTGACCTGCACGTCGCTGCGGCCGGCGGCGATCTGCTCGCGGATCACCAGGCGGACGTCCTTGGCGAAGTCGGCGGTGGAATCGTCGATCGCCTCGTTCTGGCAGATCAGGCAGCGGACCTCCTTGAACAGCGCCCGCGCCCGCGCCTCCTGCGCCGGGTCGGCCAGCCGTTCGGACGGATCGGAGGCGGCGGCGATACAGGCCAGGGCGGCCAGGGCAATCAGCAGCCGCTTCATGCCGCCGCCTCCTTCGACCGGCGTCCGACGCCCAGCCGCAGCCGCCGGTCCGAAAGCGAGATGGCGCCGCCAAGCGCCATCAGCATAGGGCCGATGAAGATCAGCTGGACCCAGGGGTTGAAGTAGCCGCGCACCAGCCAGCCGGGGTCGCCGTTCGGAAGGGCGCGACGCTCACCAAGGGTGACATAGACCTGATCGAGGCCGCGGTAGCAGATTGCCACCTCCTGGGTGGTCTGGCCGCCGGCCGGATAGAAGCGCCGCTCGGGCAGGGCCTCGCAGACAGTGCGGCCGCCCTTGCGCACGGTCAGTGTCGCCCGTTCGGCCAGGTAATTGGGGCCATCGACCACCCCGACCTTGTCGAGGGTCAGCTCATAGCCGCCCAGGGTGACGGATCGGCCGGGGGCCATGATCTCGGCCAACTCCAGCTTCCAGCTGGTCTCGAAACAGGCGCCGAGGATGAAGACCCCGACGCCCGCATGGGCCAGGCTGGAGCCCCAGGCGCCGCGCGGCAAGCCGCCCAGCCGGCGCAGGGTCTCGGCCATCGGCACGCGGAAGGCCCGCACCCGATCGGTGATCTCGACCACGGCGCCGGCGATCAGCCAGAAGCCGAGCGCCAGGCCGGCGCTGGCCAGGGCCTTGCGCGGGCTGACCAGCATCAGGGCCAGGAAGCCGGCCCCCACGGCAATCAGGGCAGCGATCCATAGCCGCTGGGCGGCGCCGAGCGCATCGCCGCGTTTCCAGGCCAGCATCGGGCCGAAGGGCAGGATCAGCAGACCCAAGGCCATGATCGGGTTGAACACCAGATTGAAGAAGGGCGGGCCTACGGACGGGGTCGGCAGATCCAGCGCCTCGCAGATCAGTGGCCAGAGGGTGCCGAACAGCACCGCCGTGGCGGCGGCGGTCAGGACGATGTTATTGACCACGATGGCGCTCTCGCGGCTGACCGGGGCGAACAGGCCGCCCGGGGTCAGGCTGGGCGCACGCCAGGCGAACAGGGCAAAGCCGGCGCCAGAGGCAAGGCCGAGGATGCCGAGCAGCAGCAGGCCCCGGGTCGGATCGACCGCGAAGGCGTGGACGCTCGTCAGGACGCCTGAGCGGACCAGGAAGGCGCCCAGCATTGAGAAGGTGAAGGCGGCCAGGGCCAGAAACAGGGTCCAGCCGGGCAATGCCCCACGCTTCTCGGTGACAACGGCAGAGTGCAGCAGGGCCGCGCCCATCAGCCAGGGCATGAAGCTGGCGTTCTCCACCGGGTCCCAGAACCACCAGCCGCCCCAGCCGAGCTCATAATAGGCCCAGAAGGATCCAAGGGTGATGCCGACTGTCAGGAAGCTCCAGGCCGCGAGGGTCCAGGGTCTCACCCAGCGGGCCCAGGCGGCGTCGATGCGGCCACCGATCAGGGCGGCGACCGCCAGGCTGAAGACCACGGAGAAGCCGACATAGCCCAGGTAGAGCATAGGCGGATGGATCGCGAGCGCCGGGTCCTGCAGTAGCGGGTTGAGCGAGGCGCCCTCGACCGGCGGGGCGATAATGCGCTCCAAAGGGTTCGAGGCGAAGACGGTGTAGCCGAGGAACAGCACGCCCAGCGCGCCCTGGACCGCCAGGGTCCGGGCCTTGAGGTCGCGCGGCAGGTCGCGGCCGAAAGCGGCGATGGCGGACCCGAACGCCGTCAGGGCCAGGCACCAGAGCACCATCGAGCCCTCATGGTTCCCCCAGGCGCCGGCCACCCGATACAGCAGCGGCTTGGCCGTATGAGAGTTGGCCGCCACGTTGGAAACCGAGAAGTCGCTGGTGACGAAGGCGTGGATCAGCGCCGCGAAGGCCAGGCCCACCATGGCCATGGCCCCGAACGCCGCTCCCTCGCCGGCGCCGGCCAGCACGGGACGGTTGGCCCCGGCGCCGGACAGGGCAATCTGGGCGATCGACAGGACGAAGGCGAGGATCAGGCAGAAGGCGCCCAGTTCAGCGATCATGAGCCCTGCTGTCTCGGTACTTTGGGCATGTCGTGGTCGGGCCGCTGGCCCTCGCCGCGCCACTCGCCCTGTTCCTTGAGGGCCTTGGAGACCTCGCGCGGCATGTATTTCTCGTCGTGCTTGGCCAGCACCCGCTTGGCGACGAAGACGCCGTCATCCCGCAGAGAACCTTCGGCCACCACGCCCTGACCCTCGCGGAACAGGCTGGTGACTTCACCGTCGTAGATCACCGTCATGCCGGCCTGGTTATCGACCACCCGGAAGGTCATGTTGCGGCCGTCAGCCACCTTCAGGCTGCCCACCTCGACCATGCCGCCGAGTTGGAAGGTCTTGCCGGGCCGGAGCGGCGCCTCGGCCACCTGGCCGGGTGTCAGGAAGAGGGAGATATTCTCGCGCAGGCCATAGAGGGTCAGCCCGACCGCCAGGGCCAGGACCGGGGCCGCGGCCAGCACGATGGTCAGCCGACGGCGGGCCTTGTGGGACTTGGGCCAGAAGCTCATTGCGGCCTTTCCGAAGCGGTTTCCAGGGTGCGCAGCACGTCCGGACGATCCTTGAACAGGTTGCGGGCCCGCGCCAGCGCCGCGTCGCGCCTGGCCGTGTCACCGAGCACCGTGTAGGCGCGGACCAGCCGCGCCCAACCCTCGGGGTCGTCAGGTTCGGCTTCCAGCCGGGCGGCGAGACCATCGACCATACCCTGGATGGCGCCGGACATGTCCTCTTCCTGGCCGCCGCCTTCGAGGCGGGCGATCTCCGACGCCAGGTTGGCGCGGTTGGGATCGTCGGCCGGCAGGTCGGCGAGGAGGCCCTTCAGTCCGACCAGACCCTCCGCCTTGCGCCCGTCGGCGATGGCGGCCTGGGCCAGATAGTAGCGGGGCGAGGCCGCCTTGGGATCGAGCCGGTTGGCGTCGGCAAAGGCGCGGCGGGCGTCAGCGGCGATCTCGCCGCCGGACACGGCCACGAAGGCCTCGCCCAGGGCGCTCAGCAAGGCGGGATCGTTCGGCCGCAAGCTGACAGCCCGGCGCAGGGCGTTGGCGGCGCCGAAGGGGTCGTTGGCCTGGATCCGGGCGGCGGCGAGCATGCGCAGCAGTTCCGGATCGTTCGGCTTGTCCTTGGCCACCTCAGACAGCACGGCGGCGATCTGGGGCGGGCTCAGGGACGCGGGATCGGCTTCGCGCCATAGGGCGATGCGGCCGTCCATCGGGCTGTCTGCCATGCCGGGCGAGCCGATGGCCAGGTAGAGTGCGACGGCCAGCACCGGCGCGCCGACGGCGGCGATCAGGGCGAGGGGTTTGCCGCCCGTACGGATGGCGGCCGGCGCCTGTTCGGCGCTGGTCAGAAGCCGGCGGCCGGCCTCGGCGCGAGCCTGGGCCTGCTCCTCGGGGGCCAACAGGCCGCGCGACACCAACTCATCGATCTCCGCCAGCTGGCGGCGATGCACCGTGACGCCGGGATCCTCAGAGGAAACGTCGGCCGACTGCCGCGCCCGCGCCAGCACAGCCAGGGCGGCGGCCAGCGACAGGGCGACCGCGAAGCTCCAGAACAGGAATTGGGCCCAGAAGGCGCTCATGGCCGCGCTGTTAGCCGATATCGATACCCGACGCGAGGCGGCAAAGAGGTCCTACGTAGACTCCCTTAGGTCTCAAGCCGCCGCCAGACGGCGGCGGACGATCTGGCCGGCCTTTTCGTCCTTGGCCAGGGAGAGGATGTCGGCTGCGGCTTCGAGGAAGGCGCGGGTGCGGCCGGGGTTGTCGTCTTCGTCCGAGCGCAGGTGTTCCAGCAGGTCTTCGACATAGGGGTCGATGTGCTTTTCGATCGACTCCAGGATCCGGGCGCGGGTGGAGCCGAAACCGCCGGTGTCGGCGCTGGAACGAACCTCTTCGGCGAAGGCCAGCAGGCTGAGCGCCTTTCGGATGGCAGCCAGATCCGGATCGCCGACCAGCTTGGGCGCCGATCGGATCAGCCGGGCGCTGTAGCGCAGCGCCTGCACCGGCAGGGCCTGGCCGACGGCGTTCTCGATCTCCTTCAGTCGGCCTTCCACCGACAGGGCAAGGCTGCGCTTCTGCTGGGCCAGGCGCTTGCCCCACTCGCCCTCCTTGGAGAGGTTGATGCCTTCGTCCAGTTCAGCGATGGCCTGGGCGGCGCGATGCACGGCGCGGCCGGCGGCGCGGCCCGCCTCCTCACCTCCCGAAGTGTCGAAGTTGCGCACCTCGGCAAGGTGGGCGTCGATGCCATCGAGCAGGCGAACGCCGAACGGCGCCAACTCCGAGCCTGCGAAGTAGCGCTCGCTGGGCCTGTCCATCACCGCCGAAATGATGCGCAGGATTCGGTCCGGGTCTGGCAGCCGCGAGGCCAGCATGGAGAAGAACAGCGGCCCGTCATCCGGCGAGAGGGCGACGCTGTCGCGATAGGCCACGCGGACGGCGGCGCGACGCTCCTGGTCCATGCGGGCCAGCCAGTCGCCGAGGTGCGGCAGACAGCGGCGTACGATTGGCGCCAGGTTCAGGGCGGCGATCAGGCGCTCGGCCTGGTCCCCATCGATGCCCGCCAAGCCGCCGGCTTGAAGATCGGCCACCGCCAGAGCGCAGACGGCGTCGTAGAGGGTCGGGTCGATGGCGTCGGGGTCATAGGCCTGGGCCGAGGCCGCCGCCATGGTCACCGCAACCGGATGGGCGGTCTTCAGATGCGTCCAGAGGCGGGGGAGTACGGCCGGCGGCCATTGAGCGAGCGGACCGTGAAAAAGGCCGACAATCGGCGCCAGGACCGTATCGCGCACGCCGCGATCGCGGCTTTCACGCTCGACCAGCGCCCAGACCGTTCCGAGCGGGCCGTCGCGGACGGTCTCATCGCCAAGGGCCTGTTCGAGCTTGCGCAGCACGCCGTCGGGCGCGCCGTCGATCAGCATCCTGAGCAGTCCAGCCTTGGCCGGGGAAAGCCCGTCCATCACGTCCGCCTGAAACCCGCCCGATTGGCGACCCTGTCAGATTGTGCGCAACCTGGTTAACGAAGGCCGAAACGGTGATTTCAGGTCTCTGCCCGCGGCAATTTGACCACAACCTTCAGACCGCCCATCACGGCGTCATCCAGGGCGACCTCGCCGCCATAGGCGCGCGACAACTCATCGACGATGGCCAGGCCAAGGCCCGAGCCCGGCGCACTCTCGTCGAGCCGGGCTCCGCGCTTCAGCACCTCGCCCCGCCGCTCGGCCGGCAGGCCCGGCCCGTCGTCCTCAACCGTGATGCTCAGCCAGTCGACGTCCAGCGGCTCGGCGGTGACCTTGATCCGTCGTTTGCACCAGATGCCGGCGTTCTCGAGGATGTTTCCGACGACCTCCTGCAGGTCCTGGCGCTCGCCGCGAAAACAAAGATCGTCGGGCGCGCGCCAGTCGATGGTCACGCCCTTGCTCTGGAAGATCCGCTCCATGGTGATGCTGAGTTCGTCCAGCACCTGGGATACGTCGGTGCGTTCGCCGATGGTCTGGGCGCGGGCGGCGGCCCGGGCGCGGCGCAAATGGTGCTCGACATGGGACTGCATGGCGGCGGCCTGCCGCTCGACCACGTCGGAGAGATCGCCCGGAGTCTGGCGCGCCTCGGTCAACATCACCGCCAGCGGTGTCTTGAGGGCGTGAGCCAGGTTGCCGACGTGGGTACGCTGGCGCTCGACAACGTCCTGGTTATGGGCCACCAGGGCGTTCAGCTCGCCCGCCAGGGGGGATAGTTCGGCGGGATAGACGCCGACCAGCCGCTCGGCCTTGCCACGCCTGACCAGCGCCACCTCGCGGCGCAGGCCGAACAGGGGCGCCAGGCCGACGCGAACCTGCAGATACACCGCCAGTATCAGCCCGCCGCCCAGCACCACCAGGGCGCCCACGATGATGTAGACGAACCGCTCCGCCGCCTGGTCGATGCTCTCGCGGTTCTCGGCGGCCATGAACAGCACCGGCGCGGTCCGCCCCGGCACGGTGGCCAGCTGGGCGGCGGCGTGCAGCGGCTTGCCGCGCGGATCGACGGTGTCGAAAAAGACCGACTTGCCGGGCGTGGCGCGGGCCTGGGCGACCACCGCCGCCGGCGCGGCAAGCGTGCTGTCCCAAAGGGAGCGGGAGCGGACGAGGGGCGAGGTAGTGTCCTCGGCCGTCACCCCGGCGATCTGCCAGTAGAAGCCGCTGAACGGGCGATAGGCCCGCACGTCGGTCATCGGCGGGGCGTAGAGTTGTCCGCCATCGACGGTGGTCTCGGCCTGCAGGCCCAGGATGGACTCCTCGAGACCGGCCTCGAAGCGCTGGACGGCGGCCTCGCGGAACAGGTGGTTGAGGCCGAAGCCGGCCAGCACCAGCATGCCGATGCTCCACACCCCGGCCAGCATGACCAGCCGCAGGACCAGGGAGGAGCGCCGCAGCCGCTGGAACCACAGGCGCGGCCGGCGGCTCACGCCTCGGTCTCGCCCTCGAGCGCCATGATGCGATAGCCGAGCCCGCGCACGGTCTCGATGCGGTCGGGGCCGATCTTCTTGCGCACCCGGCCGATGAACACCTCGATGGTGTTGGAGTCGCGGTCGAAGTCCTGGTCGTACAGGTGCTCGACCAGCTCGGTGCGGCTGATCACCCGGCCCTGGTGCAGCATCATGTAGTGCAGCAGCCGGTATTCCAGCGAGGTGAGGCGCAGCGGCTCCCCGTTGACGCTGGCGCGGGCGGCGCGCGGATCGAGCCGCAGGCCGCCGCAGGACAGGTTCGGCGAGGCATGGCCGGCCGAGCGGCGGACCAGGGCACGCAGGCGGGCCAGCAGTTCCTCGGTATGGAACGGCTTGGTCAGGTAGTCGTCGGCGCCGGCGTCGAACCCGGCGACCTTCTGGCTCCAGTTGTCGCGGGCGGTGAGGATCAGCACCGGGGTGGCGACGTTCTCACGCCGCCAGCGCTCCAGCACCGAAACTCCGTCCATCTTCGGCAGGCCAAGGTCCAGCACCACCGCGTCATAGGGCTCGGTCTCGCCCAGGAAGTGGCCTTCCTCGCCATCCGGGGCGTGGTCGACCGCATAGCCGGCGTCACTGAGCGCCAGCTTCAGCTGGCGCGACAGGTCGGGATCGTCTTCGACGAGCAGAATTCGCATGGAGACTCCCTAGAACTGGCCGGTGGCCGCGTCGACCATGTAGTCCTGATGGCGACCGCCGGGGAAGCGCAGGCGCATCCAGTAGTACTTGCGCCCGCCCTGGTACCTCGGATCGGCGTTGACATACTGCCCGCCGGTGCGGTTCTCGACCATGCTGATCAGTTGGGTCAGCGGGATCTCCCGCTCCTGGCGGCCGCCGTAGTCACCGCCACGGTCGTTGCCGCCGCGCTGACCCCGGTCGGGTTTGCTGCGTTGTTGCTGCTGTTCATCGCGGTCCTTCTTGCCCTGGCGACCTTGAGCATCCGCCGCGACGGGGATCGCGGCGGTGATCATGGCGGCTGCAAAGAGGGCGAGAACGCGTTTCATGCCCTTCCTCTAGGCGTGGCGGCCTGAATGCCGGCTGAATGAACCCGTTATGCTCGGGCGACGATACTCTGTCATCGGTGCGCCCGCGCGACGCGATATCAACGGCGCTTGCTGCTCAAGTCCAGCGCGGACTTAGCGTTTCTTGGGCGTATAGGGGCGTTTGGCCTTCCATTCCTGGGCAAACTGCTCGAGTTCGGGGCCGGCGATGTCCGGCAGGGTAACCACCAGCCGCGCCACCAGATCGCCCCGCTTGCCCTTGGCGTCGATAAAGCCCCGGCCCTTGAGTCGCAGCTGCTGGCCGCTGTTGGAACCCTTGGGCACCGTCAGGGCGACGATGCCGTCCGGCGTCGGGGCCTCGACCTTGCCGCCCAGGACCGCGTCGGGGACGGTGATCGGCACGTCCATGATCAGGGTGTCGCCCTCGCGCCGATAGATCGGGTGGTTGCGGATGTTGAGCTCGATCAGCGCATCGCCCGCCCCGCCCCGACCTTGGGCACCCTGGCCCTTGAGCCGCAGCACCTGGCCGTCCTGCGCGCCCTTCGGGATCGTCAGGTCCAGGGTGCGGCCATCGGAAAAGGCGATCCGCTTCTTGGCCCCGCGAATGGCGTCTTCCAAGTCGATATCCAGCCGGGTGCGCAGATCCTGGCCCTTGGTGGAGAAGCCGCCGAAGCCGCGCGGGCCGCCTTGGCCGCGTTGACCGAACACGTCGCCGAAGATGTCGGCGGGGTCGAAGCCCTCCGCCCCGCCACGCGGCGACCAGCCGCCGCCGCCGGCGTTGCCGCCGAAGCCGCCGCGTCCGCCGAACGGGCTCTGTTCGCGCCCCTCGGCGTCGATCTCGCCCCGGTCGAACTTTTTGCGTTTCTCCTCGTCGCCCAGAATGTCGAAGGCGCCGGAGACGCGCTTGAACTTCTCCTCGGCGGTCTTGTCACCGGGGTTGGCGTCGGGATGATATTGTTTAGCCAGCTTGCGAAACGCCTTGCGGATATCATCCGCCCCCGCGCTGCGGGAAACGCCCAGCTCCAGATAGGGGTCGCGCGCCAAGGAATCCTCTTTCGGCTAAGGCCAAGGCCCCTACCTAAGCCAACATGCCGCCCGCGCAAGCGGTTGACAGTCGCACAACGTCAATCCTAGTGTACTGGTCAACCGATACACTAAGTCTCTCGCCCGTGCATTTCGCAATCGACACCGCCGACGCCAGACCGATCTACGTCCAGATCATGGACGAGGTGCGGCGCGCCCTGGTGATGGGGGCGCTACGGCCGGAGGACCCCCTGCCCTCGGTGCGGCAGCTGGCCGCCGACCTGCGGCTCAACCCCAACACCGTGGCCCAGGCCTATCGCGAGCTGGAGCGGGACGGGATCGTCTATGTCCGCCGGGGCCAGGGAACCTTCATCGCCGACCGCGCCACTCCGGACGCCGAGCGCGCCGCCCTCATCGCCGAGGTCGCCCGCCGCGCCCTCGTCGACGCCCACCGACACGGCCTCAGCGCCGACGATCTCATCCAGGCCATCCGCGACGCGGCGGCCGCAGACGCCAAGACGGCCGCCGAATGACCCACGCCGCCCCCCTGCCCCATAGTATCGCATCCCCGACCGGTGACCTGGCCGTCGCCACCGAGGGCCTAGTCAAGCGCTACGGCAAGGACACCGCGCTGGGCGGCATCAACCTGGCCGCGCCCGAGGGCGGGGTCTATCTGCTGGCCGGCGAGAACGGGGCCGGCAAGAGCACCCTGCTGCGCATCCTGATGAACCTGGTGCGGCCCGATGGCGGGTCGACCCGGGTGTTCGGGCTCGATCCCCAGCGCCAGGGGCCGCAGGTGCGGGCCGAAGTCGGCTACATTCCCGAGACGCACCAGCCGGCCTATCGCTGGATGACGGTGGGGCGGCTGCTGGACCATCACGCCGCCTACTATCCGGCCTGGGACCAGCCCCACGCCGACCGGCTCTGCCGCCAGCTCAGCCTGCGCCCCGACGCCAAGCTGGGCAGCCTGTCCAAGGGCCAGGCGCGGCGCGCGCAGCTGGTCTGCGCCCTGGCCCGGCGCCCGCGCCTGCTGCTGCTCGACGAGCCGACCGACGGGCTGGATCCGGTGGCCCGCGACGAGGTGCTGGGCCTGTTGTCCGACCATCTGGCCGACACCGGCGGGACCATCCTGATTTCCACCCACCTGATCTATGAGGTCGATCGGCTGGCCGACCACATCGGAGTACTGCGCGGCGGCGCCCTGCTGGCCCAGCTGCCCCGCGAGGACCTGCATCGCCGACTGAAGCTCTACCGCGCCGACGGTCCGGAGGGCTGGGTCGGCCCGGCCAATCTGCAGGGGGTGATCAAGCGCGCCGCCCTGGGCCGAGAGATCCGCTGGACCGTCTGGGGCGAGGAGGCCGAGGTCGCCACCCGCATCGCCGATTCCGGCGGCGTCGTCCGCGACGTCGCGTCCCTGACCCTCGACGATGCGGTCGTCGCCCTGATGCGCGCCAAGGACTGAGTGATGCAGACCGCTCCCCCCTCCCCCGCCCCGCTGCCCGGCTTCGCGGCCGTGTTCGGCGAGCAGCTGAGCGTCATCGGCCGCTCGCTACGGCTGGAGGCCATGATTCTGGGCGCCGCGTTCGCGCTCCTGACGGCGCTCACCCTGTACGAGCTTTCGCGCGGGTCGATGAAGCCGGACTTCCCGCTCGACGCCGCCTTCCTGCTGGCCACTACCGCCTTCGTCATGCCCTACGCCGTCTGGCGCGACGAAAAGCTGTTCAGCCACCAACATTTCGCCATCCTGCCGGTCGACCGGCGGCGCCACATCGCCATCAAGACCCTGGCCGGCGCGGTCTGGCTGGGTGGCGCGGTCGCGTGGATCATGCTGTGGCTGGCGATGATCGGGGTGATCGCCGGAAGCGACCTGGGGATCGATCGCTATCTGGTCAGCGGCCAGATCGGCCCCAAGGGCGAGATTTCGCCCGACCAGCTCAGGATGGTTCGCTGGGCGCCGGAAACCTGGAACTGGATCTCCGCCTTCACCACCGCTGGCGTTTTCTACCTGCTGGGGACCGCCTTCGAGCTTGGCGTGCGCTACAAGCTGCGCTGGCTGGCCGTGCCGCTGGTCTTCTTCCTGCTGCTGGCGATCAACCCCCTCGGCGTGACCCAGCAACTGGCCGAGACGACGATCGAGCTGCTGTTGGTCAGCCCCCTGGGCCTCGACAATGCGCTAAGCGGCGGCGCCGAGACTCTCGACCGGCTGGTTCTCGTCGGCGGCAAAGAAACGACCGCCTGGACGGGCCTGCCCTCTATGGAAAATTGGCTGCGAGCCACCACCTTCTGGCTGGTGCTGTCGGGGGGCCTGTTCTGGTTGGCCGCGTCGCGCCATAAGGAAGCATGATGGAACACCTGGCCGACGATTTGCGCCAATTCATTATCGACAACCGGATGTGGGCCGGGCCAATCCTCGGCCTGATCACCTTCGGCGAATCGATGGTGGTGATCGGCGCCTTCTTCCCCGCCACGGCCCTGATGCTGATCGCCGGCGGCATGGCCGCGACCGGCATCCTGGACCCGTGGTCGGTCGTGCTGTGGTGCGTCGCCGGAGCCGTAGCGGGGGACGCTGTCTCCTATTGGCTGGGCCGCAAGGCCGGCCCCCGCGCCTGGCGCCACCCGGTGATGCGCAAGCGGCGCAAGATGGCGGCCCGAGCCCGCCTCTTCTTCCGCCGCTTCGGCACGGCCTCGATCTTTCTGTGCCGCTTCATGGGGCCGGTGCGGGCCTTCGTGCCCCTGATCGCCGGCATGACCGCCATGCCGCAGGTCCGCTTCCAGCTGGCCAACGTCGGCTCGGCGCTGATCTGGGTGCCGGTGATGCTGGCCCCGGGTTACCTGGCCGGCAAGGGCCTGCAGACGCCCAGCTCCGGCACCTGGTTCTGGGCGACCCTGGCCGTGGTCGCCCTGGCGGTCATCGCGGTCATGGGCAGGAAGCTGCTGCGGATGAACCGGTCCAGCTGACGGGCCGGGCGACGTCCCGACCCATTTGAGTCATCAGCGGGGTCGCGTTTCCGACGATCTCCGGCAGCATCCGCTCGACCTCTGGCGCAGACGTGGTTCTGTCGACCGCCCGATACCTTTCCGGCCGGCGCGGGCCGGCGACCGGCCGTTTCACCTTGATTTCGCCTCTGGCCTCTGGCCAGCCTCTCGGCCCGTGATCTCCCGCCGCAGCCTCTTCACCAATCTCGCCGTGCTCGGCCTCGTCGGCGGCGGGCTGTGGTGGTCCAAGGACCATGTCTTTCTGCCGCCGCCCAAGCCCCGGTTCGCCGATCCGGCCGGCGGGGGCTGGCTGCCGATGGTCGGGTCGCGGTCGGGCCTGGCGGTCATTCCGGTCGGGCTGGGCGGGCGAGTGGTCCAGGCCCTGGTCGACAGCGGGGCGCAGTACAGCGCCATCGACAGGGGGTTCGCCGAACGGTTGGGCCTGGAACATGCCCTTGGCCCGCCGATCATGGCCATGGGGGTCGGCGGAACCACCCATGTCGCCCCCCGTATCCCCCTGGCGCTTGAGGCCGGCGGCGTCACCCTTCCCCGGGTGATGAGCGCCGCCCTGGACCTGGCGACCCTGTCGGTGGCGATGGAGGCGGAGACGCCGCTGATCCTGGGCTTCGACGTGCTGGCCAGCCTGGTCGCCGATATCGACTTTCCCGGACGCCGCCTGCGCTTCCTGCCCGCCGCTCCTGCCATGGCCGGCGTCCCGGCGCCCGTTCGCCGTCAGGGCCGGGCCCTGCTGGCGCAGGTCTTGGTCGAGGGCCGAAGCATAGAGCTGCTGGTCGATACCGGCTCGGGCGGGCACATCAGCCTGTCGGAAGCGGCGGCCCGCGACCTCGGCCTGCTCGACCGCCCCGCCCGCGCGGCCCGCAACCTGGTGCTGGGCGGCATCGCCTCCAGCCAGGTGATCGAGGTCGCCCATCTGGCCTTCGCCGGCGAGAGCTTCACCGATGTGCCCGTCCACCTGATCCAGCTACCCGCCGCGCCAGGGTTTCCCAAAGGCCTGCTGGGCGCCGAGACCCTGCGCCGATGGCGGGTGATCATGGACGCCGGCTCCGGCCGGATGACACTGATCGAACCCTGATCGTCGACCAGCCGGCGCCATATGTCGCCCGGCGCGGGAGCATCGACAGTGAAACGATCGACCCATGGCGATTCGGCCGAGCAAATCCCGGCGGCGGATGGCATGCTTCCAAGGGTGAGCCCCCTGTTCCGCTTCCCCGCCGCCGCCCGCCGCGACCCCGACGTCGAGGCTTGGTTCGGCTGCGGCGACAACGAGCCGCTGCGTCGCCTCGTGCTGCCCTGGTTCGAGGCCCTGCGCGCCGCCGACCCCGATGCGCGGGAGTTGATCCACGACGGTCGGCCCACCGCCTGCGCCGGCGACGCCGCCTTCGCCTATGTAGACGCTTTCAGCGGCCATGCCGCCATCGGCTTCTTTCAGGGCGCGGGCCTGCCCGATCCGGCCGGGCTGCTGGAAGGTGCGGGAAAGCAGATGCGGCATGTAAAGCTGCGTTGGGGCGAGGCGGTGAATGAAGCGGCGCTGCGGACGCTGATCTTGGCGGCGGGGCGGGACATGCGCTCGCGACTGGATCGAGGGGACTGACCCGGCGTCCCCGCACCCGGCCATCGGCGATCACCCCGCAAATGGGTATTCCGTCCAGCGGCCGCAGGCGCTCTTCTACAGACGTTCGGGGACTTCAGGTCACCGCCCTGGAGCGAAACGATGAGCATCCAACGAACCGCCATCCCCTGCCTCGGCGTCCTGGGCGTCGCCGTCGTGCTCGGCGCCTCGGCCCCGCCGAAGGCCGAGCCCGGGTTCGACTTCTGGGGTACGGGCAAGGGGGGGCGGTTCTACAACCGGCTGATCCTTGACTGCGAGACCTTCACCCATGCGTTCGGCCGCAACGCCGCCTGGGGACGTTGGGTCATGCCGCTGGACAAGGTCGAGTTCTCGGTCACGGCCGCCGGACCCGACGCCGACGCCCGACTTGAGATCCGCTGCCGCGCCGGCGTGCGCTGCATCAACAAGGGCCATCTGAGCCTGACCACCGACCAGATCAGCCAGCACAGCATTCCGTTCGACAAGGGCCGGGACGCTGAGCGGGTCGTCTCGAGGATCGATGAGACCCGCAAGAGCTGCAGCCGTCGTCGGTAAGCACCGGGCGTGGCCCGCGCCATCCACCAGGCCCTCTGAGCCGGTGGCCGCGCGGGCGCCTTCCGGGTCAGGCCGCCGGCGCCGGTGCGATAAGAGCGTCGTCGATCTCTTCGGCGCGCAGATTGGCGTGTCGCTGAAGGTGCGGCTCGACATAGGCCTCGAACGCCGGCCGCTTTTCGATCGTGCCGAAGTTCATGCCCCAGGACAGATGTGAGGCCAGGTAGAGGTCCGCGGCGGTGAAGCTGTCGCCGACCAGAAACCGGCGGCCTTTTACCGCCCCCTCGATGGCGTCCAGCACGTCCTCGACTGAGCCGAAGCCCAGCATGCGGCTCTGATCGGCCGTCGGCTCCAGGCTCATCGACTTTGCGGCCACCGCCTGCTCGATCGGCCCGGCCCCGAAGAACAGCCAGCGATAGTAGGGGCCGCGCAGCGGGCTTTTCGCCGGGGGCGCCAGACCGGCCTCGGGGAAGGCGTCGGCCAGGTAGGCGCAGATGGCGGCGCATTCGGTGACCACCACCCCGTCGTGAACGATCGCCGGCACCTTGCCCATGGGATTGATAGCCAGGTACTCGGGCGCCTTTGCGTCTCCGGTCTCCCAGTGCAGGATCCTGGTCTCGTAGGGCTGACCGACCTCTTCCAGCATCCAGCGGATGATGCGGCCGCGCGACATGGGGTTGGTGTAGAAGACGAGGTCGGACATGGCTGGCTCCTTTGTTGGCGACACCCTAGCCCATGCCTGCTGACAGCGACTGGCAGCAGCATGACACAGGGCCGCAGAGCCGATTTGCTGTAGTCTCCACGGTTCCGATCGGCGCGTTGAGCCGGCCGATTTCGTTTCACGACAGGAGCCATCGATTGTCGCGACGCCTCTCAGCCCTGCCTTGTCTCCTCCTGGCGCTGGCGGCCATCCTGGGCGCTTGCGATCAGGCCGGCGACGTCGTCGGCATGACGAGCAAGGTCCAGGCTTCAAGTGAACGGATCGAGGTTCCCAAGATCGAACGTGAGGGCGTCTGGCAGCCGGGTCCGGGTGGAACCCAGGTTCCGCTCTGGCCCGCCGGTGTCCCGCTTGCCAAGCCCGACAGCGGCGATCGTCCGGAGGCCACCGGCAATGGTTCGCCCCTCGTCGGAGGACGGCGGTGGCACTGGGCGACCTATGTCACTCGGCCGACCATGACCCTCTATCGGCCGAAGGGGCGGAACACCGGAGCCGCGATCCTGGTGCTGCCGGGCGGCGGCTTCCACGCCGTGGCCATGGACCTGGAAGGCACGGAGATTTGCGAGTGGGTCGTCCAGCAGGGGATGACCTGCGTGGTGCTGAAGTACCGCACGCCGCAGGTCTGGCCGAAGCGGAACGGACGGCAGCAGCGACCGGAGGTGTTGCTGGGGCTCGAAGACGGCCAGCGCGCCATGACCCTGCTGCGCCACCAGGCCCGGACCTACGGCATAGACCCAGGGAAAATCGGCGTGATCGGCTTTTCGGCGGGCGCCTATCTGGCCGCCGAGATGAGCAATACAGAGGCGAGGACCTATCCGCGGACCGACGCGGCGGACCAGCAGTCCTCGCGGCCGGACTTCGCGATCATCGCCTACACCGCCCGGATGCTGGACAGCAGCAAGGGGCGCAACAGCCTCCAACTGCAGCCTTGGGTGAAGATCAGCCCGAAGGCGCCGCCGACCCTCATCATCCACGCGATGGACGACTCCGTCGACGATATCCGACAGCCGATGGCCTATGCCCTGGCGCTCAACGACGCCGGCGTGCCGGTGGACATGCGCCTCTATGCGAAAGGCGGCCACGCCTTCGGGCTGCGGCCGACGGCCGATCCGGTCACGACGGACTGGCCGGAACAGGTGAGGACATGGCTGCTCGGCCTGGGGGTGCTGTGACCTCGGCGCCGGCCGCCCTCCCCTCGCCGCCTGTCAGTCGGGCGCCCCGTAGAGCGGCGTCATCTTCGGCCAGCCCGCCGGACCCTCCTGGTCCTCCGGAAGGAGGATGACGGCGCCGTAGCCGTCGGTGAAGGCCGCCGAGCCGTAGGGGACGTCGGCGCGCACCCCGCCGGCCTGGACGGTCGTGCGTTCATAGATCATGTCGATGAAGCGGCCGGTTTCGCGTTCCCCCGCGGCCTGGCGGTCGGCCCAGGCCTGGTTCATGGATGCATAGGAGTCCTGGCGCGCCCGGTGGGCTGCCTGCCCGGCGGCGGCCTGGGCGCGGAGCCGGGCCATGTTGTCGGCGTGAGTGGCGTTCATGCGCGAGCGCCAGTCGTCCACGGGTACAGGGTCCTGGCCGCCCTGGGGGGTCGTTGGACGGCCCTGGAAGGACAGATCGACGCCGCCCTGCGCGGTCGCCGCGCTGCCGACCCCGCCCGCCAGAGCCAAGAACAGACCGCCCAGTATCATGCGCTTCACACCAGGCCTCCCGGGAGTGTGGGTCGCGACTCGCGCCCCTTCATGGATACAGGCGGGAGATTCCCGGCTTTCGGGTCAAACGTCCGGAGTCGTCCTGGGACTGGCGGCGGCGCGACCACCCTCGTATCCCGCGATCCGACAAGCGGTCCTCTCACGCCAACTTGTAGCTGCGACGCCCTCCTTGCCGGCGCGCCCGGCCAACCTAGCTTTCCATTTACAGTGTAAGCGGGAGGTGTGGGATGCTGGAGGGTCTGCTGCGGGCCGCCTATGGCCTTAACATCCTGATCCTTTTGCCCGTGGTCGGCTCCATGCTGGTCGGCGCCAACGGGGCGGGTGTGCAGGCGTTCGAGCATAAGGTGGCCGACTCGCCGGGCTTGAGGTTGCTGGTCGCCAGCCTGTGGGGGGCGATCCTGGTCTGTTCGGCGCTGGGGCTGGCCTGGCCGCGCGCCTTCATCGGGGTGATGGTGCTGCAGGTCGTCTACAAGAGCGCCTACCTCCTGGTCTTCATCCTGCCCCTGATCCGGGCTCAGGGCTGGGGAGCGGCGCCGCAGGGTGTGACCCTCTCGTTCCTGCTGATCATCGCCCTGTGGCCCGGGCTGATCTGGGCGACGATCGTGGAGCGCGCGGCATGAGCCTGTCCTGTCCTGTCGTCTTCCTGGGCGGGGCGATGCTGATAGCCGTCCAAGGGTTGGCCTGAGGGGGACCGCCGAGATTTTTTCGGCCCGATGTCGAAACGGAGTTCGCGCGCGTGTCATCCCTTTGCAGGCGTTCCTGCCTGCCATCGAACGGGAGCTCATCATGCCATCACGACCCGCACCTCTGCAGCGATACGGCCCGGCCGTAATCGCGGCCATGAGCCTGCTGTGGAACGCCTACGGCATCGTCCAATTCGCCGGAACGGCCTTCGCTTCCCGGTCCGACCTGTTGGCCAAGGGCTATAGTCCGGCCCTGGCCGACCTCTACGTCTCGCTGCCGGCCTGGCTGACCGGCGCCTTCGCACTGGGGGTGTTCGGCGGAGCGGCCGGCTGTCTGTTGCTCTTGCTTCGGCGGCGGGAGGCGGTCGCGGTCCTGGCCGTGTCGTTGGCTGGCTATGTGACCCTGTTCCTGGGCGACCTGGCACTGGGCGTCTTCGCCCTGTTCGGGGCCGGCCAGGTGGTGGTGATCTCCGCCACCGTGATCATTGCGGGCGGACTTCTCGCGCTCGCCGTCTTCTCCCAACCCACCTCAGGGGCGGCCCCCGCGGCCAGCCAAGCCTGAAGGAGTCCACGTCATGCAGTACATGCTGATGCTGAACGAGACTGCCGAGGATTTCGCTCGGCGCGACAACCCGGAAGAGGCGCAGGCCTATTGGGGCGGCTGGAACGCCTTCATCGGGGCCATGGCCCAGGCGGGAATCATCGTGCGGGGAGACGGGCTGCTCGGACCGGCGACCGCCACCACCGTGCGACTGCGCGACGGCCAGCGGCTGGTCCAGGACGGTCCGTTCGCCGACGCCAAGGAGCAGTTGGGCGGCTATTTCGTCATTGAGGTGGCGGACCTGGACGCGGCTCTGGCCTGGGCGGCCAAGGCGCCCAGCGCCGCCAGCGCCTCGGTCGAGGTGCGGCCGGTCATGCCGCCGCCGGAGCCGGCCACTTGAGCCTGACCGCCGCCAGCGAGGCCGCTGAAAGGGCGGCCCGCACCTCCTTCGGCCGGCTGCTGGCCTATCTGGCTGCCGGTGCGAAGGATATCGCGGCGGCGGAGGACGCCCTGTCGGAGGCCTTCGCCTCGGCCTTGCGGGTCTGGCCGGTGAAGGGCGTACCGGACAACCCGGACGCCTGGCTGCTGACGGCGGCGCGGCGCAACATCCTGAACATGCGCCGCCATGCGGGCGTGAGGGACGGAGCGGCGCGGGAGATCGAGCGGCGCTATCAGGCCGCCGCGGCGGCCGCCGCCGGAGACGACGCCCTGCCCGACGAGCGGCTGAAGCTGCTGTTCGTCTGCGCCCACCCGGCGATAGATCCGGCGATCCGCACCCCCCTCATGCTGCAGACCGTGATGGGGCTGAGCGCCGAGCGGATCGGCGGCGCCTTTCTGAGCGCGCCGGCGGCCATGGGTCAGCGACTGTCGCGCGCGAAAGCCAAGATCCGGCTGGCCGGCCTGCCGTTCGAGACGCCGGACCGGTCGGACCTGCCTGACCGGCTGGAGGCGGTGCTGGGCGCGATCTATGCGGCGTTCGGCGTCGGTTGGGACGACATGCATGGGGCCGATGCACAGGGGGCGGGGCTGACCGGCGAGGCCATCTTCCTGGCCGAGCTGCTGGTTCAGCTGATGCCTCAAGAGGCTGAGACCAAGGGGCTGCTGGCGCTGATGCTCCATTGCGAGGCGCGACGCCCGGCCCGGCGCGACGTGGAGGGCCGGTTCATCCCGCTCGACCGACAGGACGCACGGCTGTGGTCGCGTGACCAGATCGTCAGGGCCGAGGGCCTGCTGGTCGAGGCCTCGCGGGCGGGGGTCTATGGCCGATATCAGTGCGAGGCGGCGATCCAGTCGGTGCACAGCCAGCGGGCGGTGACCGGAGTTCTGAACCATCAGGCCCTCTCCATGCTCTACGACCTGCTCGCCAGCCGCTCACCGACGGTCGGGGTGTTGGTGGCGAGGGCCGCCGCCATGGTTCAGGCAGGCGAGGCGCGCCGCGCACTGGCGGCGCTCGACCAGCTGGCCTTCGGGGCCCAGGTGGGCGACTACCAGCCCTACTGGGCGACACGAGCGCATGCTTTGGCGGCGTCGGGCCAGCGAGAAGAGGCGCGGCGGGCATTCACCCACGCCGCCGGTCTGGCGGCCGATCCGGCTGTGCGGGCCTACCTTCTGCAAAGAGGCGCGCCGCCCGTTTCCGGATGACGGGACGGAAGTCTAGTAGAGCGAGCCGAAGACATCCGCGAAGCTGGCGATCGCTCCCGCCACGGGCGCCTCCAGCGGGGTGCCGACGATCACCAGGCTCCCCCCCTCGAGCGCTACCGACACCCCGAGCCCGACCCACCAGGCGGGGTGGACAGAGCGGCGGGCAGCGAAGTCCCAGACGGCGCCTGCGATGATGAACAGCTTCGTGGTGGCCAGGGCGGCCGGCATGGCCCAGTCATGGAATCCGAAGGCGCCCACCCACAGCCGCCAGGTCGCCGCCGCGATCACCGTCGCGGCCGCCGAGATCATCAGGCGCTTGTGCCAGTCCGGCCGCGACCTGAGTAACAGGGCGGCGACGTAGAGCCCGAGGAAGACGACCAGCCCGGCGGCAATCGGCAGCCCGAAGGCCTTCCAGAAGGGTGGGCCAGACCCCTGCATGGCCGCCTGCACTCGCACGCCGATCACCAGAAAGCCGGTGAAGGCCATTGCGGCGACCAGCAGGATGCTGCTGAGGCCCAGCGCGCGATGAACACGGAAAAGGCGGGTCGCGAGGGCGGCCTGGACCGGCAGCAGCAGGCACCATGCGAGATAGATGACGCCGTGGGCGTGGACCGCCCAGGACACGGCCGGATAGGCCCCTGCGGCGAGCGGCCCAAGATAGGTCAGGGCGAAACCGGCGAAGGCGGTGAGCGAGATCGCCAAAGCCAGCGCCGGAAACTGCAGACGACCTTGTGCCAGCGACATCGCTAACTCCTGCCAAGGGGTCAGGATAACACAGGTCGGCGATCCGTCACTGGCTCCGCGATAGCGGTCAATCGGGATCGTAGGGCTCGTCGCCTCTGTCTTCGGTCAGATCCCAGGCTGCGAATTCCAGCGCATCCTCCGGGTCGGCCAGCGTGTCCTCGTTGATCGTCTGGCCGCGCACCGACACGCCGGCGCGGTGGACGCTTTCCGGATCGCCGGTGATCAGGGGGTGCCATTCGGGGAGGGTCTTGCCCTCGTTCAGGCGGCGATAGGCGCAGCTGGGCGGCATCCAGGGCAGGTCGTCGATATTGTGCGGGGTGAGCTTGACGCAGTCGGGGACGTGGGCGCGGCGGTTGGCGTAGTCGACGCAGGTGCAGCGGTCGGGGTCAAACAGGCGGCAATGCACGCGGGTCGGGATCACCTCGCCAGAGTCTTCATCCTCGAAGCGAACCAGGCAGCACAGACCACAGCCGTCGCATAGGCTCTCCCATTCCGCCACGGTCATCTGGCGGAGGCTCTTGTGTTCCCAGAAGGGTTTGCGCGGCATGGTCCTTGCGTCATAGACCTTTCCGGCGCCGGGTGGATACACTCAGGCGTCGGGGGGGTGGCAGGACTGGTCTACCGCTCAGGCTCGAAATTCGCTCAGGTATCCCGCGCCCGTGTCCAATTCCGACAACAACGACTGGTCCCTCGAACCCTTCAAGTTCCCGGACTCCCAGCCGGCGGAGGAGGATTCCGCGCCGGAACAGGACGAGCCGCCGCCGCGCCGTGAGCGGCCGGTTAAGGAGAAGAAGGTCCGGGAGCCCAAGGTCCGGGAGCCGAAGCCGCCCAAGGTCCGGGAGCCGAAGCCGCCCAAGGTTCGCAAGGAGAAGCCGCCCAAGGCCACCGTCGAGCGCGGCGAGCGCAAGCGCTTCGACTGGGACGGGTTCCGCGCGGGGCTGGGGCGGCTGAAGTGGCTGTGGATCACCCTGCTGGTGCTATTCGTCATCGGGACCGGGGCGGCGGTCGCGGGCGGTGTCTATATCTGGCAGAAATACCTGACCGACGTGCCGCCGCTGCCCGAGCGGGCGGCCCTGTTCGCGGTCAACCGGGCGCCGGGAATCCGGTTCCTCGATCGCGAGGGTGAGCTGATCGCCACGCGCGGGCCGCGCTACGGCGAACGCATCACCCTCGACAAGCTGCCCAGGCATGTGACCCAGGCCTTCCTGGCGGCCGAGGATCGCCGGTTCTACAAGCACGGCGCGCTGGACTTCTATGGCATCAGCCGGGCCGCCTGGATCAACTGGCGGGCCGGACGGACGGTGCAGGGCGGCTCGACCATCACCCAGCAGCTGGCCAAGGGGCTGTTCCTCACGCCTGAGCAGACCATAAAGCGCAAGCTGCACGAGGCGGTGATGGCGCGGCGGCTGTACAAGGTGCTGAGCCGCGACGAGATCCTCGAGCTCTATCTCAACCGCATCTATTTCGGGGCCAACACCTTCGGCATCGATGGGGCGAGCCGCAGTTATTTCGGCAAGCCGGCGGCGGAGCTGAACATCGCCGAAGCGGCGCTGCTGGCGTCCTTGCCCAAGGCGCCCTCGCGGCTGGCGCTGAACAAGAACATGGGCGCGGCGCTGGAGCGCAGCCACCTGGTGCTGGACCGCATGCGGCGCGAGGGCTGGATCACCCGCGAGCAGGAACTGGCGGCCATCGACAGCCCCCCCACCCTGTCGGCCAAGGCGCTGCAGGAAGAGGGGGATATCGGCTACATCCTCGACTACGCCACCACCGAGGCGGTCAAGATCGCCGGGGCCAATGCGCCGGATCTGACCGTGCGGCTGACCATCGACAGCAAGCTGCAGAAGGTGGGCGCCGAGACGGTGCGCAAGGTGCTGGCCACCGACGGGGTCAAGGCCAAGGCCAGCCAGGCGGCGCTGCTGTCGATGAGCAGCGACGGGGCGATCCGGGCCATGGTGGGGGGCACCAATTTCGACGTCGCCCCGTTCAACCGGACCGTCCAGGCCAAGCGCCAGCCGGGCTCGACCTTCAAACCCTTCGTTTATGCGGCGGCGCTGGAGACCGGCCTGTTGCCCAAGGATATCCGCATCGACGGGCCCGTGAAGTTCGGCGACTGGGAGCCGGCCAACTATGGCGGCGGCTATGCCGGGCCGGTGACCATCGAGACCGCCCTGGCCCGGTCGATCAACACCGTGGCGGTGAAGGTTGGCGAAGAGGTGGGCAGCCCGGCAATCGGCGAGATCAGCCGCCGGTTCGGCTTCACCACCATTCCGGGACGGCCCGATCTGTCGGTGACCCTGGGCAGCTATGAGGTCAACCTGCTGGAGCTGACCAGCGCTTTCCAGGTGTTCCAGCAGGCGGGCCAGCGGGTGCGGCCCTACATCATCGAGAGTATCGCCACCCAGGACGGCCAGCCGATCTATTCGCGGGCGGAGCGCCAGGCCACGCCCGTCTACGACATCCAGTACGCCAGCATGATGGTGAAGATGCTCAAAGGCGTGGTCGAGAAGGGCACCGGCACGCGGGCCTCGTTCGGCCGACCAGCGGCGGGCAAGACCGGCACCAGCCAGAACTATCGCGACGCCTGGTTCATCGGCTTCACCCCCGACATCGTGACCGGCGTCTGGGTCGGAAATGACGATGATACGCCGATGGAGCGGGTCGCCGGCGGCGGCATGCCCTCCACCATCTGGCGGCAATATATGGTGGCGGCGCACCAGGGCCTGCCGGCGCGGGACTTCGACTGGCTGCTGCCCGATCCGGAGCCGCAGACCGAGCCCGATCCGCGAAACGGGTTCTATGAGGGGCTGGCGAGCGATTTCAGCCGTCAGGCCGGAGAGCTGGAAATCCTGACGCGGGAGCCGGACCCGGTGATCGAGCCCCCGCCCGGCCAGGCGCCGCCCGGAGCGACCGCGCCGCCGGCCCCAAGCGAGCCCATCCCCTACTGAGTTGGGGATCAAGGTCAGAAAACATGGTTAACGAGTTGTAAACGCCTGCGGTTCGGGGTTTGCTCTGAACCGACGTGAGACCCACCGGACTGTGCCGGAGCGGGACGAAACGTCGGAGCGTCTGGGCATGTTCGATTTCGGTCGGGAACTGGGCAAGGCCGTCCCACGCGATGGGATGACCGGGGGCGACGCCGCCCTGCTCGACCTGTTGGACCTGCGGCTGCTGAAGGCGGAAGCCAAGGCCGCCGATGTGGCCGCCGGCCGCATCAGCGCCAGGGACCCCGCCGCCCGCCAGCTGGAAGCCGCCCTGGTCTGGCGCGAGGTCGCCCGGCGTTCGGGCGATGCGGTGGCCTTGCGCAAGGCCGCGGCCTGCGCCCAGAGCGCCGCCACGAAATTCGAGGCCACGCGCCGGCCGTCCGGCCTCGCCCGGGCGCGGGTTGAACAGGCGTTCTGCGCCCTGCTGGGGGCTGAGCTGTTCGGGGATGAGGGGCTGGAGGCCGCTGTGGCCGCGACCCTGACGCCGGTGGCGAGCGATCCCGGTCCCGCTGGGGCTCTGGCCCTGTGCGGGCTGGCGGGGCTGGCCGGGCGCCGAGCGCTGGCCGGTGGGACGATGGAGGACGCCCTGTCGGCGGCCGCCCGGTTCGAGGCGCCGCTGCGACGGCTGGACCGCGCCGGCAAAGGCAGCGCGTCCCTGCGCCTGGCCGCCGCAGAGCAGCGGGGAGTGCTGGCCGATATCCTGGCCGGCTGCGGCGCGCGGTTGAAGGACCAGCCGCTGATCGATTGCGCCCTGCGCGAACTCAGCCTGGCCCGCGGCCATGTCGATGCGGAGTACGAGCCGCTGATGGCCGCCCGGCTGGACGCCCAGGCCGGCGCCGCCAGCGCCCTGCTGGCCGAGCTGACGGGTGATGCCGGTGCAGCGGCCGACGCGGTGCAGTTGCTGACCGACGCGGTCGAGGCCCTGCCCCGCGACCACAGCCCGCTCGACTGGACCCGCACCCAGGCGCAACTGGGCCTGGCGCTCCAGGTGCTGGGCGAGGCCACCGATACGCCGCGCGCTTTCGAACAGGCGCTGCGCTGCTACGACCGCGCCCATTTCGGCCTGCGCAACCAGACGGCCCTGTCGCTGCAGGCGGCGGTGGCGGCCGGCCGGGCCAACTGCCTGGGCCGGCTGGCGGAGCTGACCGGAGACCTGGCCGTCCTAGACGCCGCGGAGGCTGCCCTGCGGACCGAACTGACCGCCCAAGGCGCCGGCGATCCAACCGCCTGGGCCATGCGCCAACTGGGCCTGGCGCGGCTCTATGAGCTGCGGGTAGAGATCACCGGCCGGGGCGCGAACCGGCTGGAAGGCGCGGCGCTGGCTTATGACGCGGCGCTGGAGGTCTTCGCCGAACAGGGGCTGCGGTCGTTGAGCGACCTTGCGGCGCAGGGGCTTGAACGGATTCGGGAACGGGCCGAAAGCTAGGGGATCATGTTTTCCCTGCTGTTTGCCCTGTTGATGGCGCCCGCCGCCGCGCCCGCGCCGGATTTTGGCAAGCCCGAGTGGACGGCCAGGCCGACCGCCGACCAGATGATCGACGCCTATCCGACCAAGGCGCTGGAACGGGCCTTGGCCGGGCGCGTGGTCATCGAGTGCCGGGCCAGTTCGACCGGCGCGCTGGACGGCTGCAAGGTGGTGTCGGAGAGCCCCGCCAATGCCGGTTTCGCCAAGCCGACCCTGGAACTGGCCAAGCTTTACCAAATGAAGCCTATCGGGCCGGACGGCCTGCCGGTCACCGGCCGCGTGGTCCGCATTCCGGTGGTCTGGACGCCGCCGGGGCGGTTCCTGGCCGACAACGGCCCCTATGACCTGGCGCCGCGCGACAAGCTGCGCTGGCAGGGCCGGGTCCGACCGAGCAAGGCCGTCGGCGATGTCGAGACCATGACCCTGATCTGCCGGATCACCGAAACGGGGCGGCTGTCGCCCTGCGCCGAGCCGGGCAAGCGGCGGGCGTACGACGGGCCGGCGAAATGGACCCTCCGCCAGTTCCAGGCCGAGCCCCTGGACGCGGACGGCAAGCCGACACGCGGTCGTCTGGTGGTGCTGGACTTCCCGAAGGCGGCGTCGAAACTGCCCTGAGCCTTAGGTTCAGGCCGCGACCGCCACATCCCCTGTCCGACGGCGAAGCTGCCAGAAACGCAGGGTGCGTTGGGCCACCTCGAGGGGGAGTTCGTTGTAGAGCTGGCCATACTGGCGGGCACGCATCATCGCGTCGGCTTCGCTGTCGAGGATCAGCACCGCGAAGGTCAGGAACAGGCTGGGCTCGAAGCCGGCCGCCTTGCAGATGATCGACAGGGCGTCCAGCTCGCGCCGCTCGACGATGCGCCGGGCGGTGTGGAAATCGACCTTGGCCAGCTGTGACAGAGCGACCAGGAAGCGGGTCGACTGGCGTCCGCGCAGCAGGGCGGCCAGGGTGCGGGGGCCGAGCTCGCCCCGCGCCGCCATCCCCGCCACTTCGCTTTCGGCCTGGGCATAGTCGGCCGGCAGGGCGCCGTCCTCGGTGGCCAGCTTCTTGCGGCCGCGTTCGAGGGCCGCCTCGAGGGTGGCCGGGTCGATCTCGGCGTTGCGGGCCAGGATCTTTTCGCGAATCTTGGCCTCGGCGACGAAGTAGATCTCGTTGAGCAGATCGACGGGCAGGGCCTTGCGGTTGACCAGGCCCTCCTGCAGGCGCGGACTGTCGGCGGCCTTGTCGACCAGGCGCTCGTGGGCCTCGCGGGAGATGTCGGCGGTGTCGTTGGCGATCAGGACGCTGAGGGTTTCCTCGTCCCCGCGCTCGACGATCACCTCGGAGACGGCGGCGGACAGGCGCGGACGCTGGGAGATGACCTGCAGGTGGCCCTGGCCGCGCGAGCGGGCGACGTCGATCAGGTCGCGTTCGGTCAGGCCGCGGGCGGCGGCCAGAACCGGCCGAGCCACGGAAATCTCGTCATGCGCCAGACGACGCAACAGGCCGCTGGGGGCGTCGGCCCTCCCCGAGATGCGGCCGGACAGCTCGATACGAACCGCCTCCTCCATCTCGCCGGCCAGTTGGGTCAGCACCTGGTCGAACAGGGCCATCTCGGCTTCGGGGTGCTCGCTGCGGGCGAAGAAGGCGTCGGTCAGGCCGCGCAGCAGGTCGCGGCGGCGCTCGCTGGAGCCCTCGTGGGCGAGGTCGATCAGTTCGCGCAGGCGGTTGGGTTCGGCGCTCATTTGCGATCCTTGGCGGCCGGCTTGCGGGGTTGTTCGATGTCTTCCTCCTCGTCCTCGTCCCGCCGATCCTCGCGGGGTTCGGAGAGCAGGCCGGGGTCGAGCGTCACCTCACGGCCGGTGAAGGCGCTCTGGGGCGGGGGCGGGGCAATACGATCGGGCGTGCCGCCGTACTCGCGCACCACCGAATAGGCGCGCGGCGCGCTGTAGGCGGAACCGGCCATGGCCGGGCTGGCGATCGGCGCGGGGCTGGGCGGCGCCGGCAGGGCGGCGGCCGACTGAGGGACATGCCAGGCGGGCGGGGCCTGGGTGATCGGTTGCGGGGCCGGAGCCTGAGGCGCGGGGGTCGGCGCGGTCCGTGGCGCGGCGGCCGGCGCAGTCTGTGGCGCGGGGCCGTCATACAGTCCCGTCGGCAGGCGGCTCTGGACGGGCGCCTGGGGCGCGGGAGTGGCCATCGCCTGCTGGCGAGCGGGCTGCGCCGCCGGGGCTGCGGGCTTGTTCGACCAGTTCAGCATCTGGCCGGTGTAGCCGGAGGTCTCGCGCGGCGAGGCGGCGACGGATTGGCTGGTATTGAGGACGGGATCAGCCCGGCGGGTGGGGCCATAGCGATCCTCCGCCGCCAGGGCGACGCTCGGAAGCGCGAGGAACAACAGCAACAGACCCGACCGCATCGCCCCAAAACCGGCAGTTGATTCAATCGGAGTTTGCGCTTGGCGCCTTAAGGTGGCGCTAACGGCCGCGCCACCAGGCCAGGATTCTGCGCTCCAGGATATCGACCAGCGCGTAGAGCAGCGCCGCCATGACCGCCAGGGTGACCAGGGCGGCAAACACCCGTGCGGTCTGCAGGCGGTTGGCCGACTCGATTATCCGCCAGGCCAGGCCCTGGGCCCCACCGGATCCGGCGACGAACTCGGCCACCACGGCCCCGATCACCGCCAGGGCCGTGGCCACCTTGTGCCCTTCGACCAGGGCCGGGACGGCGGAGGGCAGGCGCAGGCGGGTCAGGGTCTGCCAGCGGGAGGCGCCATAGAGGGCGAACAGGCGTTGCAGGTCCGGGTCGGCGGCCCGCAGGCCGGTGGCCGCGCCCGAATAGATGGGGAAGAAGGCGACAATGGTGGCCAGCACGATGATCGCCCGCTCGGGATGGTCCAGCCCTGTCCAGATCATCACCAGTGGGGCGATGGCGATCACCGGGGTCACCTGGATGGTCACCGCCACCGGCTGGATGGCCTTCTCGACAAAGGGGCTGAGCCCCCCCACCAAGGCCAGTGCGCAAGCGCAGAGGCTGGCGATGGCCAGGGCGTTGAGGGCCATCGACAGGGTGGTCCAGGCGGCATGGGCCAGGGCCGCCCAGTCGGCGATCAGGCTGGTCCAGACGGCGCTGGGGGCCGGCAGCAGGTAGACCGGAACCTCCATCACGCGGCAGGCGATCTCCCAGCCGGCCAGCAGCACGGCGACCAGCGCCAGGGGTGCGATCAGCTCGATGATCCGTCTCATGGCCGCCCTCCGGCCAGCAGGCGCGAAACCGTCTCGGCCGCCTCGCGGAAGCCCGCGGTGGCGCGGAAGCCTTCCGGCCGGGGCAGCGGGCCCTCGATGGCCAGCTCGCCGGCGATGCGGCCTGGCCCGGCGCTCATCACCACCACCCGCCGGGCCATGTAGACGGCCTCCTCGACGTTGTGGGTGACGAACAGGATGGTCGGCTCCAGATCGGCCCACAGGCCGAGGACATCATCGGCCAGGCGCCGGCGGGTGATCTCGTCCAGCGCCGCGAACGGCTCATCGAGCAGCAGCAGGCGGGGGCTGGCCGCCAGGGCCCTGGCCAGGGACACCCGCATAGCCATGCCCCCGGACAGCTGGGCCGGCCGTTTGGTCTCGGCCCCGGCCAGGCCTACGCGGGACAACCAGTCGACCGCCTGGCGGCGGGCCGCCTCACGCGGGGTCCCGATCAATTCGAGGGGCAGGGCGACGTTGGCCGCCGCGTCCATCCAGGGCGCCAGGGTCGGGGCCTGAAAGACCAGGGAGGTCTCGCCCTTGCCGATCTCGCGGACCACGGCGCCACCGCTCGGCTGCTCCAGCCCGGCCAGCAACCGCATCGCCGTCGACTTGCCACAGCCCGAGGGCCCCACCAGGGCGACGATCTCGCCGGCCCCCAGGGCGAAATCAATCGGCCCCAGCACCGGCCTCTCGCCGTAGCGGACCTCGACGTCCTTGAGGGCCGCGATCATCAGGTCTTCAAGAACGCCAGGGTATAGGCGTCCTTGTAGGGCATGTCCTTCGGATAGACTCCCTGGTCCGCCGTCACCTGGAAGAACTCGGCCCAGCGCTGGTCGGTCATGGCGCCGATGCCCAGGGTTTTCGCGTCGCCGCTGTCGATAATGCCGTAGTCGTTCATCACCTTGCGGGCGTGGGCCAGCAGTTCCGGGGTCATTTCCGGGTTGTCCTTGAGGATCAGGGCATCCGCGGCCGACGCGTCGCCGGTCAGGTAGGCCTTCCACCCGATGGCGCTGGCCTCGATGAAGGCGCGAACGGCGTCCGGATTACGGTTGATCAGCTTGTCGGGGGCCAGGACCATCGTGGCGTAGCCGGGGTAGCCCTCGTCGGCGAGCAGGAAGACCGCCGGCTTCATCCCGGCCTCCTTCTCGATGGTGTAGGGCTCGCTGGAGACATAGCCCTGCTGGATGGCCCGCTTGTCGGCCAGGAAGGGGGCTGCGCTGTAGTTGTAGGCGCGGATCTGGCTGTCGGTGAAGCCGTACTTGGCTCGCAGCCAGACCCAGAAGGCCTCCTTCGACGCCGCGGACAGCAGGATCGGCCGGCCCTTCATGTCGGCGATCGACTTGATGCCCTGGTCGGGGTGGGCGAGCAGCACCTGGGGGTCCTTCTGCATAAAGGCGGCGACGGCTTTGACCGGCACCTTCTCCTTCACCAGGTTGAGCGCGATGAAGCCGTTGGAGCCCATACCCAGCTCCACCGCCCCGGCGGCCAGCAGCTGGGGCACGTTGACCCCCGGCCCACCCTGCAGGATCGAGACCTCCAGTCCCCGTTTGGCGTACTCGCCCATGGCCAGGGCCTGATAGAAGCCGCCGTGTTCGGCCTGCGCCTTCCAGTCGGTGGCGAAGCGGATTCGAGTGCGGCCGGGCGGGGTGTCCGGCGTCTTCGAACAGGCGGCGGCGAGCGCGGCCAGACCGGCGCCCAGGACCATGCGGCGTGACGTCATTCCACCCTCCCATGAACTGGGAACAAGGGTAGGTCGCGCGGGGGCGGTCGCCAAGGGGGAAGCCCAAACGAGAAAGAGGGCGAAGCATCCGGTCGCCCGGCGGCCTCACCCTCTTACCCAGATCCCCGAGGGGGTCTGATGGCCGAGTGGTGGTGGCCGGCGTGGGGGTCCAGGTTGCCCTGGTCTTCGCTCCGACCGACCCCTGACCGGTTTCCGAAGGTCTCCCCTCGGTCCTAAAGTCTGGAGCCGTTCCGCTCGCCTGGCCTTCCGGTTTCCCGTCTCGCCCGCGCCGCGGTTCCTCTCGACAAATGGAGTGTGTCCCCACTCCCCCCGGGCCGCAACGGGCAAGATCGGGCGGGCTGTGGGCCGCAGTCGGATCAGATGTGGGTCGGTGGTGGATAAGCCCGTATCGGCGCCCGCGAAGCCTTGCCGGGCAATGGATCGAAGTTATCCACCGTTTTCAGCTGGACAGACTCTCTCGCTTCTCTTCCAGCATCAGCCACTCGTCTTCGGCCCCGGCGAGTTTTGCCCGGGCCGCGTCCATGGCCTTCATGGTGCGATCGAAAGTGGTCGGGTCCCGCGCGTATAGGCCGGCGTCAGCCAGCACCGCCTCAAGCCTGGCGATCTCTGCCGGCAGACTGGCGAGGAGGCCATCCAGCTCCTCCAGCCGCCGCTGGTCCTTGTAGGTCAGCTTGGTCGCCTTCTTGGCCGGCGGCGGCGGGGCGGCCTTCGCGGCGGAGGGCGTGCTGGAGGCCGGCGCGCCGAAGAAGCCTGGGTTCTGGCCGATGAAGACGGCCCAGCCGCCGGGCGTCTCGACCACCTCGCCCCGGCCGTTCAGCCCGATGGTCGAGCCGGCCAGCCGATCAATGAAGTCGCGGTCGTGGCTGACCAGGATCAGCGTCCCCTCGAACCCGGCCAGCAGGTCTTCGAGGAGGTCGAGCGTCTCCATGTCCAGGTCGTTGGTCGGCTCATCTAGCACCAGCAGGTTGGCCGGCGTCGCCAGCGCCCGCGCCAGCAGCAGCCGTGCCCGCTCCCCGCCCGACAGGGTCGAGACCGGCTGGCGCAGCTGAGCGTCGCGGAACAGGAAGTCCTTGGCGTAGCCGGCGACGTGCTTGGGCGTCCCGCCGACCATCACCTGGTCGCCGCCGCCCGGCGTCAGCGCCTCCCAGAGGGTCTCGCCGTTCTTCAACTGGCCACGGGCCTGGTCGATGTAGGCGATCTGCAGGTTGGTCCCGAGGGTCACCGTGCCGGCGTCAGGCTCAATCTCGCCGAGCAGCAGCTTGACCAGGGTGGTCTTGCCTGCCCCGTTCGGCCCGACGATGGCGATCCGGTCGCCGCGCTGGATGCGGGTCGAGAAACCCTTGACCAGAACCTTGTCGCCGAACGCCTTGGACAGCCCCTTGGCCTCCGCCACCCGCTTGCCCGAGGCCGAACCGGCGGCGATCTCCATGTTCAGGCTGCCGCGCTGCTCGCGCAGGAAGCTCGACTTCTGGGCCCGCATGTCCATCAGCCGGCGGCGGCGCCCCTCGTTGCGCGCCCGGCGGCCGGTCACCCCCCGCTGCAGCCAGTGCTCCTCCTTGACCAGGGCCACCTCCAGCCGGCGGAACTCGTCGGCATCGGCTTCCAGCTGTTTGTCGGCCCAGTCGTCGAAGGCGGCGAAGCCCCTGTCGAGCCGGCGCACCCGACGGGTCTCCAGCCAGAAGCAGCGGCTGGTCGTGCGCTCCAGGAAGGCGCGGTCGTGGCTGACGATCAGGGCGGCGCCGCGATAGCTCTTCAGCAGGCCTTCGAGGGTCTCGATGGCCAGGATGTCCAGATGGTTGGTCGGCTCGTCCAGCATCAGGACGTCGGGCTGCTCGGCGAACGCCCGAGCCAGGGCGGCGCGGCGGATCTCGCCGCCCGACAGTCCGGTGGCGGCCTTGGCGGGATCGAGGCCCAGGGCCTCCAGCGCCGCCTCGGCCTCGTGCGGCGCGGCGCCGCCGGCGGTGGCGTAGTCGACCAGGGTATCACCGGCGATCACCGGCTCCTGCGGCACCACGCTGATCCGCGCGCCGGGCGTGACCACCCGCTCGCCGGCGTCGGCCTGGATGGCGCCGATCAACAGCCGCATCAGGGTCGACTTGCCCGCCCCGTTGCGCCCGACCAGACAGGCCTTCACCCCCGGCTCAAGCGCCAAGTCAACCCCATCGAACAGGGTCGTGGCGCCGTCGATCAGACGGACATCTTTCAGGGCAAGAACGGGCGGACGCATGGGCGCGCTGAGTTAGCCGCAGGCAGGCCCGGCGTCGAGGCGAACTTTGCGTCCAGGTGATTCGGTTTTCGGTTGTCGGGCGAGCGCGTCCGCGCGATAGGGTCTTTAACCACAGTCGGGCCAAGGGACGGGACCTGCCATGGCGTTGAAGCTGGTGCGGCCGGAAGAAGAGGCCGTGGTCACCGTGCTGGAGCCGCTGACCGCCGAGATCGTCGAGGCGTTGCGCTATTTCCGGGGCGTCTGCCACCGCAAGCAGGTCATCGAATTCATCGAGGCCGCCCATCGCCGCGCAGGGCGGCCCGTCGGCGAGACCCTGACCGCAGCGATCGTGGCCGCCTTCGAACGCCATCTTGGGACGGGGGCGAGCGACCCCCGTCCTTTCCGCCTGCCGTTCGGCCCCGGGTCGCACCGCTGGGCCCTGAGCGAGACGGCGGTCGGCGCCTAGCTTATCGCGGCTTCCGACTTGCGGGTCGGGATCATTAACTGGCAATCGAGCAGTTCCCGCGAGGCGTTGGCGTCGCGCTGGTCGAACCGTTTGCCGGCCTCCTGGGTCACGCGGTCATAGTCGGCTTCTGCGCCGCGCGGCGACTTCCCGTCCCGCCGGGCCGCATCCATCAGGGCGAAGGCCCAGAACTCGGCGTCCTCGCGCGCCTGGACGGCGCCCTCTGACTTGGCCGTGTCCTCCAGCTGGGACCAGGCCATGGTCAGCCCGGCGCAATTAAGCGACTGCGGATAGGGCGGCGGCCCTTCCGAGACGGCAAGCAACAGGCCCATGGCGATCATAATCATGCCAAGCCCTCCCCGGCCGTATTGAACGGCGAGGCCCCGCGAGCCGTCAAGCGGACCGCCGACATACAGCCCACGCCAGAGTTATACACAGGCTGACAAAAAACCTTCACATTGGCGGAATCGCGCGTACGCTGTGCCTCGAGCCCGGAAGCAACCGTGGCTTTGAGGAGGGCTGGGAGATGATCCTGATTTCGATGATGGCCATGGCGCTGTCGGCCGCCGAAGCCGCGCCGGTGACGGCCAAGGCTCAGGAAGCCCTGGCGCCCCGCGCCGGCCGCGAACTCTATATCTGCGCCAAGGACGAAGCC
This sequence comes from Caulobacter sp. SLTY, assembly GCF_009905535.1. Classification (GTDB taxonomy): domain Bacteria; phylum Pseudomonadota; class Alphaproteobacteria; order Caulobacterales; family Caulobacteraceae; genus Caulobacter. The sequence goes on along the minus strand of NZ_JAAALA010000010.1, from coordinate 92,271 downwards.
TCGCGCCGCGCCTTCAAGCGCGAGCATGGCGAGGTGATCTTCGTCTCCGCCCGCGAGGTGGTCGACAGCCGTACGGACGGGACCGCCTGGGCCGCGCCGCGCTGCATCACCCAGAAGGAATACAACCGGCTCGGAAAACTGCTCGGGAAATAGGGGTCAGCCCCGCTCCCGCGTGCGCTGGAACGCCACCTTCGGGTAACGTTCGGCGACGTAGGAGATTTCCCAGGCCGACTTGCCCAGGAACACGGGCGAATCGTCGATGTCGGTGGCCATGGCCGTGCGGTGCTTGGAGCCGAAGTCCTCGATGTCGGCCGCCGTCCCGCCCAGCCAGCGGGCCTCGGCATAGGGCGAGGCCTCGAAGATCACGTCCAGCTGGTACTCGTTGTTCAGCCGATCGGCCATCACTTCGAACTGCAGCTGGCCCACCGCGCCGACGATGAAGTCCGAGCCAAGCTCCGGTCGGAACAGCTGGGTCACCCCCTCCTCGGCCAGGCCCTCCAGCGCCTTCTTCAGGTGCTTGGCCTTCAACGGATCCTTGACCCGCACCCGGCGCAGAATCTCGGGGGCGAAGTTGGGCAAGCCGGCAAAACGCAGAGAGCCGGTCTCCGACAGGCTGTCGCCCACGCGCAGGACACCGTGGTTGGGAATGCCAATGACGTCGCCGGCGAAGGCTTCCTCGGCCAGCTCGCGATCAGAGGCGAAGAACATGATGGGCGCGTTGACGCTCATCTGCTTGCCAGTGCCCTGGCTCTTCAGCTTCATGCCGCGCTGGAACTTGCCGCTGGTCAGGCGGAAGAAGGCGATGCGGTCGCGGTGGTTGGGGTCCATGTTGGCCTGGACCTTGAAGACGAAACCGGACACCTCGGCATCGCCCGGATCGACCGCCATCTCCTGACCGGCCCTCTCGGCCTTCACCGCCTTGGGCGGCGGGGCGAAGGCGCCCAGGGTGGCCAACAGCTGATCGACCCCGAAATGGCGCAGGGCCGAGCCGAAGATCACCGGCGTCATATGGCCTTCCAGGAAGGCCTGGTGATCGAACGGCTTGGAGGCCTCCTGCACGAGCATGGCCCCCTCCTCCGCCTCTTCCCGCTCCTCGGGGTCGAGGTAGGAGATGACCGCGTTGCCACCCATCGGCACGGGGGCGTCGTGCCCCTCCTCACGGTTGCGGTTGTAGGGGATGAAGGTCTCGGCCCGCAGGTCGATCATCCCCTTGAACCGGTTGCCCGAGCCGGCCGGCCAGTAGAGGGGCGCGGGGTCGAGCTGCAGCTTGGTGGCGATCTCGTCGAGCAGCTCGATTGGGTCCAGCGCCTCGCGGTCCATCTTGTTGATGAAGGTGACGATCGGGATGTCCCGCAGGCGGCAGACCTCGAACAGCTTCAGCGTCTGGGGCTCGATCCCCTTGGCGGCGTCCAGCACCATGACGGCGGCGTCGGCGGCGGTGAGAGTGCGGTAGGTGTCTTCCGAAAAGTCTTCGTGGCCCGGGGTGTCGAGCAGATTGAACATGAGCCCGTCGTGGTCGAAGGTCATCACGCTGGCCGACACCGAGATGCCGCGCTCGCGCTCGATCTTCATCCAGTCCGACCGCGTCCGTCGGTTCTCGCCCCGCGCCCGCACGGCCCCGGCCGCCCGGATCGCCCCCCCAGCCAGCAGCAGGTTCTCGGTCAGGGTGGTCTTGCCGGCGTCAGGATGGCTGATGATGGCGAAGGTGCGCCGGCGCGCGGCCTCGGCGGCGGGGGTCATGGACATGGGCGGGGAAGTAGCGGGACGCAGCGCGAATGTCACCTGGGGACAGGTCGTGCGCTGATGCGCGCAACCTGTCCCCTAGCGGTTCGCCTTGATCTGCCGCAACAGGCCCTGCGCCACCCCGGCCGCGCCGCCGCCGTGCGGGTCATTGGCCACCGGGCCCAGCACGATCTCGGCCTCCGCCCACCGCCTGTTGCGCATCAGCGCACGGCCATAGAGCAGCCGAACGTCGTCGACCTGGGGCGCCAGGTTGAAGCAGATGTCGATCACATCCATGGTGTTGTCGTTGGGATAGTCCCGCTCGAACTGCTGGGTCTGGGTGAAATAGAACAGGGTCCGGAAGTTGTCCGGCTCGGCGGCGTGCGAGCGGGCCAGGAACTTGCGGGCGTCCAGGAAGCTGGCGCGCAGCGCTTCGCCCTCCAGGTCGTCCTTGTAGGCCTTGTCGACCATCGCCGTGCCCATCAGCTGTAGCGCTGCTCCGTCCTTGGGATTGGCCGTCAGCCAGCCGTCGAGCAGCGTCTTGCCCTTGCTCCAGTCGCCCAGCCGGAACTCGGCCCGCGCCAGGGTCAGGGTCGCCAGCCGATCGCCCGGATACTTCGCCGCCCGCTCGCGGATCATGGCCAGGAGCTTGTCGGTTTCCTTTTCAGGAATCCCACCGCTCTTCAGCTGCTGGGCCTCCAGCAGCAGGTCGTCGGCGGAGGGCGGCAGTGTGGTGATCTCGATCTTCGGATCGGCGAAGCCGCTGCGGGTGTACTGGGTGTATTTCAGCCCGCCCTTCAGATAGTCGCGCAGGGTGCGTTCCAGCCGCTCGGCGTCGGTGCCCAGCACCTCATACATGGTCTTCGCGGGATGACCTCCGGCCGCCACCGTCTTCATGTAGGCCAGCAGCTTCTGATAGCGGCCGGGATCGCTCATCATATAGTGGGTCAGGACCCAGGACTGGCCATAGAAGGTCTGCTGCTGCTGGGCCGGCAGTTCCCAGAAGCTCTTGGCCAGCACGTCGTCCCATGAGGCCCAGCCGAGGTACTGCAGCTCCAGCACCCGCCCTTCACTCCACTTGCCGACCTCCACCTGGCTCTTGCCGACCTTTGCGGTGTCGAAATATTCGGCGTAGCCCTCCACCAGCCAGGCCGGGTAGGCGGTCGGGAAGTACTGCAGCATGAAGTGGTGCACATACTCGTGCTGGATGACATTGTTGTCGCCTCGGGTGCGGATGGCGACCGCGAAGATGTCGCCGAGACTGGCCGAATAGAAGCCGCCGATGCCATCGCCCATCCCCGGCGCCACGCGCCGCAGGCTGTTGGAATTGGCGACGAGGTAGAGTTCCAGCTTGCGCGGCGGCAGACCGCCGGTGGGCATCCCGTGCCGGAAGCGCAGCAGGTCGTCGAAAATCTCCAGATCCGCAACATAGGTGCGCAGGACCTGATCATCCCCGTCGCTGTAGACGATGAAGCGGGGGCTTTCGGCGCGGATCCACCGCGCCTCCGCCGGACCGGCCATGGCCGCCAGGACGACGGTCGCCGCCAAGGCGGCCAGAATACGCGTGAACATTGCAGCCCCCGAACAACACCCGCGCCCAGCAAAACCGAAGGCTGTCGGATCGTCCAGCGGACTCCGCTCTACGCCGCCAGTCGCCGCCACACCTGCCGGTCGGCCTCGACCGTGGTCAGGCCGCCGTGCTGCTGGCGCTCGTAGAGCAGGCCCATGACCTCGAAGCTGATCTGGGCGTAGCGGACCTGCACGAGGCCTTCGTCACAGCCGCGCGCCGGCGAGACGAACAGGGCGGCGTTGATCTGCGGCTGCTTGAGCACGATCAGGCTGGAGATCCGCCGGGCCCGCTCCGGGTGCTGGCGATGCAGCAGCGGCTCTTCGGAAAACAGCTCGCGGCCAAGCTTCTCGACGAAGCTCATGCTCAGCGCCTTGAACCGACCCGTGGCGACCGGCTGGGCCAGTTGGGCGGTCTCGAGGTTGAGCACGACGTCGTTAAGCAGAAACAGCATGAAGCACTCAGAATGGGGGCGTCTGAGAGTCATATGCGCACCCCGCGCTTTCAGCTCCGTCAAGGAAGTCGGTTAACGCGTCTCAACGGTTTCGGTCAGGAAGTGCCGGCCCTCGCGGTCTTCGATCTCCACCACCCACAGGTCCGGGTCGATGCGCAGCGCCCGTTCGATGTAGGCGTCGAGGTCGGGCTCGCTGTCGCTCATCGCCGGCCGCATCCACACCCGCTCGCCATCGCCGCGCGTCGCCTCGCTGTAGAGACGCGCCGTGCCATCACTCCGGTTCAGCACCTTGACCAGCACCGAGCCGGCCCGTGCGTCGCCCTTGCGCGCCACCACGCCGAAGGCGCCGCCCAATTCGGCGCGGCGGATCAGGGCGCCGACCCAGATGTCGGTGGAAAGCAGCAAGAAAAGCGTCCCTTCGGTAACCGGATAGCAAGCCCGTCCGCAGTATGACGGCTGCGCAAGAGCATAAGCCAAAGCAGACCGATGACGAGCCTTCGCAACCAGCTGCGGGACCGGATCGGCTGGTGGATGATCGGCGGGGCCTGTGTCGCCGTGCTGGCGGCCACCAAGCCGGCCCACGCCGCCCCAGCCCTGGATCTCCTTTACGAGCGCACCGTCATGGTGGCGGCCGACGACCGCTGCGGCCTGTTCTCACCCCAGATCGCCGCGGCCCTCGACGCCTCGCGCCTGCAGGCGCGCGGCGCCGCCCTGCGGGCCGGGGCCCGCCCCGAGACCCTGGCCGAGACCGAACGCCGGGCCCGCTCCAAGGCGGCCGGCGCCGCCTGCGGCTCGCCCGATCTGAAGGTGGCGGCCAGCCGGGTGCGCGGGGCGTTCGAAGGCTACGCCAGGCTGATCAGGATGGACTATCCGGGCGAGGTGGCCGGCTGGAGCGCCGACCGCTCGACCTCCAAACAGGGTGACCGCTGGAAGCTGTCGCAAGGCTCCGCCTTTGGCTGGGACCGGCTTCGCTTCGGCCTGGCCGGCCAGTCCGGCCCGCCGACCCTCACCGCCGTGGCGGTGTTCAACGACGCCGGCGCCCCCTATGCCGCCCGGCTGGTGATGCGGGACGTCACCCGCACCAGCGGCCCCTACCTGGACCATCGTGGTAAGGCCAAGGGCGGCAAGCTGGCCCTGTCCGCCAGGACCGCGCCTCGCTCGGCCTCGCGCGTCTTCACCGCCGCCGGTCGCGGCCCGGCCGGCCCCGCCCTGCTGCCCGCCGGCGCCAAGGCCGGCTGGAGCTTCCGCTTTTCCCCTGCAGCGACGGCCGCCCTGGCCGACCTCGACCCGCGCGAGGCGGTGACGGTGGAGTTCGTCTTCGCCGGCCCCGGCGGCCGCGACGTGGTGCGCACCGCCCACATCGAGGTGGGAGATTTCGCGGCGGGTCGGGCCTTCCTGGCGGCGAGCGGGCGTTAAACCGCGATAGCCGCACGCCAGGGAATCGGCGCCATCCTGACCACATGACCTCGCCTGTCGATCCGTCCCGCGCACAGGCCCTGGCCGCCCTCGGCCTCGGCTCGGCGGCGATGATCGTCATCGGGCTGCAGCCCCTGCTGCTCGGCGAGATCGTCGATCACCAGACGGCGGTCCTGGCCGCCATCGCCGAGATGCTGGCCCTGGCGGTCGGGGTGGCGGTCTGCGCCCTCCTCCTCAAACCTACGAATCTCCGCGCCTGGGCCGGCGGGGCCAGTGCGGTCTGTGTCGTGGCCGGTCTGGGCCTGCTGGCCCATGAGCCAGCTTCCGTCATCCCGCTACGCGTCCTGGCCGGGCTGGCCGGCGGGGTGCTGATCTGGATCACCGTCGGAACCATCGCTCGCCAGGCCAGGCCAGAGCCCTGGGCGGCGGCCTTCTTCCTGATCCAGTCGGCGGGACAGGTGTTCGTCGCCGCCCTGGCCGTGGCGCTCGGCCCGTTCGGCGCCCTCGCCCTGGCCGCCGCTCTGTCGGCGCTCGGCATCGGCCTCGCCCTCCTCTGCCCTCCGACCCTCAGCAACCTCGGCCGCCCCTCCCGCGCGCCCTCGCCCAAGGGCTGGATCGCGCTCGCCGCCTTGCTGCTCTATTTCGCCGGCAACTCCAGCCTCTGGTTCCAGATGCGCCCCCTGGCCACCATCCAAGGCCTGGGACAGCTTAGCGGCGCGGTCATCCTGGTCACCCTGGCCGCCCAGATGGTCGGGGCCATGGCCGCCATCGCCCTGGCCGAGCGCCTGCGCCGTCGCACCCTGTTCGTGATCGTGGTGGCGACCGGGCTAGGCGGTCTCTGGCTCCTGAACTCCAGCCCGTCGGCCCCGCTGTTCGTCGCCGCCTTCGGCCTCGCAGCCTTCGCGGCCCTGCTGCTGGGCGCCAGCCTGTTCGGCATACTGAACGCCGCCGACCCCAGCCGCCGCGCGGGCGCGATCAGTCCCGCGGCCCAGTTCCTCGCCGCCGCCTTCGGCCCCATCGCCGGCCTGTTGGGACTATCCCCTCAGCCGGCCATCGGCCTCACCGCCCTGCTGTTCGTCGCCGCCTGGATCTGCGCCTTCATGAGCCTGCCCCACGTCGCAAGGGCCGAGGCCGCAAAGTGAGGACTGGGGCAGCCTAAGCCGCCGCGTTCTCCGACGCCTCCCACTGCGCCCAGAGCGTCGCCGCTTCCCTTTCGGCTACCTTCACGCTGGCGTCCTTCACATGGCCGAAGCCGCGGATGTCCTGCGGGATGGAGGCGATGCGGGTCGCTAGGGCCAGACGGTCCTTAGACAGCCCACCCAGCAGCCGCCGCAGCCCGATCTCGTACTCGGCGATCAGCCGGCGCTCCATCTTCCGCTCATCGGTGTGGCCGAAGATATCGAATGAACCACCGCGCAGGCCCTTCAGCTTGGCCAGCACCGGCAGCACGGTGGTCAGCATCCAGCCGCCCAGGGCGATTTTCTGCGGTTTGCCGTCCGGGCCCTTCGGCGCGATCAACGGGGGCGACATCCAGACCTTGGCCTTGCCGCCCTTGAAGGTCCCGGCCAGCTCCTTGGCGAAGCGGCCGTCAGTGTAGAGGCGGGCCACCTCGTATTCGTCCTTGTAGGCCAACAGCTTGAAGAGGTTGACCGCCACCGCCCGCGTCAGGGCCTCAGCCCCGCCGGCCGCAGCTTCCGCCGCCCGCGCCTGCTCGACCTGACGGATGTAGCGCTCGGCGTAGGCGGCGTCCTGGTAAGCGGTCAGCTCGGCCTTGCGGTGGGCGATCAGCTCGTCCAGCGGCATGGTCTCCGGCGTCGGGGTGACGTCCTCCGGCAGGCCCTTGAAGCCCTCGTCCACCGCAGCCTTCCGGCCGACCTCGAAGGCCTGCATGTTGGCCTCGGCGTCGACGCCGTTCAACTTGATGGCGCGGTACATGGCGCGGCTGGAGACCGGGATCACGCCCTTCTGCCAGGCAAAGCCCAGCATGATCATGTTGGCGTAGATCTCGTCGCCCAGCTTGTGCAGCGACAAAGCCTGAGACGGGCAGGCGTGATAGTCCTTGGTCGCGCCCTTGATCCGGCGGGCCATGCCGGCGGTGTCGTAGCGGACGTCGCGGTTGGTCACGAAGTCGGCGGTCGGCGAGAAGTCGGCGTTGCCGAAGGCCACGGTCTTCTGTTTCGAAAACAGCGCCAGGGCCTCCGGCGACGCGGCCACCAGCAGGTCGCAGGCGATCAGCACGTCGGCGCTTGCCGCCGGCACCCGGCCGCCGACAATGGTGGTTTCCGTCTCGCCGATCTTCACATGGCTGAACACCGAGCCGCCCTTCTGGGCCAGGCCGGTCATGTCCACCACGCTGGCGCTGCGGCCATCGACGTGGGCGGCCATGGCCAGGATGGAGGCGACCGTGGTCACCCCTGTGCCGCCGATGCCGGTGAACAGGATGCGGCGCACCCCGTTGACCGGCTCGAACTCCGGCAGCGGCGTGGAGTCGGCCGTGAGGGCCGGCATCTTCTTGCCCTGCGGGTTCTCGGCCCCCTCCAGGGTGATGAAGCTGGGGCAGAAGCCGTCGACGCAGCTGTAGTCCTGGTTACAGGTCGACTGGTTGATCGCCCGCTTGCGGCCGAATTCGGTGTTCTTTGGCTCCACCGAGACACAGTTGGACTTCTTCGAACAATCCCCGCAGCCTTCGCAGACCAGCGGGTTGATGAAGACGCGGGTCGCCGCCTTGGGCATCAGCCCGCGCTTGCGGCGGCGGCGCTTCTCGGTGGCGCAGGTCTGGTCGTAGAGCAGGACGGTGACGCCCTCGGTGTCGCGCAGCTGGCGCTGCACCGCGATCAGGTCCTTGCGGGGATGGATCTCGACATTGGGGGCCAGATCGGTGACGCCCTGGTAGCGCTCGACCTCATCGACCACGATGACCGTCTTGGTCACTCCTTCGGCGGCCAGTTGGCGGGTGATCTGGGCGGGGGTGAAGCCGCTCTCGGCGGTCTGGCCGCCGGTCATGGCCACGGCGTCGTTGAACAGCAGCTTGTAGGTGATGTTGGCCTTGGCCGCGATCGCGCCCCGGATGGCGAGCGAGCCGGAGTGGTTGTAGGTGCCGTCGCCCAGGTTCTGGAACACGTGCTTTTCGGTGGTGAAGGGCGATGCGCCCACCCAGGTCAGCCCCTCGCCGCCCATGTGGGTGTTGAGGTCTGTGTTCGGATCGTTGAACCCGGCCATGTAGTGGCAGCCGATGCCGGCCAGCGCCCGGCTGCCATCCGGCACCCGGGTCGAGGTGTTGTGCGGACAGCCCGAGCAGAAGAAGGGCTTGCGCTGCTGGTCGCTGGCCAAGCTTACCGCCGCGACACCGGCGGCCGAGACGCGGTCCAGATAGGCCGACGCCCGCTGCTTGGCCGGGCCTTCCGGCAGGCGCTCATAGAGGTCCAGGGCGATGGCGGCGACCGTCAGGCTGCCGGTGTCCTCCATCAGGAAGTCGCCCTGTTCGTTCTTCTTGCCGATGACGTTGGGCCGGGCATGGGCGGGCAGGTCGTAGAGGGCGGCGCGGGCCTGGGGCTCGATCAGGGCCCGCTTGTGCTCGATGACCATCAGGGTCTCGAGACCGGCGGCGAAGGCGCGCAAGCCCTGCGGCTCCAGCGGCCAGGGCATGCCGACCTTGTAGATGCTGATGCCGAGGCTCGCTGCCTCGTCCAGGCTGATGTCCATCTGCTGGAAGGCTTCCAGCACATCCTTGTAGGCCTGTCCCTGGCAGACGATGCCCAGGCGCGGCTGGCGGGCGGCCAGCACCACCCGGTCGATGTTGTTGGCGCGGGCGAAGGCGAGCGCGGCCGGGATCTTGTGATTGCGGAGACGGGTCTCCTTCTCCAGCGGCTGGTCCTTGGTGCGGATGTGCAGCCCCCCGGGGGGCATGGGGAAGTCGGGGAAGACGTGATGGTGCCGGTCCAGCGACACATCGATAGTCACGCCGCTGTCCATGGTGTCGGCCAGGGCGATCATCCCCACCCACAGGCCGCTGAACCGCGACATGGAAATGCCCAGCAGGCCGTAGTCCAGCACCTCCTGCACATCGGCGGGCGACAGCACCGGCATCTCGAAGTCCTGGAAGGCGAACTCCGACTGGCTGGGCAGGGTGGAGGACTTGCAGTTGTGGTCGTCCCCGGCGATGGCCAGCACCCCGCCCTTGGGCATGACGCCGGCGAAGTTGGCGTGCTTGAACACATCGCCCGTCCGGTCCACGCCCGGCGCCTTGCCGTACCACAGGCCATAGACGCCATCGAACTTGGCGCCGGGGAACAGGTTGGCCTGCTGGCTGCCCCACACCGCCGTCGCGGCCAGGTCTTCGTTCAGCCCTTCCTGGAACACCACCTCATGGGCGGTCAGCAGCTTGCGCGAGCGGGCGGCCTGCTGGTCGAGGCCACCGAGGGGGCTGCCGCGATAGCCGGAAACATAGCCCGCCGTGTTAAGCCCGTCGCGCACGTCGAGGCGGCGGCGATCCAGCATGACGCGGATCAGCGCCTGCACGCCGGTGATATAGGCGCGGCCGTTTTCGAGAAGATATTTGTCGTCTAACGTCACTTCAGAGTGGCGCATTGAAAAAACTTTCCTTCCCGGCAGGCTCCCTGGCTTGCAAGATCATATAAGTCTGGGGAAAATGTTTGCCAAAGCCATGCCTGGGTTGGGGCATGAGTCGGCACGATCGACGCCAATAAAGGCCCTAAAGGGGGAACAAAGTTTGTCCGAGCCGCTCGACGCAGTTGACGCAAAGATTCTCGATCTCATCCAGCACGACGCCGGACTGTCCGTCGCCGAGATCGCCGAACGCGTCGGCCTGAGCTCCAGCCCCTGCTGGCGCCGCATCAAGCGGCTGGAGGACGCGGGCGTCATCCAGCGCCGGGTGACCATCCTGGATCGCGAACTGCTGGGCCTGGCGTTTGAGGTGTACTGCACCGTCAAGCTCTCCCTTCCGACCAAGGAAAACCTTGAGCGCTTTGAAAGCTCCGTCCTGAAGTGGTCGGAGGTGGTGCAATGCGCCACCGTGACCGGCGCCGCCGACTACGAAATGCGCATCGTCACCCGCGATATGCACGCCTTCGACGACTTCCTGCGCGACAAGATCCTGTCGCTGGGCCTGGTGTCCAACATCGAGAGCCGGATCGTCATCCGCGGAGTGAAGAACAGCACCGCCGTCCCGCTGGGCCTGGTCAGCCCCTATGTGAGCCCGCACGGCTAACCGGCCCACATTACCGAACCTTAGTTTGCGACCTGCCCCGGTCGGCGCCACCCTCTCCCTTTCGAAGAGGGGAGCCTTCGCATGATCCGCGCCGCCGGCCTGACGCTCGCCGCCGTTTTCTGCCTCAGCGCCGCCGCGCCGGAGAGCCGGCTGGAGGAATACTTCCGCCTACGCAAGGAGGCCGGTGAGGCGGCCGCCGCAGGCGACCTCGCGCGGAGCGAGGTGCTGCTCGGCCGGGCGCTCTTCCTCTATCCGACCGCGCCGTGGTCCCTCATCCGGCTGGCGCGGGTCGAGGTCGCGGCCGGCAAGCCGCACGAGGCGGTCGCACACTTGGCGGAATACGCCGAACTAGGCCTGACCTGGGACGTGAAGGGCGACAAGGCGCTGGCGTCCCTGACCGAGCGGGCGGACTTCGCCCCGGTCGCCGCGCAACTGGCGGCGAACGCGGCGCCGCTCGGCTCGCCGACCGTCTTGGCCACCCTGAAGCCTGGGCAGATTTATGAGGGGTTGGCCTTCCACGACGGCGCCTGGCTGGTCAGCAGCGTCACCGACCACAGCATCCTGATCGTTCGTGACGGGAAGGCCACGCCGTTCCTGAAGCCCGACGAGACGATCGCAGGCCTGTTCGGCATGGCTGTGGACGCCGGGCGGGGCTGGCTGTGGGTCGCCGAAGCGGCCGGGCCGGAGATTCCCGGATCGGCCGGGCCCGCGAGAACCGGCCTGTTGAAGGTCGACCTCAAGTCCGGCGCCATCCTGGCCCGCTATCCCGCTCCGGAGGCTGTCCAGTTCGGCGATGTCCTGCTGGGACCCAAGGGCGAAGTTTACGCCAGCGACAGCGTCGGGGCCGGGATTTGGCGGTTGCCCTCCGGCGGCGAGGCGCTGAACCTGTTCGCCAAATCACGCGATATCGCCTCGCCGCAAGGCATGGCCCTCTGCGACGGCGCGGCCCTGGTAGTGGCGGACTACTCGACCGGACTGCACCGTGTCGCCCTGGCCGATGGCGTGGTCGAGCCCATCGCGGCGGGCCCGACGGCGGCCCTGGCTGGAATCGATGGCCTGTTCGGCCTGAGCCGATGGAATGCGCGACGCCCCGAGCATATGGGCCGGCCGTTCCTGGCCACCCAGAACGGCGTGACGCCTGAACGGCTGTTGAGCATCACACTCGACTCCCAATGCCGAAAGGCCCGGATCGTCAGACCCATGGCCGCCAATACTCCCGGCATGGCCGACCTGACCCTTGGGGCGGCCTCGCCGCGCTGGGCCGGCTTCATCGCGGGGTCGGGCTGGGCGACGCAAGGCGAGGCCGACATCGAGCTGCAGCCGGCCATCCTCGCCATCCCCCTGCGGCTGGATTGAACCCTCGGCGCCCTGGAGGGTTGTTCCCCCATGCTCGAGAAACTGCCGTCCATCGTTGGTCACGCCTTGCAGGGCCTGCGGCCCGGCAGGGGCAAGCTGCTCTACCACGACGCCCAGATCGAGACCGTCCCCGAGACCCTGGTTCTGGAGAGCCCCGCCTTCGACGCCCCCATCCTGCCCCAGCGGTTCACCGAGGACGGCGAGGGCCTGTCGCCGCCCTTCGCCTGGAAAGGCGTGCCGGACGGGGCGGTGTCCCTGCTGCTGGTCATCGAGGACGCCGACAGTCCGACGCCGCACCCCCTGGTCCACGCGATTGTCTATGACCTGCCGCCGGCGGACGGCCTCCTCAAGGAAGGCGCCATCGCTACCCTCGACGACGAGGACCACCCGCACACCGGGCTGAACAGCTTCCTCAACACCGGCTACCTGCCCCCCGACCCGCCGCCCGGGCATGGGCCGCACCACTATGCCGCCCAGATCTATGCGCTGGACGCGCCGTCAGGCTTCACCGGCTCTCCGGGTCGGGCGGCGGTGCGGACCCTGCTTCATAAGCACGCCATTGCGCGTGGTATGATCGTCACCACCTACGTGCGGCATTAAACCAAGGTTCGGGTTGCGCCTGTCGCGCGGCTGGGCAAGGTTTCCGCCGCAACGGAGGACATCATGATCGAACTCGTCATCGACCAGCGGCGCAAGGATCTGGGCGGGTTCGAGGTCGGACGGGTGCTGCCCTACGCGCCGCACCGGATGGTCGGGCCGTTCATCTTTTTCGATCACATGGGGCCGGCCGAGTTTCAGCCCGGCTTCCCACGCACCGTCGACGTGCGACCCCATCCCCACATCGGCCTGTCGACCCTCAGCTATCTGTTCGAAGGGTCGATGACCCATCGCGACAGTGTCGGCTCCGAGATCGTCATCCGGCCGGGCGAGGTCAACTGGATGACCGCCGGCAGCGGCATCACCCACTCGGAACGCTTCGAGGAGCTGCGGGCCGACGGCGGGCGGATGGACGGCATCCAGACCTGGCTGGCCCTGCCGACCGAGTCGGAGGAGGTCGCCCCCGCCTTCAGCCACCATGAAGGCAACGATGAACTGCCCTTCTACGAAGGCGGCGGGATGAGCGCCCGGCTGGTCGCCGGCAAGGCGTTCGGGGCCGAAGCCAAGGTGCCGGTCTTCTCCCCTCTGTTCTACGTCCACTGGGAGCTGGCGGCCGGGGCGGTCGCCGCCCTGCCCGCCGAGTATCCCGAGCGGGCCGCCTATGTCGCCAAGGGCTCGGTCGAGGTGGACGGCCGGACGATCCATACCGGCCAGATGGCGGTGTTCAAACCCGGCGACACCATCGCCTTCAAGGCCCTGGAGCCCAGCACCGTCATGCTGCTGGGCGGCGAGCCCGTGGGGCCGCGGTTCATCGACTGGAACTTCGTCTCCTCCAGCAAGGAGCGGATCGACCAGGCCAAGGCCGACTGGCGCGCCGGCCGCATGAAATTGCCCGACCTGGACGACGGCGAGTTCATCCCCCTGCCCGAGCCGAGCCCGCCGCCGCCCCCGATGTCCTGACGCCGCGCCGGCGGCTCAGCCGCTGAACGCCACGCCCAGCCGCCGGATGGCGTGGACGAAATTGTTGGGGGCGATGTCGATGTCACCGGTCCAGCGGATGTCGGGGTAGCGGGCGAGCAGCTGGCGCCAGGTTTCCTCGAGTTGGAGCTGGGCGACCCGCTTGCCGATGCAGACGTGCGGGCCGTAGCCGAAGGCGATGTGCTTGTCGGCATTGGCGCGGGTGACGTCCAGGCGGTCGGGGTCGGTGAACACCGCGTCGTCCCGGTTGGCGGCGCCGTAGTACATGATCACCTTCTGGCCCTCGAGGATGGCCTGGCCGGCGACCTCGGTGTCCCTGGTGGCGGTGCGGCGCATGTAGATCACCGGGCTGACCATGCGGATGAACTCGTTGACCGCATTGGGCAACAGGCCGCCGTCGGCCAGCAGCTTGGCCCGCTCGCCATCGTGTTCGCTGATCAGCTTCACCGAACCCGACAGGGTGTTGCGGGTGGTGTCGTTGCCGGCGAAGACGATCAGCAGCCAGGACCCGTCGAGATACTCGTCGGAAAGGAAGTCCCCTTCCAGTTGGGCGCGGGCGATGGCGCTCATCAGGTCGGGCTGGGGGTCGGCGCGGCGCTTGTGCAGCATGGCCCGGCCGTAGTCGAACATCTCCTCGACGTTGCTGTTGAAGTCCTGGATGAACTGCATCAGCTCGAGCGTCGGGCCATTGGCGGCCAAGCTGGCCTGCTCTGAGGCCATGTTCTGGGCCAGCTCCAGATAGTGCATCCATTTCAGGAACTTGGGCCGATCCTCGACCGGCACACCGAGGATCTCGCAGAGGGTGAACAGAGGAAGCTGGGAGGCGAAGGCCTCGACGAAGTCGATCTCCCCCTTGCCAGCCATCTCGTCCAGCAGCCGGCCGACCTCGGCCTTCACCTTCACCGTCAGCTCCCGCAGGTAGCCTGGGGTGAAGTAGGGCATGTGCTCGCGGCGCAGCTGCAGGTGATTGGGGGCGTCCATGTTGATCATGGCGTCCATGCTGGCGCGGAACAGCAGGGCGTGGCGCTGCTCCGGTTTGCCGACCGCCATCAGGATGCCGCCCCGCTGGGAGGAGAAGGTTTCCGGGTCGCCGTTGACGGTCATCACGTCGGCGTGGCGGGTGACCGCCCAGAAGCCGGGCCCCTCGCGCGGCTCGCCGTGCCACATGACCGGGGCCTCTTTGCGCATGCGGGCGAAGTCGGCGAACGGCTGGCCCTTGCTGAAGCGGGCGATGTCGGTGAGGTCGACACCGTCGAGGCGCGGATAGGCGAGCGGAACGCCGGGGCCTTCGCGGCCCTCGACGACGGTCTGGCTGAGCAGCTGCATGGGGGTTTCCTGGCGTATGTTATCGTTGGTTACCCGGGACCTTAGCGATCAACGGGGCGGCGCCAAGCGGTGACGTTGCGTCAGGGGCGGATCCGGTGGGCCGCCAGCCGCTCGTAGTGAGGGTGGGCCGCCTCCGCGATCCTCGCCAACTCGGCGGGCAGTTCCACCGTCGCCTCCTCCTCCGGCGGGGGGCCAAAGCCGGTGGAGGCCTCGACGGCGTCGTACCAGGCCGGAGCCCAGACGCCGTCGGTGTCGCGGGGGCCGGCCGGCCAGGCGAGCATGTGGTCGTCGAAGGGGATCGCCAGGGCGGCGCAGAGGGCGGTGAGGGTTTCTCGCGGGCGTGCGAGGACGTCGCGGCCTTCGACGACGGGCGGGGCATGGCCCAGGCGGTCGCATTCGCGGTCGAACAGCTCGCCCTGCCTCTCCACGCCGATGTCGGCCAGGGTCACCTCGCCGCGCTTGCGGACGTAGCTGGCGAGGACGGCGGCGGGATCGCGGATCAGGAAGGCGTTCGTGCAGGCGGCCGTCCAGGCGAGATCGACGCCGGGCAGCATGTGGTGGGTCATATGCTTCTGGTAGAAGACCGGCGCGCGGGTGGGGGCGGTCATGTCGGCGGCGACTGCGGCCCAGTCGGTCGGTTGGGAAGCGAGGACCTCCTCGCGCATCGGGTGGTCGAGCCCTGTGGCGGCCAGGTAGGCGGCGTAGAAGGGCTCATCGACGACCACCGTGTCGGGGCGGTTCTCGAAGCTGCGCATCATCGCCGTGGAGATGTTGCGCGGGCCGGACCACATGGCGATGCGGCGGGTCATTTCGCACTCAACGCTTGTGGCAGGGCCGTCGCAGAAAAATACCCGTCATCCCGGCCGTAGCGAAGCGGAGAGCCGGGACCCAGGAGGGACGAGGCGCCGGCTGCAAAGCCGCGTTGGCTAGCGAGATCACGCGCCCCCTGGGTCCCGGCTCTCCGCGCTTTGCGCGCCGGCCGGGATGACGGAAGATGGGGGATGTAGTGGGAGGTTGTCATTGTCGGGCCTCCGCATCCTTCAGGGCTTCGTAGAGGGCGCGCAGTCGCGTGGTCACAGGCCCCGGCAAGGTCAGCGGCAACTTCCGGCCGTCGATCTCGCGCACTGGCGTGAGCCCCCCGAACGTGCCGGTGACAAAGGCTTCGTCCGCCGAGCGGGCATCATCCACGGGGAAGTCGCCGAGCACCAAGGGGATGGCGTTGTCGCGGCACAGGCGGATGACGTTGGCGCGGGTCACCCCGTTGAAGCAGTAGTCGCCCTTCGAGGTCCGGACCTCGCCATCCTTCACCCAGAAGAAGTTGGTGGCGTTGCAGCTGGAGACGAAGCCATGGGGGTCGAGCATGATCCCCTCGTCGGCGCCCAGCGCGATGGCCTCGTTGAGGGCGATGATCAGGTTGAGGCGGCTGTGGGAGTTCAGCCGCATGTCGAACATCTCCGCCGGGCTGCAGCGGATGGAGACGGTCGCCAGCTTCAGGCCTTGGGTGACGATGGCCGGGCTGGGGGTCTTCCATTCGGCCAGGATGACCACGGTGGGGGTTCCGAGCGCATTGCGTGGATCCTGGTTGGCGGCGGACTTGGGACCCCGGGTGACCATCAGGCGCAGGTGGACACCGTCCTCCATGCCGTTGGAGGTCAGCAGGTCGTCCAGGGCGGCGATAACCTCTTCGCGGGTCATGCCGATGTCCAGGCCGATGGCGGCCGCGCCGGCGAACAGGCGGCCCAGGTGGGCGTCCAGGAAGACCAGGGCGCCCTTGTGCAGCCGCAGCCCCTCCCAGACCCCGTCGCCGACCACGAACCCGGCGTCGAAGATGGAGACCTTGGCGTCCTCCTTGCCCACCAGCGCACCGTTCAGCCAGACGCGCGCGGTTTCGTTGCGCGGGTCGGCGGCGAAGTCCTGGCTGCCTGCCATCAATGAGTCCCCGGATGCCTGGGAGGGAGCCTAGCGGTGGAGCGGAGGGCTCACAACGCGGCGCAGAAATCGCGCCTGGCGCCGCTACGGCGCCCTTGAGCGAGGCGGCGCAACGCGCTTGTATCAGGTGAACAGCGATAACCCGGCGGAAGATCGGGACTCATCGAGGAAAACAAGGCAGCCATGCACCCCACCCACTACGCCAAGAGCCATCCCGAACGCGCCGCCTACATCATGTCGGGCAGCGGGGAGACGGTGACCTACAAGCAGCTCGACGAGCGGTCGAACCAGGGGGCGCAGCTGTTCCGGTCGCTGGGCCTGGGGGTGGGCGATGTGATCGCCATCTTCATGGAAAACAGCCCGCGGTATTTCGAGATCGCCTGGGCGGGCCAGCGGTCGGGGCTCTATTACACCTGTATCTCGTCGAAGCTGACGGCCGGCGAGGTCGAGTACATCCTACGCGACTGCGGGGCCAAGGTGCTGATCACCTCGGCCGGGATGGGCGCCGTGGCCGACGAGGTGGCGGCGCTGGTTCCGGACCTGAAGCTCTACATGGTCGGCGGCACGCGCGGGCCGTTCGAAAGCTTCGAGGCGGCGCGTGACGCCATGCCGACCGACCCGATAGCCGACGAAACGGCCGGGTCGGACATGCTGTATTCGTCGGGCACCACCGGCCGGCCCAAGGGGGTCAAGCCGATGCTGTCGGGCGCGGCGATCGATGCGCCCAACCCGCTGTCGATGATGACCCAGGGCCTCTTCGGTTTCAAAGAGGGCTGCGTCTATCTCTCGCCGGCGCCGCTGTATCACGCCGCCCCGCTGCGCTGGTGCATGAGCGTGCACAAGCTGGGCGGCACCGTGATCGTGATGGAGCGGTTCGATCCGGAAGACGCCCTGCGGCTGATCGAAAAATACAAGATCGAGTGCGGTCAGTTCGTGCCGACCCACTTCGTGCGGATGCTGAAGCTGCCCGAGGATGTGCGGAGCAAGTACGACCTGTCTTCGATGACCTCGGCGGTCCACGCGGCGGCGCCCTGCCCCGTGCCGGTCAAGGAGCAGATGATTGCCTGGTGGGGGCCGGTGATCCACGAATACTACGCCGGCACCGAGGGGAACGGCTTCTGCTACATCGGTTCGACCGACTGGCTGGCGCATAAGGGCTCGGTGGGCAAGGCGGTGCTGGGCGAGCTGCGCATCTGCAACGAGGAAGGCGACGCCCTGGGGCCTCGCCAGGAGGGGCAGGTCTATTTCGAGAACGGCCCGCCGATCAACTATCACAATGATCCGGTGAAGACGGCCGAGAGCTACAACAAGCACGGCTGGACCAGCCTGGGCGACGTGGGCTGGATGGACGAGGACGGGTTCCTCTACCTGACGGACCGCAAGAGCTTCATGATCATCTCCGGCGGGGTGAACATCTATCCGCAGGAGATCGAGAACCTGCTGGTCACCCACCCCAAGGTGACTGACGTGGCCGTGGTCGGCGGCCCGCACGAGGAGATGGGCGAGCAGGTGATCGCCGTGGTCCAGCCGGCGACCGGCAAGGGCGACGCGGACCTGGCGGCGGAGCTGCTGGCCTACTGCCGCGAGCACCTCAGCCATGTGAAGACGCCGCGGGTGATCGACTTCATGGAGGAGCTACCGCGGCACCCGACGGGGAAGCTGTACAAGCGGCTGATCCGCGATGCCTACTGGGGCAAGACGGACGCGAAGATCGTTTAGGGTCCTCCCCTGCTTCCGCTCATCCCGGCGAAGGCCGGGGATCAGCGGTAGGTCGTAAACCTACCCCTTGACCCGGGCCCGCAGCCTTGCGCTGGCCTCGCGCAGCACCTTGACGCGGCTGGCGGCGATGTTGGGGCGGCGGGCGCGTTCAGCCGCGCCTTCGGCGGCGGCGGCCGGGTCCCCATGGAGGCCGAGCATGTAGGCCATTTCCTCGGCCACCGCTTCCTCGAAGCGGTTCCTGCGATTCAGTCCGAACATCTCGCCCGCCCTCCGGTGGCGGGACGACACGACTAACCACAGGGCCCCTGGTCGGGCAGTGCAAAAAATCGGTCCTACCGAGAAAAAGACCCGGTTTGCCCGCGCATTCGTCAGCCTTCGTCGATGCTGATCACCCGGCGCACTTCGTCGCTGATCAGGCCGATGGCCGAGGGATTCTGCACCCCCGGCAGGGCGACCACGTCGAACAGCTCGCGCACCACGCCCTCGATCCGCACCCACTCGACCGTGTCGCCGGTCTCGGTGTCGATCACCAGGATGCCGCAGCGGGCGACCGCGTCGCGGCTGGCCAGGGCCGCGTCGAGCGGCAGGCCCTGGAAGGTGCGGTTTTCGCGGGCCTGAGACAGGCCGACCAGGGCGTACTTGCCGATGAAGCTCAAGCCGCGCGCATAGCCCGGGCAGAAAGCGACCGGCTTGAAGGCCTTGGTCTCCGGTTCGTAGAAGCCCAGCTCCCCGGCCCCGGAGTTGAGCACCCACAGCTTGCCGTCATGGACCCGCGGCGAGTGGGGCATGGACAGCCCTTCCAGCACCCGCTCGCCGGTGGTGACGTCGTAGACCATGCCGCCGTCGGTGCGGCGATCGCGCCAGCCGTCGGCGACGTCCGAGGCGCTGACCATGGTCACATAGCGGGGGCGGCCGTTCTCCATGGCCATGCCATTCATGTGGCAGCGGTCCTCGGGGGCCAGCTTGGAGATGAAGGGCGGCTGCCAGATCGGCTTGAAGCTGTGGCCCTCGCTGATCGTCGCCAGGCAGGAGAACAGGGTGTTGACGAAGACGATGTTGCCGTCGGCGTCGAAGGCGATGTCGTGGGCGTCCACGTCGCCGGTGATCCAGGAGACGCGCGGAGCATAGACGGCGTCATGGACGCCGTTCGACTGTCCGGGCGGCAGGACGTTGTCGAAGCGGTAGACCTGGTAGTGGGTGGCCAGGGCCAGCTTGCGGGCGTCCTGGCTGGCGGCCAGGCCCATGCAGCGGGCGAAGGTGCGCTCGAACACAGCGATGCGGCCGGGCTCGCGGCTGCCGATGAAGAACAGCTTGCCCGCCTGGTAGGTGGTGAAGGCGATCGAGGCGCCGGTGCGGGCCAGCCACTCGGGGAACCCCCGCGAGGTGGTCAGGGCGAAGGCTTCCTTCGGCGGGGATTCAGCGGGCGGCGCGGCGGTCGTCGTATCGGTCATGGGGCGAGGTTTGGCACAGGCCGCGAAGGCTGGCGAGTGCACATTTTCGCCCTGCTACCGGCAATGGGTCATGCCGCCGCCGAACGGGCGGCGCGGGCCGCGGCCATCTCGCCCATCACCTTGGCCGTATGCTCGTCGGCGGCGAAGAAGGTTTCCAGGATCAGTTCGGAAAGGGTGACGTCCACCGCCGTCCCGAAGAGCGTGGTCGTACTGATAAAGCTCAAGGGTCCCTGGTCGCTGGCCAGGCGCATGGGGATGGCGACCCCGCCGTAGTCGGCGCCATGGGCGCGGCCGACGGCGGCGGGCGGGGCGGGATAGGCGCTCAGTTCGGCGAGCAGCTCGGCCAGCTTGGGGTCGGCGGTGATGGCTAGGTCGAGGCGCAGGCGTTCCAGCACGTGGGCGCGCCATTCGGAGAGGTTGAGGATGCGGGAGGCCAGACCGCCGGGGTGGAGGCTGGCGCGCAGGACGTTGACCGGCGGGGTCAATAACTCGGGCGCGAGGCCGCCCATCAGCGCCAGCGCCGCGCTGTTGGCGGCCAGCAGATTCCAGCCGCGATCGACGGCCAGGGCCGGATGCGGCTCATGACCGGCCAGGATCAGGTCCACGGCTCGGCGGGCGGCGGCGAGACCCGGATCGTCCAGGGCGCGTTGTGGGAAGACAGCGGCGAAACCGGCGGCGGTGAGCAGGTGGTTGCGGTCGCGCAGAGGCAGCTCCAGCCGCTCGGCCAGGCGCAGCACCATCTCGCGGCTGGGGCGCGAGCGCCCGGTTTCCAGGAAGCTCATGTGCCGGGGCGAGATATCCGCCTCCAGGGCCAGGTCCATCTGGGTCATCCGACGGCGAGCGCGCCAGTCACGGACGAGGTCGCCAAAGGCAGGGGTGCTGGTCATGATGTGAGCCTAGCGCCGGCCGGCGCCGGGCTCCATGACCTGGCAGGTAATCGTCCCGCGCGCTTGAGGCCGCCCGCCAGCCGTGGCACACCCTCAAACAACTGTTCAACACACGGGGACACGCCATGAAAGAAGTGGATTACAAGGACGTCGGCACTCTGGTCGGCCAGGAAATCGGCGTCAGCGACTGGGTCGAGATCACCCAGGAGCGGGTCAACCAGTTCGCCGAAGCCACCGGCGACCATCAGTGGATTCACGTGGATGTCGAACGCGCCACTCGCGAAATCGGCGGGCCGATCGCCCACGGCTACCTGACCCTGTCGCTGATCCCGTTTCTGGGCGCCGGCCTGTTGAAGGTCAACGGCGTGACCCGCGGCATCAACTACGGCTCGGACAAGGTGCGCTTCACCAACATGGTGCGGGTCGGCAAGCGGGTGCGGATGCGCCAGAAGCTGTTGGCCGCCGAGCCGAAGTCGGGCGGCATCCAGATGAAGAACGAATGCACCATCGAGATCGAGGGTGAAGAGCGTCCGGCCTGCGTGGCTGAGACCATCTCGGTGATCTACGGCTAGGCGGCCTTGACCGCCTCCAACGGCGGCGGCCGCAGGCAGAAGCTGTAGTCGCCGTCGTAGGGGGTGGCGCGCCAGGCGTCGGCCGCACCGACGGGCAGGCCGTCGGCAAAGCGGGCATGGCAGTGGCCGTGTGTGACGATCCGTTGGGCGCCGGGCAGGCGGCAAAGGATTTCGTCCAAACCCGGTGACACCGTCTGCAGACGCACCCGCACCACGCCCAGGTCTCGAGCGTTGCCGACAAGGGTGGAGACCAGGGCCGGAATGGCCGTCAGCTCGCTGTCCTGGGTGGCGACCAGGTCAACGATATCCAGCGAAGGCCGTTCGATCTCGGTCTGTTTGGCGAAATAGGCCAGCAGGTAGCCGGTCAGCCGGCCGTCCTCCTCATAACCCAACAGGATCGGTCGCCGGGTCAGGTCCGGATCGGCCAGGCGCCAGCGCAGGCTGGCGGCGTCGCGGGCGGCCAGCAGCCGGCCGTCGCCGGTGAGGCGGGTCCAGAGGTCATCGAACCGCTCGTCCACCTCCGTCTCGGCCATCACCCTCACCCCGGATTGCAGGCGGGTGACCGCGCCGTGGCGCAGCCGGTCGGTAATGTAGCGCTCGCCCCGCGCCCGCACGCCTTCAAAGCCGCGCAGCTCGCTCACCTTCCACAAAACCCGTTCGCTGAGCGCGCCCGGCAGGTCGACCCACCAGCGGTACTTCACCCTATGGGTGGTCTCGGGCCAGGGATCGATGGCGTAGTGGCGATAGTGTCCGGCCGATACGGCATTGGCGTTGAAAAGATAAATGGCGAACCGCCCGGGCTGCTCAGCCAGCGCCCGCAGCAGCATGCGACCGGCCCCCTTGGCGTCCGGGCGTGCAAGGAAGGTGTGGCCGCTGGCCCCGTGAAGGATTTCGTCCCCGTGATGGAAACGCTGTACGAAGTTGCCAAGGAAGGCGACGACCTTTCCATCCCGTTCGCAGACCCAGCCGGCAGGCCCCGGATCGCTCGGGTCACGCGCGCCCGGCGGACCTGCGGCGAGCCACCCCCAGCCGGCGGCGCTGCGCTGCGGCCACCAAGCCCAATCGCAAAGGGTGTTCACCGCGGGGACATCGTTGAGGTCGAAGGGGCGCAGATCGTAGGTCAAATGGTTCGTTCCGGGGCGCCGTGAGGGCGCTGGAACGGTCGGTGGCAAGCGCCATGCCGATTTGCGACCGAAGGGTAACACGGCGCGCCGCGCCGAGGTCGCTGGCGGCCGGCCATGGACCGGCCGGCCGCCGACATCCTAGCTCCGGAAGCTCTTGTCCTCGGCGTGCCGGGTTTCAAAGGCGCGGATTTCTTCTTCGGCCTTGTCCTTGGCGTAGCCATAGCGCTCTTGGATCTTGCCGGCGAGTTGGTCACGCTTGCCGGCGATCACGGTCAGATCGTCGTCGGTCAGCTTGCCCCACTGTTCCTTGGCCTTTCCGGAAAATTGCTTCCACGAGCCTTCGATACGGTCCCACATGGGCATACTCCTTTCACGCTTCAGGCGCCGTAGCGGCGCCGTCGATCATGAAAACCCCTTAATCTGGCCAGTCGTTCCGTTGACCCGCGCTCAGGCGGCGGCGAAGGTCCCCCTTCAGCTATGTCGGGAAGCTCCCCTATGAATCGTCGTGAAGTCCTGGCGGCCAGCGCCGCCGCCGCAGCCCTCCTTCCAGGTCAGGTCATGTCCGCAAGTCCAGCCAAACCCACTCCCCCCGTGGTCAAGAAGGAGCCGAAGGTCATCGAACAGCTCGGCCGCAAGCGGACCGACGACTATGCCTGGATGAAGGACGATAACTGGCAGGCGGTGCTGCGCGATCCCAGCCTGATCAAGGCGGACGTCAAGGCGCACCTGACCGAGGAGAACGCCTACACCAAGGCGATGCTGGCCTCGACCGTCGAGCTGCAGGGCAAGATGTTCGAGGAGATGAAGGGCCGCATCAAGGAGGATGACAGCAGCGTCCCCGCCCCCGACGGCCCCTGGGAATACTACAGCCGCTTCAACGTCGGCGGGCAGCACCCGCTTTACTGCCGCCGGCCGCGCGGCAAGACCGACGGCGAGCAGATCCTGCTGGACGCCGACGCCCTGGCCAAGGGCAAGGCCTATTCCGAGGTCGGGACCACCGCCCACACGGCCGATCACAAGCTGTTCGGCTATTCCGAGGACCAGCAGGGCTCGGAGTTCTACAAGATCTTCGTCAAGGACCTGGAGAGCGGCCAGCTGCTCGGCACACCGATCGAGGGCGCTTATGGCGACTTCATCTTCTCGCCGGACGGCCAGTGGCTGTTCTGGACCAACCGCGACAAGGAAGGCCGCCCCGACAAGATCTTCCGGCGGCCGGCCCGCGGGGGCGAGGCGACCCTGGTTTATGAGGAGAAGGACGACGGCATGTTCATGGGCGTGGGGACGATGTCGTCCGACGCCTTCATCAGCATCGGCATCGGCAACCAGGAGACCAGCGAGCTTCGGCTGATCCCAGCCGCGACCCCGACCGCCGAGCCCAAGGTGTTCGCCGCCCGCAAGGTCGGCACACTCTATGACGTGGAGCACTGGGACGACAAATTCGTCATCCGCACCAACGCCGGCGACGCGGTGGACTTCAAGCTGTGCACCACACCGCTGGACAAGACCGAGGCCGCGAACTGGAAGGACTGGATCGGCCACGAGGCGGGCCGGTTCATCGTCGGCATTGGCGCCTTCAAGGACTACCTGGTCCGGGTCGAGCGGGTGAACGCCAACAACCGCATCGTGATCACCAACCGCGCCGACAAGGCCGAGCACCCGATCGCGGTGGACGAGGAGGCCTACGCTCTGGGCGTCGAGGGTAGCCTGGAGTTCGACACCAAGGTGATGCGCTACACCTACACCTCGCCGTCGACCCCGCGTCAGTGGTTCGACTACGACATGGCCAAACGCACCCGCACCCTGCGCAAGACCCAGGAAATCCCCTCGGGCCACGACGCTTCGAAGTACGAGGTCAAGCGTCTGTACGCGAAAGCCTCCGACGGCGCGCAGGTGCCGATCACCGTGCTGAAGCTCAAGAGCGTCAAGCTCGACGGAAAGGCGCCGTTGCTGGTCTACGGCTACGGCTCCTACGGCATTCCGCAGGAGCCGGGCTTCTCGATCCGCAACCTCAGCCTGGTCGATCGCGGCTGGGTCTGGGCCACCACCCACATCCGGGGCGGCTCCGACAAGGGCTGGGGCTGGTTCCAGGAGGGGCGGAAGTTCAAGAAGAAGAACACCTTCACCGACTTCATCGCCTGCACCCAGCATCTGCAGAAGGCCGGCTACGGCAGCCCCGCCAAGACGGTGGCCTACGGCGGGTCGGCCGGCGGCCTGCTGATGGGGGCGGTGGTAAACGAGCGGCCGGACCTCTACGCCGGGATCATCGCCGCGGTGCCGTTCGTGGACGTGATCAACACCATGAGCGACACCAGCCTGCCGCTCACCCCGCCTGAATGGCCCGAATGGGGCAACCCCATCGAGGACCCGGCGGCCTACGACTACATGATGAGCTACAGCCCCTACGACAATGTGACGAAGAAGCCCTATCCGGCGGTGCTGGCCACCGGCGGGCTGTCGGATCCGCGCGTCACCTACTGGGAGCCGGAAAAGTGGGCCGCCAAGCTGCGCGACAACACCACCAGCGGCAACCCGGTGCTGCTGAAGATCAATATGGAAGCCGGCCACGGCGGGGCCTCGGGCCGGTATGATTTCCTCAAGGAGATCGCCTTCGACTACGCCTTCGCGATCTGGGCGGTGGAGAAGGGTTGGACGAAGTAGCGCCTTCTTCCCGTCATCCCGGCCGGAGGGCAAAGCCCGGAGAGCCGGGACCCAGGGGTGCGTGATCTCGCTCTTGAACGCAGCTTTGGGTCGGCGCCCTATCACCCCTGGGTCCCGGATAGCCCGCTTCGCGGTCTTCCGGGATGACGGGCTTTTTTGGTTTAGCTCAGCCTGCATTTGGGCCGGGAGGATGAGATGGCCCTGACGGTCCGAGACGCTACGGAAGCAGACGCTCCCGCCCTATCCGCCATCTACGGCGACTCCTGCGTCAACGGCTTCGGCACCTTCGAGGAGGAGGCCCCGCCCCCCGAGGAGATGGCCCGGCGCCTGGCCGAGGTGAAGCAGATGGGCCTGCCCTATCTGGTCGCCGAGGCCGAGGGGGCGGTGGTCGGGCTCTGCTACGCCAAGCCGTTCCGCCCGCGCTCGGCCTATCGCTTCACCGTCGAGGACAGCGTCTATATCGCCCCCGGGGCCCAGGGGACCGGGGTCGGCAAGGTGCTGCTGACCGAACTCATTGCGCGCTGCGAGGCGCTGGGGCTTAGGCAGATGACCGCGGTGATCGGCGACAGCCAGAACGCCGGCTCGATCGGCCTGCACCGGTCGATGGGCTTCGAGCATGCCGGAGTGTTCAGGTCCGTTGGCCACAAGCACGGCCGCTGGGTGGACATCGTCTTCATGCAACGGCCGCTGAACGGCGGCGATGCGTCGCCCCCCAGCGGCGCTGGCCAGACCCTGCGCGAGCCTTGAGCTTGGGCCTCCGGATCGCTAACTGAGGGCCATGGCTCTCGCCCGCGCCCTTCTGCTGGTCCTGACCGCGCTCCTGTTGGCGTTCGGCGGCGCCGCGCGCGCCATGCCGGTGGGAGAGCCGCCCTGCCATGAAGAGCCGGCCCACAAGCCGGACCCGGCCAAAGCGACCCTGGCGATCAGCTGCTGCGTCGGCTGCATGCCCGCCGCCCAGGGTCTTGAGCCGCCTGTTGACCTGGCCAGAGCGACCGCGCCCGCCCGCTATCGCATCGCCTTCCCCACCCTGACCGGCCTCGCCCTCGAACCCGAACCCCGGCCACCGCGCGCCTGATCCATCCCCCCCGACGCGACCGTGCCCCTTTCGCTCGGATGGGGCGTGACCTATGGATTCGATCAGATGAGAGGAGGGGTCCGATGACCTCCCGAACCTACCGCGCCGTGATCGGCGCCGCCGGACTGCTGGCCTTCGCCGGCGCGGCCTTCCCCGCCCTGGCCCAGCACGAGGGCCACGACCAGCACCAGGGCCACCCGCCCGCCCCCGAAACGCCGCCCGCTCCGATGGCGCATGCCGACGGCGAACACGCCGGACATGCCGACCACGGCGAGGCGGGCGGCATGCAAAGCCCGCTTGGCCCCTGGTCGATGAACCAGGACGCCGGCGGCACCAGCTGGCAACCGGCCAACGCCGAACACGGCGGCGTCCACGCCAGCGTCGGCGACTGGATGGTGATGAGCCACGTCCTGCTGAACGGCGTCTATGCTGACCAGAACGGGCCGCGTGGGGATTCCAAGGCCTTCGTCGCCGGCATGGCGATGTTGACCGCCAGCCGCCAGTGGGACCGCCAGGCCGTGCAGTTCCGCGTCATGCTCTCCCCTGACCCGCTGATGGGCGAGGAGGGCTACCCCCTGTTGCTCGCCGCCGGGGAGACGGCGGATGGGGTTGAGCCCCTGGTCGACCGCCAGCATCCGCACGACCTGTTCATGGAGCTGTCGGCCAGCTGGTCCTACCGGATCGGCGACAACCAGAGCCTCTATCTCTACGGCGGTCTGCCGGGCGAGCCCGCCTTCGGCCCGCCGGCCTTCATGCACCGCCCCGCCGCGAAGGACAGCCCGGAGGCGCCGATCAGCCACCACTGGCTCGACTCCACCCACATCACCTTTGGGGTGCTCACCGCCGGCTACGCCGCCGGGCCGTTCAAGATCGAGGCCTCCCGTTTCCGCGGCCGCGAGCCGGACGAGCATCGCTACGACATCGAGACCGGCGCCCTGGACTCCACCGCCGTGCGGCTGAGCTTCAACCCGACCTCGGCCTGGGCCCTGCAGGCCAGCTGGGCCAGCATCGAAAGCCCCGAAGCGCTCGAGCCTGGCCATGACGAGCGGCGGATCTCCCTGAGCGCCCTCTACAGCGGCAAGCTCGGCGCGGTCCCGGTCAACGCCACCCTGGCCTGGGCCCGCAAGGACCTGGTTCCGGGCGACACCTCCCAGGCCTGGGTGATGGAGGCCTCGGCCAAGCCGGGGAGTTGGACGATCTTCGGCCGCGCCGAGCAGGTGGACCAGTCGGAGCTGACCCTCGGGGTCCACCATGGCCCGCAGTACACCGTGCGCAAGGCCTCCATCGGCCTGCTGCACGACTGGCGGGTCGGCGAGCATGTCACGGTCGGCCTGGGCGGGCTGGTCAACGCCTATGACATCCCCGCCCCCCTGTCGGCCTCCTATGGCGATCCCAGCGGCGGGATGGTGTTCGTGCGGTTGAAGATCGAATAGGTCAGGGTCTGCCTAAGGCCTGAGATAGGGCGGCGGCGTCATAGGGTTTGGAGAGCCAGACGTCGTCGCCCGTCTTCTCCGGCGGGGCGTGGCCGGAAGCAAAGACGACCCTGAGCCCCGGCCGGAGGGTCTTGGCCTTTTCCGCCAGGGTCTCGCCGGTCATCCCGGGCAGGCCGACATCGGTGAACAGCAGGTCGACCCTCGCACCGGACTCCAGCACCGCCAGGGCGCTGGGTCCGTCCACGGCCTGCTCGACCCCGAAGCCGAGAGCCGTGATCATATCGACGGCCAGGTCGCGGACCAGGGCGTCGTCCTCGACGACCAGCACCGCCGGCTTCGCCGCTCCCAGCACCTGCATCACCTTGCGGGCCAGGTCCTCGCGGCCATACGGCTTGGAGAGCAGGTTGACCCCTTCGTCCAGCCGTCCGTGGTGGACGATGGCGTTCTCGGTGTAGCCGGAAGTGTAGAGCACCGGCAGGCCGCGCCGCAGCTTTCGGGCCTGGGCCACGAAGTCGCGGGTCTTGATCGGTCCGGGCATGATCACGTCGGTGAACAGCAGGTCGACCGCCGCCTCGCCCCGCAGGATTTCCAGCGCCGCCTCCGGCCCGTCGGCGGACAAGGGCGAGAAGCCCATCTCGGTCAGCATGGCGCAGGCGGCGTCGCGCACCGCCTGTTCGTCTTCGACCACCAGCACCGCCTGCTGCTGGCCGCCGACGAAGGCCGGGGGCGCCACCGCGCGCTCCGCCGCCGCCTTGCGGGTGCGGGGCAGGTAGATCTTCACCGTCGTGCCCTGCCCGACCTCGCTGTAGACCTTCACATGGCCGCCGGACTGTTTGACGAAGCCGTAGACCATCGGCAGGCCCAGCCCCGTACCCTTGCCCTCGGCCTTGGTAGTGAAGAAGGGTTCGAAGACCCGGGCCATCACCTCGGGCGTCATCCCCTGTCCGGTGTCGGAGACGGCCAACATCACATACTGGCCCGGCTTCACGTCGGCCTCGGCGGCGGCGTAGCGATCGTCGAGCGAGGCGTTGGCAACCTCCACGGTCAGCCGGCCACCATCGCGCATGGCGTCTCGCGCGTTGATAGCCAGGTTCAGCAGAGCGCTTTCCACCTGCGCCGGGTCGGCCAGGGTGTTCCAAAGGCCGCCGGAGATCACGGTCTCGACCTCCACCCCCTCACCGAGGGTACGGCGCATGAGCTCGGCCACCTCCCCCACCAGCCGGCCGAGATTGATCGGCTGCGGTTCCAGCGGCTGACGGCGGGCGAAGGCCAGCAGGCGGCGGGTCAGGTCGGCGGCGCGCTCGGCGCCGTGGATGGCGTTGCGCAGGCGGCGGCGCGCCTTGTCGTCGGAAACGGCGGGCTCGATCAGCTCGAGATTGGCGCGGATGACCTGCAGCAGGTTGTTGAAGTCGTGGGCGACGCCGCCCGTCAGCTGGCCGATGGCCTCCATCCGCTGCGAGCGGCGCTGCTGTTCCTCGGCCGCGTCGCGGTCGGTGACGTCACGGGCCGAACCGACGATCCGCTCGACCCGGCCGGTTTCATCGCGCACCGGCACCAGCACCGATTCCCAGGTCCGGGTTCCGTTCGGCAAGGGAAGGACATCGCGCGTGGCGATCGGCTCGCCGGCATCGACAACCCGCTGGTAGTAGGCGCTGAGGGCCTCGGCCGTCGGGCCCGGCGCCAGTTCGCCGACCGGGCGGCCGCGCAGGCGATCGACCTTCAGGCCCGTCGCCTTCTGAATCGCCGGATTGAGGTCCTCCAGGATGAACCCGCCGCCGGGAAGCACCCCGATCACGAAGACATAGTCGGCGGTGTTGGCGAATACCGCCGAATAGAGGGCGTCGCTCTCGCGCTGGCCGTGGCGGGCGGTGTCCCGTTCGCCCAGGGCGCTCTGCAGGTCACGATTGGCGCGGGCCAGGCCCAGCACGCCCCAGCCCAGGCCGACAAGCGCCATAGCGGCGAAGACCAGGCCGATGACGAAGCTCAGCTGCTCCTCCGCGTCGGCCTGGGCCTGCCGGTCGGCCAGCAGGGTCTTCTCGGCGGCGATCATCTGGGCGGTCAGGTCGCGGACGCGGTCCATCTGCACCTTGCCCCGGCCCGATTCGACCATGTCGCGGGCGCCGGCCATGTCGCCGTTGCGGGCCAGGTCGGTGGTCCGCTCGATAATGGCCAGCCGCAGGCCCAGGGCGCGCTCGATCTCCTTGAGCGTGACGGCCTGGCCGGGATTGTCGCGGATCAGAGTGCGCAGCCGGGCTGTCTGGGCCGGGAGCTTGGCGATAGCGGCGCGGTAGGGCTCCAGATAGGTCTCGTCGCGAGTCAGCATGTAGCCGCGCTGGCCGGTCTCGGCGTCCTGAATCAGAGAGAAAACGCCCCGCGCCGTATCCAGCACCTCGAAAGTATGCCGCTCCCAGCGGCGACTCTCGCGCAAGGCGGTGACGTGGCTGAAGGCCATCCAGCCGGTTAGTACGGCGAGGATCACGATCAGACCGACCGGAATCAGCAGAGCACGGTTGCGGGTCACGCGGGAACAGCCCTTCCGGCGGGGGACGGCAGGGATAACGGCTATCAGGTCGAGGCCCGACGGCGAAGGTGTTTTTCGACGGGAGGACGTTGGCTGGGGAACTAGGACTCGAACCTAGAATGACGGTACCAAAAACCGCAGTGTTACCATTACACCATTCCCCAGCAGGAACGGCGCGGGGGCGTCTCCGCCCCGGCAAGGTCGGGGGAAATAGCGCAGGCGCGCGGACGATGCAACGGCTGTGTTTAGGCCGCTTGCGGCGCGCGGCGTCCTCCCCTATAAGCCCGCTCCTCAAGTCGGAGTGTGGCTCAGTCTGGTAGAGCACCGCGTTCGGGACGCGGGGGTCGCAGGTTCGAATCCTGCCACTCCGACCATTTTCCCCCTCATTTCTCCCCGGTGGTGAAAACACCGCCGCCGGCCGGTTCAGGCCTTATGTTGCGCCGTCTTCATTTGACCGCAACGCGCGAGCGGTTAAGCCTGTCGGCGAAAGTCCCTGGGGATAGAGATGAAACAGTTTCTGCTGACCGTGGCCGGCGTGTTCGTCGGTCTGGTGCTGTTCATGGTCGTGATTCCGATGATCCTGATCTTCGGGTTGATCGGGGCTGCGGCCAAAAGCGCCGAGGGGCCGGCCACGCCGGCGGCGGCGGTGCTGGAGCTGGACCTGCGCTCCGGCCTCAGCGACCAGGACCCGCAGAATCCCTTCGCCATGTTCGGCGGCGGCGGCCGGTCCGTCATCGGGGTGATCCAGAAGCTGAAGGCGGCGGAGACCGACGACAAGGTCAAGGGCGTGTTCGTGCGCCTGCCCGAGGGCGGTATGGCCCCGGCGGCGGCGGATGAGCTGCGCCAGGCCTTCGTGCGGTTCCGCAAGAGCGGCAAGCCGATGATGGCCCACAGCCAGGGCCTCTATCCCAGCGGCGCGGTGACCTCGACCTATATGCTGGCCGCCGCCACCGGCGATGTGTGGATGCAGCCGGGCGCCGCGTTCCAGGCCACCGGCATCGCAACCGAGGACATCTTCTTCAAGCGTCTGTTCGACAAGTACGGGGTCAAGGCCGATTTCGAGCAGCGCAAGGAGTACAAGAACGCGGTCAATCCCTACCTGCACGACAACTACACGCCGGCCCACAAGGAGGCGCAGCTGTCGTGGATGGGCTCGATCTATCGCAGCAGCCTGGTGACCGCGGCCGGCGAGCGCAAGCTGGCGCCGGAGGCGCTAGTGGCCGCCATCGAAGGCGGGCCCTGGTCGGCGGACCAGGCGCGGGAGCGCCGACTCATCGACCGGGTCGGCCAGGTGCGGGAGGCGTCCGACGCCCTGCTGGCCAAGGCCGGCAAGAACGCCAAGCTGATCGATTTCGACGACTACACCGCTCCGACCGACACCGGGACCGGCGCGACCATCGCGGTGATCGGCGCCGAAGGGGCGATCATGACCGGCAATGGCGAGGGCGGCAGCCCGTTCGGCGGCGAACAGATGGTCTGGTCAGACCAGGTCTCCAAGGCCATTTACGAGGCGGCCGAGGATAAGACCGTCAAGGCGATCGTCTTCCGGGTGTCCTCGCCGGGGGGGTCCGACACGGCCTCCGAACAGATCCTGGCAGCCATCCAGGCGGCAAGAAAGGCCGGGAAGCCGGTGGTGGTCAGCATGGGGACGTACGCAGCCTCGGGCGGCTACTGGATCTCCTCGCAGGCCGACTCCATCGTCGCCCAGCCGGCGACCCTGACCGGCTCGATCGGCGTCTACGGCGGCAAGTTCGCGCTGGGCGACGCCCTGGGGCGGCTGGGCATCGACGTGCGCGAGACCAGCGTCGGGGGCAACTACGCCGGCGCCTTCGGCATGGAGAGCGGTTTCGATCAGAGCCAGCGGGCGGCCTTCTCCGGCTGGATGGACAGCATCTACGAGGGCTTCGTCCAGCGGGTGGCCACCGGGCGCAAGATGAGCCCCGACAAGGTCCGCGAACTGGCCAAGGGCCGCGTCTGGACCGGCGCCCAGGCCCGGCAGCTGGGCCTGGTGGACAAGCTGGGCGGCTTCTACGACGCGGTCGATGAAGCCAAGCGCCTGGCCGGCCTGAAGGGCGAGGTCAAGCTCAAGGTGTTCGGCGGGGTCAAGTCGCCCTTTGAAGCCCTGGAGCGGCTGTTCGGCGTCAGCTCCGCCTCACTGAAGACCCTGGCCGCCGCAGCCTGGGTGTTCGGCGATCCCCGCGCCGAAGCGGCCATGGACCGCCTGGCGGAGGCCAGGCTGCGGGAACAGGGCGCCACGGTGATGGCCCCGCGCGTCGAACTGGCGCGGTAGCCGACCTTCCTCCTTTCGTCAGCGGGGCCTCGGAGCGATCCGGGGCCCTTTGCTTTGGGCGGTTATCGAAACCTGCGGCATTGTAACCGGCCTGGTTTAGGCGGCTGTGGAGGTCGCCGTGCTTTCGAGAGCTACCGCGTGGGCGCCATGGCTTTGGCTGCAGGCCAGGGCGGCGGTCACGCCGTGGGCCCAGCTGCGGGCGATGCAGGCCGATGGGCCGGGAGGCCAACCCATGGAGAGCATTGGGTTGGCGGCCACCGAAGCGTCAGGACCCGGGCTGGAATTTCACCCGGGTAAAATTATCCGCCTGGGAGCAACCCATCGAGCAGGCCTGTCTGGGACAGGCGCGCCATCTGGCGATCATCGGACCTTGAGCGAGCGAGGCGTTGCGAGCGGAGCTCCTTCGGTGGGAGCCGGTTCTCTGAGGCCGAGCCGGTGACGAGCTCCCGCTGATATTGTCCGGGGAACCGGTCCTCGATCCCTGACGAGCGGCCGGCAACCCGTCAGGGACGGGCAAGCCGTCTGCTCATCTTCGAGCCTTGAGGGAGCCGGGGCGAGGTAAGCCAGTCCCCTTTTTCGGGGCGTTCCGATGAGCGGGAATCGGTGGCCGGATCAAACGCGCGACCAGCAAGTCGCTCGGGAAGCGAGATCTGCTTCCATCAAATCGAGCCCTGCTCTAGCCCCCAAAGGAAAGGCCGGCGAGGTTTCCCTCGCCGGCCCGACCTTTGACTTCAGACCTTGTGGTCTGTCGTGCCCTACCAGCGCTTGGTGATGCTGATGAAGGCGCGACGGCCGCGCATGTCGTAGGCGAACAGCGAAGCCGTACCGGCGCGGGAACCAGCGGCGGTCGACTGCGCCGGCGGACGCTCGTCGAACACGTTCTGGATACCGGCCGCGAAGGTCCAGTCGTCCATCTTCTTGCGGACCGAGAAGTGGTGGTAGGCGGTGAACTCGTT
Source organism: Caulobacter sp. SLTY (assembly GCF_009905535.1). Classification (GTDB taxonomy): domain Bacteria; phylum Pseudomonadota; class Alphaproteobacteria; order Caulobacterales; family Caulobacteraceae; genus Caulobacter. Next base: position 59,013 of record NZ_JAAALA010000010.1, on the reverse strand, counting down.
GTACTGCTTGTAGTACACTGGCTGACCGACCACCGCGAGCGCGCCCGGGGTCGCCAGGGCGCCCGCCGCGTTCAGGAAGCTCGAGCAGGTGCCCTGAACCGTCACGCCGCCAGTCGGGGTGAAGTTACAGGTGCTCGAGTAGCGGGTGCTGTTGAAGATATCGCCGCCGAACTCTTCGGTGTCCGACTGCTTGCCGATCAGGTCGGCGTTCCAGAACACCGTCCAGTCACCACGGTCGAACCGCAGGGACATGTTGCCGGTGAAGTCCGGCTCGGTGTTCGACCCGTTGTAGTCTTCGGTCGCCGCGCCGCCCAGGAGGACGACGGTGTCCTTCGTCTGCCAGGTGAACTGGCTGTCGAAGGTCATGCGGCCGAACTCGAACTCGTGCTGGTAGCGCACGGTCAGGTCGACGCCGCGGTTCACCTGTTCGGCGACGTTCACGTAGCTGTTGTTGACCGAGATGATTTCGTTCGGCCGCAGAGCCACGCCAGGCCCGTTCCGCGTGAAGAGCGTGCAGAAGGGGTCGGTCGGGTAGCTGGTCGAGGTGTAGCACTGGTTCAGGATGTTGGCCGAACCGAACTGACGCACTTCGTCCTTCACGAGGAAGTCGAAGTATTCCACGGCCACCGACAGGTCGATGAAGCTGGGGGTCCAGATCACGCCAGCGGTCCAGGCGTCGGAGGTTTCAGCCTCCAGAACGCCGGCGCCGCCGCCGGTGATGATCAGGGCCGAGCTGGTGCCCGCGCCGGTGTAGCCCATCGGCACGCCAGCGGCGGCGCAGTTGGCCTGGATCCGCGGGTTGGTGTCGAGTTCCCACTGGATGCACGGGTCGATCGCGGCCTGGTTCTGGAACGAGGTCTGGTTGGCCAGGTACAGTTCGTACAGCGCCGGGGCGCGGAACGAGGTGCCCTTGGTGGCGCGGATGCGCCAGGCCGGGGTGATCTGCCAGTTCAGGCCCACCTTGTAGGTGTCGCCGTTGCCGTAGGAGTCGTACTCGGTGTAACGGCCCGAGACCTGCAGATCGAGGCTCTCGATGCCGGGGACGCCCTTAACCAGCGGGATCTCGACTTCACCGAAGACTTCGAACACCTGGTCGGAACCGCGGGTCCGGCCGGCGGCCGAAGAGCCCCAGAAGTTACCGGCCTGCTCGTTGGGGTCCGGATTATCGTCGATGGTGTCCTCACGGAAGGTCATCCCGAAGGCGCCGCCGACCGGGCCGGCCCAGATGTTGAACAGGTCGCCAGAGACCGAGGCTTCCAACAGGTCCTGGGTGTAGATGGTGTTACCGACGGCATTGAAGAACAGGAAGGCCCGTTCGGCGTCGTTGAAGTCACCCGCCAGGATCCGCTGCGAGGTGAAGTCGATGCCGTTGGTGGTGCCGCCGCCGAACAGCGGAACGGTCGGCAGCGACGAGCAGAGGCCGCCCGAGATGGTGATCGCCGCCTGATTGCAGCCGGTGCCCGGGGTCGCGCCTGTGATGGCCACGACGCGGTCGTTGTAGATCGACTCCGTGTTGTACGTCGCGTCGGAGTCGCTGTGCTGGTAGAAGACATCCCAGCTGAAGCGGCCGATGTCGCCCCGCAGGCCGACAACCGCGCGCCAGTAGTCCACTTCCTGCGATCGGTCCGACTTAAGCGGAATGATCGGGGTCAGGGCGCCACCGGCCGTATTGAACTGACCGGTGCCGCCTTGAGCGACAGATTTGAACGGCCCGGGGACCGCGCCGTTCAGCGGCGAGGTCGACGGGAAGAACTGCCGAGCGCCATACTGAGCCGACTCACGACGGTTGAACAGGAACTCACCGTACAGCTCGAGCGCCGGCAGGATGTCGAAGCCACCCGACAGGTAGAATGAGGTGTTGGTCACCGGGCTGAGGATCGACTGACGCCCGTAGATCGGGTCGTCGTAGTGGCCGTAGGGGAAGGTGGCCGGGAAGCCGGCGCGGCCTTGACGGGCCAGATCGTAGCCGGGGACGCCAACGGCGGCGTTGTTACCCTGCTGCGGGGTCGCGTAGGTGACGCCCGGATCCTTGTAGATGAAGTCGCCGTTGCCCGAACGAATAACGCGGGCGAACAGGCCGTAGCACTTGGTGCCGTCCGGCGCGGCCTGAGCCGGGTCCGTGTTCGCGTAGTCGACGCGGCCGCCCTTGACGCCGCCGGCGCCGCTGAACAGGTAGTCGGCCGCACAGGCGGTGTCGTCACGGTCGCGACGGCGCAGGATCTTGCTGTCCTGCCAGTTCAGCGACATGTTCACGTAGCCGCGGTCGAAGGTCTTACCCCAGGCGACCGAGGCGCGGTACTGCTCGCCACCGCCGTCGAACGGCTGGTTGCCGTAGACGTTGACTTCGAACCCGTCGAGGTTCGACTTGGTGATGATATTGATAACGCCGGCGACGGCGTCCGAACCGTAGACCGACGAGGCGCCGTCCTTCAGGATTTCGAAGCGCTCGACGATCGAGTTGGGGATGACGTTCAGGTCGACGGGGCCGACGGTGCCGCGGGTGCCGGCGGGGCCGACGCGCTTGCCGTTCAGCAGGACCAGGGTGCGGGTGGCGCCCAGGCCGCGGAGCGAGATGGTGTTGGCGCCGGGACCGCCGTCGGTCACGAAGCCGGTCAGTTGGTTGTTCACCTGGAACGAACCGGAGGCCACCGACGACTGCTGCAGGATTTCAGCGGTGTCGACCAGGCCTTCGAGCGAGGACTGCTCGGAGGTGATGACCTGGATGGGGGCGGCGCTGTTGAACTCCGAGCGCTTGATGCGCGACCCGGTGATCACCAGGGCCGAAACGTCGCCCTCTTCTTCTTCCTCGTCCTCGTCATCCGCCGGCGCGGCGGCCGCGGAGGGTTGAGCCAAGGTGACAGTCGGAGTCATCAGAGCGGCGGCCGCGAGGCCGGCAATGACGGTCGTTCCGAGCAAAAACTTGCGATCCAGCATTTTGAGCACTTTCCCCAGTAGCCCGATGATCCCCACGGCCGCACAGACGGCCGCCGCGGAACACGAGATTCCGCGAGGTAGCGGAGACCCTAAGCAGCTTCCGACAGCCTGCCAAGAATGATGACGGCATTGGGGCCATTCGTCATGGGGGCGTTACAATCTCGCCACAGTTCACGAGCCGACGGACGGATAGGGCCACAATGCGCCGCAGGCCCCAGAGGGAAGATAGGCTTGGCTGGCCAGCGTTTCGGGGTAGATTGTGCGCCAACCGCGAGCCTCTGGGCCGGATCGAACGCCAGTACGCGAAACTGGCGGTGATCCTTCCCCTGCCGCGCGAACGCGTTTCAACCTCGGGGATTCCTTAGTGAACAAACTCCTGAAAGCCTGCGGCCTAGCCGCGTTGCTCGCCCTTGCGGCCGGGCCGATCGGCGCCGTCCAGGCGCAGACGGCCGCCCCGGCCGCGATCAAACCGCCCACCGCAGAGGCCTTCGGCCGGCAGCCGGCGCTGACCGGTGTGTCGATCTCGCCGGACGGCAAATACATCGCCGGCATCACCTCGCCGGACGGCGTGAAGAGCTATGTCACCGTCTGGCGCACCGACGCGATGGACAAGCCACCGGTCAACCTGGGCTGCGGTGATCGCTCGGACTGCATGGGCGTGTCGTTCATCAAGAGTGACCGCATCGCCCTGACCGTTCGTCAAACCTACACGCAGGGAAATTTCAACGGTCACCTGTTCCGCACCTTCATCAGCGATATCGAAGGCAAGAACTTCCGCGACGCCTCGGGCGAGATCAATCAAAGCGAGGGCGGCTTCGTGCAGGTGATCAACACCCTGCCGAAGGACCCCAAGAACGTCCTGGTGCGCATCAGCGGCGATATCTACAAGCTGAACGTCTACAATTTCACCAAGGCCAAGATCTACACCGGGTCCGACAAGTTCGGCGGTGAGCAGTTCGACCTGAACGGCGAAATCGCCGCCCGTCAGTCGGTCGATTTCGACAACGGCAAAGTCTACATTGCCCAGTACATCCGCAACCCGGCCAACGGGAACTGGGAAGAGCACTTCCGCTGGTACGCGGCCAACCGCGAACCGAAGGCCATCGTCGGCTTCACCGACGATCCGAACCTGATCTACGTGGCCACCAACGAGGGCCAGGACAAGACCGGCATCTTCACCTACGACATCAAGCAGCGGAAGATCGTCGAGCCGGCGTTCCAGATCAAACTGTTCGACGCCGGCGGCCTGCGCCGCTCGCGCAGCCCCTCGGAGTTCGGCCGTCTGCTGGGCTTCACCTACGACTCTGCCACCACCGAGACCTTCTGGGTCGATGAGAAGATGGGTTCGGTCGCCAAGGGCCTGCGCAAGGCGTTCGGCGTGAAGACCAACCCGGTGAACTGGGTCGACATCGCCACCGGCGAGAAGGTGACCTTCCGGGTGGCCGACGGCGCCGATGTGGAAATGACCAGCTGGTCGGACGACTTCAGCAAGGTGATCGTGGTCAAGTCCGGGGCCAGCCAGCCGCCGGAATACTACCTGCTGCAGGACGGGACGAAGGTGGTGAAGCTGGGTTCCTCGCGCCCCTGGCTGGACACCCGCGCCCTGGGCGACACCACCCTGGTCCAGTACGCCGCTCGCGACGGCCTGATGGTGCCGGGCTTCCTGACCAAGCCGAAGGCCTCGATCTGGGGTCCGGGCCCCTACCCCGCCATCGTGCTGCCGCACGGCGGCCCGTGGGCCCGGGACGACATGGGCTGGGACAGCAGCGGCTGGACGCAGTACTTCGCCGCCCGCGGCTACGCCGTGCTGCAGCCGCAGTACCGCGGCTCGGAAGGCTGGGGCCAGAAGCTGTGGCGGGCCGGTGACTCCGAATGGGGTCAGAAGATGCAGGACGACAAGGACGACGGCGCCAAGTGGATGATCGATCAGAAGATCGCCGCGCCCGACCGCATCGCCATGCACGGCTACAGCTACGGCGGCTATGCGGCCATGGCGGCCTCGGTGCGGCCCAACGGCCTGTACCAGTGCGCCGTCGCCGGGGCTGGCGTTGCCGAGCTTGAGACCTTCCGCGAACGCAACAACCAGAACCGTATCCAGCGTGAGTTCCAGCGCCCGACCGTCAATGGCCTCGAGCCGCTGAGCCAGGCCGGGAACATCAAGATCCCGATCTTCCTGTACCACGGCGACCGGGACACCAACGTGCTGATCTCGCAGTCCGAACGCTTCGTCGCCGCGGCCCAGAAGTCGGGCCAGCCGGTGAAGTTCCTTAAGCTGAAGGACATGGGCCACAGCTACGGCACCTGGATGTCGGGTCAGACCGCCGAGGTGCTGACCGCGGTGGACAACTACCTGCGCACCGAATGCGGGCCGGGGGGTCTGTAAGGACCCTCAGCCTTCAAGGGCGACAAGGGCGGGGAGAAATCCCCGCCCTTTTTCTTTGAGATCAATCGGTGAGGCGGCCGGCGGCGCGCAGGATGCGCAGGGCCGGTTCGAAGCCGTCACCGTAGCGGCGCCAGAGGCCGATGTTGCGGTCGTGCAGGGGTTCGCGGACCTGCACGGCAGAGGCGGTTGAGACGCCGGCGGCGCTGTTGTGGAAGTCGAGGCAGGCCGGGTCCCAGTCCAGGCCGCAGAAGTCGAGGGCGGCGCGAATCTGGGCCTCGGGATCGGCGACAAGGGCTTCGTAGTCGATCACACGGTAGCGATCGGAAGGCAGGAGGGCCTGCCAGGCTTCGCTGAGGGTTTCCAGGCCGGCAACGTAGCGGGCGGTGTGTTCCAGGTCATAGGCGTAGTCGTGGAACATCGAGGCCGAGCCGAACAGCTGGCGATAGTTGCCCAGCACGGTGTCGGCGGGGTTTCGGCGCATGCGCAGGATGCGGGCGTTCGGCAGGGCGCGGGATATCATGCCGGCGAAGATCAGGTTGAACGGCCGCTTGTCAGTGAAGCGCGGCGTGGTCCCGGCCAGCGGGGCGGCGGCGTCCAGGTAGAGCCGGCCCAGCTGTCCGGCCGAGGCGGCGGCGGTGGCGGCCATGACCTGGGCGGTGATCGGCGCCTCGCGGCCGACGCCTGCGGCGCGCAGAGCCAGCAGAGGCATGGCCCGCAGTTCCCCCGCGGCGGTGACGTCGCGGTGGCAGGAGAGGATCCGGTCCATGAGGGTGGTGCCCGACCGGGGCGGGCCGACGACGAAGATCGGCGCCGCCGAAGGATCGCCCGGGCCGATCGGTCCCTTGCGCCAGGCCTCCGGGGCGGCGGTAAAGGCGCCCAGGGCGGCGTCGATGTCGTAGCGGCGGGCGCGGCGGCGGGCGTCCTTGGCGAGATTCAGGGCGGCCAGGGCGGCGGGACGATCGCCGCGCTGCTCCAGTCCACGGGCCAGGGCGTGACCCACCTGAAGGCTGCGCTCCTCGTCCCCCGCCAGCCTGTCGCGCAGGGCCGTCAGGCGGGCGAGATCGCCGTCATCGGGGGTCCAGCCGGGGAGTCCGGAGAGGTTGAACCAGGCACGATCATCGTCCGGCGCCAGGGCCAGGGCGCGGCGCAGGGCGGCCGCCGCCTCCTCGAAATGGCCCAGGTGCTGGGCGCCCCAGGCGAGGTTGCGCAGAATGCCGACGTCGGCGGGAGCGGCGGCCGCCGCCTGGCGGAAAAGTTCCAGCGCCGGCCCGAATTCGGAGAGGCGGCTGAAGACATGACCCAGGCGGTCGATGGTCTTGGCGTCGGCGCCAGGCAGGGCGCGGGCGGCATGGGCCGTGCGGCGGGCGGCCTCGACATCGCCAAAGGTAAGATGTTCGAGCGCCAGGCGGGCGGCAAGGGCCGGATCCCGCGGCGACAGGGCCAGGGCCTGCTCGAAGGCGCGGATGGCGCCGGCATGGTCGCGCCGGGCGCTGGCCGCCAGGGCCTGCTGTCGCCACTGCTCCGCTGATCCGCTCATCGCTCCGGTGTCGCCATGACCGGTGGGGCCGTCAAGCGGTCAAACGAAAGGCGGCGGGCCTATGGCCCGCCGCCTCCGTAATCACACCATCACCTTAGACTTAGAAGTCCAGGGTGAAGCCCATGAAGACGTAACGACCGAGCGAGTCGTAGGTCTGCGGGAAGGTGTTGCCGTTGCCGGTGGTGCCGACGCTGTAGGACAGCGGCGGATCGTTATCCAGCACGTTGTTGACGCCGACGCGGAAGCTGGCCGAGTCGGTGGCCTTCCAGGAGGCGAACACGTCGAAGTAGTTCTCGGCGTCCCAGGTGCCGTCCAGCGGACGGTCGCCCGAGTCGAGGGTCACTTCGCCGATGTGGCGCCAGGTGCCCGAGACGTCGATGCCCCACGGCGTGTCCCAGGAAACCCGGAAGCGGTGACGCCATTCCGGAGCCGGAACGCCGCAGCGCGAACCGAAGGCGCCCAGGCAGTCGCCCGAGTTGGTGGATTCCAGCTTGGTCAGCACGGTGCCGACGAAGTTGAAGCTCAGGCCACCGAAGTCGCCCGCGTCCATCCCGTAGTTAGCGACGATGTCGTAACCGCTGGTTTCCAGGAAGCCGACGTTGATGTTGAAGTCTTCGACGAAGCCACCGGTGGTCCACAGGTTGCCCAGGGCGTTCCGGTTGATCCGAGCGCAAGCCACCGCATCGCCGCCTTCGTAGCAGGCGTTGACCGTGTTGGCCCCGCCGAAGGTGGTGATGATGTTCTCGACTTCGATGTTGAAGTAGTCGACCGAGACGTTCAGGCCCGAGACGAAGGTCGGGGTGAACACCACGCCGACCGTGAAGGTCTTCGCGGTTTCGGGCGACAGGGCCGGGTTACCACCGCCGAAGAAGTTGTACTGCCCGGCGGGGCTGTCCAGCGAAGCGGTGCCGTACTGAGCCGCGGTCACGCCGGTGGCGGCGCACTGGGCCGGGGTGGCGAAGCGGCTGGCGTCACCGGAAGCCACGGCGGTCAGACCGCAGGGATCTTCGTCCATATCAAACAGGCCAAGGCCTTGGGCCGTGAACAGTTCGATCACGTTCGGGGCGCGAACGGCCTTCTGGTAGGCGGCGCGGAAGCGCACGTCATCCGAAGGAGCCCAGTCACCACCGATCTTGTAGGTGTCGGTGTTGACGCCGGTGCCGTAGTCCGAGAAGCGGTAGGCCACCTCGAGCGACAGCAGCTTGGCGAAGGGCATGTCTTCGACCAGCGGCAGGCGGGCTTCCATGAACAGGTCGTACACTTCGGTCACGCCCGACAGGCCGATGGTCGGGCCACCCTGGCCGGCGAGGTCGCCGGTCGAGAAGGCCAGGTCGGTGTCGGATTCCAGCTCGTCACGGCGGTATTCGGCGCCGAAGGCCAGCTGCAGACCGTTGGTCGCGGTCGGGAGCTTGATCCCGTAGGCGCCCAGGTCACCCGCGATCGAGGCGGTGACGATCTGCTGGACCGTCGCGGCGCGTTGGATGCCGGGGACCTGCAGGTAGTCGAGCGCTTCGTCCGTCACGCCGCCCAGGACGAAGATGTCGTAGGGGACGCAGTTGGGATCGGTGCCGTCAACCACCGACCGGCAGGTCGGGGTGCCGCCCACGGACACGACGTCCAGGGCGCGGCCCAGGCGGGTGACCGAGAAGTCGTTGCGGTAGATCCGCGACAGCTGAACGCGGCTGTACTGGCCGGCCACGTCGTAGGACCAGGCTTCGTCCAGTTGGCCACGGAGACCGACGACGGCGCGGTAGGACTGGTAGCGCAGGTCGTCCTGACGACCGCCGCCTTCGACGTTACGACGACCAATGTACAGGTCTTCGTCGGTGTCGGCGGCGATTTCGGCGGCGGAGCAGCCGATCAGGCCGGCTTGCTGAGCCGAGAGCAGCGGGTTGCCACAGTTGATGGTGCCGGTGCTGAAGAAGTTACCCGACGGGGCGATCTGGGCGACCGTCGAGTAGTCGGTGAACATCAGCTGGGTGAAGACTTCGACATGGTCGTTGACTTCATAACGGCCCACGGCGCCGAGCGAGTAACGCTCGTCGGGACGCTGGTAGTAGTTGATCGGGCCGAAGTTGTAGGCGTTGTTGGCCGCCGAGTAGGGGATGAAGGTCCGGCCCGGGCCGACCGTCAGGGCGAAGGTCGAGAAGTCGGTGAACTGACCCGGGAACGAGGTGCCCGAACCGCCGCAGGTGAAGGTGTTGGCGCCCAGCGGGCCGGTCGGCGCGCCGACGGTGCAGGCGGAGTAGTCGCGATCGGCTTGCATGACCGCGTCGTTGTTGCGGTAGGTCACGTAGGCGGTGACGTTGCCGCGGTCGTCCGGCGAGGACACGCCGACCAGCATCGACACTTCCTTGCCGTAGCCGTCGATCACGTTGTCGTCGGGCAGCTGGAACTGCGAGGCGTTGGTGGTGGCGCGACGGGCGATTTCAGCCCGCAGGTTGCCGGGGCCATCGTAGTCGTTGTTGTGCTGGTAGAAGCTGTACTGACCCGACAGCTGAACGCCCTCGAAGTCCTTCTTCATGATGAAGTTGACGACGCCCGAGATGGCGTCCGAACCGTAGACGGCCGAGGCGCCGCCGGTCAGGACTTCAACGCGCTCGACCAGCGCGCCGGGGATCTGGTTGAGGTCGGCGGCCGGATCATTCGGCGAGCCGTAGGGCATGCGGCGGCCGTCGATCAGCACCAGGGTGCGGACGGAGCCGAGGCCGCGGAGGTCGACGGTGGCCGTGCCGGAGGCGCCGTTGGACACGGTGGAGTTCTGCGCGGCAAAGGCCTGCGGCAGCTGGTTCACCAGGTCTTCAACGCGCGTCACGCCTTGAGTGGTGATGTCCTCGGCCGTCACCTGAGTGATCGGGCTGGTGGTCACCAGGTTGGGTTGCGGGATCCGCGAGCCGGTGACGAAGACGGCATCGACTTCCGTATCGTCTTGCGCGAACGCCGGAGCGGCGGTGGCGAGCGCGGCGAAGGCGGCGCCGCAGATCATCGTGGACGCCAACAGGCGGCCGCGCGTGGTTTGGACTTTCAACTTATTCCCTCCGAGCCAGCGCGCCGGGTTGACGGTCGCGCTCCCCTCAAAAGCATGAATTCGGGCCTCCCGGACGCACAAGGACGACCGGTTACCGAAGGAATAGGCCCGCGCTCGAAGCACGGTCAACGCTCATTGCATTTCCGTAATGAGAACGCCGTGAGATTGTCGCATCCGCGCCACAGGGAGGCGTACCGTCGGTATATAACCCGCAAAACGCCTACGCCGTGGGCGAATCCAGGCTTTCACGCCGTCGGAACGCGGCGGTTCTAGGGCGTGTCCGTGGCGCCCGGTGTGGCTGAGCGGCCGCGGTCCGTGTCGCGGCGGATGGTTGGCAGCTGCGACTTCGGCCCGGCTCCCCGACTCAGCCGCCGGATTTGACGCAGAGCCAACGCGTGCGGTGATGGTCGACGATGTTGTCCACCCAGCCGGTGATCCGCGGGTTCACCAGGTTCTTGTTGATATAGAAGTAGATCGGCGCGATCGGCGCGTCGTTCAGCATCATCGTCTCGGCGTCGCGCAGATAGTCGGCGCGCTTGCCGGCGTCCGGCTCGTTGCCGGCCTTGGCCATCAGGGCGTCATAGGCGGGGTTGTTGTAGTCGCCGTAGTTCTGCGGCCCGTAGTTGGACTTCTCCATGTCCAGGAAGCTGGTCGGGTCGTTGTAGTCCGCGATCCAGGCGGCGTCGGCGGCCTGGAAATTGCGCACCCGATAGTCGGCGTAGGAGATCTGGCCCTCCTGCTGGGCCAGGGTGACCTGGACGCCGATTTCCTTCCAGTCCGACTGCAGGGCCGGGGTGAACTGCATGGGGTCGGCGCTGTTGCGGTGCTTGAGCTCGAACTTCAGCGGATTGTTGGGGCCGTAGCCGGCGGCGGCCAGCAGTTCGCGGGCCTTCTGCTGGCGCTTGGCCAGGGGCCAGCTGGCCCAGTAGGGCCCGGGCGAGGGCTTGTAGTTGGCGACGCCGGGCGGAACCTTGGTGTTGGCCGGCAGCTGGCCGCCGCGCAGCAGGCCCTTGGCGATGAAGTCGCGGTCGATGGCCATGGTCAGGGCCTGGCGCACGCGAACGTCCTTGAAGGCCGGGACCTTGCTGTTGGGCCGGGTGTTGAAGGCCAGGTAGGTGACACCGAGATAGGTGTTGGTGTGGACATACCCCGGCATGGTCTGGCGCAGGCGGGCGATACGGTTGGACGAGATATCGGTGTTGATGTCGAGTTCGCCCCGCTGAACGCGGCGCTCGGCCGAGATCGCGTCGGTGGTCGGATACCAGTGGACCTGATCGACACAGACGTCCTTGGCGTCCCAAAATCTCGGGTTCTTCTCGGTGATGACGCTGTCGCCCAGGCGCCAGGCCTTGAGGACGTAGGGCCCGTTGCTGACCAGGTTTCCGGGCTGAACCCACTTTTCGCCCAGCTTTTCGACGACGTGCTTGGGCACGGGATAGAGGACGTGGTGGCGGGTCAGCTCGGGCAGGTAGGCGGCCGGGTGGTTGAGGGTGATCTCGACGGTCTTCCGATCCACCGCTCGCACGCCCAGCGCCTCCAGCGGGGCCTTGCCGCCGTTCACCGCCTCGGCGTTCTTGATCAGGAAGATCAGCGAGGCGTACTCGGAGGCGGTGTCGGGGTCGAGCACCCGGCGCAGGCTGTAGACAAAGTCCTCGGCGGTCACCGGCACGCCATCCGACCAGACCGCGTCACGAAGATGGAAAGTCCAGGTCAGGCCGTCGGGAGTGACCTCCCAGCGCTCGGCCATGCCCGGAATGGTCGATCCGTCGGCGGCCGACTGGGTCAGGCCGACGAAGAGGTCGCTCTGGATGCGGTCTTCCCAGGTGCCGGTCGATTTGTGGGGATCCAGGGTGGCCGGCTCGGAGGTGTTGCCGATGGTCAGGCAGACCTTGCCCTGCGGGCAGGGCGGGCGCGAAACGGGCTGTTCGCCGCAGGCCGCCAGGGTCAGAAGGCCGACGCCGGCCAGGAAGAGATTGCGGATCACGCGCGAGCGGCCTTCTATGGGGCGAATAGTCGAGTTGGAGACGGTCATGACGCTACGCCCCGCGATTCTGGGATTGGGACTGGCCGGCGGCCTTGTGCTGGCCAGCGGCGCCTCGGCTCAGGACAGGCCGCCGGAACGGGCGGGCGCCCTGAAGGCGGTGGTCGATTGCCGCGCGATCCAGGATGGGACGGCGCGGCTGGCCTGCTACGACGCGGCGGCCGCGGCGCTGGACGCCGCCGAGGCCAAGGGCGATGTGGTGGTCGTGGACCGCAAGCAGGTGCAGGAGGCCCGCCGCGCGTCCTTCGGCTTCAACTTCCAGATGCCCGCCTTCATGACCCGCGGCGAAAAGGTCGAGGAACTCAACCGGATCGAGGCGACGGTCGCCTCCTCCCGCCAGGACCCGCACGGCAAGTGGACCATCAAGCTGGCCGACGGGGCGGTCTGGAAGCAGATCGACACCGAGAAACTGCGCAAGGGACCGGCGCCCGGGACCAAGGTCGAGATCCGCACCGCCAGCCTGGGCAGCTACTTCCTCAAGATCGAAGGTATCGGCCAGATCCGGGCGAAGCGGGAGAACTGAACGGCCGCCGATGTGCCGCTCACCCCGGCGCAGGCCGGGGTCCACGGGACGAGGCGCCTGAGTCGGACGGGGCATCCGCTTAACGATCCTTCGGGTCGATCGCGTCCCGCAGGCCGTCGCCGATGAAGTTGAAGGCCATCAGGGTGACCACCATGGTGGCCGACGGCCAGATCAGAAGCCAGGGCGCCATCTCCATGTCCTTGGCCCCGTTGGAAATCAGGGTGCCGAGGCTGGCCATCGGCGCCTGAACGCCCAATCCCAGGAAGCTGAGGAAGCTCTCCGCGATGATGATCGCCGGGATGGTGAGGGTGACATAGACCACCACCGGTCCCAACAGGTTGGGCACGATGTGACGCAGGATGATGGCTGGAGTGGTCAGGCCGGCGGCGCGGGCCGCCTCGATGAATTCCTTCTGCTTCAGGCTGAGCGTCTGGCCGCGCACGATGCGGGCCATGGTCAGCCATTCTACGGCCCCGATGGCCAGGAAGATCAGGAAGATGTTCTTGCCGAACACCACCATCAGCAGGATCACGAAGAAGATGAAGGGCAGGCTGTAGAGGGTGTCGACCACCCGCATCATCACCTCATCCACCTTGCCGCCGATGTAGCCGGCGAAGGCGCCCCAGGCGACACCGATGATCAGCGACACGGCCGTGGCCACCACCCCGATGCCGAGCGAGACGCCGAGGCCCGCGAACAGCCGGGCCAACAGGTCGCGGCCGAGGGAATCAGCGCCCAGCAGGTGGCCGCGCGTGCCCGGCGTGGCCCAGACGTCGGTCTTGGTCACCGTGTCGTAGGCGTAGGGGACGAAGAAGGGGCCCAGGAGGGCGATCACCACCAGGGTGGCCAGCACGATCATGCTGGCCACGGCGGCCTTGTTGCGCAGCAGCCGGCGGCGGGCATCGTCCCACAGGGACCGGCCCTTGACCGCCTGTTGCATCAGTTGGTCGCGGTCCGAAGACCCGGGAGTGAAGGCGGATACGCTCACGACAGCCTCACGCGCGGATCGAGCGCCGCATACAGCATGTCGGCGATCAGGTTCAGGATAAGGATCAGGGCGGCGTAGAAGATAACCATGCCCATGACGACGGTGTAGTCGCGCTGCAGCGCGCTGATGACGAAGAACTTGCCCAGGCCCGGCAGATTGAAGATCTGCTCGACCACCAGCGAACCGGTCAGCAGGCCGGCGCAGGCGGGACCCAGATAGCTGACCAGCGGCAGGATGGCGGCGCGCAGCGCGTGCTTGCGGACGATCAGGCTTTCCGGGAGGCCCTTGGCGCGGGCGGTGCGGACATAGTTGGAGCGCAGCACCTCGATCATCCCGGCGCGGACGAGGCGCGAGATGATGGCGATCTGCGGCAGGGCCAGCACGGTGACCGGCAGGATCATGTTCTTCCAGCTTGGGAACTCGATTCCGGCCACCTTGGTCCAGCCCCATCCGGCCAGGGGCAGCCAACCCAGAATGGAGCCGAAGGTGAGCACCAGCAGCGGGGCAGTGACGAAGGTGGGGATGCAGACCCCCAGGATGGCCACCGCCATGGTGGCGTAGTCGATGGACCTGTTCTGGCGCAGCGCCGCGATCACCCCGAGGAACACCCCGATGATCGAGGCCAGGAGGATGGCCGAAAGACCAAGCCAGAGGCTGACCCGGTAGTTCTCGCCCAGAATGTCGAGCACCGACTTGTCGCGGTATTTCAGCGACGGGCCGAAATCGCCCCGCACGACGTCCGCCAGATAGCGGCCGTACTGTTCGTAGAGGGGCCGATCAAAGCCGTACTTGGCCTCGACCACCTTCTGGACCTCCGGGGTCATCTGCCGCTCGTTGATGAACGGACTGCCCGGCGCCGCGCGCATCATGAAGAAGGCCAGGGTGACGACCAGGAACATCGTCGGTATGGCGACCAGCAGGCGTCTGGAGAGAAATCGAAGCATGACGACCCTGTACTGGCGGGGCTTTTCGGCCCCTGTGGCGCGACCGTCGCAAGATCGAAGCGCGACTGTCACGTTGCAAAAAATTCAGGTTACCCCCACGGCGTACCGGAAGGGAACGTTGCGTCTTGGCCGCATGGACCCGATCTTGTCAAACAAACGCCTCCCAGGATGAACGCAGCATGAGCGATATTCGCGCCGTCACCCCCGATTTCGCCGTGGCCCCCCAGCTGGCGCCCAGCGACATGGCAGAGGCCGCCTCGCGCGGCTTCACCCTGGTGATCAACAACCGCCCCGACGGAGAGGCGCCCGGCCAGCCGACCAGCCTGGAGATGGAACAGGCGGCGCGGGCGGCGGGGATGGACTATGTGCACATCCCGGTGATCGGCGGGCCAACGCCCGACCAGGTCGAGCAAAATCGGGCGGCGATCGAGAGCGCCGGCGGGCCGGTGCTGGCCTTCTGCCGGTCGGGCACGCGCTCGATCGTGACCTGGAGCATCGGGGAGCGGCTGGCGGGGGCGCAGTCGCGGCAGGACCTGATCGAACAGGGCTCGGCGGCGGGCTATGACCTGTCGGGGGTCTTGCCGGCCTAAAGCCCCTGCCCCTCCAGCCAGGCCTTCAGCGGCGCCAACGGCGCCGCGTAGTTCCGCCAGCGACCCGATGACCGTTGATAGAGCGGCTCCCGCACCTGCCAGACGCTGGCGGTGCGGACGTTGCTGTCGGCCTGGTGGAAGGCCAGGCAGGCGTCGTTCCAGTCCAGGCCACAGTGGGCCAGCAGCGCCTGGGTGTGCGGGCGGGGGTCGCGGACGAAGGCGTCGTAGTCCAGATCGAGGATGTCGTCCGGCCACAGGGACCGCCAGTGGGCCGTCAGGCGGCGCTCCTGGGCCAGGTAATGGCCGATGTCCATCAGGTCGGCGGCGTAGGGCATGGCGCCCGACAGATGCAGGAAAAAGACGCTGAGGGCGTTGTCCAGCGGGTCGCGGCGGGTGTGGACGATGCGGGCGTCCGGAAACAGCCGCTTGATCAGCCCGACATGGAGGAAATTGTCCGGACGCTTGTCGGTCAGGACATCGGCGTCCGGGAAGCGGGCCGCGAGGTCGGCGAGGTAGGCCTTTGCGAGTGCGGCGGGGTCTGCGGCGGCGATGGCCTGCGGATAAGGCGACAGCTGATGGCGGACCATGGCCGGGATCAGGTCCAGCTCGCCGCCGGATGTGACGCGCGGGTGGCTGGCCAGGACCTGTTCGACCAGGGTCGAGCCGGAGCGGAACATGCCGACGATGAACACCGGCGGCAGGCGGGCCCCCGGGACTGGGGTCAGGGCCCCGGGCGCCGGGAAGGCCGCGATCAGCTGGTCGATAAGGGCCTCGTGGGCGACGCGGTCGTAGCGGGCCCTGGGCGCGGCTGCGTTGGCGGCCTGGTAGCGGGCGAAGGCGCGGTCGTAGGCGCCGGCCGCATCCAGCAGGCGGCCGAGGGAGAACAGCAGTTCGGCCCGGCTGACGGGGTCCAGGCCAGGCCGCGCATGGGTGGCTTCCAAACGGGCGATCAGCGGGTCGTCCGGACCGGTGACCGAGTGCAGGCCGGCGGCGCGGGCCAGGGCCACTGGATGGTCGGGCTGAAGAGCCAGCAGGCGCTCGTAGGCTGCGCGGGCCTCCGGTCGGCGACCGCGATCCTCATGCAGGTTGCCGAGGTTGAGCAGGGCCGGGGCGTACCGCGGATTGAGTTTCAGAGCAGCGGCCAGCTCCCGTTCGGCCTCGTCCGGCCGGCGCAGGTCGTCGGCGAAGATGACCCCGCGGTTGAGATGGGCCTCCTCGGGGCCGGACAGACCATGAGCCAAGGCGTGGGCGTAAGCGGCCAGGGCTGCCTCGGGCCGGCGGGCGCGGCGTTGCAGGAGAGCCAGGTTGTACCAGCTGTCCGGCAGGTCGGCCTTGACCGCCAGCAAGGCCTCATAGGCCGCGATGGCCTCGGCGATCCTGCCGGCGCGGCGCAACTCGGCCGCCTGGGACAGCAGGGATTCGACGGTGTCGGCCATGGCGGCATTAAGGGCCAATCGGCCCCTCGCTCAAGCCTGGGCCGCTCAAGTCGGCGGCGCTATTGGCCGCCGAGGGTGACCCGGGCGGCCATGGCGCTGGGCTCGGCCTCGCAGGAGGCCAGGACCAGTTGGGCCGCCATGAGACAGATCACGGCGAACGCGGCGCGTTGGAGCCGTTTTGAGACAAAAATCAGCGCATCAAGGGCCATGACGCCATAACTCCCACCTGTTCGGCGGGGTTGAGCGCAAGGTTCGGGCCGATCACGCACGCCTCGCGGGCAAGTCGTTTGTCCGTGATGCGAATTGGCCTAGTTAATCCTCTGCGGGGCGCGGAGAGCAGTGGCGAATGCGTTGGTTCTGGGGATCCGACTTCTCCTTCGAGGGGGGCCGGGTCCGAATCCATAAGACGGGGATCGTCATTCCCCTCGACGGCGCCCTGATCGCGGAGGCGCTCGTCTGGCTGGTCTACTATGTGCCCGTGCGCCTGAAGGCGGCCTGGATGCGCCTGACCCGGCCGGGTCCAGACGTCTGGTTCGCACCCGATAGCCCCCGCCCCTGGTACCTGGCCTGGGCCAGCGCCGCCTGGGCCGGCGCGCGGATCGTGCGGCGGCCTGAGGGGGCCGTGGCGGGTTTTTATTTCGACGACAGCGCCCGGGGTATGGCGCCCAACGCCGGCCCGGCCCGGCGGATCAACTGGCGCTGCACAGACGTGACCAAGAGCCGGGTGGCCGCCGCGTTCGAGGAATCGTTCGGCTATGGTCTCGCCGTAGATCCCACCACCGCCGTCGGGCCCCTGGTGGAAAAGGGCGAGGACAACGGCGTGCATGACGGGCGGATCGTCGAGGCCCCCTGCCCCGCCCTGGCCGGCAAGACCTATCAGAAGCTGATCGACAACACCGAAGGTCCGCTGGTCGCCGACCTGCGCACGCCCTGCGTCGGCGGGAAGCCGGTGGTGGTTTTCATCAAGCGCCGTCCGATCGGGGTGCGGTTCAGCAATCACAACACCCGGGTCACCCTGCATGCGCCGGAAGCCATCTTCTCGCCCGAGGAGATCGCCACCATCGGAACCTTCTGCGGCGCCATGGGTCTCGACTGGGGCGGGCTTGACATCCTCCGGGACAAGGATGGTCGCCTCTATGTGGTGGATGTGAACAAGACCGACATGGGACCTCCGATCAGCCTGCCCTTGAGGGACAAGTTGAAGGCGACAGGGTTGCTCGCGGACGCTTTCCTGCGTCTTATCCATGAAGATTCCGGCACGGGTGGCGGGGCATGATTCCCTTCGTTCGAGACATCGAGTTCGAGTACGGGGCCTGTGACCGCCTCTCACCGCTGATCCGGCGGGTGGTGGCGCGCAACCCGGGACCGTTCACCTTCAAGGGGACCGGCACCTATATTGTCGGCACTGGCGAGGTGGCCGTGATCGACCCCGGGCCGGACATGGACGACCATCTGGAGGCGATCCTGACCGCGACCGCCGGCGAGCGGATCACCCACATCTTCGTCACCCACAACCACGCCGACCACTCACCCCTGGCCCGGCCGCTGGCCGAGCGGACGGGGGCGACCATCTATGCCTGCGCCAAGCTGGGCGTGCCGACCGAGTCGGAGGTGCGGATGGAGGCCGGAGACGACCGCGATTTCCGACCCGATGTCGGTCTGTGTGACGGCGGGATGTTCAACGGCGGCGACTGGACCCTGGAGGCGATTCCGACGCCTGGCCATACCTCAAACCACATCTGCTACGCCCTGCTGGAAGAGAACGCCCTGTTCAGCGGCGACCACATCATGGGCTGGTCGACCACGGTGATCAGCCCGCCGGACGGCGACATGGGCGATTATTTCGAGAGCCTGGCGACCATCAAGGCCCGCGACTTCGCCACTCTGTGGCCGACCCACGGCCCGCCGGTGACCGACCCGGCGCCCTTCGTTCAGGCCTATATCGACCACCGGCGCGGGCGCGAGGCGCAGATCCTGGCGGCGCTGGGCCGGGGCCATACGCGGATCAAGGCGATGGTGGCCGAGCTCTACAAGGACGTGGACTCCCGCCTGCACCCGGCGGCGGCCCATTCGGTCATGGCCCACATGGTCCAGTTGGTCCGCGAGGGGCGGATCGTCTGTGACGGAGAGCCAGGACTGGACAGCGACTACCGGCTGGCGACGGTTGCGGCCTAAAGCCGTGTTCGCCGCCTAGAGCAGGGCTCGATTTGATGGAATCAAATCGCGCTGCTCCAGGTCCTTGCTGGTCGCGCGTTTGATCCGATTACTGGTTCCCACCAATCGGAACGCGCTCTAGGACGCCGCCCCTACCGCGGCGGTCAGGTTCCCCACCCGCCGGCAGTTCGCGCCCCCATCCCCGTCGCCGACGCGGCTGATCGAGCGGAAGTCCACGCGCGATCCGATGCCCTGTGGCTGGACCCGGGCGACGACATCGTCCTTGAAGCCGTAGATCGGGCTGGTGGCGGCCCCCTCGAGGCGGCCGGTAGCCGGGTCATCGACGACCAGGGCGACACCCTGGGCCAGCATGGCGGCCTTGACCGCCGCAAAGGCTTTTTCCGGCGACAGGGTGGTCATGGCCGGGCGGGCGCCGGGGCAGGTTTCCTGGTTGATCTCGGCGATCGGCCGGCCGGCGAAGGCGCCCGCGTCGAGCGGGGCAACCGGGCCGGGCTCGACCAGGTTGGCGTCCGGGCCACGCGCCGACATGGTGTTGGCCGTAAACAGCAGGGGCTGTGACCAGTCGGTGGCCACGTCGTGGATGCGAGGCGACTGGCCGGCCCAGTAGCTGAGGCCGAGGAAGCCGCCGACCGTGGCCACCGACAGGGCCAGGGCCAGCATCGCCTTCTTCCAGTGACGGCCCCAGCCGCCGAAAGCCGCGACCAAGAGGCCGATCAGGGCGATCACCACACTGACCAGAGCCACGGCCGGCGCCCAGCCGAGGGCGGGCGTCGGGCCGGTATGGAACACCGACTGGAAGCCCTCGCGCCAGTCCAAGATGCCAAAACGCATGCCGACGGCGCCGGCGCCGACGACCAGAGCCGGGGCCAGGGCGGCCATCACGGCCAGGGTCAGGAAGTGGTCGGCGGCGCCGCCCTTGGGTTTGTCCGCCTTGCGGCCACCGGCCGGGACCGGGCTGAAGGCCAGTTCGCTGCCGTCGCCGGTGCGGAAGCGCGACTTTTCGGCGGCGCGGGCGTCGGTGCGGACGGGAGTGAAGCTGAGCGGCTCCTCGTCAGGATCACGGCTGGCCGGCTCCGCAGCCTTCAGGCTCGGGAAGGCCAGGTCTTGTCCGCCCGACTTCGGGGCAGTCACCGCGGCCGCGGCGGCGACCGCTCCACCGGCCAGGGTGGCGGCGCCCAACGGCGTCATGTCCGGCATGCCGGGCAGGGCGTCGGGAACCTCGTCCTCATCCTTGCGAGGCTTGTGGCTGATGTGCTCGGTGCGCGGCGGCTCGGCCGCGCCGCCGGGGGACCAGGTCAGCGGCAGATCGGACTCCGGGATCTCGTCGGGCGAGGTCCCGGGCGCCGCCGGGCTCGGGGCGTCGGCCGGCCGGGCATCGACCGGCTTGGCTTCCGGCGCCTTGACGAAGTCGGCGACCACCTTGCCGGCCGCGGCGGCGGCGGCACCGGCGATCAGAGCCTCGGCCAGCGGCGCAGACTTGGGCTCGGGCGCGACTTCAGGCGAGGACGCCGGCTGTGACACCGGTTCGGCCGTCAGTGTGGCGACCGCTTCCGGTGGCACGAAGGCCGGGCGGGGCTGGACCGGTTCCGGATCGGCCGCCTCTGCAAGCTGGGGTCCGACCACGGTCTCGATGCGGTTCTCGGGCGCGTCGGCTACGGCCGACTCGGTCTGACCGGCTTCCGTGGCCGGCAGGGTGTTTTCGGCGGGTGCGATATGGTCGCCCAGCGAACCCGCCGAATGATCGTCTGCGTCAGTCGCGGCCGCCGCCGGAACGAAAGGGTCGGCGGCCTCCACCGTATTGATCGGCTCGGGCGCGTGAAGCACCGGGTCGGCCTCGGCGCGAAGAGCGACCGGAGTCGCGGTAGCGGCGGCAGCCATTGCCGCTGCAATCGGAACCTCGGGCAGCCTGTAGTCGGCGAACCGCGTCCGCAGCACCTTCTTGTCGATCTTGCCGGTGGCGCCGAGCGGGATCTCGTCCACGAAGGCGACGTCGTCGGGCATCCACCATTTGGCGATCTTGCCCTGGAGGTAGTCGATGAACTCCTCCTTGGTCGCCGTCTCGCCCGGCTTCAGCTGGACGATCAGCAGCGGCCGTTCGTCCCACTTGGGATGCAGAATGCCGATCACCGCCGCGTTGGCCACCTTGGGGTGGCCCATGGTGATGTTCTCGATGTCGATCGTGCTGATCCACTCGCCGCCGGACTTGATGACGTCCTTGGCCCGGTCGGTGATCTGCATGAAGCCTTCGGGGTCAATGGTGGCCACGTCCCCGGTGTCGAAGAAGCCTTCGCTGTCGAGGATCTCGCCGCCGGCGCCCTTGAAGTACTCGCCGACCACGAACGGCCCCTTGACCATCAGATGGCCGAAGGTCTTGCCGTCGTGCGGCAGGCGATTGCCGGCATCGTCGGTCAGCTTCATCTCGATGCCGTAGGGGGGCCGGCCCTGCTTGAGCTTGTAGGGCATCTGTTCGTCGTAGCTGAGCTTGGCGACGCGGGCGTTCGGCGAGCCGAGGGTGCCCAATGGCGAGGTTTCGGTCATGCCCCAGGCGTGAAGGACATCGACGTCGTAGCGCTCCTTGAAGCCGCGGATGATGCTTTCGGGACAGGCCGAGCCGCCGATCACCACCTTGCCCAGGTGCGGCAGCTTCAGCTGCTTGGAATCGAGTTCGGCCAGCAGCATCTGCCAGACGGTCGGCACGGCGGCGGAGAAGGTCACCTCCTCGCTGTCGAGCAGTTCGTAGATCGAGGCGCCGTCCATCTTGGAGCCGGGCATGACCAGCTTGGCCCCGACCGCCGGGCAGGCGAAGGCCGTGCCCCAGGCGTTGGCGTGGAACATCGGCACCACCGGCAGCACGGTGTCGACCGCCGACATGCCCAGCACGTCCCGCTGCAGCCCGACCAGGGCGTGGATCACGTTGGAGCGGTGGCTGTACAGCACGCCCTTGGGGTCGCCCGTGGTGCCCGAGGTGTAGCAGAGGCCGCAGGCGGTATTCTCGTCGAAGCCGCCCCAAGCGCACTGGTCCGACTGGCCGCCGATAGCGGTTTCGTAGCAGTGGGCGCCGCTCCACTTCATGGTCGGCACGCCGTTGATCTTGAAGCCCGGCATATGGGCCTGGTCGGTCATGACCACCACATGCTCGACGCTCGGGCAGTGGGCGAGGATGGCCTCCAGGATCGGCACGAAGGTCAGGTCGACGAAGATGACCTTGTCTTCGGCGTGGTTGATGATCCAGGCGATCTGTTCGGGATGCAGGCGCGGATTGAGGGTGTGGCAGATCGCGCCGATGCCCATGATGCCGTACCAGGCTTCCATGTGACGAGCGGTGTTCCAGGCCAGCGTGGCGACCCGGTCACCAAGCGTCACGCCCAGCTGCAGCAGCAGGTTGGAGACCTTCTTGGCGCGGGTGTGGATCTGGGCATAGGTGGTGCGAACAATCGGTCCCTCGACCGAGCGGGTGACCACCTCGCGGTCGCCATGCCAGTTCTTCGCGTGGTCCAGGATCTTGTCGACCGTAAGGGCCGAGTCCTGCATCAGGCCGCGCATACGCTTCATCCCCGAAAGTGTGTTTCCTTAAGGAGAGCACGCTAACGGGCGGAATGCCGCAGTGCAAACGGGCGCCGCCTACGGGCGAGCGATTTCCATCGCTTCAAGCACAAGACGCACGGTGCGCCGCCGGTCGCCTCGGGCCACGGTCAGGTCGAGGCGTTCGCCCGGCGGGCCGCTGAGGGCGGCCGGCAGGGCGGAAAGCGCTCCACCACTCCAGCCGAGGACAAGATCGCCGGCGCGCAGGCCAGCGCGCGCCGCGGGGCCGAGCGGGTCCAGGTCAGCGATATGGGCCGCGCCGTCGGTGACGGTCAGGCTGACGCCGGCCCAGCCGGACCTGGCCTCGTCCTGGGCGAACGCCGGGGCGGCCGCCAGCGAAAGGCCGACAGCGCCCAATCCCGCGAGCGCCGCGCGCCGTGACAGATGCATATGAGAAACCCGACAAACGCCCCGGCCCCAGATTGCCTGAGGCGCGGCGGCCGTCAATCGGCGATCCCGGTCAGAGCTTCCTGACGAACTCGGCGCGCAGGACGAGCCCCTTGATGCCCTCGTAGCGGCAGTCGATCTCCTGCTCGTCGCCGGTCAGCCGGATTGATCGGATAACCGTCCCGCGCTTGAGCGTCTGTCCGGCACCCTTGACCTTGAGATCCTTGATCAGGGTCACCGCATCCCCGTCCGCGAGAGGATTTCCCACGGAATCGCGGACAACCACGGCCGCTGACTGCGCCGGGCCGGCCGTCAGCGCGCCGGCCTGGACCCATTCCCCGGTCGCCTCGTCGAATACGAATTCGTCTGTGTCTTCCGACATGGATCTGCCTGTCTGCCTGCTGACCGTCCGATGAAAACGATTGTCCGGCTGTTTGAAATCTAACTGAACGAATTGACCAAAGCCTCGGCGGCCGGCTCGAAGGCCCCGTCGCTGTCCACCCTGCGCCAGGTCATGTCGCCGAGATCGCGGGTCAGTTGGGTGTCCAGGACCGCGCTGTCGGCGTCCGAGGCGTCTCCGGCCCGTGCGGCGATGCGCTGGTGGAGGAGGCCGGCGGGAGCCTCCAGCCAAAGACCTTCGAAGGGAACTCCGGCGCGGCGGGCGACATCGGCGGCGGCGGCGCGTTCCTCCGGCTTCATGAAGACGGCGTCGAGGATCACGGCGCGTCCGGCGGCGAGGCAGGCGGATGCCTCGTCGAACATCCGGCCGTAGACGCGGGGGCTGACCTCGGGGGCATAGGCCTCGGTTGGCAGGCGGTCGAGGGGGGCCGCGCTCCACAGGCGCTTGCGGATCTCATCGCTGCGCAGGATCACCGCGCCGGGCGAGGCGCCCAGACCCGGGGCGGCGATGCGGGCGAAGGTCGACTTGCCGGAACCGGAGAGGCCGCCGACCGCCGCGAGGACCGGCCGGACCGGCTCCAGGTGGGCCAGGGCGGCGGCCAGGTAGGCGCGGCTGGCGTCGAGGTCGCCGCCGTGGGCCTGGACGTGGCATCGTACGCCGGCGCGGACGGAAAGGGCCAGCGGCAGGGCTTCGAGGCCCGGCCACAGGCCTTCGGGCAACAGCCGGGCGCCTTCGTCGAGCCAGGCCGACAGCACGCGGACAGCAGCGTCGCGCCGACGGCGGAAATCCAGGTCCATCAACAGGAAGGCCACGTCGTAGAGGACGTCGATCTCCGACAGCACGTCGTTGAACTCGATGCAGTCGAAGAGGATCGGCCGTCCGCCCTCAAGCAGGATGTTGCCGAGATGCAGGTCGCCATGGCAGCGGCGCACCCAGCCGGCCTCGCGTCGTCCCGCGAGCAGGGCCTCAAGGCGGGCCCGCTCGGCGTCGGTGGCGGCGATCAGGGCCTCAACCGGCTCGCGACCGAGCTTGGGCGCCAGGTCCTGCAGCAGATTGGCGTTGGAGCGGATGGTGTAGCTCATCCCCCCGCCAGGCTCGGTCCCCTCGCTGACCGGCGCTTCGGCATGGAAGCGGGCCACCGCGCGGCCCAGCTGTTCGGCCAGTTCGCCATCGACCGCATAGGGCTGTTCGGCCAGCACGGCAGTCTCGTCGAAACGGCGCATCTCCAGCACCGATTCGACTCGCTCTCCGGCCCCGTCGAGCTCCAGCCCGCCGCCGGCCGCGCGGGTGATGGCCCCCACCCGGCGATAGATGTCCGGCGCGGCGGCGCGGTTGAAGGCCAGTTCCCGCTCCAGCGCCCAATGGCGCAGGGCGGCGGTCTCATAGTTGAGGAAGCCGAAGTTGACCGGCCGCTTGATCTTCAGCGCCAGGTCCCCGGTCAGATAGACACGCGCGCAGCTGGTCTCGATGACCCGGTCGGCCCGGTCGCCCAACCACGCGGCGATCTCGGCTTCCTGCAAGGCTTCGGCGACGGAGTCTGCGGACGGTTCGGTCATCCCGGGTCCATAACACAGCCAAACTCGCGACGTCCCTTGCCGATCCCTTGCAGGCCTTCCGCGCAACCCATACAGGGTATGAATCATTGTTCTGTCAGCGTGCGTCGGGGGGCGCACCAGCGGAACCGCTGCGGGGGACATGAGGGACGTATGGGGGAGCGTGAGGGGGAGACGCGGACCGCGCGCAAGCGCCGTGACATCCTGGATTCCGGTCGCGAGATATTTCTGAACGAGGGCTATGCCGGGGCCGGCATGGAGATGGTGGCGCGGTCAGCGGCCGTCTCGACCGCCACCCTGTACGCCCATTTCCCAAGCAAGGCCGACCTGTTCGCGGCGGTGGTCGACGAGGCGGTGACGGGCCTGACCGCCGACCTGCGCTCGACGCGGGACCATGGGGACGCGCGGGCGCGGCTGACCCAGTTCGCGGTGGCGCTGGGGCGGTTCTATTGCGAGCCGCTGTCGCGCTCGCTGTTCCGGCTGGTGACCGCCGAGCGGCGGCGGTTCGCCGAACTGGCCGACCGCTTCCAGGCTCGGTCCCGCCAGGAGATCGGCGGGGTGGCGCTGGCGCTGATCAAGGAACTGGCCGACGACGGGCTGCTGAAGGTCGATGACCCGGCCTCGGCGGCCGGTCAACTCCTGGGCATGCTGGAACACCCGACCCTGACCATGGGCCTGATGGCCGGCGACGAGACCCAGCCGCAGCGGCCCGTGGACACCATCGGCGAGGAGGCGGTCGAGACCTTCCTGGCGCGGTACGCGGCCTAAGGAAACAGCCGCGAGGTGGTCCAGCCCTGGGCGGCGCGCGTGAACACCAGCCGCTCGTGCAGGCGGAACGGCCGGTCGCGCCAGAACTCGATCGATTGGGGCCGCACGCGAAAGCCGGACCAGTGCGGGGGCCGAGCCACCTTGCCCAGGCCGAACCGCAGGCCGGCCTCGGCCACCCGCTTTTCCAGGGCGAAACGGTCGGTCAGCGGCCGCGACTGGTCGGAGGCCCAGGCGCCAAGCTGGCTGTGGCGGGCGCGGGTGGCGAAATAGGCGTCGGCCTCGGCGTCGGAGACCCGCTCCACGGCGCCCCGCACCCGCACCTGGCGTCGCAGGGACTTCCAGTGGAACAGCAGGGCGGCGCGGGGGTTGGCGGCCAGCTCGCGGCCTTTGGCGCTTTCCAGGTTGGTGTAGAAGGTGAAGCCGTCGGGCCCGACGTCCTTGAGCAGCACCATCCGCGCATCGGGAAGGCCGTCGGCGTCGACGGTGGCCACGGTCATGGCGTTGGCGTCGTTGGGCTCCGATTCGACCGCCGCCTTCAGCCAGGTCTCGAACAGCGCGATCGGGTCGGCCTCCGGCAGCAGGGGCAGCGGCTCGGCCGTGGTCACCTGGGTGACGTAGTCATCCTCGCTGGGCGAGGCGGGGATCAGGGTGTCATCGGACATGGACGCTATGTAGCGCCGCCACAGCGCCACGTCATGGCCCGCCACAGGCTTAACTTCGAATTGACTCTGTGCGGTCCAGGCTGAGCGCAACAAGAACGGGGCCCCAGAACAGAGGCCGAGATGGTGGCGACGAAGACAATGGACCCCCGCCGCGCGCGGGTGGTGCTGGGCCTGCGCGGGCCGGCGGACGAGGCGGCGACGCGCGCTGCCTTCCGCCGTGCGGTGAAGGCCACCCACCCCGACCGAGCGGGCGGCGATGCGGCCAGGCTGCGCGAGGTGGTCGAGGCCTATGAGGTTCTGAAAACCGCGCCCTCCCCTTCCCCGCCCGCACCGGCGCCCCGGCCGGCGGTCGCCACCGAGGTCCTGGAGATCAGCCCCGCCCTGGCGGCCTTCGGCGGCGAGGCGATGGCGCGGCTGGCCGATGGCCGGAAGATCGCGGTCAGCCTGCCGGCTGGCCTGCGGGACGGTGATCGGGTGCGGGCCGGTGATGCGCTGCTGACGGTGGCGGTGCGCGGAGCCGAGGGGCTGACGCTGCGCGGCGACGATCTGTGGTTGACCGCCGACCTGCCGAGCGACGCCCCATGGGGCGGCCGGTTGCCGGTCGAGACGCCGGCCGGGCCGCGCGCCGTCTGGATCGACCGCAGGGCCCTGCGGCGCGGGCTGGTGCGGCTGAGCGGGGCCGGGCTGCCGGCGAGGGGACCGCATTCGGTCGGCGACTTCATTGTGCGGCTGCGGCCATCAGCGGGGGCTGAAAGCGGCGCGCGCAGTCGACTGCGCGCCTTCACGGCGGCCTGGGCGGCCTTGTAAGCCGGGCGTTGTCCGCTAAGACCGATCCGACATGTCGCACAACACCTTCGGCCACCTGTTCCGCGTCACCACCTGGGGTGAAAGCCATGGGCCGGCGCTCGGCTGCGTGGTCGACGGCTGCCCGCCCGGGATCGAGCTGACCGAGGCCGACATCCAGACCTTCCTGGACCTGCGCAAGCCGGGCACCAGCAAGCACGTCACCCAACGGCGCGAAAGCGACACCGTGCGCATCCTCTCAGGCGTCTTCGAGGGCTTCACCACCGGCACGCCGATCTCGCTGATGATCGAGAACGAGGACCAGCGGTCCAAGGACTACGGCGAGATCGCCCATGCCTTCCGGCCAGGTCACGCCGACTACGCCTACATCGCCAAGTATGGCCGGCGAGACTATCGCGGCGGGGGTCGCAGCAGCGCCCGGGAGACCGCCGCCCGCGTCGCCGCCGGCGCTGTCGCCCGCAAGGTGATTTCCGGCGTGACGGTGCGCGGCGCCCTGGTGCAGGTCGGGCCGCACGCCATCGACCGGAGCGCCTGGGACTGGGAGCAGACCCGCCAGAACACCTTCTGGTCGCCGGACGCCCAGACGGCCAAAAAATGGGACGGCTACCTGGACGAGGTGCGCAAGGCCGGCTCCTCCACCGGAGCCATCGTCGAGGTCGAGGCGGAGGGGGTTCCGGCCGGCTGGGGGGCGCCGCTCTATGGCAAGCTGGACGCCGAACTGGCCGCCGCCCTGATGTCGATCAATGCCGCCAAGGGGGTGGAGATCGGGGCAGGGTTCGCCGCCGCCGCCTTGTCCGGCGAAGAGAACGCCGACGAGATGCGGGCCGGCAACAATGGGCCGAACTTCCTGAGCAACCACGCCGGCGGCGTGCTGGGCGGCATCAGCACCGGCCAGCCGGTGATCGCCCGCGTCGCCTTCAAGCCGACCTCTTCCATCCTCACCCCTCGTCGCACCCTCAACGAGGCAGGCGAGGAAGTCGAACTGCGCACCAAGGGCCGCCATGACCCCTGCGTCGGCGTCCGCGCCGTGCCGGTGGTCGAGGCCATGGTCGCCTGCGTCCTGGCTGACGCCTTCCTTAGACATCGCGCCCAGGTTGGATAAATTCCTCTGCGACCGTCCGTCGCAGACGATTGGTTTACCCTCGCCCGCTTAGCCTCACTTTGGGGAGACTTCCGGGAGTTGGCGAGATGGCCAATCAGCAGACCGAAGCCAGCATCCCGACCGGCGCCTTGAAGGCGATCGGCTGGTTCTTCGAGAACAGCCTGGACACCTTCGTCACCCTCCAGGGCGACCACGTCTACAACGCCAACAAGCGCTGGAGGAAATTAACCGGCTGGAGTCCGGCCGAGGCCTACGGCAAGCCGTTCTGGTCCTTCTTCCACCCCGAGGACGAGCAGGCGGCCCGCAACGCCGTCGCCGCACTGACTCTGGGCGAGCGGACGGTGGCCGAGCACCGGCTGGCCACCAAGGCCGGCGACTGGCTGTGGGTGCGCAGCCATGTGGTGCTGGGCGAGGAGGGCTGGATCCTGGCCATCATCCGAGACCTGACCGAGGAGCGGCGGGCCGAGGCGGACGCGCGGGAAGCCCGGCGGGTCAGCCAGATGCTGCGCAATTCGGCGGGGGTCACCGTCTGGCGGTTCGACCCGGACCGGGACCACTACGAGGTCAATCCCGACTTCAATCGCCCCGGCGGCCAGGCGCGGGCCGAACACCGGATCGATGCGTCGCGGATGCGCCAGACCGTCCACCGCCAGGATGTCGCCGAGCTGGAGGCCACCTGGCGACGGTCGGTGGAGACGGGCGAGCCCTGCCGCCATGAGTATCGGGTGCGGGCGGGCCGCGACGGCTGGCGACACCTGCGGGTCGCCTGGCAGGGCGTGCGACCCCGCGACTCGGGCCGCTGGGAGATCCTCGGCATCGCCCAGGACGTCACCGAACTGGTCCAGGCCCGAGACGCGGCGCTGCGCGACCAGGCGGCGGCGCGGGCGGCCATCGACGCCAAGAGCCAGTTCCTGACCAACATGAGCCATGAGATCCGCACCCCGATGAACGGAGTTCTGGGGGTGCTGCACCTGTTGAAGGCCGAGCCCTCGCCGAGCGTGCGGACGCAGCTGATCCAGCAGGCGCTCAGTTCGGGGGCCAATCTGTCGGCCCTGCTCAACGACATCATCGACTATGCCGACCTGGAGTCGGGCCGTCTGGTGCTGGCCCGCGAGGCCGTCGATCCGGGCGTGCAGCTGGCCATGGTAGTCGAGCTGCTGCAGCCTCAGGCCGAGGCCAAGGGCGTGGCGCTGGAGGTGGCTTGCGATAGGACCATCGCCCCGGCGACTGTGGATCCTGGCCGCCTGCGCCAAATGTTCCTGCACCTGGTCGGTAATGCGGTGAAATTCACCCAGCAGGGCCATGTGCGGGTGCGCCTGAACGCACTGGGCGCGGGCCCGGCCCAGCGTTTGTGCCTGGAGGTGGCCGACACCGGCGTCGGCATCGCCCCTGCCGCTCAGGCCGAGCTGTTCGAACACTTCCGCCAGGCCGACAACAGCGCCACCCGCAAGTTCGGCGGCGGGGGTCTGGGCTTGACCATCACCCGCCACCTGGCCGCCCTGATGGATGGCTCGGTCGGCTTCCGCAGCGCTCAGGGCGTCGGCTCCACCTTCTGGCTGGAGGTGGCCGCCCCGGCCACGAAGCAGGCCGCGGCGGGACAGACCGCGTCGCCGCTGGAGGCGGTGGCCGGTGAGGCGGCGACCGAGGGCCGCTGGCTTGAGGGCCTTCGGGTCCTGGTGGTCGAGGACAACCCGACCAACCGCCTGGTCGCCACCGGCCTGCTCGGCCAGTTGGGCGCCAGCGTCGAGACCGCCGAGAACGGCGCCGAGGGCGTGGCCGCCGTGGAGCGCGCGCCGTTCGACCTGATCTTCATGGACATCCAGATGCCGGTCATGGACGGCATGGAAGCCACCCGCCGCATTCGCGCCATGGAGGGCGTTCGCGGGCAGATCCCGATCGTCGCTACGACCGCCAACGTGATGCCGGCCCAGCTGGCGGCTTATCGCACTTGCGGCTGCAGCGGGGTGGTCGCCAAGCCGATCTCGCCGGGCGCGCTGGTCGCGGAGATCGCCCGCATCGCGGACGATGGGGACCTGGCGGAGGTAGCGGTGGCTTAGGGCAGGTTCTGGCGCGTCCAGGCGATGATCGCGTCGGCCGGCATGGCGCCGGCATGGCGGGCGATCTCGCGGCCCTTGTGGATCAGGACCAGGCAGGGGATCGAGCGGATCTTGTAGCGGGCGGCGAGGGTCTGTTGGGCCTCGGTGTCGATTTTGCCGAGGCGGACGGCCGGCTCCAGTTTGCCGGCGGCGGTGGCGAAGGCCGGGGCCATGGCCTGGCAAGGGCCGCACCAGGCAGCCCAGAAGTCGATCAGCAGGGGCAGGTCCGAACGGGTCGCGTGACGGTCGAAGTTGTCGGCCGTGAGGACCATGGGCTTGCCGGTGAACAGAAGGGACTTGCAGGTCCCGCACCTGGGCTCGGCGGCGAGGCGACCGCGAGGAACGCGGTTGAGGGCGCTGTCGACGGGGCAGGCGACGATCAAGGCATCGGAGGTCTGGGCGTCGGTCATGGGCGGTCCTTGGACCACAGAACCGCCCAGGCTTCCAAGGGTTGCGGTCAGGTGACGCGCTCGAACTCCATGTTCCAGTTCACCTCCCAGGTCCGGCCGTTGTCGGGCGAGATGGCCTGGGACCAGTGGGCCGTGGTGGAGGTGATCTTCGACCAGGTGAAACGGACGAGGATGGGACGACCGTCGAAAACATCCGCGCCGATGAAGGTTCCGACGCCATCCTGAAAGCCGCCGTGCACAGGCGGCTCGATGTTGGGGTAGCGGGCGTCGAGCCACCAGATCGACCAGCGGTTCGTGGCCGGGTCATTCGAAGCTCCTCCAATGCGGTGAATGCGTCTTTGCCCGAGCAAGCTGACACCCAATGTCAGCTAATCTCGGCTAGGCTCGAAAAATGCGCTCGAGCCGCCTCCTGACCCTGTTGATGCTGCTCCAGACCCGGGGGCGAATGACGGCCCAGGCGCTGGCCGAGATCTTCGAGGTCTCGGTGCGCACGGTGTATCGCGACGTCGACCAGCTGAGCGCCGCCGGCGTACCGGTCTATGCAGACAGGGGGCCAGGGGGCGGGTTCGCCCTGCTCGACGGCTATCGCACCCGGCTGACGGGGCTGAATGCGGCGGAGGCTCAGACCCTGATCCTGGCCGGACTGCCGGGGCCGGCGGCGCAGCTGGGGCTGGGCGAGGCGGCGGCCGACGCACAGATGAAGGTGCTGACCGCCCTGTCAGACGGGCCGGGCGAGGCGGCGCGGCGGGCGCAGGCGCGGATCCACCTGGACCCGGTCGGATGGTTCAAGGACGCCGACGACAGCCCGGCCCTGCGGACCCTTGCGGAGGCGGCGATGGCCGACCGGCGGGTCTCGGCCCGCTATGGCCCGCGGCGGCCGGTGGCGCTGGTGCTGGAGCCGCTCGGCGTCGTTCTCAAGGCAGGGGTCTGGTACTTGGTCGCCGGCTCGCGGGGCGAGATCCGGACCTACAGAGTCTCGCAGTTTCTGGACGTCGCGCCCGTCGAGGAGACCTTCGAACGGCCCAAGGGCTTTGACCTCGCCGCCCATTGGGCGGAGGCCCAGCAAGCCTATGCGGCCGGGCTGATCCAGGGCGTGGCCCGGCTGCGCGCCAGTCCGGAGGCGCAGGCGAGGTTGCAACGGGAAGGCGGCGCCCTGACCACCCTGTCTGACGGAACGGTGGAGC
This sequence comes from Caulobacter sp. SLTY, assembly GCF_009905535.1. Classification (GTDB taxonomy): domain Bacteria; phylum Pseudomonadota; class Alphaproteobacteria; order Caulobacterales; family Caulobacteraceae; genus Caulobacter. The sequence continues at coordinate 27,486 of NZ_JAAALA010000010.1, read as the reverse complement.
TGGCCATCGAAGGGATCGATTTCGCGGCCGGCGAGCTGCTACGCTTCGGCCTCGACGTGGAGGTGATCTCGCCGCCTGAACTGCGGGCCCGGATCGCCGAGCTGGCAGGGGCGATCGCGGCGCGCCACGCGATCTGACACAGCAGGTGTTGCACTTGAAAATCGGCCTCCTATCTATTCCCTCGATGGCGCAACAACCCGCCAGATTGGAACCTGAACCATGATCGAACGCCGCCCTTTCGCGCAGCTCGGCCATGCCGACCACGGCTGGCTCAATGCCCGCCACCACTTCTCCTTCGCCAACTGGTACGAGCCGACTCGCATGGGCTGGGGCGACCTGCGGGTGTGGAATGACGATGAGATCGCCCCCAAGTCGGGCTTCCCGCCGCATCCCCACGCGGACATGGAGATCATCACCTACGTTCGCAGCGGGGCGATCACCCACCAGGACAGTCTGGGCAACACCGGCCGCACAGGCGCCGGCGACGTGCAGGTGATGAGCGCCGGGTCCGGCGTGCGTCACGCCGAGTACAATCTCGAAGACGAGACCACCCGGATCTTCCAGCTTTGGATCCAGCCGCGCACCCGCGGCGGCGAACCCAGCTGGGGCGCCAAGCCCTTCCCCAAGGCCGACCGGTCCGGAAAGTTCGTGGCCCTGGCCAGCGGCATCGCGGGCGATGAGGACGCCCTGCCGATCCGGGCCGAGGCCCGGGTGCTAGGCGCCACGCTCAAGGCAGGCGAGACGACCACCTATGACCTGGGCCCCGGTCGTCACGCCTATCTGGTCAGCGCGGTCGGACAGGTGGAGGTCAATGGCGTCACCCTCTCGGACCGGGACGGGGCGGCGGCGAAGGATGAGGCGGTGCTGACCGTCAGGGCGCTGACGGACGCAGAACTCGTTTTGGTTGATTCACTTTAGATTCTCTCCCGGCGTTTAGTTGCGAGCCCCCCGCGATGCGGGGGGCTTTTTTCCGTTGACCGACAATGGTTTAGCCCCATATGCCGTACGCAAGACGCTGTTATTCAAGGCGATGGGGCCACCCGTGCGGTTTGAGCTGCTGAAGATCCTGCTGGTGGACGACAACCACCATATGCGGGTGCTGATCGGCGAAATCCTGCGCGCCATCGGGGTCGGCGGGGTCTACGAGGCATCGGACGGCGCTGAGGCTCTGACCATCATGCGGCAGCACGCCATCGACATCGTGATGACCGACTTGGCCATGGAGCCGCTGGACGGCATCGACTTCGTCCGCCTGCTGCGCAACTCTCCCGACAGCCCCAACCAGATGTGCCCGGTGGTGATGATCACCGGCCATTCCACCCAGAAGCGGGTGCGCGAGGCCCGCGACGCCGGGGTGACCGAATTCCTGGCCAAGCCGGTGACCGCGCGGGGCGTCATCGACCGGATCACCCAGGTGGTCGAGTTTCCTCGCTCGTTCATCCGCACCGAAGACTATTTCGGCCCAGACCGGCGACGAAAGATCGATCCGCATTTCTCGGGGCCGTGGCGCCGGGCGAGCGACGAGGCGAAGGCCATCTGACGCCCGTCAGACGGAAAGGGCGCAGCTCTCGTTGATGGTCGGGCGCGAGATCACCACCCGGCAGAGGCCTGGGAAGCGCGGCTTCAGGGCGGCCGCGAAATAGAGGCAGAGGTGTTCCAGGGTCGGGGTCTCGAGCCCCGGCTTGTCGTTCAGCAGGCCGTGGTCGAGTTCGGCCGCCACGGCGCGCAGTTCGCTGTCCAGCTCGCCCAGATCCGCCACCCAGCCCATCGGGCCGCTGATCTGGCCGCGCACGGTGGCCTCGACGCGGAAGCTATGGCCGTGCAGGCGCGTGTAGGGGCTGCCTTGCGGACCATTGGGGAAATGGTGGGCGGCGTCGAAGGTGGCGGCCTTCGTGATCTCGAACTGGGGCGTGGTCATGGGTGCGAAAAGGGCTGGCCGAGGCGAAGAGCCTCAGGCGATGCCGAGGTATTTGTGGGTTTGGACGCTTAAACGCCACCTGGGGTGGGAAAGGCAATAGGCGATGCAGGCGGCGGTGGCCGCCTCGCGGTCCGGACCGTCCATCGGCTGCAGAAAGAAGCGCTCGAAATCGAGCCCCTCGAAACGGGCCGGATCGACCCCGGCCTGGGGCCAGACCAGCTTGAGCTCCTGGCCGAAGGTCTGGACCACCGGCGCGTCGGCCTTGGGGCTGACGCAGATCCAGTCGATGCCGGGCGGGGCCGCGAGGCTGCCGTTGGTTTCCACCGCAATCATGAAGCCTCGCGCATGCAGGGCCTCGATCAGCGGCGGATCGAGTTGCATCAACGGCTCGCCGCCGGTGCAGACGACCAGCCGCTGCTCCGCCCCGCCCGCCCAGGCCGCCTCGACAGCGGCGGCCAGGGCCTCCGGGCCGGCGAACCGGCCGCCGCCCGGGCCATCGACACCCACGAAGTCGGTGTCGCAGAAGGTGCAGACCGCGTCAGCCCGGTCCTTTTCGCGTCCGGACCAGAGATTGCAGCCGGCGAAACGACAGAAGACGGCGGCGCGACCGGCCTGACCACCCTCGCCCTGCAGGGTCAGGAAGATCTCCTTGACGGCATAGCTCACGGCTCCGGCCTTGCGGGACGGACGCCTGGCGAGGCGGTCGGAGAGGGAGGCTGACATGACGGGATCGGAGTTGGAGCCGGCGGGCCGTTCCTCTACACGAACCCGCCCGGCAAGACCACGCCAAGTCGGCCGCGCAGTCTTCGCGACCGGCTGCGAAGTGATTCACGGCTGCGAGCGGCCCGGCGCCCTCGCGCGGCCTGTCGTTGCGGAAGCTTCCGCCACGTCATTTCTCCTGTGGATGGAGGAAGTCGCCCGACAGCGCAAAACCGGCGCGTTTATTGGGCCACAGTTATGTGAAAAGCCGTAACCTATCGCCGTTCACCTGGCCTCGAGCATTGACACATTCCAAACGCGCGTATGCAATCGATGGAAGCTGCGGGGGAGTGTCGTGCGTCCCCGACGGCATAACAAAAGACGCGACATTTGAGGAAACACACGGCGTCCGCGATACGGCCCCCTGTCAGGCCGGCGGCGCTCGGGGAGGGTTAGAATGTACACATCTCTGCGCCTGCGGAAGGCGCTCGCTGTCAGCGCGTCCGCGTTTGCCATCATGGCCGTCGCCGCGCCGGCCTTCGCTCAGGAAGAGGCCCCCAGCGGCACGACCGTCGGTGAGCTGATCATCACGGCGCAGAAGCGCGAAGAAGCCATCCAGGATGTGCCGATCGCGGTGTCGGCCTTCAACCAGGAAACCCTGGAAAAGCAGAAGATCGACGGCGGCCCGAACCTCGTCCTGGCCATCCCGAACGTGAACTTCTCCAAGGGGAACTTCACCGGCTACAACTTCCAGATCCGCGGTATCGGCTCCAAGCTGGTGGCCGGTTCGGGCGACGCCGGCACCGGCATCCACCTGAACAACGCCCCGCTGACCGCCAACAACCTGTTCGAATCGGAGTTCTTCGACCTGGAGCGGGTCGAAGTGCTGCGTGGCCCGCAGGGCACCCTCTACGGCCGTAACGCCACCGGCGGCGTGGTCAACGTGATTTCCGCCAAGCCGATCGACAGCTTCGAGGCGATGATCAAGGCCGAGGTCGGCAACTACGAATCCTACAAGCTGCGCGGCATGATCAACGTGCCGATCGGTGACACCATCGCCGTCCGCCTGGCCGGCAACGTGTTCCAACGTGGCGGCTACGGCACCAACCTGGTGACCGGTAACGAAATCGACGACCGCGACCTGTGGAACACCCGCCTGACGGTCTCCTTTGAGCCGGTCGACGAATTCCGCACCTACTTCCTGTGGGATCACTTCGAGGAAGACGACAAGCGCTCGCGGATCGGCAAGCAGTACTGCACCAAGGATCCGGGTCCGGCCACCGTCGGCGGTTTCGGCTACTCCGCCGACCCGGCCCGCGCCACCGCTGCCCGCGGCCTGCTGAGCCAAGGCTGTCTGCCGACCTCGCTGTACTCGGCGAACGTCCTGGGCACCCCCAACTCGCAAGGCACCCTGGGCGGCCTGCTCGGCAACCTGTCGGGCCTCATCACCGGCGACGCTTTCGCCGGCAAGATGCAGAACAAGGACATCCGCAATATCGAGTCGGCGGTCGATCCGGTCTATCAGGTCGAAACAGACATCATCCAGTTCGGCGCCACCTGGGACATCACCGATGAACTGTCGGTGATCTCGCTGACCAACTACAGCAAGAATTACCTGTTCACGAAGCAGGACTACAACCGCGTCACCCCGATCAACACCTTCAATACGGTGGCCGGGTCCTGCAACAACTTCACCCCGGTGTGCAGCTCCAGCCCGGCGGCCCAGCAGGTGCCGACGGCGATCTACAATGGCCTGTACGCCAGCCTCTTCCCCGGCGGCGTGGTCAACGACCCGCAGGTCGGCGCCCGCAACAGCTTCACCACCTTCGACATTTCCGGCGGCGACGCTGAGCAATGGTCGCAGGAGCTGCGGCTGGCCTCGAACTTCGACGGACCGTTCAACTTCAACATCGGGGCCATCTACCTCGACCTGAAGACCACCGACGGCCACTACTATGTGTTCGGCAACACCCTGACCGGCCAGGCCCAGATCGCCAACGCCCTGGTCACCGGTAACCCGAACTGCTCGGCCACGACCGCCGGCTGTATCTTCATCGATCCGTCGCCGTCCCCCTCGGGCAGCGGCCGGAACTACTTCGACAGCACCGGCGACTATCACCTGAAGTCCCGCGCGGCCTTCGGTGAGGTCTATTGGCAGGTTCTCGACAGCGTCAAGATCACCGGCGGCATCCGCTATACCCATGACCGCAAGCTGCAGCAGGCCCGCACCACGGCCCTGCTGGCCGGCAACACCCCGGCCACCCCGGGCAGCGACAGCACCGTCGCCGGCGTTCCGCCGGTCCTGGAGGCCGACTTCAAGGAAGTCACCGGCCGCCTGGGCGCCGACTGGAAGCCGACCGACAACAACCTGCTCTACCTGTTCTACTCGCGGGGCTACAAGGCGGGCGGCGTGAACCCGCCGTGCGCCGTGGGCGTCGCCTGCGCTGCTCCGACCTTCGATCCGGAATTCGTGGACGCCTGGGAACTGGGCTCCAAGAACACCCTGTTCGACGGCCGGATGGTGCTGAACGCCACCTACTTCCGCTACGACTACATCGGCTACCAGGTCTCGAAGATCACCAACCGCCAGTCGGTCAACGAGAACATCGACGCCAAGATCCAAGGCCTCGAGTTTGAGACCATCTGGGAGCCGATCGACAACTTCCGCATCAACATGAACATCGGCCTGCTCGACTCGGAAATCACCGACGGCGAGTCGATCGACGTGTTCAACCGGACCCAGGGCGATCCCACCCTGACCGTGGTCAAGGCCAGCAACGCCAGCAACTGCGTCGCCAGCACGGCCGGGGTCGGGGCGCTGCTCAACGCCATCAACAACTTCGGCGTCTCGCCCTACGCCCTGCTCGGTCTCTGCAGCGGCGCCTTTGCCTCCACCAACCCGGCGGTCAACCCGCTGGCCGCTCTCGGTGTGGTCTCCAACCCGGCTCTCCTGCCGAACGGCGGCGACGGCATCGCGGTCGACCTGGAAGGCAAGGAACTGCCGAACGCGCCGAAGTACACCTTCTCGCTGGGGGCCCAGTACACCTGGAACTTCGGCGGTTGGGACGCGACCCTGCGCGGCGACTACTACCGCCAGGACGACAGCTTCTCGCGGATCTACAACAGCGAGCCGGACAAGATCAAAGGCTGGCAGAACGTCAATGCCACCCTTACGGTCGGCAACCAGAACATCGGCCTGTACTTCGAGTTGTTCGTGAAGAACCTGACCGATGAAGAGTCGATCACCGATACCTACCTGACGGATGACTCCTCGGGTCTGTTCCGGAACGCCTTCTTCACCGAGCCGCAGACCTTCGGCATCTCGATCACCAAGACCTTCGGCCAGTAAGCCTCAGGTTCAAACAACGACAAACTTGGGCGGCGGGAACTTCTGTTCCCGCCGTTTCCTTTTGCGGCGTGAGTTTCAGAATCGCCGCGGCCGAACCATTCCGACTTCACCCGCAAGAGTTCGCCGACCAACGTTACTTGGCTTCGTCGGCCCCGTTCAGCGCCGCCCACAGGTTGCGTTTCGCTCTACAGTGGTCGGCACAAACCACTCGCGCGCTTAACCTGTCTGAAAGCGCACAGGTGCATTGTGGGATCCCAATAGAGACTTGGCCCCACATGGACCGACTTGATCACCTGATCGAACGCCGCCCGAGCCTGTCGGCCAATGCCGATGGGGCCGCCCTGGCCGCGGTGTTCGCCGAGCAGCCCGACGCCTTGGTCTTGGCAGTCGTCGATGCCGACCAGCGGCCGATCGGCCTGGTCCGCCGCCAGGCCTTTGAGGCGGCGGGCGGTGCGCCCGGCGCCCTCGCGCTGATGGATACCACCTTCCTGTCGGTGGACGGCGCGTCCGACGCCGTTCAGTTTCGAGAAGAGACCCTGGCCGAGAACCCGCTGGCCCTGGCCTATGGCTTTGTGGTCACGGACGGCGGTCGCTATCTGGGGGTAGGCGGCGCCCACACGCTGCTGGCCGCGCGCGCCAAGCGGTCGCGCCAGAGCCGGGACAATACCGTTGCCGTCACCCAGGCCCTGGCCATCGACGTGATGCGCCAGCTTGATGACGCCCGCACCTTCATCGACGCCCTTGGACGCCAGAACCTGCCTTCGGACGCGCGCAGTTGCGCCCAGGCCCTGGGTGACGCCTTTGATGATGTTCGCCGCTTGATGGGCCGGGCCGCTGCGGTCCACGCCGCCGAGGCCGGTTTGGCCGCGATCACGCCGCGGCCCACGGTGCTGCGCGAAGTGATCGACGACCTGCAGGAACGCTGGATTCACCGCGCCGCCAACGCGGGCGTCACCCTGCTCTGCGCTTACGACGGCGCGCCGGAGCTGGCCGCTGAGGTCGATGCCGTGCTGCTGGGCGAAATGCTGGACGGGCTGGTCGAGCGCGCGCTGAGCGCCACCCGACGCGGCGCGGTCGAGGTCACCCTGTCGGCCCGGCCGGCCGTCGATGGCCTGATCCTGGAGGCCCGAGTCCGCGACGCCGGCGAAACGCCCGAGGCGGCCGAACTGGCGCACATCTTCGAATCGCTTACCGGCCATCGGCCCCTGTCGATCGGCCTGGGCATGGCCCACGCCGCGGCCATCGCCAAGGCGATGAACGGGGTGATCCGGGCAGAGGCCAACCCCGGAGCGGGGGCCACGGTGGTGGTCTCGCTCGTCGCCCCAGAAGCGGTGGCCGAGGCCGCCGACCCGACAGCCGGTCTGATCCCGACCACCGCCCACATTCTTATCGTCGATGATAACGCCACCAACCGCATGGTCGCCGAGGCCCTGTGCGAGATGTTCGACTGCACCAGTGAGCAGGCGGTCGACGGGATCGAAGCCGTGGAGGCGGCCCGGATGCGGGGCTTTGACCTGATCCTGATGGACATCAAGATGCCGCGCATGGACGGCGTCGCCGCAACCCGCGCCATCCGCGCCCTGCCCGGCCCCGCCGGCCAGACCCCCATCGTCGCCCTGACCGCCAACGCCGATCCCTCGGACGTGCGCGGCTATCTGGAAGCGGGGATGAACGACGTGGTCGAAAAGCCGATCAAAGCCGAGCGGCTGCTGAGCGTGCTGGACAAGGTGCTGAACGGAACGACCGAAGACTCGTCGGAGGCGCGCGGCTCGGCGGCCGCCTGAACACGTCGGGATGGTAGCTGGGGGCGGGATCGAACCGCCGACCTGTGGGTTATGAATCCACCGCTCTAACCATCTGAGCTACCCAGCCATAGGCCGTGCCCATCCCGAGGGAGGCGGGCCTTATAGTGGCGTTGAAACCTCCCATCAAGCGTCTTGGGAAACGGGCTCTGTCCGGCTAGGGTCGCGCCCGATGAGCGTCCTGCATCTTCTGGGGTCGGCCGGCGAAGGCGGGGCCGAGACCTACTTCGTCGAGCTGGTCGCCGCCCTGCGCGCCGCCGGGCTGGAACAGGCCTGCGCCATCCGCGCCAATCCCGGGCGGGAGAAGGCATTGGCGGCGGCTGGGGTGCCCGTGCGCACCCTGGGATTCGGCGGCCCGCTGGACTTCCTCACCCGGCCCGGCGTGGCCGGCACAGCGCGAAACGCCGACGCCAGACTGCTGGTCGCCTGGATGAACCGGGCGGCGCGTCATGCCCCGGCCGGCCCCTGGGCGCGGATCGGGCGGCTGGGCGGCTACTACAAGCTGAAGAACTATCGCGGCTTCGAGGCCCTGGTCGCCAACACCCAGGACATCATGGACTGGGTCGTCGCCCAGGGCTGGCCGGCGGACCGGGTGCGCCATATCCCGAACTTCGCCGCCGCGCCCGAGGAGGTCACCCCCATCGCCCGCGCCGAGCTCGGCACCCCGGAAAACGCGCCACTGCTGCTCGGCATGGGCCGGCTGCACACGGCCAAGGCCCACGACGTGTCGCTGAAGGCCCTCAAGGCGTTGCCCGAGGCCTACCTGTGGATCGCCGGCGCTGGAGCGCTGGAGGATCAGTTGAAGGCCCTGGCCCAGTCGCTGGGTGTGCTGGAGCGGGTGCGGTTCCTGGGCTGGCGATCGGACGCCTCGGCGCTTTACCGGGCGGCCGACGTCTGTGTTTTCCCCTCGCGGTATGAGCCACTGGGCAATGTTGTCATCCAGGCCTGGGCCCACGGCCTGCCGGTGGTGGCCGCCGCCAGCCAAGGGCCGGCCGCCCTGATCCGCGACGGCGAAGACGGCCTGCTGGTTCCCATCGATGACGATGCGGCGCTGGCCGAGCGGATCGCCGGCCTGCTGGCCGATCCGATGCAGCGCATCCGCCTGATCCAGAACGGCCATGCCCGCGTCGAGGCGGAGTTCAGCAAGACCGCCGTCGTGACCCAGTGGCGCGAGCTTTTCGCCCAGTATGGGGCGGCCTGAATGTGCGGCATCGCCGGCGTGCTCAACGGGCCGGGCTCGGCCCGCAATCTGATCGAGACCCTCGCCCATCGCGGGCCGAACGGCATCCGCGTCGAGGACGGCAAGGGCTGGTCGATCGGCCATGCGCGCCTGTCGATCATCGACCTGGAAGGCGGCTGGCAGCCGCTGCACGCCGTCGGCTCGACGGTGATCGGCAACGGCGAGATCTACAACTACCTTGAGCTGGCCGAGGAGTTCGGACTCAAGGACAAACTCTCCACCGGATCCGACTTCGAACCCCTGCTGCACCTCTACGCGCTGGAGGGCGAGAAGGCCTTCGACCGGCTGCGCGGGATGTACGCCTTCTGCCTGGTCGGCCACGACGGGCGCACCTGGCTGGTCCGCGATCCGTTCGGGATCAAGCCGCTCTACTTCCGCGACGGTGGCAGCGGCCTGGCCCAAGGCGCCGGCGTGCATTTCGCCTCCGAGCCCCGGGCCCTGGTCGACCGGCCCGCGGTTCTGAACCGGCACGCGGCCGGCCAGCTCCTGAACCTGAATTATACCTTCAGCCCCACCCTGCTGGGCCACACCCACCGGCTGGAGCCGGGCGCCATCGCCGAGGTGGTCGGCGACTTCGTCGAGCAACGACGCATCCGCCCCGCCCTGCCCCCGGCCGGCGTCACCCCCGGCGACGAGGCCCAGCTGCTCGACCGCCTCGACGCGGTGCTGGAAGACAGCGTCCGGGTCCACCAGCGGTCGGACGTGCCCTACGGCCTGTTCCTGTCCGGCGGTATCGACAGCGCCGCCATCGCCACCCTCATGTCGCGGCTGAACGAGCGGCCGGTGGTGGCCTTCACCTGCGGCTTCGACGCCCCCGGCGCCAAGGACGAACGAGCCCAGGCCGAGCGGGTGGCCAAGGCCCTGAACCTCGACTGGCGCGAGACCACCTTCACCGAAGCCGACTTCTGGGCAATCGCCCCCAAGGTCGCCTGGGCGCTCGACGACCCCACCGCCGACTACGCCATCCTGCCGACCTACAAGCTGGCTCAGGCGGCGCGCAGCGACCTCACCGTCGTCCTGACCGGCGAGGGCGGGGACGAGCTGTTCGGCGGCTACGGCCGCTATCGCCGCGCCCTGCGCCCTGGCTGGCTGGGCGGCCGGCCGGCCGAGCCGCGCGTGCCTTATCCCTGGATCGGCGATTGGCGGGATACCGTCGACCAGCGCGCCCTGCCCGGCCGCACCCCGCTGCAGAACATCCAGGCGGCCGATGTCGCCACCTGGCTGCCCGACGACCTGCTGTTGAAGCTCGACCGCTGCCTGATGGCCAACGGGCTGGAGGGCCGCACCCCCTTCCTCGACCCCGAGGTCGCGAAGTTCGCCTTCAACCTGCCCGACCGGATGAAGCTGCGCGGCCGGTTCGGCAAATGGCTGCTGCGCAAATGGCTGGAGCGTCACTGTCCCGCCGCCGAGCCCTGGGCCAAGAAGCAGGGCTTCACTGTGCCGGTTGCCGGCTGGATCGCGCCGCGCGCCGCCGACTTGGCCGTCAGCGTCGCGGCCGTCGAAGGGGTGGCAGCCGCCATTGATCCTGACGCGGTCAGCGCCATCTTTACCGAGGATCAACATGAGGCCCGCCGCTGGCCCCTGCTGTTCTTCGCCCTGTGGAGCCTGATCCACCTCGAGGGGGCGGAACCCGTAGCCGCCCTCGCTGCTTTGCTCGGCGAGCCGTAACGCCTGAGGAGTTTCCATGCGCAGCCTGTCCCTGATCGCCGCCGCCGCCGTGCTCGCCGCTTGCGGAGGCCAGCCTTCGGAGGCCCAGACGCCGCCCGCGGCCGGCACGTCGCTGGAGACCCGGCCCGCCAACACCAACTACCAGCCCGCCTTCCCCGGCCAGACCCGCGCCCCGCTCAAGAGCGCCGGCATCGCTTTTGACACCGTGACGGTGGCCGAGGGGCTGCAACGCCCCTGGGGCTTGGCCTTCCTGGCCGACGGCCGGATGCTGGTCACCGAAAAGGGCGGAACCCTGCGTATCGTCGGCAAGGACGGCAAGCTCAGCGACCCCGTCGGCGGCGTGCCGGCGGTCGACGCGAAGGGCCAGGGCGGTTTGCTGGACGTGGTTGTCGGTCCCGACGGCCTGATCTACTGGAGCTTCGCCGAGCCGCGCGCGGACGGCAACGGCACGGCCGTGGCGCGCGGCAAGCTGGACGGAAACGCGCTGACGGACGTCAAGGTCATCTGGCGGATGACCCCGACCTACAACGGCGACAAGCACTACGGCTCGCGGCTGGCTTTCTCCAAGGACGGCTTCCTGTTCATCACTACCGGTGAGCGCTCGGACATGGCCGGCCGGATGCAGGCCCAGAAGCTGGACGCCGCTTTCGGCAAGGTGATCCGTATCCTGCCCGACGGCGCCGTCCCGAAGGACAACCCCTTCACCTCGGTCGCCGGCGCCCTGCCGACCATTTGGTCCTACGGCCACCGAAACATCCAGTCGGCCGCGATCCATCCGAAGACCGGTGAACTATGGACCGTCGAGCACGGCCCCCGCGGCGGTGACGAACTCAACGTCGCCCGCCGCGGCAAGGACTACGGCTGGCCGACCATCAACTACGGCAATGAATACAGCGGCGGCCCGATCGGCGAGGGCCTGACCCAGAAGGCCGGCATGGAGCAGCCGCTCTACTACTGGGACCCGGTCATCGCCCCCTCCGGCATGGCCTTCTATGAGGCTGACCTCTTCCCCGCCTGGAAGGGCAGCGTCTTCATTGGCGGCATGAAGGACAAGGACCTAGTTCGCCTGACCCTGGAAGGCGAGAAGGTGGTCGGCGAAGAGCGGCTGCTGAAGGACCTGGGCCAGCGGATCCGCGACGTGCGGGTCGGGCCGGACGGCGCGGTCTATGTGCTGACCGACGGCGGTTCGCTGATCAAACTCGTTCCGAAGGCTTAAGTCTCCTCCCCGTCATCCCGGACGGCCGAACGCCGATCCGGGACCCAGGGGTTGCAGCGCACCAGCCGTAACGCCGCGCTCGATAGCGAGATCACGCACCCCCGGGGTCCCGGCTCTCCGCCCGGCTTCGCCGAGCTACGGCCGGGATGACGGAGGGTGGAGCTTGCCGGCCACCGATTCCCCAATCGCCAATGAACTGGTCAGCCCCGGGCTTTCGATCCCGAACAAAGCCACCAGGCCTTCGATGCCGTGGTCGTCCGCGCCCCTGATCTGGAAATCGGGCTGAGGCTCACCCCGTCCATGCAGTTTGGGCCGAATCCCGGCGTAGTCGGGGGCGAGGTCCTCCACCGGCAGGTCTGGCCAGAACTTTCGGATGTAGCGGGCGAACTCCTCGACCTTGGCCGGGTCGACCGAATAGTCCTCGGTCGCCACGAATTCGAGATCGGGGCCGAACACCGCCTGCCCGCCGAGATCCTTGCGGTAGTGGGTGCCCAGGGCGCCGGGAATCGGCGGCGGATAGATCAGCCGCTCGAACGGGGCCTTGGCCGCCAGGCGGAAGTAGACCCCCTTGCCGTAGTGGCCGGCCGGAATGCGGTCCGCCGGGAAGCCCGCGATGGCGCCCGCCACACCCTGGGCTGACAGGCCAGGCGCGGTGACTAGCAGGCGACAGGTCAGTTCCGTGGCCTCCTCGCCGCCGGCCTTTACCCGGAATCCGCCACCGGTCAGAGGCGTCGCCCCTTCAAAGGGGGTGGAAGCGACCACCGCCCCACCGGCCGCCTCGATCTCACCCTGCAGGGCCAGCATGTAGCCGTGGCTGTCGAACACCCCGCTCTGCGGGGACAGCAGCGCCGCCTCGCAGCGCAGGCCGGGCTCCAGGGCGCGCGCCTCGGCGCCAGTCAGGCGCTGCATGTCCTCGACCTCGTTCGTGGTCGCCTGGTCAAAGATGGCGTCGAGCCGGGCGACGTCCTCGGGCTCGGTGGCCACCACCAGCTTGCCGCAGCGGCGGTAATCGACATGATGCTTGTCGAGGAAGGCGTACAGCAGCCGGCGGCCCTGGACGCAGAGCCGCGCCTTCAGCGAGCCGGTCGGATAGTAGAGCCCGCCGTGGATCACCTCGGAATTGCGCGAGGAGACACCCTGGCCGATGGCCGCCTCCTTCTCCAGCACAGCCACCGTCAGGCCTCGCTGTGACAGGGCGTAGCCGCAAGCCAGACCCACGGCGCCCGCGCCCACAACGACCGCATCGAAATCAAATTCGCTCATGCGGGCAGGCTATCGCGCCAACGGCCCGCCCGCCAGTTGACCTGTTCCCCCCCGCATGTGGAACTGCCCGCCGAACAGCGTGCGGGGGAACACCATGACTGAAGGCAAGCGGATGGGGCCGCTGCTGGCCACCTTCCTGGTGGCGGGCAACATGATCGGCGCGGGGATCTACATCCTGCCGACCTCCATCGCCCCGTTCGGGACCTCCAGCCTGGTCGGCTGGCTGGTCTCGGCGGCGGGTGGGATCGCCTTGGCGGCGGTGTTCGCCATCCTCGGCCGACTGCGCCCCGAAGCCGACGGCATCCACGCCTATGCCCGCGCCGCCCTCCATCCCTTCCTGGGCTTCGTCACCTGGTTCGCCTACTGGGTCGGTTGCCCGCTCAGCAACGTCGCCATCGGCCTGGCGGCGGTGGGTTACCTCACTTCGCTGATCCCAGGCCTGGCCGGTCCCCTGCCCACCCTGCTGGCGCTGATGGGCGCCATCTGGGTGTTCACCCTGCTGAACCTGCTGGGCCCCCGCACGGTCACCCGGCTGAGCGGCTTGGCCCTGGTCCTGGGCCTGCTGCCCATCCTCGCCGCGATTGTCCTGGGCCTGGCCGCCTTCAATCCCGAGCTGTTCGCCGCCAGCTGGAACCCGACCGGCAAGCCGGTGCTGGCCAACATCCCCGGCATGGTGCTGCTGATCTTCTGGGCCTTCCTGGGGATGGAGTGCGCCAATGCCGTGGCCGCCAAGGTCCGCAACCCCGAACGCGACATCCCCATCGCCGCCATGGGCGGCATCGCCCTGGCCGCCGTGGTCTATGTCGCCGCCTGCGTGGCGGTTCAGGGGGTCATCCCGCCGGCCGAGCTGGCCAAGTCGACCGCCCCCTTCGCCGACGTGGTGGCCAAACTGGCCGGCCCCATCGCAGGCGTGCTGGTGGCGATCTTCGCGGTGGTGAAGACCAGCGGCACCCTGGCCGGCTGGATCCTGGTCACCGCCGAAACGGCCCGCGCCGGAGCCGCCGTCGGCTATTTCCCCAAACTGCTGACCGAGACGGATCCGTTGGCCATCCCTAGGCGCGGCATCATCGTCACGGGCGTGATCATGTCGGCCATCGCCCTGGCCACCGCCTCACCGACCCTGGCCAAGCAGCTCAATATCCTGATCGGAATGACCGTGGCCTCCACGATGACAGCCTATGTTCTTTGCTGTGCCGCCCTTTTCCGTGAAGCCCGGCTGATCGGCGACACCGGCCGGCGGCTGGCGACACAGGCCCTGGCGGTCGGAACCTTGCTGTTCAGCGCCTGGGTCGTCTGGGCCTGGGCGATGAGCTCCTGATCAAGGCCCTGCAAATGGGGATACTCCGCGCGGCTGGACCATGGCCTCATCACGTGGCGCAAGGTCCCGACGGTCGCGTTCGGAAGCCTGGCGCCTGCCCAACCTGGAGCTCCCGGTATGACCGCCTCTCTCAAGCTCGGCCTGAAAGCCGCCCTTCTTTCGGCCGCTGCGCTGGTGCTGACCACCCTCGGAGCGGCGCCAGCCCACGCCCAGGGCTCGGCCGCCTGGTTCTGCTACGTCTCGGCCGAATCGTCCGAACCCAAGGGCGTGGTCATCAGCCAGGTCTTCGAATGGTACGGCGAGGGCCGGCCGCCGCAGAACGTCATGGGATCCCAGTTCGAGAAGATTTCCCGCCCCGAGATGCCGTCGGCAAGGTGGCCCCTGTCGAACTGCAGCAAGGAGCGCGTCCAGATCGAAAATTCACGCACCCACGTGATCTCGACCTATGCCCGCCTGGGCGGAGCAGTCCGGCAGGTCTTCTACGCCTACGAGGCCGACTGACCCGCCTTACCAGGTCCAGTCCTTTGCGGACTTGCGGCAGCCGCCGTCTTTCCAGCCTGTCCAGGCCCGGCCGCGCACGAACCGGCCGGTGAGCTTGCCGGTCGGCTCGCCGTTGGCCAGGGCGACACCGCCGTTGACGATCACGTGGCTGACCCCGACCGAATACTGTTTGGGATCGGCATAGGTGGCGCGGTCGCCCACCGTCGCCGGATCGAAGATCACCACGTCGGCGTGGTAGCCGGCCTTGAGCAGGCCCCGGTCCTTCAGCCCCAGGTTATGGGCCGGGAAGCTGGTCATCCGGCGAATGGCGTCGGGCAGGGTCAGGGCCTTCTCGTCGCGGGCGTACTTGCCTAGCACCCGGGTGAAATTGCCGTAGGCGCGGGGGTGGGTGGAGGACTTGAGGAACACCCCCTCCGGCGCCAGGGCGGCGGCGTCTGAGCCGAAGCTCATCCAGGGCAGGGCCGTCTGGCGCTTCACATTCTCCTCGCTCATCAGGAAGTAGACCACCTGCACCCGGCTGCCGTCGGCGATGACCAGGTCGATCATCGCGTCCTCCGGAGAGACGCCGCGCTCCTTGGCCACCTCGGCCAGGGTTCGTCCGGTCAGGGCTTTAAGCGCCGCGGTGCGGAAGCCGACCAGGATGGTCCCTTCGGCCCCGGCGTGGCGGTAGAGGTTCTCGTAAGGCGCCTTGGGGTCGCGGATTTCGCCGATCACCTTTGCCCGGGTGGCGGGGTCCTTCAGCCGGGCGATCCAGGCCTCGCGACCGCCGGCCTGGACCCAGGGCGGCATGGCGGCGTCGAACCCCGTCGAGCCCGCCGTGTAGGTGTACATGTTGGCGGTGATCCGCAGGCCGGAGGCGCGGGCCGCCTCGATGCGGGCGATAGCCGGGTCCAGCTTGTCCCAGTTGGTCTTGCCGGCCGCTTTCAGGTGCCAGATCTCGGCCGGGGCGCCGGAGCGGCGGGAAATCTCGATCAACTCGTCGATGCCGTCCAGCAACCGGTCGCTCTCGTAGCGCATGTGGCTGACATAGATGCCGCCACACCGGCCGGCCTCGGCCGACAGGGCGACCAGCTCGTCGGTCTCCGCATAGCCGCCCGGCGCGTAGATCAGGGAGGAGCCGACGCCCAGTGCCCCCTCCTCCATCGCCTGGACGACCAGGCCGCGCATGGCCGCCAGCTGCTGTGGGGTCGGATCGACGTCGCCTTCGCCAAGCACATAGGTGCGGGCCGTCTCCGCCCCGATCATCGAGGCGACGTTGGGCCCGACGCCCTTCTTCTCGAGCATCTCCAGGTAGCCGCCGAGGGTGCTCCAGGTGATGGGATACTTGACGTCCCCCTGCCGCTCGAGCTCCTGGGCGGTCATCGCGGGGGTGAGCGGCCCCATCGAGGAGCCTTCGCCCATCACCTCGAGCGTGACCCCCTGCTTGAGATCCGACAGCCCCCGGCCGTCCTCGATCAAACTCTCGGTGGCCCAGGACAGCATGTTGATGAAGCCGGGCGAGACGGCCTTTCCGGCGGCGTCGATCTCCTCGCGCCCCCGGCCGGAGACCTTGCCCACCGCGACGATCCGGTCGCCGTCGATGGCGAGATCACCCTTGAACGGCGGCCCGCCGGAGCCGTCGTAGATCACCCCGTTGCGGATGACGAGGTCGTGGGTCGGGCCGCTGTCCGGCGTCGAGCAGGAGAGCAGGAGCAAGGCGACGAGCGGCAGCAGGCGTTTCATGGCGGGCTCCTGAGGGACGCTGCAGGTTAGCGCGGCGGGTCGATTCCACCAGCCGCCACCTTTCACCCCAAACCCCGTCATCCTCGGGCTCGTCCCGAGGATGACGGGGTTTGGGGTGGCGACTATCCTGCCAGCTCTTCCAGCCAGCCCGGCAACTCCGCCAGCGTGCTCAGCTCCCGATACCGCGGATGGTCCGCCGGCGCGCTCGCCGCCTCATGGGCCCAGACCAGCGGATAGGGAATCAGGGCGGCCCAGGCTCCGGCCTCCAGCGCCGGGATGACGTCCGACTTCACCGAGTTGCCGGCCATCACGGCCTGCTCGGCGCCGGTGCCGTGACGGGAAAATACCCGCTCGTATGTTCCGCGATCCTTTTCGCTGACGATCTCCACCGCGGCGAACAGGTCGCCCAGGCCGCTGGCCGCCAACTTCTGCTCCTGATGCAAGAGGTCGCCCTTGGTAATGAGCACCAGCCGGTACTTCTCCGACAGCTGCGCCAGGGCGATCTCCACGCCCGGCAAGGGCTCGACCGGCTCGGTCAGCATCTCGCGGCCGGCCGCCAGGATCTCCTGGATGACGCGGGTCGGAACCGCTCCGTCGGTGATCTCGATGGCCGTCTCGATCATCGACAGGGTGAAGCCCTTCACCCCATAGCCGTAGAGCCGAAGGTTGCGCTTCTCCGCCTCAGCCAGGCGCGCCTCGAGGGTCGCCTCATCGGCATGCGGCTCCAGCAGCCCGACGAACCGCTTGTGGGTCAGGCGGAACAGGGTCTCGTTGTGCCAGAGGGTGTCATCGGCATCGAGGCCGACCGTGGTGATACGCATGGGCCGGGTTTACCCGATTCCCGCTCCGGTCAGACGCAGGCTGCGTGCCGTTTCACCACCCGCCCCGTCGATCCGGGAAACTTGGCCAGCAGCGCCGACGGCCGGGCCGCCCGGGCTACCAGCCCGCCACCGCAGTTGGGGCAAACCCCGGCGAACCGCCGCTCCGCGCACCTCGCGCAGAAGGTGCATTCGAAAGAACAGATCATAGCCCCGGCCGCGTCTGGGGCCAGGTCGGTGTCGCAGCATTCGCAATTGGGGCGGAGTTGGAGCATAGGAGCCTCCGATAGCGTTTGACCCGGGGGGGCCGAGTCACTACCTACGCGGCCGTTTGCCCACCCGGAGACCCACCATGACCGACCTCCTGCCCGGCGTCACCGGCGTTCTGGTCCTGGCCGATGGGACCGTTCTTCAAGGGATCGGCGTCGGCGCGGTCGGCGCGGCGGTGGGCGAGGTCTGCTTCAATACCGCCATGACCGGCTATCAGGAGATCCTGACCGACCCCAGCTACATGGCCCAGATCGTCGCCTTCACCTTCCCGCACATGGGCAATGTCGGGACCAACAGCGAAGACCTGGAACAGATGAGCGGCGGGTCGGAGACGGCGGCCCGGGGCGCCATCTTCCGCGATGCGCCCACCGACCCGGCCAACTGGCGCTCCAACGCCGACCTGGCGAGCTGGATGAGCCGCCGGGGGATGATCGGCCTGTCCGGCGTCGACACCCGCAGCCTGACCCGTCTGATCCGCGAGAAGGGCATGCCCCACGCGGTGATCGCCCACAGCCCGACCGGCGAGTTCGATATCCCTGCCCTGGTCAAGCAGGCGGCCGACTGGTCCGGCTTGGTCGGCCTGGACCTGGCCAAGGACGCCACCACCCGCCAGACCTTCACTTGGGACGAGACCCAGTGGGAATGGGGCGACGGCTACGGCAAGCTCGAGACCCCGAAGTACGAGGTCGTGGTCATCGACTACGGCGTCAAGCGCAACATCCTCCGCAGCCTGGCCTCCATCGGCGCCCGCGCCACCGTCGTGCCGGCTGACACCTCCGCCGAGGACATCCTGGCCCGCAATCCCGACGGCGTGCTGCTGTCCAACGGCCCGGGCGATCCCTCCGCCACCGGCGCGTACGCCGTCCCTGAGATCCGCAAGCTGGTCGATAGCGGCAAGCCCGTGTTCGGCATCTGCCTGGGCCACCAGATGCTGGCCCTGGCGCTCGGCGCCCGGACGGTGAAGATGGAGCAGGGCCACCACGGGGCCAACCACCCGGTCAAGGACCTGACCACCGGCAAGGTCGAAATCGTCTCGATGAACCACGGCTTCACCGTCGACCGGGACAGCCTGCTCGCCCCGGTGACGGAGACCCACGTCTCCCTGTTCGACGGCACCAACGCCGGCCTGGCCCTGACCGACAAGCCGGTGTTCAGCGTCCAGCACCACCCGGAAGCCTCCCCCGGGCCAACGGACAGCCTCTACCTGTTCGAGCGCTTCGCCGGGCTGATGGACAAGGCGAAGTAGCCTCTCACCAGTTCCTCCCCCTTCGGGGGAGGGCTATCGCATATGGCTGATGGTCTCGAAGACTTGTTCAGCCGCCGTGAGATGTCTCTTCTCCCCTTGCGGGAGAAGGTGTCGCGAAGCGACGGATGAGGGGTCGATGACCCTCTAAGCGGCGATATGGCGGTGACCACAGGCTGTGTAGGAGGCCAGTGCGACCCCTCATCCGGCCTTTCAGGCCACCTTCTCCCGCAAGGGGAGAAGGGACACCAGAGGCGAACTCCCTCACCAAGCTACGCAAGTTCAAGTGCGATTGCCCTGCCCGATGGGGGAGGAACTGGGGCCTTGTCGGCCTCGCTAGCGCATGGCCAAACTCCCACTGGGCAAGAGGGGGCCACAGCATGACCGAGCCAGTCACCGCCGAAGGCGCGCCCAAGCCACGCCTCACCTCCATCGACATGCTGCGCGGCCTGGTCATCATCCTGATGGCCCTCGACCACGTCCGCGACTTCTTCCACGCCACCGCCTACAGCATGGACCCGCTGGATCCGACCAAGACCCATTTCTGGCTCTACCTGACCCGCTGGATCACCCATTTCTGCGCCCCCACCTTCGTCCTGCTGGCCGGGGTTTCCGCCTTCCTCCAGGGAACCAACGGCAAGGGCAAGAAGGCCTTGTCCTGGTTCCTGCTGACGCGGGGGCTTTGGCTCATCCTGCTGGAGTTGACCCTGATCAACTTCGGCTGGAACTTCACCTTTGCCGGGTTCGGGCTGATCGTCATCTGGGCGATCGGCGCGGCGATGGTGGTCCTGGCCGCCCTGGTCTGGCTGCCGACGCGGGTGGTGCTGGGCATCGGGGTGGCGATCATCGTCGGCCATGTGCTGCTGGCGCCGATCGACGCGAATGCCGTCGGCGCGCTGGGGCCGCTGTGGGTCCTGCTGATGGAGCCGGGCTTCATCCCGCCAATGACCTTCGTAGGCTATCCGGTGATCCCCTGGATCGGGGTGATGGCCTTCGGCTACGGCATAGCCCCGGTCTTCCAGCTGGAGCCGGCTCGGCGGGCGCGGATTCTCACGATCCTCGGCCTGTCGATGATCGGCGCCTTCCTGGTCCTGCGCGGCTTCAACCTCTACGGCGATCCCGCGCCCTGGAAGGACCAGCCCGGCGTCCTGCGCGACGGCTTCGCCCTGTTCAACGTCGCCAAATACCCGCCGTCGCTGGCCTATGTGCTGATCACCCTGGGCCCGGCCTTCCTGCTCCTGCCGCATCTGGAAAAGGCCAAAGGCTGGTTCGCCCAGGTGCTGCTCGACTTCGGCCGGGCGCCGATGGCCTTCTATGTCCTGCACATCTTTCTGGGCCATGCGCTGATGCTGATCATCGGGGTGGCGATGGGCTTTCCGCTGCAGGTGTTCCTGGGCTTCATGGCCAACCCCCAGCCGCTGATCGAAAGCGGCTGGGGCTTCTCGCTCGGCGTGGTCTATGCCGTCTGGCTGCTGGTGCTGGTGCTGCTCTGGCCGATCTGCCGCTGGTGGGGCCGGTTGAAGCAGCGCCGCCGCGACTGGTGGCTGAGCTATCTCTAGAGGCGCATCGCCCGGCCATTCTCGATCCGGAACCGGGCCGCGCCGGAAAAGCCACGGCCGAAGACCCTGACATCATAGATCACCCTCGGCGCCAGCGGCGTCGCCGGCGGGCCCCACAGTTGCCCGCCCGCCGGAACCTCGCCGTATCGCACCACAGTTGGCCGCCGGTCCGCGACGCGGGCGGTGCGGATGGCCCAGATGCGCTGGCCGTCCTCGGTGATCTCCAGGGAGCCCGGAAACTCGATGTTGGGCTCACCAAACGGGCTGGTGCGTCGAAAGCGAAACAGCGGCGCTTCGGCCGGCCCGGAGACCTGAACCTCCACCCCATCCTGGCAGCCACCCAGCCACAGAGCTGGAGCGGCCACGATCAGGCTGCGTCTATCCATGGCGCCATCCCCAGCGCGCGACGAGCTTCGGCGCCGCACGCGGCCGACCGCTGGCGACAGGGGGCCGCGCGTCGTCCCTTCGCCCAGCCCCATGTCGGGGATGTTTCGGAATCATGGCGGGCGGAAATAGGGCCGTTCGGCGTCAGAACCCGGTCGATGAACCTATTCGACGAACGACGCCAGGTTCGCCAGGCTGGAGGCGATGCCTTCCTCGTGGTCCGCCTGCGAGATCCCCGGGGGCACATCGGCGCAGGCGACGCTGACCAGCGTCCCGCCCTCGGCCGGCTCGAAGGTGGTGGTGATGGTCATCGTCCCGGCGAAGGCGGGGTCCGGGCTGTCGAAATCCACCTGCTCAACGATGCGGCGGCCCGGGACCAGTTCGACGAACCGCCCCTCGAACAGATCGACATTGTCGCCGGACTTACCCGCCGTGGCGGCGTCCTCATAGACGAACGCCATCCGATAGCCGCCGCCCTCACGCGGGTCGAACGCCTCGATCCGCGCCGTCATTCCCTCGGGCGGGCGCCAGGCGGCGATAGCATCCGGATCAACGTAGGCGGCGTAGAGGCGCTCCGGGCTGGCGGCGATCAGGCGCTGGCCGGTGTCGGTGCGGCTCACGGCTCCTTCCGCACCGTGGTCGCTGCCCCCGGCGGCGCCTGGTCGATGACCAGCAGGACCGTCGGCGTATCCCCCAGCGCCGTCCCCGTATGCCACTGGTCGCGGGCCTCGACGATGGTGTCGCCGGGCTTGAACTCGGCCGAGGTTCCGGTGTCCAGGTTGGTCACCCGGATGTGGCCGGCCTCGACATAGGCCAGCCGCTGATGGGGATGCTTGTGGACCGGAAGGCTGGCGCCGGCGGGGATGGTCACCCGGCTGACGGTGACCTCCACCGGCCCATCGGGGCCGAGGATCGGCTGGCCGGTGTTGGTCGTCCCATAGCGTCCGAGCACCACGGTTTCCGGCGCCTGGGCCACCGCCGGGGCGGCGACGCAGAGCAACAGGGCAGCGGCGAAGGCGGCGGCTTTCATGGTGGTGTCTCCCTGTGGGCATGGTGCGGGATCGCGGAGCGCGGATCAACGCTTGCCCAACCCCCCTCCCCCCTCTAAACGGGCGCCTTAGCCTGAATGATGACTCACGGGGGACGGGCGCGCGGCTGCGCGACCGCCTCTGTGCGCGACTTGGAACGACATAGAGACCCCATGCCCAAACGCACCGACATCAAGTCCATCCTGATCATCGGCGCCGGTCCCATTGTCATCGGCCAGGCCTGTGAGTTCGACTATTCGGGGGTCCAGGCTTGCAAGGCGCTGCGGGCCGAGGGCTATCGGATCGTGCTGGTCAACTCCAACCCGGCCACGATCATGACCGACCCGGAGGTGGCCGACGCCACTTACATCGAGCCGATCACGCCCCAGATCGTCGCCAAGATCATCGAGAAGGAGCGCCCCGACGCCCTGCTTCCCACCATGGGCGGCCAGACGGCGCTGAACACCGCCCTGGCGCTGGAATCGATGGGGGTGCTGGAGAAGTACGGGGTCGAGATGATCGGGGCCAAGGCCGAGGTCATCGACAAGGCCGAGGACCGCCAGAAATTCCGCGATGCGATGGACAAGCTGGGCCTGGAATCGCCCAAGTCCCACGCCGCCCACACCATGGACGAGGCCCTGGAAGGCCTCGATTTCGTCGGCCTGCCGGCCATCATCCGCCCCAGCTTCACCCTGGCCGGCACCGGCGGCGGCATCGCCTACAATGTCGAGGAGTTCCGCGAGATCGTCGAGCGCGGCCTCGACCTCTCCCCCACCACCGAGGTCCTCATCGAGGAGAGCGTGCTGGGCTGGAAGGAGTATGAGATGGAGGTCGTCCGCGACAAGGCGGACAACTGCATCATCGTCTGCTCCATCGAGAACATCGACCCGATGGGCGTCCATACCGGCGACAGCATCACCGTCGCCCCGGCCCTGACCCTGACCGACAAGGAATACCAGCGCATGCGGGCGGCCTCGATCGCCGTGCTGCGCGAGATCGGGGTGGAGACCGGCGGCTCGAACGTGCAGTTCGCGGTCAATCCCGCCGACGGCCGGATGGTGGTCATCGAGATGAACCCGCGGGTGTCGCGGAGCTCCGCGCTCGCTTCCAAAGCGACGGGTTTCCCGATCGCCAAGATCGCGGCAAAGCTAGCGGTCGGCTACACCCTCGATGAGCTGGATAATGACATTACCGGCGGCGCCATGCCGGCCAGCTTCGAGCCCAGCATCGACTATGTGGTCACCAAGATCCCACGTTTCGCCTTTGAGAAGTACCCGGGATCCGAGCCCTACCTGACCACCAGCATGAAGTCGGTCGGCGAGGTCATGGCCATCGGCCGCACCTTCGCCGAGAGCCTGCAGAAGGCCCTGCGCGGCCTGGAGACCGGCCTGACCGGCCTCGACGAAATCGACATCCCCGGCGCCGAGGACCCCGACACCGCCCACGCCGCCGTGCTGCGCGCCCTGGCCAATCCCACCCCTGACCGCCTGCGGGTCATCGCCCAGGCCTTCCGCCATGGCCTGACCGTGGAAGAGGTCAACGCCGCCTGCAGCTACGAGCCCTGGTTCCTGCGCCAGATCGCCGACCTGGTGCGCGAAGAGGGCATCGTCCGCGCCGCCGGCCTGCCCGCCGCCGACGGCATGCGCCGCCTCAAGGCCAAGGGCTTCTCCGACGCCCGCCTGGCTAGGCTGACCGGTATGAGCGAGGGCGAGGTCCGCGCCCGCCGCCACGCCCTCAACGTCCGCCCCGTGTTCAAGCGCATCGACACATGCGCCGGCGAGTTCGCCGCCACCACCCCCTACATGTACTCGACCTACGAGACCGGGGCGCTGGGCCAGGCGCCCGACTGCGAATCCGAGCCGTCGGACCGCAAGAAGGCCATCATCCTGGGCGGCGGCCCCAACCGGATCGGCCAGGGGATCGAGTTCGACTACTGCTGCTGTCACGCGGCGTTTGCGCTGGCGGAGATCGGCGTCGAGTCGATCATGGTCAACTGCAACCCGGAGACCGTCTCCACCGACTACGACACCTCCGACCGCCTCTACTTCGAGCCGCTGACAGCCGAGGACGTGCTGGAGCTGATCGCTGTCGAGATGAGCAAAGGCACGCTTCTCGGCGTAATCGTCCAGTTCGGCGGCCAGACCCCACTGAAGCTGGCTCATCCGCTGGAACAGGCCGGCGTGCCGATCCTCGGCACCACCCCCGACGCCATCGACCTGGCCGAAGACCGCGAGCGCTTCCAGCAACTGCTGCACCGCCTCGACATCGCCCAGCCGCGCAACGCCCTGGCCCGCAGCGGCGAAGAGGCGATCGCCGCCGCTGATGAGGTCGGCTTCCCGGTGGTCATCCGTCCGTCCTACGTTCTGGGCGGCCGGGGCATGGAGATCGTCCACGATCACGCCCAGCTGGAGCGCTACATCGCCACCGCGGTGCAGGTCAGCGGGGACTCGCCGGTCCTGATCGACCAGTACCTGCGCCGCGCCACCGAGGTGGACGTCGATGCCCTGTGCGACGGCAAGGACGTCTTCGTCGCCGGGGTGATGGAGCATATCGAGGAGGCCGGGGTGCACTCGGGCGACAGCGCCTGTTCCCTGCCGCCCTTTTCGCTGAAAGCCGAGACCATCGAGGAACTGAAGCGCCAGACCACCGAGATGGCCCTGGCCCTCAATGTGCGCGGCCTGATGAACGTGCAGTTCGCCATCGAGGAGCCGCTCTCCCACAGCCCGCGCATCTACGTCCTCGAGGTCAACCCGCGCGCCAGCCGCACCGTGCCCTTCGTGGCCAAGGCCATCGGCCATCCTGTGGCCGCCATCGCCGCCAAGTTGATGGCCGGCGTGCCCCTGGCCGGGTTCGGCCTGACCTACGAGACGCCCGACCATATCGCGGTCAAGGAAGCGGTCTTCCCCTTCGCCCGCTTCCCGGGCGTCGATACCGTGCTGGGTCCGGAGATGCGGTCGACGGGCGAGGTCATGGGCCTGGACTGGAAGCGCGAGGGGGAGACCGACCTCGGCCCCGCCTTCGCCCGCGCCTTTGCCAAGAGCCAGCTGGGCAGCAGCATCGACCTGCCGCGCGAGGGCGCCGCCTTCGTCTCGGTCCGCGATGCCGACAAGCCGTTCATCCTGGATGCGGTGCGCAACCTCAAGAGCGCCGGCTTCAAGGTGCTGGCCACCAGCGGCACCTGCGCCTGGCTGAAGGAGAACGGCCTGGAGGTCGAGCTCATCCGCAAGGTGCTGGAGGGCCGCCCGCACATCGTCGACGCGATGAAGAACGGCGAGGTCCAGCTGGTGATCAACACCACCGAGGGCCGCCAGTCGATGAGCGACAGCTTCGCCATCCGCCGCACCGCCCTGATGATGAAGATCCCCTACTACACTACCGCATCCGGCGCCGTGGCGGCCGCCCAGGCCATCGCCACCGCCCCGGCCGAGTCCCTGCAGGTGCGACCGCTGCAGAGCTACGGTTAACCCGCGACAAAATTCCACAGCCGGGGCGGCCCGCCGTTCCGGATTTGGTAAGGCGCTCCGTGGGATGCGGGGCGAATGACCGGTTCCAAGCCCGATTCCGGCGGTGGCTGGGCGCTCCCCATCGGAGCCCTGGCCCTCAGCACGGCCGCCCTCCTGACCCTGGCCGCCGCGCCGGGGCGCGCGGACGCCATGGCCGCTGTCTATCCCCCCTGGTGGACCCCCGCCCGCGCCGCCGCCTCGGCGACCGCCGAAGGTGACCTGCAGGCCATCGGCGGGATCGCCACCATCCTGGTCGTGCGGTCCGACCGTCCCGACCTTGGCCACCGACTGCGCGCCTCCGGCGCCCTGTTCCTCATCGACTCCCGCCTGGCGTCCTTCTGCGCCACGCCCACTGATCGAGATCCCGCATGACCTTCCTCGACATCCAGGGCCAGCGTCGCCAGACCGCAGCGGCCGTCGTCGGCCTGTTGTGGCTGCTGGCGCCGATCATCCTCGCCTCGCGGCTGGTGCAGGGCGGCGACTGGATCGCGCTGAGCCTCGCGGCGGTGGCCGTGGCCGGCGCGGCGACGGCCGCCTGGCGCGGGCTTGCCGAGTCCTCGGCGGTGCGCGCCACCCTCGGCGTCCTGCTGATGGCCCAGGTCTCGGTGCTGGTCGCCGCCTTCCAGGGTCATGCCTGGCAGGCCGACATGCACATGGCCTATTTCGCCGCCTTGGCCGTGTTGGCGGGGTTCTGCGACTGGCGGACCATCGCCGTGGCCACGGTGGCGGTGGCCCTGCACCATCTGTCGCTCAACTTCCTGCTGCCTGCGGCGGTCTTCCCGGGCGCCGGCAGCCTCGGCCGGGTCATCGTCCATGCCGTGATCCTGCTGGTCGAGGCCGGGGTTCTGATCGTCTCTACCCGCAACCTCGAAGCCTTGTTCGCCGGCTTGGAACAGCGGGCCGAGGAAGCGCGCCAAGCCCTTGCCGCCGCCGAAGCCGCCGGCCACCGGGCCAGCGAAGCCCAAGTCGCCAAGGCCGAGACCGAATCCCGCACCGCCGCCGAGCGCGCCGCCACCCAGGCCGACCAGCAGGCGGTGGTCGCCGCCCTCGGCGCCGCGCTGGAACAATTGGCCGCCCGTGACCTGACGGTGCGTATCAACAGCGCCTTCCCGCCGGAATACGAACAGCTGCGCGGCCACTTCAACGACGCGGTCGAGGCCCTGACTGAGACGCTCTCGGCCGTCCTGCGCTCAGCCGAGACGCTGAACGCCAGCGCCGACCAGATCGCCCACGCTTCTGACGATCTGTCCAACCGCACCGAGACCCAGGCCGCCGGTTTGGAAGAGGCCGCCGCCGCCCTCGACCAACTCACCGCCTCGGTCCGCCGCAGCGCCGAAGGCTCGCGCGAGGCCGCCGGGCTGGTGGGCTCGGCCCGCGGTTCCGCCGAGGAGTCCGGCGAGGTTGTCCGCCAGGCGACCACAGCCATGGCCGCCATCGCCGAGTCCTCACGCCAGATCGGCCAGATCATCGGGGTGATCGACGAGATCGCCTTCCAGACCAACCTGCTGGCCCTCAACGCCGGCGTCGAAGCCGCCCGCGCCGGCGACGCCGGGCGGGGCTTCGCGGTCGTCGCCCAGGAAGTCCGCGCCCTGGCCCAGCGCTCGGCCGAGGCCGCCAAGGAGATCAAGGCCCTGATCAACGCCTCCACCGGCCAAGTCGGCGAGGGCGTCCGCCTGGTCGGCGCCACCGGCCAGGCCCTCGGCGGCATCGCCGAGCAGGTCGGCCGCATCTCCGGTCTGGTCGACGAGATGGCCGCCGCCAGCCAGGAACAGGCCTCGGGCCTGGCGGAAATCAACACCGCCGTGAACCAGATGGACCAGCTGACCCAGAAGAACGCCGCCATGGTCGAGGAAAGCACCGCCGCCACCCACGCCCTGCGCGAGGAAATGGACGCGATGACCGCCACCGTGCGCCGCTTCGGCCTGGGCCAGGCCCCCGCCATGACCAGGTCCAGGGCCATGCCCGCCGCCCCCCGCGCCTTCGAC
>NZ_JAAALA010000001.1 GCF_009905535.1 Caulobacter sp. SLTY | reverse complement strand
TTCCGGCACGGCCGCCGGAACCGCCGCCTCCCCCGCCGCCGGCCGTGCCGGAAGCCAAGGAGTTCATCGTCTACTTCCCGTTCGACCAGTCGATCCTGACGGCCGATGCGCAGGAAGTGGTCTCGGCCGCGGCTCAGTACGCTCAGTCCGGTAACGCCACGCAGATCGTGGTCGTCGGTCACGCCGACACCTCGGGCTCGGCCTCCTACAACGTCGGCCTGTCGCAGCGCCGGTCCAAGGCCGTCGCCGACGCCCTGGTCGGCCTGGGCGTGGACGGCTCCAAGCTCTCCGTCGACTGGAAGGGTGAATCCGCTCCGGCGGTCGCCACCGGCGACGGCGTGAAGGAGCCCCTGAACCGCCGCTCGACGATCTCGATCAACTTCTGATCCGATCGACGACCCAAGTAAGCGAAGGGCCGGTGGAAACACCGGCCCTTTTGCTATGGGATCCTCCCCCAGCGCGCTTGCGCGCGTAGAGGGGGATGTTGCCGGCGCCCATAGGCGACGGACGGAGGGGGCTTCCGCCCAGATACCTCAACTGAACTTGGCTGGTTCGGCCGCGATATCAGCGGCGCGGCCTCCTCGACCGCCGCGCATCCGCGGCGGCCAACTTCACCTCCGCGGCGCTTCGCGCCTGGGGGGCTCTTGCTGGTCGCGCGTTTGAGCCGATTACCGGTTCCTACTCGGAACGCGCTCTAAGCCGCCAGGCCCGCCGTCCTCAGAAGGTCGCGAACCTTCTCCGCGGCCTGCGGGCTGCGGGTGATCTCCTCGCGCAGTTCCGGCGCGCGGGTGAGCTTCAGCGCCTCGGCCTTGGCTCGGTCGGCCGCCGGTCCCAGGGGCGCCGCCTCGCCGATGGCCAGTCGCAGCAGCAGGTTCAGCCGGTGGACGACCGGCGCGTTGGCCCTCGCCAGCAGCGCGACCAGCTTGGTGTCGGCCTCGATCAGCCCGCCGATATCCCCGAGCTTGGTCTGCAGGGCCTGGCGGTCCTCGTCGGGCAGGCCCAGGCGGTCCAGGCCCCGCTGCATCCCCGCCAGGGCCGCCAGCTTTGCCGGAGGCGTGTCGGGGCCGTAGCGCAGGTCCTTTTCGAACTTCAGGGCCGAGATGTTGGCCGCCAGCCAGCGCGCCGCCGCCCGCTTGTTGGCGGCCCCGGTGACATTCTCCGCCAGGTGGGCCAGCGCTTCGACCTCGCCGCGCGCCGACCGCTCATGGCCGAGCAGGGACTCGACGAAGTCGCTGGTCACCATCATGGCCGACCGGGTCGAGAAGGCGGCGTAGATGTCGTCGATCTGCAGGATCCGGCCCTCGGCCGCCGTCAGGGCCATGGCCAGCCCGCGCAGGCAGGCGATCTCCGCCTCCGCGTCGGAGGGCTTCAGCCGCTTGGGACCGACCAGTTCGCGCAGCACCCGTCCGCCCAGCGCGGCGCGAACCGTTTCGAAATGGCCGCTGTCCAGCCAGGTGGCCAGCCGCGCCGCCGCCTGGGGCAGCTGCGGCATTATCCTGGCCACGCCCGGCTCGATGCCGATCAGCGCCTCCACCGCCCGCGCCCCAGCCAACCGGGTGATGGCCGCCAGGGTGTCGCCCAGGTCGAGCTCCGCCCCCAGCAGGTCCGACAGCCCGGCCCGACCCCCGAGAATCTCGGTCAGGGGTTGCTCGATCGCCGCCAGGGCGGCCGCCCGCCGAGAGGCCTCCGCAGGCGTCTGGTCGGCCAGGTCGAGCAGCCGGTCGATCTTGTCCTTCCAGCTCGGGGCGCCGGCCAGGTAGCCGGCCACCCCGGCCCCCAGCAGATAGGCCCGCTCGGGCTCGTTCCACAGCCGCTCAACCGCCTTGGCCAAGCCTTCCTTGGCGAAGTCGGGAAAGGCCCCGCGGCGCTGGTCCTTGATCAGCCGCGAGATGGCCCGCTCGATCAGCGACTGGAAGGTCCGGATGATCTCATGCACGACCACGCCGCGCGCCTGCGCCTCTGGAACGGCGATCTTCTGCACCGCGTGCTGCAATTCCACGCCCGAGGCGTCCAGCTTCTCGACCAGATCGGCCCGGTGCAGCAGCTCGAACGGCGTGGCCCGATTGCGAGCCAGCCAGTTGTCCAGCAACCGTCCGATCCGCTCCCGCGCGTGCAGGGTGTAGAGGTCCTGGGGCGAAACACAGAGCGGCTCGCGCTGCTCGATGACCTTCTTCTGCCTGCTCCGTTCGGGGGCCCCCTTGTTCAGGATGGTGACCGAGCGAAATTCGCGGGTTTCCGGATCGAGCGACTCCTTGGTCACCCGCACCGCCGCCACGACCCCGGCGGCCAGCAGCTCCTCGGCCTGCTCGACGATTCGAGCGCGATCCTCGCCGGCGAGATCGAGCACCCAGCCCGATGCCGGCTGCCGGCGCACGAATAGCTCGTAATGGATCTGATTGCGGTCCATGGGCGCTCACCTAGAGAAGGCTACCCTAGATCAGTCGCCTTAAGGCCACGTTTAGCCTGACGAAGATGTCGCCCTGCATTAAACCGCCGATTTCTCGCCTCATTGCCGGTCCCATTGAGGCCACCAAGCCCCTCCATGCGTTGCTTTGGGCGTAACGGGCGTTAGTTTCCTCTACAAATCGACGCGCCCGCGGACAAAAGGACATCATGGCCAACATCACCCTCGTGGATGACGACGAAAACATCGTCGCCTCGGTCTCCCTGGCGCTGGAAAGCCATGGCCATTCGGTGAAGGCCTACTACGACGGCGCCTCCGGCCTGGAGGCGCTGCAGAACGACCCGCCGGACCTGGCCATCCTCGATGTGAAGATGCCGCGCATGGATGGCATGGAGCTGCTGCGGCGCCTGCGCCAGACCAGCGAGCTGCCGGTCATCATGCTGACCAGCAAGGACGACGAGATCGACGAGATCCTCGGCTTCAACCTCGGCGCCGACGACTATATGCACAAGCCGTTCAGCCAGCGGTTGCTGCTGGAGCGGGTCAAGGCCGTGCTGCGCCGGGCCGCGCCGGAGGAGTCCGGTATCAGCGCCGAGGCCCAGGCCGCCGCCAGCGCCAAGATGATGCGGCGGGGCAAGCTGACCCTCGATCCGGAACGCCACGAGAGCCTGTGGGACGGCAAGCAGGTCCGGCTGACCGTCACCGAATTCCTGCTGCTGCAGTCGCTGGCCCAGCGGCCCGGCTTCGTGAAGAGTCGCGACAACCTGATGGACGCCGCCTACGACGATCAGGTCTATGTCGATGACCGCACCATCGACAGCCACATCAAGCGGATGCGCAAGAAGTTCCGCCAGGTGGACAACGAGTTCGACGCGATCGAGACCCTGTATGGCGTCGGCTACCGCTACCGCGAGTCCTGAACCCGGCCTGGACAGGCCCCGGATCAGCCGGTGGCGGTTCTGGTCGCGGGGCTCGCGGCTCGGCCGGCTGATCGTCGGGCTGAATCTGATCGGGCTGGTGGTGCTGGTCTCCGGCGCCCTGGTGCTCAACGAGATCCGCCGCGGCCTTGTCGACGCCCGGATCGACAGTCTGACCCTGCAGGGTGAGCTGATCGGGCAGATCCTGGCCGAGGCCGCCACCATGGGCGAGCCTGTCCCCTACCTCCAGGCCGACCGCGCCGCTCGCATCCTGCAACTGCTCAACGTCGGCAAGTCCCAGCGGGTGCGCCTCTACGACACCCAGGGCCGCCTGCTGGCGGATTCCTACGTGGTCGACGACCGGGTCGAGTGGCGCGTCCTGCCCCCGGCGGTGAAGCGCGGCCAGTCCGGCCCCCGCCTGAGCATGCGGGACGCCGACGCCGACCCGGCAAAGATCGCCAAGGCCCGCCAGGCCCTGGCCGATGAATGGCGCCAGGCCGTCACCGGCGAGCCCTACCGAGGCACCCGCATCGCCGAGAACGGCGAGACCGTGGTCAGCGTCTCCCTCCCGGTCCAGCGGGTGAAGGCGGTCCTGGGCGTCCTGACCATGGAGGCGGACGATGTGGACGAGATCATCGCCGCCGAGCGCCGCGCCCTGATCCCCTTCGTGATCATCGCGGTGATCGTCACCCTGCTCAGTTCGGTGCTGCTCTACGCCCTGGTGGCGCGGCCGATGCTGCGGCTGGCCGAGGCCGCCGACCGGGTGCGGCTGTCCAGAGCCCGCGCCATCTCCCTGCCGGACCTGGCCCGCCGCCAGGACGAGATCGGCGATCTGTCCCGCTCGCTGGAGGAGATGACCGACACCCTGTCGGAGCGGATGGACGCCATCGAACGCTTCGCGGCCGACGTCGCGCACGAGATCCGCAATCCCCTGACCTCAATTCGGTCGGCGGTCGAAACCCTGGAGCTGGTCCCCGAGGGGCCCGGCCGCGCACGCCTGCTGGGCATTCTTAAGCAGGATGTCGGCCGCCTGGACCGGTTGATCGGCGACATCTCCAACGCCTCGCGGCTGGACGCCGAGCTGTCCCGCGAATCGTTCAAACGCCTGGATCTGACGCGGCTCCTGACCGACGTCCTGGCCATCTACGACGCCGCCCGCAAGCCCGGCGAGGCGCGGGTCGTCCTGGTCGCTCCGGAGGAGCCGATCCTGGTCCTCGGCCAGGAGGGCCCGCTCAGCCAGGTGTTCCGCAACCTGATCGACAACGCCCGCTCCTTCAGCCCGCCTGACGGCGAGGTGCGGGTGATCCTCGGGCACGACCAGGGCCGTGTGCTCGGGGCGGTCGAGGATGACGGCCCCGGTGTTCCGGCCGACAATCTGGAGACCGTCTTCGAGCGGTTCTACACTTCCCGGCCCAAGGGGGCGGCATTCGGCGGCAACTCCGGGCTCGGCCTGTCCATCGCCCGCCAGATCGTCCTGGCCCACGGCGGCACGGTGTTCGCCGCCAACCGCGCCGGCGAGAACGGCCAGGTGGCGGGCGCCCGGTTCGCGGTCAGCCTGCCCAGTGCGCGTCCGTGAGCCATGAAGGCCTGATCCTCCACGCCGGCCTCGTCGCCAGACGGGTGAAGGGCCGGTGGCTGGGCGCCCTGATCGAGGGCCCTTCCGGTATCGGCAAGAGCGACCTGGCCCTGCGCTGCCTGGAGGCCGGGGCCACCCTTGTCGCCGACGACCGGGTCCTGGCCTGGACCGACCAGGGCCGGCTCTGGGGCCGGGCGCCCGATCCGCTCGCCGGCCTGATGGAGGTGCGGGGCGTCGGCATCGTCCGCCGCCCCGCCCTGGCCTCTTGCCCCATCGCCCTGATCATCGACTGCCAGCCCCGCGCCGCCGCGGTCGAGCGGATGCCGCGCGAGGCCTTCGCCGAGCGGCTGGGGGTCCGCCTGCCGGTCCGTCCCCTGTGGCCATTCGAACCCGCCGCCGCGACGAAACTGCTCAGCCTTCTCGATAGGGTTGGACACCGGGGCTGAGAGGGCTATCAAGGCCTCCCGCACACGACCTGAGGGTACGACCAGAGGGTTTGGGGCGGGATGGGGATGTCGGTGAGAAAGCGGGCATGATCGGTCTGGTGATCGTCACCCACGGGCGACTGGCGGCGGAGTTCATCCTCGCCATGGAGCATGTGGTCGGCCCGCAGGAGCGGGTTGCGCCCATCTGCATCGGCCCCGATGACGATATGGAAAAGCGCCGCAAGGACATCCTGGCCGCCTGTCGCGATGTCGATACCGGCCAGGGCGTGATCCTGCTGACCGACATGTTTGGCGGCACGCCTTCCAACCTGGCCATCAGCGTGATGGAACAGACCCGCGCCGAGGTGATCGCCGGCCTCAACCTGCCGATGCTGATCAAGCTGGCCTCCCTGCGCACCCGCGAAACCCTGGAGGCCTGCGTGCATCACGCCCAGGACGCCGGGCGGAAATACATCGCGGTCGCCTCCTACATGCTCGCGGCGGATAAGTGAGCTCCAGGCGCACCGTCGAAATCGTCAATGAGCGCGGCCTGCACGCCCGCGCCTCGGCCAAGTTCGTCAAGCTGGCCGCCAGCTTCGATGCGGAGATCAAGGTCGCTCGCGACGGCCAGGAGGTCGACGCCCGCTCCATCATGGGCCTGATGATGCTGGCCGCCGGCATCGGCTCGCGGGTGGAGATCACCGCCGAAGGGGCGGAGGCGGACGAAGCCCTGGCCGCCCTGTGCGAGCTGATCGCCCGCAAGTTCGACGAAGAACGCTAGAGCGCGTTCCGATTAGTGGGACCCGGTAATCGGATCAAACGCGCGACCAGCAAAAACCTAGACCCGGATATCCAGCAGCGACCCCGGCCGAAGGATCTTCTTCGGCGGTTCCTCGGGGATGCTCTCCAGCACCACCCGCTGCGCAACCGGCGCGGCTGCCTTTACCGGTTCCGCCGCCGGCGCCGCGGCGCCGGCCCGGCCCATCGCCGAATCGAAGAAGGCCCGCTGGGCCGCGGTGCGGGCGGGCGAAGAGGGGGCGGCCGTGGGCGGCGGAAAGCTGGTCGGGCGTATGTCGGCCATGCCGCCAGCCTTCGGCGGTTATGGTTAACCGGGTCTTAACGCGCCTTGGCCAGCATCGCCCGGGCGCTGGCTTCGTCCAGGGCGCCGACATGCTTGGCCAGGATGACGCCGTCGGAAGAGACCAGGTAGGTCTCGGGCGGTCCGGTGACTCCGAACTCCATCCCGGCCCGGGCGTCGCGATCGACCAGCACCCGGGCGAACGGATCGCCCCGCTGGTCGAGGAAGGCCCGGGACTTGGCCGGATCGTCCTTGTAGGCCACCCCGACGATGGTCACCCCGGCCGCCTCCAGCGCCATCAGGGTCGGATGCTCGACGACACAGGGCGGACACCAGCTGGCGAAGAAGTTGACCAGGTAGGGGCCATCGCCCCGCAGGGACGCCGGCGGTCCGCCGTCCAGGGTCGGCAGGCTGAGGGCGGGCACGGGCTTGCCGACCATGGCGTCGGTCTGCACCTGGCTGTCGCGCCACAAAGAGCGGCCGGCGAACATCGCGCCCAGCACCAGCAGGGCGATCAGCGGCAGCAGGGCCGCCAACTGAATGAGCGAGGGGCGCTTCACGCCCAGTCGTCCTCCAGCCCCTTGTCGCGGGCCTCCAGTCGACAGCGGTGGGCGGCCAGGATGGTATCGACCACCATCCAGCCCAGCACCACGGCCGTCGCCGCATAGGCGCCGATCACGAAGGGGGCGTAGGCGCCGAAATCGAGGTCGAGCATCTAGTCCTCCGCCGCCCGCAGGGCCGCCGCGCGCAGCCTCCGCCGCCTGACCTCGGTGCGGATCCTCACCAGCCAAAGGGCGCCGAACAGGCCCAGATAGGCCAGCCCCATCAGCGCCAGTGGGATGCCATAGGCGGCCGGCAGGGCATCGCCCTTGTCGGCCTCGAAGGTCGAGCTGCCCTGGTGCAGGCTGTTCCACCAATAGACCGACCAGTGGATGATCGGCAGGTTGACGATCCCGACCATCGCCAGGATCGCGCCCGCGCGCCCGGCCCGCGCCTCGTCGTCGATCGAGGCGCGCAGGGCGATGTAGCCCAGATAGAGCAGGAGCAGCACCAGCACCGAGGTCATCCGCCCATCCCACTCCCACCAGGTCCCCCAGGTGGGCCGGCCCCAGAGCGAGCCGGTGATCAGGGCCAGGGCGGTGAAGCCGGCGCCCAGGGGGGCCAGGGCGCGGGCGGCCAGGTCGGCCAGGGCCTGGCGGAAGACCAGGTTCAGCAGGCTGGCGATCGCCAGGCAGAGGTAGGCGAACATCGCCGTCCAGGCGGCCGGCACATGGATGAACATGATCCGCACGGTGTCTCCGTGCAGCACGTCCTCGGGCGCGGTGAAGCCCAGCCACAGGCCCACGGCCATGGCGACGGCCGTCGCCACGCCCAGCACTGGGGCGGCGATCCGCGAAAAGGTCATGAACGACCTGGGATTGGTCAGGAATGAGACCATGCAAGGCGTCTAGCGGGCGCCGGGGATGGCGGCAAGCGCGGCCAGGGGGCCGAGGCTACTTCGGCGCCCGCTTGGCCAGGATCCGCTGCAGTGTCCGCCGGTGCATCGACAGCCGCCGGGCGGTTTCCGAGACGTTGTGGTTGCACAGTTCGTAGACCCGCTGGATGTGTTCCCAGCGTACGCGGTCGGCGCTCATCGGCTTTTCAGGCGGGCTGGGCGCCTCGCCGCTCTGGGCCATCAGGGCGCGGACGACGTCATCCGCGTCGGCGGGCTTGGCCAGGTAGTCGATCGCGCCGGCCTTCACCGCCGCCACGGCCGTGGCGATGTTGCCGTATCCGGTCAGCATGACGACCCGGGCCTCCGGCCGCACATCGCGAATGGTCTCCACCGCCTTCAGGCCGGACCCGTCGTCCAGCTTCAGATCGACCACCGCGAAGGCGGGCGGATTGGCGCGGACCGCCGCGATGCCCTCGGCGACACTGCCGGCCAGGGTCACGTCAAAGCCCCGCTGCTCCAGCGCCCTGCCGAGCCGCGTGCGCAACGGCGCATCGTCGTCGAGAACCAGCAGGCTGCGGTCTTCCAGAGCGGCGATGGTCTCGGAAACGTCCGTCATGGTTGCAGAGCCTCTCCCACCACTACGATTCGTACAGTAATACTCGATTCAGGCTGCCCTCGGCGAGCAGCGTTCAACTCAACGTTCCGTTCCCGTCGGTGACCGCCGCGAGCGCCTCGCGCGGCCACCGGACGGTCACGACCGCCCCCCCGGCCTTGCCGTTTCGGAAGGTCACGACCCCGCCGGTCCGCTCCATCAGCGTCTTGGAAATAAAGAAGCCCAGCCCCATGCCGATGTGGCCGCTGCGCGATCCCTCCGCACCCGGACGACTGGTCACATAGGGCTCGCCCAGCTTGGCATAGATGTCGGGGGAGAACCCCGGGCCGTCGTCCTTGACCTCCAGGGTGATGGCGCGATCGTCGAATCGGGCGGTGATCAGCACCTCCGAGCGGGCGAAATCGACGGCGTTCTCCACATAGCTGGTCAGGGCATGCAGCACCTCGGGCAGGCGGCGCACCTCCGGCGGATCCTCGCCGCGCGGGCCGCTGATCACCGCCTCGACCCGCACCTCGGTATCCTTGGTATGGGGGGCGATGGCCTCCTCCACCAGCTGGCCCAGGCTCATGTGGCCGTGGACGTCGTCGGTGGCGTCGGGATCGGAGGTCAGGCGACGCAGGATGTCGCGACATCGCTCCGCCTGGCTGACCAGCAGGTCGGCGTCTTCCTTGAGGGTCGTGCCCTCGCCGGCGCCGCGGGCCATCTCCTTGGCGACGATGGAAATGGTGGCCAGCGGCGTGCCCAGCTCATGGGCGGCCGCCGCCGCCAGGGCGCCCAGCGCGCTCAGGCGTTGTTCGCGGGCCAGCACGGCGTTGGTGGTGTCCAGCGCCAACTCCATCCTGGCCGCCTCGCTCGCCGCCTGCCAGGCATAGCCGGCGCAGAAGGCGATGCCGAGGATGCGGCTGATCACATTGCCGACCCGGTTCACCAGGGGAATGTCGGGCGCGACCGCCGATGGGCCAGGCAGGGGCAGGGAGGTCATGGACAGACCCACGATGCAGACGATGGCCAGGATGGCGATGCCCAGCACGTGGCGCAGCGGCAGCGTGGCGGCGGCTAGAACCACCGGTGCGATGATCAGAAGGGAGAAGGGATTGATCGATCCGCCGGTCAGATAGAGCATCCCGGAAAGCTGAAGAATGTCGAAGGCCAGTTGGGCCGTGGCCTCCCAGTCCGCCGCTTGGCGCTGTCCGGTCGAGGAGGCCAGCCAGACCAGCACGTTCATCCAGGCCGCCAGGGCGATCAGGGTCAGGCAGGCGGCCAGCGGCAGGGGAAAGCGCAGCACCCCGGCCACGAAGATCACCGTCGCCAGCTGACCGAACACCGCCAGCCAGCGGACGAACACCAGGGTGCGGATGCGAAGGCGGGCCCGTCGGGAGTCGCGCAGGCCCCACCAGGGCGGCGCCGGCCCGGCCCCCGGTTGCGCCTCGTCCTCGCCCGGCCTATCGAGACCGCGCTGGGCGGCTCCGTTCGCCGAAGATGGAGGCGACAGCATCGTCATGGCGGCACAATCCACCCAAAAGGACCGCAACGCCAGTCCGGGCGGCCGCGATTCGAAGATCGCCCGTGCACGGCTGATCCTCTGGGCTCTGGTGGCGGTCGGGCTGCTGGTGGTCGGGGCCCTGGCCTTGAACACCGGAGCGTTCCGCGCCAAGCCCCAGCCGGCGGCGGTCGGCGGCGCCTTCGACCTGGTCGATCAAAGCGGGCGGCCGGTCGACGAGACCGTGCTGAACGGCCAATGGAGCATGGTCTTCTTCGGCTTCACCTTCTGTCCCGACATCTGCCCGGGCACCCTCCAGGCCCTGATCCGCGCCAAGGACCAGCTGGGGACCAAGGGCGAAGATGTGCGGATCGTCTTCATCTCGGTCGATCCGGACCGCGACCGGCCGGCGGCGATCAAGGACTGGCTCGCAGCCAATGACGCCCCGGCCGGCACCCTGGGCCTGACCGGGACCCAGGCCGAGGTCGACCGGGCGGTGAAGGCTTATCGCGCGGTGGCCAACAAGGTCGGCGAGGGCCGCGACTACACCATGGACCATTCGACCGTGGTCTATCTGATGGACCCCCGCGGGCGGTTCGTGCGGCCTCTGCCCTACAATCTGCCGGACGAGATCGTGACCCAGGTGACGGCGGCCAAGCGAGGCGACTGACCACATCGCTGCAAGAAGGGCGCCGTCTTAAGCGCCCTGTTAACCAACCCGGCCCGATGGTGCGCGTCTCATTTGGCGCGGCTCGGGGAGGGTCGAACTTTGTCGCTCGGTCCGAGACTGGAGCTTCGTCAGGGACAGGGGCTGGTCATCACGCCCCAGCTGCAGCAGGCGATCAAGCTGCTGCAGCTGTCCAACATCGAGCTCGAGGCCTTCGTCGAGGCCGAGCTGGAGCGCAATCCGCTGCTCCAGCGCGATCAGGCCGAGCCTGAGCGCGAGGAAGACGGACCCAAGGTCGACCGCAGCGAAGCGGCCGCCGACGAGATGCCCGACGCCGTGGCCACCGCCGACATGGACGGCGGCCAGGATGATTCCAGCCCTGGCGAGCGCGACGGCGGCGAAGCGGTCGGCGACGCCGGCGGCCAGGTCGACTGGTCCCGCGCCGGCAAGGGCGGCAGTTTCGAGAGCGAGGACGATTTCGAGGGTCGGCTGTCCCGCGAAAAGACCCTGGCCGAGCACCTGCACGACCAGCTGAACGTCGCCGGCCTGACCGAGGCCGAGCGCGGCGTGGCGACTGTGCTGATCGATGCGGTCGATGACGGCGGCTATCTGCGCGCCGACCTGTCGGAGATCGGCGAGCGGCTGGGCTGCGGCCAGGCCTTCGTCGAGAGCGTGCTGACGGTCCTGCACGGGTTCGAGCCGACCGGAGTCATGGCCCGCGACGTGCGCGAGTGCCTGTCGCTGCAGCTCAAGGAACGCGACCGGTTGGACCCGGCTATGGCCTGCCTGCTGGAAAACCTCGATCTGCTGGCCCGGCGCGACATGAGCGCGCTGAAGAAGGCCTGCGGAGTCGACGATGAAGACCTGCGCGACATGATCGCCGAGCTGAAGGCCCTGACGCCCCGGCCGGGCGCGGCGTTTGGCGGCGAGCCGGCGCATCCCGTTTCCCCGGACGTGTTCGTGCGCGAGGGGCCGGGCGGGCTGTGGCACGTGGAACTCAACACCGATACCCTGCCCCGGGTGCTCGTCGACCAGCGCTATCACGCCCGCGTCTCCGGCGGCGCCCGCACCGACGCCGACAAGGCCTTCCTCAGCGACTGCCTGGCCAACGCCAGCTGGCTGGTCCGCAGCCTGGACCAGCGGGCCCGCACCATTCTCAAGGTGGCGTCCGAGATCGTCCGCCAGCAGGACGGCTTCCTGGCCTTCGGGGTGCAGCACCTGCGGCCGCTGAACCTGAAGACCGTGGCCGACGCCATCGGCATGCACGAGAGCACCGTCAGCCGGGTGACCTCGAACAAGTACATCGCCACCCCGCGCGGCCTGTTCGAGCTGAAGTTCTTCTTCACCAGCGCGATCGCCTCGGCCGACGGCGGCGAGGCCCATTCGGCCGAGAGCGTCCGTCACCGCATCCGCCAGCTGATCGACGCCGAGAAGAACGAGGCCGAGGTCCACTCCGACGACACGATCGTCGAGATCCTGAAGGAAGCCGGCGTCGATATCGCCCGCCGCACCGTCGCCAAGTATCGGGAAGCGATGCGGATTCCGTCCTCCGTCGAACGGCGGCGGATGTTGCGCGCGAACGCCTAAGAACACCGTCTTGCGGACCGAACGCCGCCGTCGTGCGTTCATCGCCGCGGAGGCTGCATGGACCCCCAGGACCGAAAACTCGCCCTCTCCGAGGTGATGCGGGAAATCGCCGACGATCCCGATCCGACCGTGACCCTGGGGGAGATCATCCACCGGCTGGGTCACCGCGCGTTCGGGGCGATGTTGTTCCTGTTCGCGGCGCCCAACTGGCTGCCGATGCCGCCCGGGGCCTCGACCTTCCTGGGACTGCCCCTGGTGCTGCTGTCGCCGCAGATGCTGTTCGGCGTGCGCGGGCCCTGGTTGCCGAACTTCATCGACGAGCGGCCGATCAAGCGCGAGCGGGTGGCCCAGGCCTTCGAGAAGATGATCCCCTGGCTGGAGAAGGTTCAGAAGATCTCCAAGCCTCGGCTGACCTTCCTGTTCGGCTCGGTGGGCGACCGGGTGATCGCCCTGGTCTGCTTTCTCCTGGCGCTGGTGCTGATCCTGCCGATCCCACTGGGCAACATGGCCCCGGCGGCGGCCATCGCCCTGTTCGGCCTGGCGATGCTGCAGCGGGACGGCATCCTGGCCCTGATCGCCTACGCCATTTCCGCGGTCAGCATCGGCCTGCTGTTCATCGGCGGCCGGGCGGCGATCGTAGGCCTGGAAAAGCTGATCGCCATGCTCGAGCGGATGATGGGGTGACCTCACAAAAGGGCGAGGTCTGTGTCGATTCCTTGACACCATCCGGAGCCTAGCGCGTTGTAGGCGAATGCAGATCCAAGTCGCTGGTAAGCAAGTTGACGTCGGGACTTCGCTTCGGGACCGCATCACCGACGACCTCACCACAGGCATTGGCAAGTACTTCGATCGCGGCGGCGCAGCCGACGTGACGGTCAGCCGCGCGGGTCATGGATTCCGCGTCGATTGCTCGGTGAATCTCGCCTCCGGGCAACGGCTGCAGAGCCACGGCATGGGCGGCGACGCCCATGCGGCCTTCACCGACGCCTTGAACAAGATCGAGACGCGGGTGCGTCGCTACAAGCGCCGGCTGAAGGACTACAGCCCCGCCGCCTCGGCCAAGGAGGAGCGGAATTTCGCGGTCTATACGACCCTGCGCTCCCCCGACGAGGGCGAGGACGACGAGACCTGGGCCGAGGACGAACGCGCCGCCGACGGCGCCCCCAGCGCCATGGTCATTGCCGAGAATGACACTGAGGTGAAAGTTTTGACCGTTTCGGGGGCGGTTATGGAACTCGACTTGACTGAATCGCAAACAATTGTGTTTAGGAACGCCGCGCACGGCGGGCTGTCTGTCGTCTATCGACGGGCGGACGGCAATATCGGCTGGATCGATCCTGAACGCACCCGAGTCAACGGGGCCAAAGGGAACGGTTCGGGCGTTCGGGGGTAGGGCCTCCCGGGCGCCGGTTCACCGAGCGCCCGACTGGTTTCACCCTTGCAGGTTTGCGTTCCCTACATGGCCATCCGCGACATCCTGGACCCCCGCGCCATCGTTCCCCGGGCGAGCGGCGGGTCCAAGCGACAGGTTCTTTCCGTGATCGGCGACGTCGCCGCCCGCACCCTGGGCCTGGATGCGGTGACGGTGCTCGACGGCCTGCTGGAGCGCGAGGCGGCCGGCTCGACCGGTGTCGGCGCCGGGGTGGCCGTGCCCCATGCCCGGATCGAGGGCCTGGATGCGATGCGCGCGGTGTTCGTGCGGCTGGAAACCCCGATCGCTTTCGAGGCCGTCGACGGCCAGCCGGTGGACCTGCTGTTTGCCCTGCTGGCCCCGGCCGATGCGTCGGCCGACAGCGCCCACCTGCGCGCCCTGGCCAAGGTCTCGCGCCTGATGCGCCAGGCCGACCTGCGCGCCCAGTTGCGCCAGGCCCGCTCCGCCGAGGCCATCCTCGCCCTGCTGGAACGCCAGGCGCAGCCTTCGGCGGCCTAAGGGCTGATGGTCGGCTTGTCCGCGCCGATGAAGCTCCAGATGGCGTTCATCTCCGCGTCGGTGGTCAAGCCGTTGTGGTCCACCCCCTCCATGCGCAGGAACCGCTTGGGCTGCGGCGCGGCTTCGTAGAGCGCCTGGCCCAGGGCGAAGGGGATGGTCTGGTCGCGGTCCCCGTGGACGATCATGATCGGCATGCGGACCTCGCCGATCAGCGACCGGCTGTCGAACTTGTCATGCATCAGCAGATCGACAGGCGCCCAGAGCATGTGAGGCCGGGCGACGTCCACCGTGCTGGTGTAGGGGGCTTCCAGCACCAGGGCGCGGGCCGGCCGCTTGGTGGCCAGCCGGACCGCCACGCCCGTGCCCAGGCTGTAGCCGTTGATGACGATCCGGTCGGCCGGATAGTGGGCGGCCACCCAGCTGTAGGCCGTTTCGGCATCGAGGGTCAGGCCGGTCTCGCTGGGCTTGCCGGTCGAACCGCTGAATCCGCGGTAGCCCAACGCCAGAAAGCCGGCGCCCCGTTCCGACCAAAGCCGGTAGCGCCAGTCGTAGACCGACAGCCCGAGCGCGTTGCCGGGGAAGAACAGAAAGACCGGCTGGCCGTCCTCCGGCGGCAGCCACCAGCCGACCAGGCTCTCCCCATCGGCGGTCTTAAGCCGCACGGCCTGAATAGCAGGGCCGTCGGGGTCGATGACCTGTGGCCTGGGGTCGGGATAGTAGAGATAGCGCCGCTGGTTGGCGTAGATGTAGCCCACGCCCGCCGCCCAAACCGCCGCCAGCACCAGGGCGACCACAATCGCCGCCTTGATCAGCGGCCGATTCGGCGACCGGCTGGCCATGCCGCTACAGCCCCTTGAGGATCCCCTCGACCATCTTCTTGGCGTCGCCGAACAGCATCATGGTGTTGTCGCGGAAGAACAACTCGTTCTCGACCCCGGCGTAGCCCGAGCTCATCCCGCGTTTGACGAACAGCACGGTGCGGGCCTTTTCCACGTCCAGGATCGGCATGCCGTAGATGGCGCTGGTCGGGTCGGTCTTGGCGGCCGGGTTGGTCACGTCGTTGGCCCCGATGACGAAGGCCACGTCGGCGGTGGAGAACTCGCTGTTGATGTCCTCCAGCTCGAACACCTCATCGTAAGGAACGTTGGCTTCGGCCAGCAGCACGTTCATGTGGCCGGGCATGCGGCCGGCCACCGGGTGGATGGCGTACTTCACGTCGACGCCCTCCTCCTTCAGCTTGTCGGCCATTTCCCGCAGGGCATGTTGCGCCTGGCTGACCGCCATGCCGTAGCCGGGCACGATGATCACCTTGCTGGCGTTCTTCATGATGAAGGCGGCGTCGTCCGCGCTGCCCTGTTTGACCGGGCGGGTTTCGACATGGCCGCCGCCGGCGGCGGCGCTGTCATCGGCCCCGAAGCCGCCGAGGATCACCGAGATGAAGCTGCGGTTCATCCCCTTGCACATGATGTAGCTGAGGATGGCGCCGGAGCTGCCGACCAGGGCGCCGGTGATGATCAGGGTGACGTTCTCGAGCGTGAAGCCCAGGGCCGCCGCCGCCCAGCCCGAATAGCTGTTCAGCATCGACACCACGACCGGCATGTCCGCCCCGCCGATCGGAATGATCAGGGTGACGCCGATCAGAAGAGAGAGGCCGAAGATGGCCCAGAAGGCCCATTTGGCCTGGCCGCCGCTCATCACTAGGAAGACCACCAGGGCCACGATGGCCAGGGCGATCACGATATTCAGCAGGTGGCGCGCCGGCAGCAGGATGGGCGCCCCGCTCATGTTGCCGTTCAACTTGGCAAACGCGATCACCGAGCCGGTGAAGGTCACCGCCCCGATGGCCAGGCCCACCGACAGCTCGATCAGCGAGATGGCGTGGATTTCCGTGGCATCGCCGATGCCGTAGGCGGCGGGCGCATAGATGGCGGCCACCGCGACCAGGCAGGCGGCCATGCCGACCAGGCTGTGGAAGGCCGCCACCAGCTGCGGCATGGCGGTCATGGCCACCCGCCGCGCGATCACCGCACCGATGGTCCCGCCGACCGCGACGCCGCCCAGGATCAGGCCGATGGTGACCGTGTCGAGCTTGCCCTCGCTCCACAGGGTGGCCAGCACGGTGAACACCGCGATGCCCATGCCGATCATGCCGTTGCGGTTGCCCGCCTGGCTGGTCACCGGGCTGGACAGACCCCGCAGGGCCAGAATGAACAGCACGCCCGAGACGATGTAGAGGACGGCGGCGAGGTTGGCGTTCATGAGGAGGTTCCCGT
Source organism: Caulobacter sp. SLTY (assembly GCF_009905535.1). GTDB lineage: Bacteria > Pseudomonadota > Alphaproteobacteria > Caulobacterales > Caulobacteraceae > Caulobacter. The sequence goes on along the minus strand of NZ_JAAALA010000001.1, from coordinate 237,290 downwards.
CCCTGTCGTGGGGGCGTTGTTGGTCTCTGTGGGTCGCAGGATCAGCCACAGTCGGGTGACGGCGAGCAGCAGGATCGCCGCGAGAACGACCGCGCAGATGAACATGTCGACCCGGTCGCTGCCGCTGTAGGCGCGCGCGACATGAACGGCCGTCAGCGCCAGCGGCGGCAGCGCGCCGGCCGCCACGGCCAACAGCGGCATGAACCGGGGCGTCAGCTCCGGCGCGATCCGCAACAGGCTGCCGCCGATGATCGCGGACGGCGCAAGCGTGATCAGGCTCCGCTCGCTCCAGCCGATGGCCAGGACGACGGCCTGACCGGCTAAGGAGATCGCGACGATCCCCCAGGCGGCCTGTGCGTGGCGAGGCCCGCCCAGCTCCCGCCGCAGCCGCTTGGTGGCGAAGTATCCGGCAAAGGCCAGGATCGCCAGGCCGCACAGGCTGGCGACCAGGCCCAGGGGAGACAGGTTGAAGGGGCTCACGGCCGGGTCTCCGGCGGCTTGGGCTCGAACCGGCCGAGCGCCAGGTAAGCGAGCACGCAGATCAGGCCGGCGCCGGCGAAGAGCTTAAACGGCGTGAGCGTATAGACCTCGGTCAGGGCCAGGTTGAGGAACAACAGTCCCTGAAGGGCCATAAGACAGCGGGCGCGCTTCTCCCGTAGAGATGGCAGGGTGAAGGTCGCGATCATCCCGATTGCCATGGCGGCCAATAGCCCTGTCCGGAACGGCATGGCGCCCAACTGGCCCTCGAAGAACAGCCGGGACCCAGGCCCGGACCCCGCCGCGATCCCGACGGCCACTGCCGTGGCGGTGAGCATCAGGCCGATCAAGATCCTCAGACCCTTGGGAAGCTTGGCCCAGGTCATTCAGCGCCGCTCCGCCGTTCGGTCCCGTCCCAGGGTGTGCGGGCGCGCACGGCCGCGACCAGCTGGACGATCACCGCCGCCAGCAGCAGGGCCACGGCCAGGCCCGCCTGGATCAGCCCGGTCATGCCGAGGTTCTGATGGATCATCAGCGACAGCTGCATCAGCCCGAGGCCCGTCAGCAGCAGTCCTGCGCTGTTCAGCCAGCGGCGGCGCTTGAGCACCACCCAGATATAGGCGCCGACGCCGACAAGCCCGCCGATCCCGCAGAGATAGCCAAGAAGCTGGGAGGCGAGCTGGTTGGTCAAGGGCGCGCAGCCTGTTCGTTGGACGGCGCCTGACCTGCCGCCTGGCGTCCGAGGTGAACAATGCAGGCCGCAACGACTGTGAGGATCAGGTCGAGGGCGAGAAGGCGGGCGAAGTAGGGCCAGTGACGGTCGGCTTCGAGTGTCAAGGTCACGTCGACCATGCTGTAGATGTTGAGCACGACCAGGGCCAAACCAAACAGCATCACGCGGTGGAGGCCCACCGCCTTCGAGCGCCAGGGCAGCAGAAGGAAGCCGGCCGCCAGGAAGCCAAAGCTCAGCACCATCTGAGCCAGGAGGATGCCGTCCAGTATGTCGTCCGGATCGAGACTCACGCCTTGTCCTTCTTCTTGTACATGGCCAGCATCCGCTGGGTGACCAGGAAGCCGCCGAAGATGTTGACGGCCGCCAGGGCCACGGCGATCGCGCCCGCGCCCTTGGAAATCCAACCATCGCCGGTGGTGGCGGCCGTGGAGGGATCGGCGGCGGCGGCAATCAGGGCGCCCACGATGATCACCGAGCTGATGGCGTTGGTCACGGCCATCAGCGGGGTGTGCAGGGCCGGGGTGACGCTCCAGACCACATAGTAGCCAACGAAGATGGCCAGCACGAAGATGGCCAGGCGGAAGATGGTGGGATCGACGGCGTCCATCGATGGCTCCTCTAAGGCCTAGCCGGCCAGATTGGGGTGGACGACCTTGCCGCCCTGGGTGACGAGGGCGGCCTTGAGGATCTCGTCCTCATAGTCGGGGTTCAGCGCCCCCTCCTTGTCCAGCAGCAGGGTGGCGAAGGCCATCAGGTTGCGGGCGTAGAGGGCGCTGGCGTCAGTGGCGATGCGGCCGGGCAGGTTGGCGGCGCCGAGGATCTTGGCCCCGTTGGCGGTGATCACGGTCTCGCCCAGCTTTGCGCCCTCGACATTGCCGCCCTGCTCGACGGCCAGGTCGACCAGCACGCTGCCGGGCTTCATCGACGCCACCTGGGCGGCGCTGACCAGCTTCGGCGCCGGGCGACCGGGGATCAGGGCCGTGGTGATCACGATGTCCTGCTTGGCGATGTGGCCGGTCAGCAGCTCGGCCTGCTTGGCCTGGTACTCGGCGCTCATCTCCTTGGCGTAGCCGCCGGCGGTCTGGGCGTTCTTGAATTCCTCGTCCTCGACGGCGAGGAACTTGGCGCCCAGGCTCTCGACCTGTTCCTTGGTGGCGGGCCTAACGTCGGTGGCGGTGACCACCGCGCCCAGGCGCCGGGCGGTGGCGATGGCCTGCAGCCCCGCGACGCCGACCCCCATGATGAACACTTTTGCAGCAGCCACGGTGCCGGCGGCGGTCATCATCATGGGCAGGGCCTTGCCGAAGGCCTCGGCCCCCTCGATCACCGCGCGATAGCCGGCCAGGTTGGCCTGGGAGGACAGCACGTCCATCACCTGGGCGCGGGTGATGCGAGGCACGAACTCCATGGCGAAGGCGCTGGCGCCGGCCGTGGCCAGACCGTTCAAGGTGTCCTTGTCCTGGTAGGGGTTGAGCGTGGCGGCAACCAAGGCGCCGGGCTTCAGGGCGGCGATCTCCTCGGCCTCCGGACCGCGCACCTTGAACACCAGGTCGGCGTCCTTCAGCGTGGCCTTGAGGGTCTTTTCCACCTTGGCGCCGGCCGCCTCGTAGTCGGCGTCCGGATAGGCCGAGGCCATCCCCGCGCCCGCCTCGATGGTGACGCTCCAGCCGGCCGCGATCAGTTTCTTCACCGTCTCCGGCGTGGCGGCGACCCGCGTCTCACCCGCGCGACGTTCCCTGGTCACCGCGATCACGGCCATGCCGGCTGTCTCCCCGTCCCCTGGCGACTGACGCGCCTGACGAGGCCTGTTTAGGGGATATTCTTGCCCCTTGTCGAGCCGGGGGATGTGCAGTGCGAAAAATTATGCCGCGACGCAGCGTAACCCTGGCTCCAGACATGCGAACGCCGGCGGGCCTGAGGCGCGCCGGCGTTCGGAAAGCCTTATCGGCAAAGGCCTAGTGGCCGCCGCCCTTCTTGTCCCGCAGGATCAGGATGCCGACCACCAGCACCACCAGCGAGGGGATCAGGCCGCCAAAGAAGCCGAACGGGGTGCAGAACCACAGGGTCAGGGCCAGCACCGACACGGCGATGGCCAGCGAGCCCCACTTGGTCAGCGCCATGACCGCATTGTAGGTCGCGACCTGCTCGTGGATGTCCATCTCGCCGCGGTGGTATTCGTCAGCCATCGTCTGTCCCGGGATTTGAAACTTGCCGGGCGGGGATACAACGGCCGGCGAACAGGCTCAAGCGGGCATTGACGTCAGGCGCCGGCAAGGCGGCCGGTGAGCCAGTCGAGCACCAGCCGCCCGTCGCGGGTGGCGCGAAGGCGGGCCGGGTCGTCGGCCAGCAGGCCCTCGGCAACCAGGGTCTGGACGATGGGCGCATCGGGGGAGAGTTCAAGCGCGCCGACCTCGCCCCAACCCACGCCCTCGTCGATGCGCAGGCCCATCAGAAGGCGCTCCTCGGCCGCCTCGAGGGGGCTCAGGGTCTCGGCCTCGAAGCCGACTCCGGTGTCGGCGACCCGGCGGATATAGGCGTCGATGCCGCGCGCGGCCGTGGTGGCGGTGCGGGCGCCGGCCCGGGTCAGCCGGCCATGAGCCCCTGGCCCGGCGCCGACATAGTCGCGGCCCCGCCAGTAGACCAGGTTGTGGCGCGAACGGGCGGCCTCGCCCCGGGCGTGGTTGGACACTTCGTAGGCGTCGAAGCCGGCGGCCTCCAGCACCGTCTGGGTGGTCTCGTAGAGGGCGGCGCCCAGGGCCTCGTCGGCGGGCCTGAACGACCCGCGCCGCACAGCCCGGTCGAAGGCCGTGCCCTGCTCGATGGTCAGCTGGTAGGGCGACAGGTGCTCGGGACCCCAGTCCAGGGCGCGGCGCAGTTCCTCGGCCCACAGGTCCGGTGTCTGGCCGGGGCGGGCATAGATCAGGTCCAGCGAAAGACGGGGGAACAGGCGGGCAGCGGTCTCGGCGGCGCGGCGGGCGGCGGCGGCGTCATGGTTGCGGCCCAGGAAGGCCAGGGACGCGCCGTCGAGCGCCTGGACCCCCAGGGACAGGCGGTTCACGCCGGCCCCGGCCAGGGCGGCGAAGCGGCCGGTTTCCCCATCCGTGGGGTTGGCCTCGAGGCTGATCTCCAGATCGCGGGCGGCGTCCCATAGGCGGCGGGCGGTCTCGATCACCCGCGCCACCGCCGCCGGATCCATCAGCGAGGGGGTGCCGCCGCCGAAAAAGACGCTGACCAGCCGGCGGGGGCCGGTCAGGGCGCGCTGGGCCGTCAGGTCGGCGACTATGGCGTCTGCGAGGGCCGCCTGCTGGTCGGTCTGGCCCCGATCACGGACGACGTTGAAGTCACAGTAGGGGCAGATGCGGGCGCAGTACGGCCAGTGGACATAGACCCCGAGTTCGGGGACGCCCGGGTCGTCAGTCAAAGAGCGCCGCCTTCAGGAGCTCGAACGCGCGGGCGCGGTGGCTCATGGCGTCCTTGGCGGCCGGGTCCATTTCGCCGAAGGTCTGGCTGTGACCCTCGGGGACGAAGATCGGATCGTAGCCGAACCCCCGGTTGCCGCGCGGCGGAAAGCTCAGCGTGCCATCGACCCGGCCCTCGACCACCACCGCCGGCCCATCCGGCCAGGCCACGGCCAGGGCGCAGGTGAACCAGGCGGCGCGGTCGTCGGAGCCGACCTCTTCCAGCCGCTCCTCGACCTTGCGCATGGCCAGGGCGAAGTCCTTGGTCGGCCCGGCCCAGCGGGCGGAGAAGATGCCCGGAGCCCCCTCCAGGGCCGTCACCGACAAGCCGCTGTCGTCGGCCAGGGCGATGCGGCGGCCGATCTGGGCGGCGTGGCGGGCCTTCAGCAGGGCGTTGCCGACGAAGGTGCTCTCGGTCTCGTCAGGCTCGGGGATGTTGGCCTCGCCGGCGGTGATCACCTTGAACCGGCCGTCCAGCAGGGCGGCCAGCTCGCGCGCCTTGCCGGGATTGTGGGTGGCGGCGATCAGGGTCTCGCCGGCGGGAAGGATCAGGGGCATGGCGGGCTTCATCCACCTGTCGCTCGCCGCGTGCAAGATTTCGCTTTCCCCCGTCGCGCGGCGGGGCGAATTTTTCGCTGGCAATGGGGCGGGTGAACAGCGTTAAGATAGCCCCGATAGGCTCTGGAGGAGGGCGCGATGGCGATCGCATTCGAGGTCAACGGCAAGGCCGTGACCGTACAGGCGGCTGAGGATACGCCCCTGCTGTGGGTCCTGCGGGACGAGGTCGGGCTGACCGGAACCAAGTTCGGCTGCGGCATCGCCCAGTGCGGCGCCTGCACCGTGCACCTGGACGGCCAGCCGGTGCGCAGCTGCTCGCTGCCGGTCAGCGCCGCGGCGGGGCTGAAGGTCACCACTATCGAAGGGCTGGGCGGATCGCATCCGGCGCAACAGGCCTGGGCCAAGCTGGACGTGCCGCAATGCGGCTACTGCCAGTCCGGCCAGATCATGAGCGCCGCGGCCCTGCTGGCCGAGAAGAAGGCCCCGACCGACGAAGAGATCGACGCGGCGATGAGCGGCAACATCTGTCGCTGCGGGACCTACCAGCGCATCCGCGCCGCCATCAAGGAAGCCGCCGGCATCGGCGCCGCGCTTCCGACCGCCGCCGCGCCGACCAGCTGAGGGGGAAGGCCATGACCCGTCATATCCGCAATCTCGCCGCCGCTGCCGCCGACACGGTCGAGGCCGGCGCCACCCGCCGCGAGGTGATCGTCACGGGTGTGGCCGCCTCCGGCGCCCTCCTGGTCGGTTGTTCGTTGGCTGACGCGATGAGCGCCGGCAGCCCGGTCAAGGTCGGCGAGTTCGGTCCCTTCCTGAAGATCACCGCCGACGGGGCGGTGACGGTGGTCTCCAAACACATCGAGTTCGGCCAGGGCAACCACGCCGGCCTGGCGGCCATCGTCGCCGAGGAACTGGACGCCGACTGGAGCCGCGTGCGGGTCGAGCAGGCGCCCGCCAATACCAAGCTCTACGCCAACACCGGCATGGGGGTGCAGGGGACCGGCGGCTCGACGGCCATCGCCAACAGCTGGGAGCAGCTGCGCAAGGCCGGGGCCGCGGCCCGGGCGATGTTCGTCCAGGCGGCGGCCAACCTGTGGCAGGTCAACGCCAGCGAGATCACCGTCAAGGACAGCCTGGCCAGCCACGCCGCCTCCGGCAAATCGGCGGCCTTCGGCGACCTGCTGGCCGACGCCCAGAAGGTGACCCCGCCCGAGGCCCCGGTGCTGAAGGACCCCAAGGCCTTCACCCTGATCGGCACCGACCGGGTGCGGCGCAAGGACAGCGTGATCAAGTCGAACGGCACGGCCCGGTTCACCCAGGACGTCCGCGAGGAGGGCCTGCTGACCGCCATGGTGGCCCATGCCCCCCGTTTCGGCGGCAAGGTGACCAGCTTCGACGACGCTGCCGCCCGCAAGGTCCCCGGCGTGATCGATGTGTTCAAGATCCCCAGCGGCGTGGCCGTGGTGGCGCAGAACACCTGGGCCGCCAAGAAGGGGCGCGAGGCGCTCAAGGTCGAGTGGAACGAGGACAAGGTCGAGAAGCGCGGCTCCGCCGCCATCCTGGCCGAGTTCAAGAAGATCGCCGCCGGGCAGGGGCCGGAGGACGTCAAATGGACGGCCTTCGGGGGCAAGGGCGACGTCAACAGTGTCACCGACGGCGAGCTGTTCGAAGTCGCCTACGACTTCCCCTACCTGTCGCACGCCACCATGGAGCCGATGAACTGCGTGGCGCGGGTGAAGGGCAACAACGCCACCCTGACCTTCGGCTCTCAGATGCCGACCGTCGATCAGCTGAACACGGCCAAGATCGTCGGCAACCTGCCGGGCGCGGTGCAGATCGAGACCCTTTTCGCCGGCGGCAGCTTCGGGCGGCGCGCGACCTTCCAGTCCGACTACGTCACCGAATGCGTCCACATCGCCAAGAAGATCGGCAAGGGCACGCCGGTGAAACTGGTCTGGGACCGCGAGGACGACCAGCGCGCCGGCTATTTCCGCCCCCTGGTGCATCACGATGTGAAAATCCGGCTCGACAAGGACGGATTCCCGGCCACTTGGCGCCACCGGATCGTCACCCAGTCGATCATGAAGGGCTCCCCCATGGGCGTGCCCGAGCTGGACGAGACGGCGGTCGAGGGAACCCACGGCTCGCCCTACCTGAAGGCGACGCCGCACGTCGACGCTGCGGTGGCCCTGCCCGACGTCGGGGTGCCGGTGCTGTGGTGGCGCTCGGTGGGGGCGACCCACACCGCCTTCGTCATGGAACACACCATCGACCAGCTGGCCCGCAAGGCCGGCAAGGACCCGATCGAATACCGCCGCGCCCTCTATACGAAGGCCGACGCCAAGCGGCACCTGGCGGTGCTGAACCTGGCGGTGGAAAAGGCCGGGCAGACGGTGACCGAGGGTTTCACCCGCGGCGTCGCCGTGCATGAGAGCTTCGGCTCCGTGGTCGCCCAGATCGCCGAGGTGAAGATCGTGCCGGGTAGCGAGCCCAAGGTCGGCCGGGTGGTCACCGCCATCGATTGCGGCATCGCCATCAGTCCCGACCAGATCGCCGCTCAGATGGAAGGCGGCACCTGCTACGGCCTCTCAGCCACTCTTTACGGCGAAGTCACGCTGAAGGACGGGGCGGTCGAACAGACCAACTTCGACAGCTACCGCGTCCTGCGGATGGGCGAGGCGCCGACGGTGGAGACCTACATCCTGCCCTCCAACAACGCCCCCACCGGCGCGGGCGAACCGGGCACTCCGGTGATCGGCCCGGCGGTGGCCAACGCCCTGCTGGCGATGGGAAGGCCGGCGACCCTGAACCAGCCGATGGTCAAGCCGGGGCAGATCTAGGGCGGTCCCAAGGGGGCTACAGCGCGCCCTCTTTGGCCAGCGTCTCCAGGCCCTTGCGGACCTGGGTGATGTGCAGGGTCGCCAGCAGGGGCGCGACCGTGGCGCGGACGCAGAGCCAGATGATCGCGTGGTTCAGGGTCGTGCCGCGATTGCTGCTCTCGATCTGCAGCCAGGCGCCGATCACCAGCCCGAGCAGGATCACCCCCCAGAGCGCCGCCGGCTTGGGCGCCCGGACCAGCACCTGCTCGCCGCGCCAGGCCACCGGTACGGCCAGGCCCTTGGGTATCCGCTTCTGCGCCGCCCAGGACAGCGAGGCCATGATCGCCAGGGCCAGAATCCAGAACAGGTCGCCCGCGATGGAAAGGATCTGGATCACCATTGGCGCTCCTTACGCGAAGCAGGCGGCCGAGCCTAGACCGTCACCTGCGCGCCCAGCTCCACCACCCGTCCGGGCGGGATCTTGAAGAAGTCGGTCGGGTTGGCGGCGTTCTTCATCAGGAAGATGAACAGCTTATCCTGCCACAGGGGCATGCCGCTGTTGGCGCTGGGCACGATCGACCGGCGGCCCAGGAAGACGCTGGTGGCCATGATGTCGAACTTCAGCCCCTGCCGGCGGCACAGGGCCAGGGCCTTGGGCACGTTCGGGCTCTCCATGAAGCCGTAGGTGATGATCAGCTTCTTGAAGTCGTCATTGACCTTCTCGATCTTCACCCGCTCGCTCTCGGGCACCCGCGGCGTCTCGGCCGAGCGCACCGTGGCGATGATGTTCTTCTCGTGCAGCACCTTGTTGTGCTTGAGATTGTGCATCAGGGCGACCGGGGTCATGTCCGGATCGCTGGTCAGGAAGATGGCGGTGCCCGGCGCCCGGTGCGGGGCGCGGGCCTCCAGAATGCCGATCAGGTCCGCCAGGGGCACGGAATCGCGCCGGGTCTTTTCGGTCAGGATCTGCGCCCCGCGGGTCCAGGTCCACATGATCACCACCAGCACCGCGCCGAACACCAGCGGCATCCAGGCCCCTTGCGGGAGCTTCAGCAGGTTGGAGGAGATGAAGGTCAGGTCGATGACCAGCAGGGGCACAAGCACGGCGAGGGTGGCGGCCCATTTCCACTTCCAAAGGAAGCGGATGATCACGAAGGCCAGCAGGGTGTCGACGAACATCGAGCCCGTCACCGCGATGCCATAGGCGGCGGCCAGAGCGCTGGAGGTCTTGAAGCTGAACAGCAAGACCAGCACGCCGATCATCAGCATGGTGTTGACCTGCGGCACGAAGATCTGCCCCGCCTGGGTCTCGCTGGTGCGGCGGATGTCGATGCGCGGCAGCAGGCCGAGCTGTACCGCCTGCTGGGTCACCGAGAAGGCGCCGGTGATCACCGCCTGGCTGGCGATGATCGTGGCCAGGGTGGCGAGCAGCAGCACCGGCCAGTAGACCACCTGCGGCACCATCTCCCAGAAGGGGTTCAGCCGCGCCTCCGGATGCGCCAGGATCGAGGCGCCCTGGCCCAGGTAGTTCAGCGCCAGGCAGGGGAACACCAGGTAGAGCCAGCCGGCCTGGATCGGCTTCTTCCCGAAGTGACCCATATCCGAATACAGCGCCTCGGCGCCGGTCACCGCCAGGAAGACGCTGCCCAGGATGACGAAGCCCAGGAAGCCGTTGTTGAGCAGGAAGGCGATCCCGTAGTGGGGGCTGAGCGCCCGGAAGATCGAGAGATCGTCAAATAGGTGGTAGAGGCCGAGCCCGCCCAGCACTAGGAACCAGACCAGGGTGATCGGCCCGAACAGCGACGCCATCCGATGGGTGCCGCGCGACTGGACCAGGAACAGGGCGATCAGGATCCCGGCGGAGATCGGCAGGATCCAGCTGTCGACCCGGCCGCCCAGGCCCGGCGCCTCTTTCAGGCCCTCGACCGCCGAGAGCACCGAGATGGCCGGTGTGATGATGCCGTCGCCGTAGAACAGCGCCGCCCCGATGACGCCCAGGAAGAAGACCGTCGCCGACCGCTTGCCATTGGGCTTGGCCAGGGTGCGCCGGGCCAGCGCCATCAGCGCCAGGGTGCCGCCCTCGCCCTTGTTGTCGGCCCGCATCAGCAGCACGACGTACTTCAAGGTCACGATGAGGATCAGCGCCCAGATGACCAGGGACACCACGCCCAGCACCGCCAGCTCGCTGGTCCCGCCGCTCTTCGAATGCGCGAGAGCCTCCCGCATGGCGTAGAGAGGGCTGGTGCCGATGTCGCCGAACACCACCCCGATGGCGCCGACGGTCAGCATCCAGAAGCCGCTGTGGCCATGGCCGGCGCCGGTCTGGCTTTCCGGGTTTTGGCCGTCCGGGCCTACGGTGAGGGTCATGTCCGGCCCAGCGCTGGCGCTTGCGGCGGCGGTATCGGCGGGCTCAGAGGCCATGCGATCAGGTATCCAGGGCCTGGAAGGGCCACGAGCGGAGCGCCACCAACGGCGCGGCGGGCGCGATACACCCTTTCCAACAGCGCATCAATCGCCCGCCGGTTTCAGGCGGATTCGCCGCGCCCATTGCCCGCAACCCTTCGGGCGCCTACCTTTTCAACAACCGACGATGTCAGACAGCCAGAAATTCCCCGTTGCGGCACACGCCCTGGCCTACTTGGCGCATATGGACGCCGATGCGCCGGCGCGCGCCGTCTCGTCCGCCCAGCTGGCCGCCTCCATGCCGACAAACCCGGTGGTGGTGCGGCGGGTGACCGCGATGCTGGCCAAGGCCGGCCTGATCGGCACCCGCATGGGGGCCGGCGGCGGCGCCTGGCTAACCCGGTCGCCGGAGAGCATCACTCTCGATATGGTGCTGCGGGCGGTCGACGGTTGCACCCACCTAGGCGTCGCCCCCGCCGGGGTGAAGGGTTGCCCTGTGGGCGAACGGATTCCCGACGCGGTAAGCGCCGCCATCCGCGCCGCCGACAGCGCCGCCAGCGAGCGGTTGTCAAAGATCACCGTCGCCGATCTGCTGGCCGAACCCGCCACCGCTTGATCGCGAAGGCGGCGCAGGTCAGTTTCCGTCTGAACTTTACTCCGGAACCCCAATGGCCCGTCGCCTCGCCCTGATCACCGGCGCCTCCGCCGGCATCGGCGCCGCCTTCGCCCGCATCTACGCCGCCCACGGCTATGACGTGGCCCTGACCGCCCGCCGCGCCGACAAGCTGACCGCCCTGGCCGAGGAAATCAGTCTCAGGTCTGGCGTCGAAACCCTCACCGTCACCGCCGACCTGGCCGACCCGGCCGCGCCCGACGCCATCCTGGCGCAGCTGGCCGCCCATGGCCGCGAGGTCGACGCCCTCGTCAACAACGCCGGCTACGGCCTGCCCGGCCTCTATGCGGAGACGCCCTGGGCCGACCAGCGCGACTTCATCCAGGTGATGCTGACTGCCCCGTCCGACCTGGCGCACAAGGTGCTGCCGGGCATGCTGGCGCGAAGGTTCGGGCGGATCGTCAATGTCGCTTCCCTGGCCGGTCTGATGCCGGGGGCGGCGGGCCATACCCTGTATGCGGCGTCGAAGAGCTACCTGGTCCGCTTCAGCCAGAGCCTGCACCTGGAGACCCAGAACACCGGCGTGCATGTCACCGCCCTCTGCCCCGGCTTCACCTACAGCGAATTCCACGACGTGAACCACACGCGCGAGCTGGTCACCCGCTCGACCCCCGACTGGCTGTGGCTGGGCGCCGACGAGGTGGCGGCCAACGGCTATGAGGCGGCGGAGGCCAATCGGCCCGTCTGCGTGCCCGGCGCCCCGAACAAGGCCATTGCGGCGCTGGCCAAGATCCTGCCCGACGAATGGCTGCTGGCCCTGCTGGCCAGCCAGGGCGGACGGTTCCGGAATACGCGGGCTTAGCGCTCCGCCGCGTAGGGCGCAGCCGCCGCCGGCGTGATCAGGTTGCGGGTGGTGTCGGAAATCCCGACGATCACGAACTGCACCGCCATGGCGCAGAGGATCAGCCCCAGCACCCGCACGATGATGGTCATGCCGATCCGGCCGAGGATGCGGCTGATCACCGGCGTCAGCCAGAAGCAGATCATGGTCACCACCGACACCGCGAACAGGGCCGCCACCCCGGCCGCGTCGCCCATCCAGCCGATGGCCTTGGCCTCGCTGGCGTAGATGACCACTGTGGAGATCGCCCCCGGCCCGATCAGCAACGGCATGGCGAACGGCACCACCAGCCGCTCGAACCGACGCTTGGCATAGGCCCGCGCCCCCTCGACCTCGCCCGCCTCGGCGGCGTCGGCGAACTTGGCGGTGAAGTCGTCGCGGGCCATGTCCAGGCCCAGCAGGAACAGGATCACCCCGCCGGCGATGCGGAAGGCCGGCAGGGAGATGCCGAAGAACTCCAGCAGGGTCAGGCCGGTGAAGTAGAAGAACAGCAGGAACAGGAAGGCGAAGACGCAGATGTAGAGGGCCACCATCCGCCGCCCGGCCGCCAACGCCCCGGCCGTCGCCGCCGCGAAGACGGGCACGTTGCCGATCGGGTCGATCAGGGCGAACAGGGCGACGAAGAAGTTGACGAAGAGGTCCGTGGCGCTCATTCAACCTCTCTAGCCCAAAACTTTCAGATTCGCGCGCCGAACGCTGTTTGGCCGCCAGGAGCTAGCCGCATGTCCGATCCGCGCCTCATCGTCGCCCTCGACCTGCCGACCCGCGCCGAGGCCGAGGCCATGGTCGAGCAGCTGGGCGACAGCGTGGCCTTCTACAAGGTGGGCCTGCAGCTGCTGGCCGGCGGCGGCATGGAGATGGCCAGGGACCTCAAGGCCCGCGGCCGCTCGGTGTTCCTGGACTGGAAGCTGCACGACATCGGCGCGACCGTGGAAAAGGCCACCGCCGCCATCGTGGCCAGCGGCGCCTGCGACCTGCTTACCGTCCACGCCGAGCCCCAGGTGATGGCCGCCGCCGTGCGCGGCCGGGCCGGCGAACGCTCCGCGAAAATCCTCGGCGTCACCGTAATGACCAGCCTCACCGGCCAGGACCTGGCTGAGATGGGCTATGGCATGGGCGTCGAGGCCCTGATCGAGCGCCGCGTGCGTCAGGCCGTGGACGCCGGCCTCGATGGCGTGGTTTCCAGCCCGCATGAGGCGGCCATCGCCCGGCGCATCGGCGGCCCGGACTTCCTGGTCGTCACCCCCGGCGTCCGCCCCGCCGGCGCCGCGATGAACGACCAGGCCCGCGCGGCCGGACCGGCCGAGGCCCTGGCCAACGGCGCGAGTCACCTGGTGGTGGGCCGACCCATCACGGCTGCGAGCGACCCCCGCGCGGCGGCGCAGGCCGTGGCGGCCGAAATGGCGGCCGAGCGCCGGGCGGCCTGAACCAGCCTCAACTGCCCGAGAAACAGAGACCGATAATCAACCCGGCGCCGAACGCCGCCGACGCCAGGCCGGCCAGGACGGCGCGGAGCTTCAGGGGCCTTCGGGCGGCGATCACGCCGCGCTGGGCCGGGCGGCGTTGACGAACAGGGTGCGACCGCTGTCGGTCAGCGCCCAGCGGCGGGAGTCGGGGCCGAAGGGCAGGTGGGCGTAGGGGTGCGGAGCCGGCAATTGCCCCGCCAAGGCGATGTAGGCGTCGAAGGCGTCGATGATCTGGTCGCGCAAAGCGTCCAGCGCGCCCGACCAAGCACCTGCCCGGCTGCTTGCCACGGTCCGTACGATCAGGTCGCGATGGGCGGCGCCGCCGTGGCTGGCGATGGCTTCCAGAATGTCGCGCAGCAGCGGCTCTACGGCAGTCTCCGCCACATGAAGTCGAACGATCTTCGATGTCTTGCCTGTCACCGGTCCAAAGCCCCCTGTCGCATCCCCCCAGGCGTCGCCCGGGCATACCGGTTGCTCTAAGGACCCCGGCCGGAGGTTTTCAAACGGCAGGGCGCCCAAACCGTGCGCGAGGTTGGCTGGAGTGGGGCCAGGGCGACCGGAGCCGGAGGTGACGAACGCCGGCCGCCCTGTCGCCTCGGACGAAGTGGGGGGTGTCCAAGGCTTGGCCCTTTGTGCAACGCCGGTGGTAAGATTCAACCCTGAGGGCGCCCAAATCGTGCGCCGCGCTGGGGCCTCAGTCCGCGATGCGACCGGCAACGCCCGCGGCGGGGTGGGGCTCGTGGACGAATCCATGGACGGCGAGAAGTCGGACCATCTGCCGGATGTTCAAGCTGGTGTCCGCCAGCGCCCCCTCCAGCTTGGCCCCGGATAGCAGGTCGGAGCTTGGACGGTAGCCCGCGGTCGTCCTCACAACCGACCCGGACCGGGCCAAGGCAACCAGGCGTCGTCGCGTCGATTCGCGGTTCAGGGCCAAGGCTTCGGCAAGCTGCAGCCGGCTCGTCGCCCCATCCTGTCCCACCTCGCCCTCTGCGTTGGAAAGTATCAGGCTCAACAAAAGCCCCGAGTGCAGGTCTCCTCCGAGCCTGGCCAGGGTCTCGTAGTGCCGAAGCTGCACGCGCAGCATGATGCGGCTGAACTGGCGGGCCCGATCAAGCATCGCCTGCTGATCCAGCCAGGCGCGGGCGTCGCCCATTTCGGGCTCATCCGGATAGCCCAGCTTCAACAGGAAGCCGAGGATCGGCTCCATCTGCGAGAAGACGATGGTCTGATAGGTCGGCGTGGTCAGAAAGGCCGTGGTGACCCGCAGGCCCCGTTCGTCGCGGCTGACGATGGCGCGCTCGAACAGGTGGTCCGAGCGTCGCCGCACGGTCTCGCGAGACAGAGATAGCGATCGGGCCAGGGCCGATACGCTGATCGGCCGGCGGCTCTCATCCGGCGGCGGCGTGTCCAGCCTTGCATAGCGCCGCCCGTCTCCGCCCGGCTGATCCAGGTGGTCCACCCCCGCGTGCAGGATGGCGTAGCCGATGATCACATCGATCGCATCGAGTTCCAGCGCCGCCTGCGCCACCTTGAGGTGGCCGAGGAAGGCCCTGCTGGCCGAGAGGTAGAAGCTCAGCCGGTTGGCGGGATGCAGGGGGTTTCGCTGCGGATAGAGGTCCAAGGGGCGGGCTGCTCCAGCGGAAGCGAGGCCGGCCAGGAAGCCGACGATCAGCGTTCGTTGAACCGACGTGCCAGCCTTGGAAAGACGTCAAATCGCCGCGCGTCTCCAGACGCCCGACTTGCCGCCGGTCTTCTCGATCAGCCGCACGGCGTCGATGGTCATTCCCTTATCGACGGCTTTCAGCATGTCGTAGAGGGTCAGGCAGGCGACCGAGACGGCAGTGAGGGCTTCCATCTCGACACCGGTTGGCCCCGTGGTGCGGACCGTGGCGGTAACCTCCAGCCCCTCGTCACAGAGCGCCACGGCCACCATCACCTTGCTCAGCGCCAGGGGGTGGCAGAGGGGGATCAGGTCGCTGGTGCGTTTGGCGGCCATGACGCCGGCCAGCTCGGCGGTGGTGACCACATCGCCCTTGGCCGCGCCGCCGGAGAGGGCCAGGTCGCGGGTTTCGGCCGGCATGCGGACCAGGCCCTTGGCCGTGGCCTCGCGGGCGGTTGCCGGCTTGTCCGACACGTCGACCATCCGGGCGCGGCCCTGGTCGTCGAGGTGGCTGAGCTTGCTCATGCCTCCAGCAACCTCGGCATTAGCTCGACCATGTTGCAGGGTCGGTGGCGGCTGTCGAGTTGGGCGGCGATGACCTTGTCCCAGCCGTCCCGGACCGCCCCGTTCGAGCCCGGCAGGCAGAAGACGAACACCCCGCCGACGATCCCGGCCAGGGCCCGGGACTGCAGGGTGGACAGGCCGACCGACTGGTAGCTGACCAGGTGGAAGATCACCGAAAACCCGTCGATCTCCTTGTCGAACAGCGGGCGGACGGCCTCCGGCGTCACATCCCGGCCGGTCAGGCCCGTGCCGCCTGTGGTGACGATCGCCTCGACCGTTCTCGAGGCGACCCAGGCGCGGATCTGGGCCTGGATCTCGGCCACGTCGTCCTTGACCATCTTTTTGTCGGCCAGCTCGTGACCGGCGTCGGTGACGCGCCCCGCCAGCAGGTGGCCTGAAGTGTCACTCTCCTCGTCGCGAGTGTCGGAGATGGTCAGCACGGCGACGCGCACCGGCTTGAACGCCCAGGCCTCGTCAATCTTGCCGCCGATGTTGAGGGTCATTTCGGGTCTCCATCCCAACGCGCGGCGTCGGTCCTATCCTGCTGTGTGGGTTCGATCCAGCGGGCGCCGCCGGGCCCCACCTCCTTCTTCCAGAAGGGGGCGCGGGACTTCAGCCAGTCCATCAGATGGTCGCAGGCCTCGAAGGCCGCGCGGCGGTGGGCGGCGGCCGTGGCCACGAAGACGATGGCCTCGCCCGGGGCGATGGGGCCGATGCGGTGGACGACCAACGCGTCCTGCAGGCCGAAGCGGCCGACGGCGGCGGCGACCATCTCGGCGATCGCCGCATCGGTGAAGCCGGGATAGGCCTCCAGCTCCAGGGTGGTGGTCGTACCCTGCTCGGCGCGGGCCAGGCCGGTGAAGCTGGCGATGGCCCCGGTCTCGGCGCGGCCGGCGGCGAAGGCGGTCAGCAGGGCGCCGGGATCGAAGGGTTCGGCCTGGAGGGTGACGCTCATCCGCCGCTCATCGGCGGCAGGAAGGCGACTTCTGAGGTGGCGCTGAGGGTCGCCTCGCCCCGCAGCAGGGCCTTGTCGACCGCGACCTGCACCGACGGCCCGGAAAGGGCCTCGGCGAGATCCGGATCGAGGGCGGCCAGCGTGGCCCGCAGCTCACTGAGGGTTCCGGCGGCAACGTCGCGCTCCCGCCAGCCGGCGATGTCGGCCAGACGGCCGAACAGCAGCACCCGCGCCATGCTCAGCCGCCCGTGGTCGACATGTGCCGCGCAACGGCGGGAGCCCCGCCGATGCGGAAGTCGTGGCCCTTGGGCTTGCCCAGGATGGCGGTGCGGATCGCCTCGGCCAGGTCCGCGTCCGAGCCGCCGTCGCGCATCACCGCCCGCAGGTCGGTGGCGTCGTCCTGGCCCAGGCAGGTGTGCAGGGTGCCGGTGCAGGTCAGCCTCACCCGGTTGCAGGCCTCACAGAAATTGTGGCTCAGCGGCGTGATGAAGCCCAGCCGCCCCCCCGTCTCCCTGACGCGGACATAGCGGGCGGGACCGCCGGTGTTCAGCGGCAGGTCTTCCAGGGTCCAGTAGCTGGCCAGGTCGTCGCGCAGGGCGGACAGCGACAGGTACTGGTCGGTGCGGTCGGCCTCGATCTCGCCCATCGGCATGGTCTCGATCAGGGTCAGGTCCATGCCCAGGTCGTGGGCCCACTGGATCAGCGCCGGGATCTCAGCGGCGTTGTCGCGAGCCAGGGCGACGGTGTTGATCTTCACCGCCAGCCCGGCGGCGCGGGCGGCCTCCAGCCCGGCCAGCACCTGGGCCAGGTCGCCGCCCCGGGTGAGGGTTTGGAACAGGTCGGGCTTGAGGGTGTCCAGCGAGACATTGATCCGCCGCAGGCCCAGCGCCGCCAGTTCGACCGCATGCTGCGCCAGCCGCGTGCCGTTGGTGGTCAGGGTCAGCTCCTCGAGCGCCCCGTTGCCCAGATGCCGCGACAGGCCGCCGACCAGCCCCATGAATCCCTTGCGCACCAGCGGCTCCCCGCCGGTCAGCCGCATCTTCTTCACACCCAGACCGATGAACACCGAGGCCACCCGGTCGAGCTCCTCCAGCGTCAGGACTTCCGCCTTGGGCAGGAAGACCATCCGCTCGGCCATGCAGTAGACGCAGCGCAGGTCGCATCGGTCGGTCACCGACACCCGCAGGTAGGAGACCCGGCGCGCGAAGGTGTCCAGCAGCGGCTGGGTCGCGGCGGTCGCCTGGGCGGGGATGTCGTCGTAGGGTGTCATCTCTGGAAGCTAGAATAGGCGCGAAGCATCGATGGCGACAGGGGGCGAAGCCCGAGGACTGGAGGCCATCGTATTGGCCGCGGGGATGAGCGTCCGGTTCGGCGCGCCCAAGCTGCTGGCGTCCTTCAATGGCCAACCCCTGATCCACGCCGCCCTGGCCGCCGCCTTCGGCGCTCCGGCGCGCGGGGTGACTGTGGTCACCGGAGGCCACGCGCCGGCCGTCACGGCGGCCGTGGAGGCGTTCGGACGGCCGGTGCGGGTCGTCCACGCCCCCGACCATGGCGAGGGCCTGTCGGCCAGCCTGAGGGCCGGCATCGGCGCCCTGCCGGTCGATGCGGCGGGTGTCTTCGTCTTCCTGGCCGACATGCCTTGGGTTCCGGCCCGCGTCGCGGATCGACTGGCCGAAGCGCTGGTCGGCGGCGCCCAGGCCGCCGCGCCGGTGTTCGAGGGGCGGCGGGGCCATCCCGTGCTCCTGACGGCGGCGCTGTTCGAGCCGATTATGGCCCTGACCGGCGATCATGGCGCGGGCCATATTCTGGCGGGACTTGGTGAGCGGCTGGCCCTCATACCCGTGTCGAAGGATGGAATTCTGCGCGACGTCGATCACCCGGGCGATCTCGCCTGACGGCTGGATTTTTCGGCCCGCCATGGTAGTTTGGTAGCAATAATTCCTACCAGAGGTCGATATGAGCAAGGTCGAAAAGCTCTCGGTGGCCCTCACGCCCTACCTAGCCCAAACGGTTCGGCAAGCGGTCGATGGCGGTGGCTATGCCTCGACCAGCGAAGTGGTTCGTGAGGCTTTGCGGGAATGGTCCGACCGTAGAGCGGGCCCTTCGGACGCCGAGTTGGTCCGAGCCTGGCACGAGGGGCTCGCTAGCGGGCCGCCACGACCGCTGGAACCGAAGGAGGCGTTCCTTCGCCGCAACCTGGCTCGACTCGCGGCCCTGCGCGACCATGACCGTTGAATGGTCACCCGCCGCTCTACACGACCTCGACGAAATCTGGATGCGCATCGCCAGGGACAGTCCTGGCGCGGCGGAGAGCGTTATCGATCGCTTCTACGACTTGGTGCGGCTGTTCACGGACTTTCCGATGGTTGGAGTCCAGCGTGACGACCTCGAGCCTGGCATGCGACTTTGGCCGGTCGGAAACTACGTCGTCCTGCACCGCGTCGAGGGCCGCGCTGTGACCATTGTCCGCGTCGTCTGGGGCGGACGGGACCTGACGGCATTGCTTCGGGGAACCTGACGCCCCAACCGCGCCGCAATCCCTTCGCCAGATCGACCGATGATCTCCCGCCGCCTGGTCCTCACCGCGCCCGCCTTCCTGGCCCTGCCTGCCTGGGGGCAGGCGCAAGAAGCCTGGGCCGACCGACTGGTCTCAGCGGCCGCCGCGCAGATTGGCCAGACCCTGACCTACGATCCGGCCTACGTGACCCTCACCTACCCTGGCGGCGACGTGCCGCGCGACCGGGGGGTCTGCACCGATGTGGTGATCCGGGCCTATCGCGACGGGCTGGGTATCGATCTGCAAAGCCGCGTTCACCAGGACATGGCCGCCAACTTCACCGCCTACCCGAAGACCTGGGGCCTGCGCCGGCCCGACCGCAATATCGACCATCGCCGCGTGCCCAACCTCGAGACCTTCCTGAAGCGCGCCGGCGCCGGCCTGCCGGCGGGGACGTCGTGGCGGGCCGGGGACCTGATCACCCAGCGGCTGCCGGGGAACCTGCCGCACATCCTGGTGGTCGATGGCCGGATGGCGGCGCCGGGCCGTCCGTTCGCCATCCACAACGTCGGCGCCGGGGCGAAGCGGGAGGACGTGATCACCGCCTGGCCGATCGTCGGCCATTTCCGCTGGCGGGGTTGACGGGGCGGCCCCTTCGGCGTTGAACGCGCGCCAGCCGATTCCCCCTCCCCGACGTCGAAGGACTGCGCCGTGGCCGACAAGAAGATCAACAAGGTTGTGCTCGCCTATTCGGGCGGTCTGGACACCTCGATCATCCTGAAATGGCTGCAGACCGAGTACCAGGCGGAAGTCGTCACCTTCACCGCCGACCTCGGCCAGGGCGAGGAACTGGGCCCGGCCCGCGAGAAGGCCCTGCTGCTGGGCATCAAGCCGGAAAACATCTTCATCGAGGACCTGCGGGAGGAGTTCGTCCGCGACTTCGTCTTCCCGATGTTCCGCGCCAACACCGTTTATGAGGGCCAGTATCTGCTCGGCACCTCCATCGCCCGGCCGCTGATCGCCAAGAAGCAGATCGAGATCGCCCGTCAGGTCGGGGCCGACGCCGTCTGTCACGGGGCCACGGGCAAGGGCAACGACCAGGTCCGCTTCGAGATCGGCTACTACGCGCTCGAGCCCGACATCCACGTCATCGCCCCCTGGCGCGAGTGGGACTTCAAGAGCCGCGAGGCCCTGCTGGACTTCGCCGAAAAGCACCAGATCCCGATCGCCAAGGACAAGCGCGGCGAGGCCCCGTTCAGTGTCGACGCCAACCTGCTGCACTCCTCGTCCGAGGGTAAGGTGCTGGAAGACCCGGCGGTCGAGGCCCCCGAGTTCGTCCACATGCGCACCATCGCGCCGGAGGACGCCCCCGATAAACCGCATGTCTTCACCATCGATTTCGAGCGCGGCGACCCCGTGGCCATCGACGGCGTGGCCCTCTCGCCCGCCGCCCTGCTGACCAAGCTGAACGAACTGGGCCACGACAACGGCGTCGGCCGCCTGGACCTGGTCGAGAACCGCTTCGTCGGCATGAAGAGCCGCGGCGTCTACGAGACCCCCGGCGGGACCATCCTGCTGGCCGCCCACCGCGGCATCGAGAGCATCACCCTGGACCGGGGCGCCATGCACCTGAAGGACGAGCTGATGCCGAAGTACGCATCGCTGGTCTACAACGGCTTCTGGTTCGCGCCCGAGCGCGAGATGCTGCAGGCGGCGATCGACTACAGCCAGCAAAAGGTCACCGGCCAGGTGCGGGTGAAGCTCTACAAGGGCAACGTCAGCATCATCGGACGCACCAGCCCCTACAGCCTCTACGACCAGGAACTGGTCACCTTCGAGGAAGGCGCCGTGGCCTACGACCACCGCGACGCCGCCGGCTTCATCAAGCTGAACGCCCTGCGCCTGCGCGTGGCGGCCAAGCGGGACAAGCGCGAAGGCTAGAGCGCGTTCCGATTAGTGGGGACCGGTAATCGGTTCAAACGCGCGACCAGCAAAATGCCTGGAGCAGGCTGGATTTGATTCCATCAAATCGAGCCTGCTCTAGGGCCGGTCGACCGCGATCCGGAGTATGCGGCCGGCCTTGTCGTCGGCCACCCATATCGCCCCGTCGGCGGCGACCGCCAGACCCACGGGCGTTCCCTGCTTGCGGGTCTTTGTCGCGCCCCAGCCCGGGGTCAGGACCAGGGCGTCGGCGGAGGGCGACCAGCGGTAGGCGCGCGGCGCGCCGCCATAGATGGGATAGCGGGCGTTCGGCCGGGCAATGGGCACGCCGCGCGCATCGGTCTCGAACGCCACCACCCGTCCGCCTGTCGAGCGATAGCCGTGCCAGGTCATCAGCAGCCGGCCGCGCAGCTGTGGGAACATCGCCCCGTCGTACCAGAGCATATCGAGCGGCGCGGCGTGGGGCGGCAACAGCAGGACCGGGCGCAGGGTTCGGTCGCTGCAATGGGGCAGAGACCGGGTCGGCGCCGGCCAGCCCGGAGAGGGGTTGTTCTGGGCGTCGCAGTAGGGCCAGCCGAAGTCGGGCGGCCCGCGATGGCCGCCGGCGATCAGGTTGATCTCGTCATAGGGCGCCCAGCGGGCCGGGATGTCATAGCTGTTCTCCCCCTGCAGCAGCGTCCCGGACGGATGCATCGCCAGCGCCACGGAGTTGCGCAGACCTCGCGCCAGGATGGTGAAGTCCTTGCGCCAGCCGCCGGCCCCGTTGGGGGCATAGCGGCGCAGGACCCCGGCTTCGGCGTCCCGGTCGGCGACGCTGCGCTCGGGGCAGGCTTCGCCCGGCCGGCGTCCGTCGGCGTTCAGGCACTGGTCCGAGCGCGCCCCGACATTGACGATCAGGGCGCCGTCGCGGGCGAAGACGAACTTCGATAGCGGGTGGCGATTGTCGTGCAGCCGGTTGTCGGGCAGGCCGGTGATTACCGGCTCAATGGTCGCGGCGGGGTTGGGCGCCATCGGATCGAACCGGAAGATGCGGCTCATCTCACCCACATAGACCCGGCCGCCAGGGCCGAGCGCCAGGGCATGCGGCAGGTAGAGCCCGTCGATCAGCCGGGTCAGCTCCGGTTGCCGACCCGGCCGGGCCCGGAGGCGATAGAGGGCGCCGCGCGGCGCGCCCCAGGCGCCGAGATCGCTGACGATCCAGTCGCCATTCGAGAGCTGGACGAGCGAACGGGGCCGGCGAAGCAGGCGCGGCGCGGCGGGCGCCACCACCACCCCCGCGCAAAAGCCCGGCGCCATGCCGATGTCGGCGCGGGGATAGCCGTCGCAGGTGCGCTGAACCTGTGACGCGGCCGGCGCCGCGATCGACAGGGTGACGAGGAGAGCAAAGAGGGCAAGGGCGCGCATAGGCCGATTGGGCGGCCGGCCAGGCGCGGCGTCAAGGCGGGACGTCTACGGGGCGTCGTCCACGCGGTTGTAGGGATACCGGTCGCGGATCTCGGCCTGGAAGAACTGACCCTTGGACTCCGCCTCGACGAAGCTGCGATGCACCTCGCCGGGCACGCCGACGTAGACGTACTCGCCGCCCTCGCGGAAACGCACGAACAGCTTTCCGTGTGTCGGCTTGTAGCGAATCTTGGCGATGGCGGTTGAGGGGGCGGCGTCTGAGGGCATCGGGCGTCCTCCCGGAATTGCTCCGTACCCAATCCTAACGCCTGCATGGCCAAAGGTTTCCCCCGGTTTGCCCCGGTTTGCATCGGCGCCGAACCGTGCCAGCTTCGCGGCGGACCGGCAGGAAGCCGGCGGGGAGCGAACAACATGGCCAATCATCCGCACAGCCTGGTGGCGATCGTCACCTGCCTGTCTCTGCTCGTCTATGTCTGGATGATCCTGCGGGTCGGCGGGGCCCGGCGGCGCAGCGGCATCGCCGCCCCCGCCATGACCGGCGACGCGGACCTGGAGCGACACCTGCGGGTGCAGCTGAACACCCTGGAATGGCTGCCCATCTACCTGACCAGCCTCTGGCTGTTCACCCTGGTCTACAAGGGCTTTCCGTTCAACGAGATGATCGCTGTCGGCGCCGGCCTGCTGTGGGTGGTCGGGCGGGTGCTCTATGCGCTGGGCTATGTGAAGGACCCGAGCAAGCGCGAGATGGGTTTCCTGATCCAGGCTCTAGCCACGGCGGTGCTGCTGTTCGGCGCCCTGGGCAAGGCGATCTACGTCCTGGCCACCGTCGGGCTGTAGCCGCTGGTGAAGACGGTTCTGTTCGTCTGCAGCCAGAACCGGCTGAGAAGCCCGACGGCGGAACAGGTGTTCGCCGACTGGCCGGGGATCGAGGCCTCCTCGGCCGGGACGAACCACGATGCGGAGAACCCGCTGGACGCCGAACTGGTCGCCTGGGCCGACCTGATCTTCGTCATGGAGCGGATGCACCGCACCAAGCTGCAACAGAAATACCGCAAGGCCCTGCGCGGCCGGGTGATCTGCCTCGACATCCCGGACGACTACGACTTCATGGACGAGGCGCTGGTCCGCCTGTTGAAGGCGAAGGTCAGCCCCCACCTGCCCCGCGGTTAGTGCGCCTCGTCCCAGTTGGCGGCGGCGCGGGCCTCGACGACCAGCGGCACACTGATCTCCACCGCCGGCTCGTGGGCGGTCTGCATGATCCGGCGGGCCACGGCGATGGTCGCCTCGGCCTCTTCCTCCCGCGCCTCGAACACCAGTTCATCGTGCACCTGCAGCAGCATCCGTGATGACAGCCCGGCGTCCTTCAGCGCGTCCGGCATCCGCGCCATGGCTCGGCGGATGATGTCGGCCGCGGCCCCCTGCAGCGGGGCGTTGATCGCCGCCCGCTCGGCGAACTGACGCTGGCCGACGCTCTTGCCGTTGATGTCGGGGATGTTGATCTTGCGGCCGAAGATGGTGCGGACATAGCCGTACTGGCGGACCTGGCTGCGCATCTCCTCCATGTAGTCGCCGATGCCGGGGAAGCGGGCGAAGTAGGTCTTGATGTAGTCGGCCGCCTCGCCCTGCGGGATCGACAGCTGGTTGGCCAGGCCGAAGGCGCTGATGCCATAGACGATCCCGAAGTTGATCGCCTTGGCCCGGCGGCGGATTTCCGACGGCATGCCCTCGATGGGCGTGTCGAACATCTCGGACGCGGTCATGGCGTGGATGTCGAGACCCTCGGTGAAGGCCCGCTTCAGCTGCGGGATGTCGCCGACATGGGCCAGCAGGCGCAGCTCGATCTGGCTGTAGTCGGCGCTGATCAGCACATGGCCCGGCTCGGCGATGAAGGCCTTTCGAATCTTGCGGCCTTCCTCGGTGCGGATCGGGATGTTCTGCAGGTTGGGGTCCGAGGACGACAGCCGCCCGGTGGTGGTCGAGGCCAGGGCATAGGCGGTGTGGACCCGGCCCGTCTTCTCCGAGATGGCCGAGATCAGGTTGTCGGTATAGGTGCCCTTGAGCTTCGACAGCTGGCGCCAGTCGAGGATCAGGCGGGGCAACTCCGCGCCCTGGTTCGCCAGCCGCTCCAGCACGTCCACGTCGGTGGCCCACTGGCCCGTGGCGGTCTTCTTGCCGCCCTCCAGGCCCAGCTCTCCGAACAGCACCTCGCCGATCTGCTTGGGACTGCCCAGGTTGAACGGCCGGCCCAGCACCTGATGGGCCTTTGCCTCGAACTCGGCCATGCGCAGGGAGAAATCGTGGGACAGCCGGCGCAGCTCGTTGGTGTCGACCTTGATCCCGGCGTTTTCCATGGCCGCGATGACCGGCGGCAGGGGCCGCTCCAGGGTCTCATAGACGCTCAGCAGGCCCTCGCGGGCCAGGCGCGGCTTCAGCTTGCGCCATAGCCGCAAGGTAACGTCTGCGTCCTCGGCGGCATAGCAGGTCGCCTCGTTCAGCTGCACATGCTTGAAGCTGATCTGGGCCTTGCCGGTTCCGGCCACCTGCTTGAACGGGATCGGCTTATGGCCGAGCCACAGCTCGGAAAGCTCGTCCATGCCGTGGTTATGCAGCCCCGCCTCCAGGACGTACGAGATCAGCATGGTGTCATCGATCGGCGCCACGTTGATCCCGCGCAGCGCCATCACCGCGATGTCGTACTTGGCGTTCTGGGCCACCTTCAAAACGGCAGGCGATTCCAGCAGGGGTTTCAGGCGCGCCAGGGCCGTGGCCTTGTCGATCTGGCCCTCGACCGGCGCGGCCTGGGTCAACAGATCGCCGCCCTGGGCCTCGTGGGTCAGGGGGATGTAGCAGGCGCGGCCCGGCGCGGTGGCCAGGGACACGCCGCAGAGGCCGGCGGTGGCGGAGCCGAGGGCGTCGGTCTCGGTGTCGAACGCAATGACGCCGACCTCGTAGGCCTCGGCGATCCAACGATCGAGCGTCTCCAGGTCCTTGACGCATTCGTACTTGGTGACGTCGATCTCAATGACCGGATCTTCCGGCGTGGCCGGCGCCGGCTCGCTCTCGCTCGGCGTCCCGGCGAAGGTCGGCAGCGGGGTCGGCGCCGGTCCGGTCCCGTCGGCCGCCGCCCCGATGCGGCGCAGCAGGGTGTTGAACCCCATGTCCGCCAGAAAGCCGGCCAAAGCGTCCTTGTCCGGATCGCGCACCGTCAGGTCATCAATCGCCTCGGGCAGGGGGGTGTCGCAATCCAGCCGCACCAAGGCGCGGGACAGCCGGATCTGGTCCGCGAAATCGATCAGCGTCTGGCGCCGCTTCTCCTGTTTGACTTCACCGGCCCGCTCCAACAGCGTGTCCAGGTCGCCGTATTCGTTGATCAGCAGGGCGGCGGTCTTGACGCCGATCCCCGGCGCCCCCGGCACGTTATCGACGCTGTCGCCGCACAGGGCCTGGACATCGACCACCTTGTCCGGGGTCACCCCGAACTTCTCGACCACCTGGTCCGGCCCGATGCGGACGTTCTTCATGGTGTCCAGCATGGTCACCCCGTCGCCGACCAGCTGCATCAGGTCCTTGTCGGAGGAAACGATGATCGTCTCGCCCCCCAGGTCCCGCACCTTGCAGGCATAGGCGGCGATCAGGTCGTCGGCCTCGTAGCCGGGCAGCTCGATACAGGGCACGCCGAACGCCCGGGTGGCGTCCCTGACCAGGGCGAACTGCGGGATCAAGTCCTCCGGCGGCGGCGGCCGGTGGGCCTTGTACTGGTCGTACATGTCGTTGCGGAAGGTCTTCTCCGAATGGTCGAACACCGCCGCGAAATGGGTCGGCGCGTCCTCCTTGGTGTCCCGCAACAGCTTGAACAGCATGTTGCAGTAGCCGCTGACCGCCCCCACCGGCAGGCCGTCGCTCTTGCGGGTCAGCGGCGGCAAGGCGTGATAGGCCCGGAAGATGTAGGCCGAGGCGTCGACCAGATAGAGCCGGATCGGCGGGCCGTCCTGGGTCAGGTGGCGGTGGTCGGCGTCGGCGGTGGTGTCGGTCATGGCGGCCAAGATAGTCACCCCCGCGCGCGACGTCAGCGCCCCTTTGCAAGCGGTGTGGAAATTGGCAGGTTGCGCCACGGGTTAGGGGTGTGTCGGAGGGGGATATCACCGTGCGTAGAGTCATGATGGCGGGCCTTCTGGCCGCCTTTGCAGGGTCTGTGTCGGCCCAGACGCCGCCCGCCCAATCGACGAAGCGCGAGCCGGTGGTCACCAAGCCCGAATGGATCCGAAAGCCCAGCGGTGAAGACGTGACCGCCGTCTGGCCGGCCGGCGCCGCCAAGGCCGGCATCGGCGGCAAGGCAGTGCTGTCCTGCACTGTGACCGCTACCGGCACGATGAGTGACTGTACGGTCGTCAGCGAGACTCCCGAGGGCTATGGCTTCGGCGTCTCGGCCCTGATGCTTTCGGGCTCATTCCAGATGAAACCGCAGACCGTCGACGGGGCGCCGGTAGCGGGCGCCACGGTGCGCATCCCGCTGAACTTCATGGGAGACGGCTACAAGGTCTCGGGGGCAACCGTGCCCGCCCTGCTGGAACCCATCTGGGCCAAGGCTCCGAGCTTCGCCGACATGGCCGCGGCCTGGCCGTCCTCGGCCGGTGATCTGCCGGAAGGCTCGGTCACCCTGCGCTGCAAGGTCATGTCGACCGGCTATCTTAAGGACTGCCGCCGGCTGGCCCAAGGCCCCCAGCCGGGCTTCGGCGACGCCGCCATGGGGCTGGTGAACCGCTTTCAGCTGCTTCTGACCCCCGAGAGCGCTGCCCAGGTCAAGAACGGGCTGGTCAACGTCCGCTTCCACTTCCTCAACCCAGCCACGCCCGCCGGCCAGGCGCGGAAGGTCGCCGATCCGCGCTGGATCGTGCAGATCAAGCAGGACCGGGTGCTGGCCCTCTACCCCGACATCGCCGCCGACGCCGGGGTCAAGTCGGGCCAGGGCGTCGCCGACTGCCTGGTTGCGGCAGACGGCAAACTGACCGACTGCAAGGTGGCCCGCGAGAAGCCGGCCGACCTCGGCTTCGGCAAAGCCGCCGTGGCGATCGCCGGCGTCATGCAGATGAACCCCTGGACCGATGCCGGCCGCCCGGTCGACGGCGCCCGTATCCGCCTGCCGATCAACTTCAACCAGGCCGACGAACCGGCCGCCAAGGCCCAGCCATGAAGATTGTCCCGATCCTGACGCTCGCCCTGCTCGTCGGTACGCCGGCCATGGCTCAGCGACCGGCCGATATCGTCGAGGCGCCGGACTGGCGCGCAAAGCCGAGCGGCATGGAGGTCGCCAAGGCCTATCCGGCCAGCCTGGCGGATCGCAGCATCAGCGGCAGGGTCAAGATGAGCTGCAAGATCGGCCTTAATGGTCGGGCCCGCGACTGCGAGATCCTGCAGGAAGGCCCCTGGGGCCTGGGCTTCGGCGAGGCGGCGATCCGGCTGGCCGAGCGGTCGCTGTTCTATCCCGGCAAGGTCAACGGCAAGCCGGTCGACGGCGCCGAAATGACCGTCAGCTTTGCCTTCTCCTCCCCCTCTCAGGGGGCCCGATACGTGATCTACCAGCCGGTCTTCAGCCGCGCGCCCGGCTTCGCGGAGATGACCGCTGCCTGGCCCGAGGGCCGTGATGGCGAGGACGGCGTGGCCGTGCTGCGCTGTTCGCTCAAGGCCGATGGCGAGCTGGAGGCCTGTGACGTCGTGCGGCAGAGCGACGGGGGCTTCGGCAAGGCGGCCAGGAACCTGGTCGACCGCTTCCAGGTCAAGCTGACGCCGGAGGAGGCCAAGACCTACGCCCGGTCAGATGTGCTGATCGGCTTCCACTTTCTCAATCCGGCCAGCATCGAGGGCCGCACCCCGTCGGTGAAGGACCCCTGGTGGATCACCACCATCGACGCCGAGAAGGTGATCAGTGTCTATCCAGCCAAGGCCGCCGAAGCTGGGGTCAAGTCAGGCCGGGGCGTCGCCGACTGCCTGGTCGCGCAGGACGGCAAGCTGACCGACTGCAAGGTTGCGCGTGAGAAGCCGGAGAACATGGGCTTTGGCGCGTCCGCCGTGGCCATCGCCCAATTGATGCAGATGAACCCCTGGAGCGACAAGGGCCGCCCGGTCGTCGGGGCCAGGGTCAAGCTTCCGATCGACTTCAACCTGGCTGATGAGGCGGCGAAGTAGGCGACCATCATCCGGCGGCGCCTGAGGACAATCACCGCAGAGCTCAGCCAAACCGCTTATTGAGGTCCGGCAGGCCCTGGCCGGCCTCGACGAAGGCATTGGCCTCCCCGCTGGCCAGGTACTCCGCCACGGTGCGGTTCAGGACTCCGAACGCCGCCCGGAACGGTCCCGTCGCCGAACTCAGACGCCGCACGCCCAGCGCGCTCAGCCGCGCCGCGTTCGGCGCGCCGCCCCGGCCCATGATGTTGAGCGGCAGGGTGATCCCCTCGGCCAGCTGGGCGATCAGGCCCTCTTCGATGGGACCGGGCACGAAGATCCCGCTGGCCCCGGCCGCCTGGTACAGTTCCGCCCGGCGCAAGGTCTCGGCCAAGGCCGCCTCGCCCTCGGCCAGACCGCGCAGGTAGACGTCGATCCGAGCGTTGACGAAGACATCCACCCCGCTCCGCGCGCCCGCCTCGCGGGCCGCCTCGATCTTGCGGGCGTGAAGCTCCGGGTCGCGGCCGCCGTCCTCCAGGTTGATCCCCACCGCCCCGGCGCCGATCACGGCGGCCACCGTCTGGGTCAGGGTTTCCCGGTCGTCCGTAAACCCGCCCTCGATGTCGGCGGTGAGCGGGACCTTGATCACCCGGGCGATGCCGCCGATCACATCCAGCAGCACCGGGACCGGCAACAGGTCGCCATCGGCATAGCCCCGCGCCCAGGCTACGGCGGCGCTGGAGGTTGCCACCGCCTTCGCCCCGGCGTCCTCCATCAGGGCGGCGCTGGCCGCGTCCCAGGCGTTGGGCAGCACCAGCACGTCCGGGCCGGCGTGAAGGTCGTGGAAGGTCTGGGCCTTGGACATGTCGTGCTCCTTGTTCGCTGGACGATACATAGGAGGCGGACGTGACATCCGCTGGCGGTTTTCGGCTGTGACCAGTGCGGGCCTAGTGCCCGCCGGAGCCCTCATAGACGCCCGGCGCCAGCCGTTCGTTCTCGTCGCCCGGCCCGGTCGCCGCCACGAAGCGGCGGTCGCAGTAGCCGCAGTCGACCCAGCCGGCCGCGCCCATCTCCAGCCACACCCGCGGATGACCCAGGGCCCCGCCGACGCCGTCGCAGGCGATCCGGTGGCTGGTCACGGTCACCGTTTCCGGCGCGGCCATGACCGGCGCGGCCTTGGGCGTGTTGGTCGGGCGGGTGGCGGGGGCTTTGGGGGCCATGGCTCGGTCTCGGGCAAAATCGCGTCAGCGCCTTGGCGCGCGCCTCGGCGAAGCATACCTAGAGCGGGTCCGGGGCTGTGGAAATATCTGTTCGCCGCCGGGTCACTAGTTTCTGCCTGATCGGACACCCATGGACCTGCCCGACTACGCCATCGAGGCCAAAGGGGTCTTCAAGACCTACGCCGCCACCAAGACCACGCCGGAGAAGCGGGCGCTGAACGGCATCGACCTGCAGGTGCCGCGCGGCTCGATCTTTGGCCTTTTGGGGCCGAACGGGGCGGGCAAGTCGACCTTCATCAACATCCTGGCCGGCCTGACCCAGAAGACCGCCGGAACCGTGAAGATCTGGGACCGCGATATCGATGCACGTCCGCGCGACGCCCGCGCCGCCATCGGGGTGGTGCCGCAGGAGCTGGCCGCCGACGTCTTCTTCACGCCCGAGGAGTCGCTGGAGACCCAGGCTGGCCTCTACGGCGTCAAGAAATCGGAGCGCCGCACCGCCGAGCTGCTGGCCGCGCTCGGCCTATCCGACAAGGCGAAGGCCTACGTGCGGCAGCTGTCGGGCGGGATGAAGCGGCGGCTGATGGTGGCCAAGGCCATGGTCCATAACCCGCCGGTGCTGATCCTCGACGAGCCGACCGCCGGGGTCGATGTCGAGTTGCGCAAGCAGCTGTGGGCCTATGTGCTGGAGCTGAACCGCCAGGGCGTGACCATCGTGCTGACCACTCACTATCTGGAAGAAGCCCAGGAGCTCTGCGACAGGATCGCCATCGTGAACCGGGGCGAGGTGGTGGCCTGCGAGACCACCGACACCCTGCTCAAGCGGCTGGACACCCGCAACGTCGTGGTCACCCCCGACGAGCCGGTCGACAACGCCCCCGCGCTGAGCGGCTTCGAGACCAAGCTTCGCGCCGGCGGCGCTTTCGCGGTGACCTACAAGACCGGCGAGTCCAGCGTCGAACAGGTCTTGGCCGCCGTGCGCGCCCAGGGCCTGCACATCAAGGACATCGCCACCGAGGATCCGGACCTGGAAGACGTCTTCCTGTCCCTGACCTACGCCGCGCCCGGCGCGGACCCGACGAAGGACTGATGGGCGCCGATCCGTTCGCCGACCGCTATCCGGACTCCCCGGCCTATCGGGGCATGCAGCCCCTTCGCATCCCTTCCGGCTGGACCATCGGCTGGAACACCCTTGACGTCGGCATGGCGGAGAACCTGGCCGGCATCGGCGGCTCGTCGCAGTTCAACGCCACCAACCGGGGTACGCGGTTCAACATCGACGTCGAATTCCTGCCCGAGTTCGATCCGGCAGGCGCCTTTCACATCACGATCATCTACCAGCCCTGGCCACGGTCCGAGAAAGGCCGTCGGATGAAGAACGTGCCGTTCGCATTCGACGCGGACGCGGAGGTGGTCCATCATTTCGAGACCCGGTCCTACCCGGCGCTGATCCAGGAACTCGAACTCTGGATCGCCCGCTGCACGGTCTGGGTGAAGGAGGAAAACTTACCATGACCGGCAGCATCGACCCAACCCGCCCGCAGTTCGAGGCCTTCAAGGCCCTGCCCCGCGACACGCCGATCCAGATGCTGAATTTAGTCCGGGTAAAACCCCTGGCCGACTATCCGGCCGATCACCCCAACCACGGCAAGGGCATGAGCGGCCTCGACGCCTACCGCGCCTATGGCCGCGAGAGCGCCGAGGTGTTCCAGCGCGTCGGCGGCAAACAGATCTGGGCCGGCCGGCCGGAAGCCGTGGTCACCGGGCCGAACGACGAGCGCTGGGACCTGGCCTTCATCGCCGAATATCCGAACGCCGGCGCCTTCCTGGCCATGGTCACCGACCCTGCCTATCGGGAGATCGTCAAGCACCGCACCGCCGGCGTCGCGGACAGCCGGTTGATCCGGCTTGCGCCCCTGACGCCGGGAGAGGGTTTCGGAGAGTAGCGGCTCAGCGTGACCGCCATCACGGAACGGCGGGCGGCCATCGAGGAATCTGCGTGCAAACCACGGAGGCTCCGATGCTGCGTAGTGAACTTGGCAAGCAACTCAATCTGACCATCGCCCACATCGCCTCGGGGCGGCCCAACCGACCGGGTACGCCGCTGATGCCGATGTTCATCACCGTCCACAACACCGACAACACCCACGCCGGCGCCGGCGCGGCCGCCCATGCCCGGTTCGTCCGAGAGACCGGCTACTACATGCACAACAACAGGCAGGTCTGGATTTCCTGGCACTACACGGTCGACGACAAGGAGACCTATCGGCACCTGCCGTTGAACGAAGTCGGCTGGCATGCCGGGACCAGGGAGGGCAACGCCACCAGCATCGGTGTCGAGGTCTGCATGAACAGCGATGGCGACCAGGACGCCGCGTTCGACCGGGCCGTCAAGCTGCTGGCATGCCTGACCTTCGACATGGGGGTCGAGCCGCGCGACGTGCTGCGGACCCACTACCACTGGTCAGGCAAGCAGTGCCCCCGACTGCTGCTCAACGAGAAGAAGCCTGGGAAAAAGTGGGCTGCATTCGTCGACCGCGTTCAGGCGCTCAACGACAGCATCGTCCCTGGGTAACCGCTACTCTTCCTTGACGCGCCGCTTGCGGAAGCTGGGGTTCAGCACCTTCTTGCGCAGCCGGATGTTCTTCGGCGTGACTTCGACCAGCTCGTCTTCCTCGATGTAGGCGATGGCCTGTTCGAGGGTCATGCGGCGCGGCGGGGTCAGGCGGATCGACTCGTCCTTGCCGCTGGCCCGCACGTTGGTCAGCTGCTTGGCCTTCATCGGGTTGACGTCCAGGTCGTCCTGGCGGCTGTTCTCGCCGATGATCATGCCCTGATAGGTCTTCTCGTTGCCGCCGACGAACATCACGCCGCGCTCTTCCAGGTTCCACAGGGCGTAGGCCTGGGTCTCGCCGTCGGAGTTCGACACCAGGACGCCCTTGCGGCCGCCCTCGATGGCGCCCTTGTAGGGCTCATAGTGGCTGAACACCCGGTTCAGCACCCCGGTGCCCCGGGTGTCGGTCAGGAACTCGCCCTGGTAGCCGATCAGCGAGCGCGAGGGGCTTTTCAGGGTCAGGCGGGTCTTGCCGGCGCCGGACGGGCCCATGTCCTTCAGCTCGGCTTTGCGGGCCGACAGCTTCTCGATCACGATGCCGCTGAACTCGTCGTCCACGTCGATCATCACGTCTTCGATGGGCTCCAGCCGCTCACCGGTCTCGGGGTCCTGCTGGAACACCACGCGCGGACGGCTGATCGACAGCTCGAAGCCTTCGCGGCGCATGCTTTCGATCAGCACGCCCAGCTGCAGCTCGCCGCGGCCGGCGACCTCGAAAGCGTCCTTCTCGGAGGTTTCGGTCACCCGGATGGCGACGTTCTGCTCCAGCTCCTTCATCAGCCGGTCGCGGATGACCCGGCTCTGCACCTTGTCGCCTTCGCGGCCGGCCAGGGGGCTGTCGTTGACCGAGACGGTCATGGAGATGGTCGGCGGATCGATCGGCTGGGCCGGCAGGGCCTCGGTCACGTCCATGGCGCAGAGGGTGTCGGCCACGGTGGCCTTGCTGAGGCCCGCGATGGCTACGATGTCGCCGGCCTCGGCGTCATCGACCGGCTGGCGCTTCAGGCCGCGGAAAGCCAGCACCTTGGTGATGCGGCCGCGCTCGATTTCCTTGCCGTCGCGCGACAGGGCGTGGATGGCCATGCCGGGAACGGCCTTGCCGCTTTCGATCCGGCCGGTCAGCAATCGGCCCAGGAAGGGGTCGCTTTCGATCAGCACCGACAGGATCTGGAAGGGCTCGTCCTTGCGGGTGGCGGCCTTGGGCTCGGGCACATGGCGGACGATCAGATCGAACAGCGGGGCCAGGGTGTCGTTGGGCTTGTCCAGGTCCAGGGTCGCCCAGCCGTTCTTGCCCGACGCATAGATGTGCGGGAAATCGAGCTGCTCGTCGGTCGCGCCGATGGAGGCGAACAGGTCGAAGGCGTCGTTCAGCACCCGGTCGGGATCGGCGTGCGGCCGATCGACCTTGTTGAGGCAGAGGATCGGGCGAAGGCCCATCTTCAGCGCCTTGCCGAGCACGAACTTGGTCTGGGGCATGACCCCCTCCTCGGCGTCGACGAGGAGGACGCAGCCGTCCACCATGCCCAGGATCCGCTCCACCTCGCCGCCGAAGTCGGCGTGTCCGGGGGTGTCGATGATGTTGATCCGGGTCTCGCCCGCCTCGCCGTTCCACAACACCGAGGTGCACTTGGCCAGGATGGTGATCCCGCGCTCGCGCTCCTGGTCGTTGGAGTCCATGGCGCGCTCGGTCGTCGCCTCATTGGCTCGGAAGATGCCGGACTGGGCCAGAAGCTGATCGACCAGAGTGGTCTTGCCGTGGTCGACGTGGGCGATGATCGCGATATTTCGCAGGGACATGAGAGACCTGGGGGAATTTTGGAGCGGCGCCGAAAGGCGCTCTTGGGAGGCGCGCGCTTCTACCTGAGTGCGGCGCACAAAGCCACCCCGGGCAGGCGGTCGCCTGGTGGCGCGGTCCGAGGCGCCTTCAAACGCTTGTTTTTATTCACTGATCCGTGAATAAGCGCAGCCGTCGCCCTATTTTTGTGCGCTGCAATATGACGGATTGTTGCAAGATATGCCCTTACGTTACGGGCGTTTCCTCAAGGTTGATGCAGAAAAACTTCGCTGCACCGCACATTTTGCCCTTGCCGTTTTGTGCGCCGCAACCTACTTTGACCTCGTGAGGCGGCCTCGCCGCCTCTGCCCTTCCTGGGCGTTTCCTCCCTAATGAACTGGCCGGGCCCTCGGGCTCGGCCGTTTTTTTGTCTGGGGACCGGTTGCCGCGCAGCGGCTACCTGTCCCCGATCAGCGCTGGCTTCAAGGGCCGCGCACAATCCAGACGCATTGAAGACGGTCAGCGCCCTTGGCGGCTGGACCGCGCCCCATCGCTGACCTTCCGCGCTGACCGGGGACAGGTAGCCGCTACGCGGCCAACCAGTCCCCTAAATCCCCTGCCAGCTCTCGGCCAGCACAGCCGTCAGCCGCTCGACGCTCTCCTTCAGCCGCGCCAGCCCCTCGGTCGGCTCCAGGGTCGTCTCATTCAGATAAAGCCCCCGGTCGATCTCGATCTGCAGCGCATGCACCCGCCGGCCCGGCCGACCATAGAATTCGGTCGTATAGCCGCCCGCGTAAGGGGCGTTGCGCACGACTCTATAGTCCAGCTCCTCGAGCGTCTTCTCCACCAGCCGGGTCAGCCCCGGCGCGCAGGCGGCGCCGAACCGGTCGCCCAGCACGATGTCGCAGCCCTTGCCGTGGCGGGGCGTCACCACCCCCTTGGCCGCCGCCGACGGCATCGAGTGCCAGTCGATCAGGATGGCCGTCCCATGGGCCGAGCAGGCCTCGCCGATCAGCCGGGTCAGGGCGTCGTGATAGGGCCGGTGGGCGGTCTCGATCCGTGTCCTGGCCTCCTCGAACCGCAGCTTGCGGGCGTAGATCTTCTGGCCCTCGCCGGCCAGCTTGGCGATTGCCCCCAGGCCCGCCGCGACCCGCGCCGTCCGCCCCTGCACGTGCGGCGGCAGCTCGTCCTCGAACATCGCCGGGTCAAGCTCCCAGGGATCGCGGTTGAGGTCGATATAGGCGCGGCCGAACCCCGCCGTGATCACGCTCGCCCCGGCCTGGGGGGCGCTGGCGATCAGCCGGTCGACGAAGGCGTCCTCGCTGCGCCGCACCTGGTCCTCGGCCACCGCCATGGCCTCTGTCATCTCCGCCGGATAGACCTTGCCCGAATGGGGCGAGGCGAAGATCAGCGGGGTGCGCGCCGCCCCCGCCGCCGGCCTGGCGATGCGGAAGGCCGGCCCCGCGTCCGGCCCGGAAACGGGCGCCTCGGGACCGGTCGCCGTCTTGCCGCGGGCCGGATCGATCAGGGTCATGGGCCTATTTCATCCGCCCCCGGCGCCCCGTCAAAGGCTTTCGCCAAATCGCCCGGCGGGAGAGTTCACCGGCCCTTTACGTCTGCCGGCATAAGGTTAAGGCGACAAATTCTCGCGAAGGCTCTCAAGAACGCCCATGCCCCGCATCCTGCTGGCCGAAGACGACGATTCCATGCGCAACTTCCTGGCCCGCGCCCTCGAGCGCGCCGGCTATGACGTGCGCGCCTGCGCCGATGGCGAAGAGGCCGCCGCCTGCCTCGACGAGGACTGGGACCTGCTGCTGACCGACATCGTCATGCCCGGCATGGACGGGATCGAGGTGGCGCGCCACGCGGCCGCCCGGCATCCGGGCCTGCGGATCATGTTCATCACCGGCTTCGCCGCCGTCGCCCTGTCGGCCGGCGAGCGGGCCCCGGCCGGCGCCAAGGTGCTGTCCAAGCCTATCCACCTGCGCGAGATCGTCACCGAGGTCGACCGGATGATGGCGGCCGCCTGAGGTCGCTGCAAAAGGCCGGTTGCGCGGGGCGGGATCCCCCGCTATAGACCCCGCCTTCCTGCCGGTACGGACGTGTAGCTCAGCGGGAGAGCACTACGTTGACATCGTAGGGGTCACAGGTTCAATCCCTGTCACGTCCACCATCCCTTCCCAAAATCAGGTCACCCGGCGCCGGTTCGCCGGCGGCGACGGGCAGGCCTGTCGGCCGCTGTCCACGGCGACAGGCGACCAGGCCCGAACGGCTTCCGCAACGTCATGTTGCCGAATGACAAGAGGCGCCAATCTGTATCAATTGTTCGCTCGCGCGGAGCGCGAGCAATACCAGCAAGTGGATGTATTTGTACGCAAATCGGGTCTATTTGGGGGGCTGATCGGCCTTCAAACCCCTTGCGTTGGTCCCCGTTTAGGTTGAGAAGCCGGGCAGTGGTTGTGTAGCGATTTCCTTGCCCTAGCTTTCTACTGTGCTCGTTCATGATTTCGAGGGACGAGTTCAAACCGGAGAGATTGATTTGCCCCGTTCCCAGCATTCTGCGCCCGATCCGATCGATGTGGCCGTCGGCGCCCGGATGCGCATGCGTCGCAAGACCCTGGGCCTGACCCAGACCGCGCTGGCCGAAGCCCTCGGCATCACCTTCCAACAGGTTCAGAAGTACGAGCGCGGCGCCAACCGCGTGTCCGCCTCGATGCTGGTCCGCGCCGCCAAGCGGCTGGACTGCCCGGTGGCCTTCCTGGTGGGCGAGGAGCCTGGCGGCTTCCCGACCGACGAGACCCTGCTGACCATGCTCGCCTTCCCCGGCGCCATCGACCTGCTGCATGCCTACACGGCCATCGACGACGCCACCTCGCGCGGCGCCGTGGTCACCGTGGCCCGCGCCCTGGCCACCGGCAAAGTCCGCAAGGCCGCCCAGGCGGCCTGACCGGCTGTCCTGGACGCCGCCCCGGTTTCGCCGGCGGCGGCGGACGCCCGCGCGCCACACCTATTTTGAGGATGTGGCGACGCGCCGTCCCGATCTGAAACGCTTTTTTTGTAACTGCCCCTGATACTCGCCTCATAATCCTCGTTTGAAGGGGTGGGGTGTGTTCAAGGTTCTTTCGTGTCTCGTTACCGAGCACGACCTGCGGCTGGTGCTTCTCGCAGGCATCGTCTGTTTCAGCGCCACGCTGACAGCGTTCCGTCTCTATGGCCGGATGACCGGGGCCAAGGGCCTGGTGCGCGCCGCCTGGCTGCTGCTGACCGCCCTGGTGGCCGGCGCCGGGGTCTGGGCGACCCACTTCCTAGCCATGCTGGCCTATCAGCCCGGCATGGAGACCGGCTTCACCTCTGCCGGCACCATCGCCTCCCTGATGGTCTCGGTGCCCTTCATGGCCGCGGGCTTCTTCGCCTCGATCATGGTCGAGGACGACAAGTTCAGCAAATTCGCCGGCGGCCTGCTGGTCGGGTTCGGGGTTGCGGCCCTGCACTACACCGGCATGAGCGCTTTCGTCGCCCAGGGCCACATTCAATGGGAACCGGCCTACATCGCCGCCTCGGGCGTGCTCAGCGTCGCCGGCGCCAGTTCGGCCCTGATGATCATCGGTCGCGGCCGCAAGCTTTGGCAGCAACTGGCGGCAGCCGGACTGCTGACCGTCGGGGTCTGCGCCCTGCACTTCACCGGCATGGGCGCCATCACCATCCAGCCCGACAGCGCCGTCGAGGTGCCCGCCGCCCTGATGGGTGTCGGCATGATGACCCTGGCCGTGGCCTCGATCACCGGCCTGATCATCCTGGGCGGGCTCGGGGCCATGCTGATCGAGAGCGGCGCCAACCGCTCGGCTCTGGATCGCATCCGCACCCTGGCCAACGCCGCCTACGAGGGCATCGTGGTCGTCCAGAACGGCCTTATCAACGACGCCAACTCCGCCTTCTGCGACCTGATGGGCGCGCCGCTGGAAGACCTGGTCGACAAGCCGCTGATCGGCGCCATGCTGGTCTTCGACGACGAGCCCCAGGCCAGCGACGAGCGCCGCGAGGCCCACCTGCAGCCGGTCGGAGCCGCTGCCCCCATCCCTGTCGAGGTGTTCTCGCGCCTGATGGACGATGGGGCCCGCATCGAGACGTCCGGCCTCACCGTGCTGGCCATCCGCGACCTGCGCGAGCGCCGCTCGGCCGAGGAGAAGATCCGCTACCTGGCCGAACACGACGGCCTCACCGGCCTGCCCAACCGCAACGCCCTTCAGGTCAAGCTGGCAGCCGCCCTCGACCGGGTCGAGGCCTCCCATGAGTCGCTGGCGGTGATCTGCGTCGATCTCGACCACTTCAAGGAAGCCAACGACCTGCACGGCCACATCGCCGGCGACCTGGTGCTGGTCGAGGCGGCCCGGCGCCTGACCGCCCAGCTGTCCGCGCCCAGCTTCGCCGCCCGCCTCGGCGGGGACGAGTTCGTGGTTGTCCAGATCACCGACCAGGACCAGCCGACCGCCGCCGCCGAACTGGCCGGCGCCCTTCTCGAGTCGCTGAAAGGCGCAATGAGCTACGAGGGCCAGGACCTGACCATGGGCGCCAGCCTGGGCGTCTCCCTCTATCCCGACGATGGCCGGACGGCCGAGGCCCTTCTGGCCAACGCCGACATGGCCCTGTACCGGGCCAAGGACAGCGGCCGGGGCGCCTACCGCTTCTTCAAGCGGGAGATGGACGAGACCATCCGCGAACGCCGCAACCTGGCCCGCGAGCTGCGCCAGGCGATCGCCGACGAGGAGCTGATCGTCCACTACCAGCCGCTGGCCCGCGCCTCGGACGGCGAGGTCTGCGGTTTCGAGGCCCTGGTGCGCTGGAAGCATCCGGTGCGCGGCATGGTCCCGCCTCTGGACTTCATCCCGGTGGCCGAGGAAAGCGGCCTGATCGCCCCCCTGGGCGAATGGGTGCTGCGCCGGGCCTGCGCCGACGCCGCCAGCTGGGACAAGCCACTGCGCATCGCGGTGAACCTCTCGCCGCTGCAGCTGAACAATCCGGGCCTGCCGGCCCTGGTGCACGAAGTGCTGATCAACACCGGCCTGTCCCCGACCCGCCTGGAGCTGGAGATCACCGAAAGCGCCCTGTTCAAGGACTACCAGCGGGCGCTGGACAACCTGCGCCGGCTCAAGGCCCTGGGCGTCCGCATCGCCATGGACGACTTCGGCACCGGCTTCTCCTCGCTCTCGACCCTGCAGTCGTTCCCGTTCGACAAGATCAAGGTCGACAAGAGCTTCGTGGAGAACATCCACCGGGACGAGCGGGCCACGGTCATCGTCAAGGCGGTGCTGGGCCTGGGCCGCAGCCTGAACATCCCGGTGGTCGCCGAGGGTGTCGAGACCGAGGAACAGCGGCAGTTCCTGCGCGGAGAGGAATGCGCCGAGCTGCAGGGCTATGCCATCGGTCGCCCCGCGCCGGCCGAAACCCTTGGCGCCTGGACCAATGCCGATGTCCCGGCCGCCGCCGCGCCGCCACAGCAGAAGAAGCCGGCCATCCGGCGCAGGCGGGCGGCTTAGGGCTTCAGGGTCCTCTTCAGGAAGGCCAGCACCTTGGGCCAGGCGTCCGCCTGAGCCCGGGCGTTGGCGCGCGCCGTGCCGCCGCCACGCGCCACCTCGCCGAGGGTCGGGACCCAGCCATCGCCGCCGATGTCGTGGCCGGCCTCGGGATAGAGCAGCAGCTCCGTCGGCAGGCCTTTGCGCGCCGCCGCCAGGTTGCGGGCCATGGTCCCGGACTTCCACTGGCGATCCTGGTCGCCGGCGACCAGCATGACCGGGCCCTTGAAGGCCTCGATGCGAATGCGGGCGGCGTCTTCGCGCTCCGGATGGGCGGCCCGGCCGTCCTCGTGGATCTTCAGTAGGTCGGCCTTGGGCCCAGCCAGCAGCCCCTCGACGAAGCCCTTGTAGGGCATGAAGGGCAGGGGCTTGCCCTCGAAGCTGAAGGAGGACCGGGTCCCCTCCGCCTCCAGGGTCTCCAAGCCCCAGCCTTCCCAAACCAGGTCCGACGGGGCGAAGGCGACCACCGAGGTCAGCCAGGGGTATTTGCTGGCCGCGATCAGGGCGAACTCGGCGCCCTTTGAGCCGCCGAACAGGGCGATGCGGCCGGCGTCCAGATCCGGCCGGGTCATGATCCAGTCGCGCAACTCGGCCAGTTGGTCGATGCGGATGTCGATGAAGCTGCCGGGCAACTCGGCGATGGCCTTGGGCGGGCCGAACTGTCCCCAGTCCGGCGAGTAATAGGGCAGGCCGACGACGGCATAGCCCTCGGACGCCAGCTTGCGGCCATAGCGCTCGCTGGCCCCCGTTCCGCCGTCGGCCCCATGCAGCACCACCACGACGGGCCGCTTGCCGCCCCCTGGCAGCCTGTAGAGACGCGCGGCCGGGAAGCCGGGGATGGCCTCGTCGACCACTTCGGGCTTGGCGCCCAGCAGCCGGACCATGCCTTCCGCCACCACGACCCCGTCGATCCGCGCCTCAAAGCGAACTTCTCCGGATTTCCAGTCGGCGGGCAGCGGGTCCTCCACCGGCCGCATCGACCAGAATAGGCCGGCCGCGTCGGCGCCCGAATAGTCCCCGGAGGTCGGAGCCTGGCGGGTCAGGTCCACCGCTCCCCTGGCGTCGGTCATGAACATCGCCACGGCCCGGTGGCGAACGGCGGGCCGGCCGAAGCGGCGCTCGGCGCGGACCTCCACCGGCTGGCCGGCCAGAAGGCCCTCCAGCCGCACGGAAACGGCGCGGCCTTGCAGAGCCTCCGCCGGGGTGATGCGGAACCGGGCTCCGGCGGCGGCGGCGGGCGCGGCCAGGGCGCAGAAGCCCGCGGCGCCTATCAGCAGGCGGCGTCTGTCGAGGGTCATGGTCAGTCCTTGGGCGGTGATTTCCAGAAGAAGACCTCGTCCACCCCACGCCCGAATACGCCCGCCAGCCGCATGGCCAGTTCGAGCGAGGGGGCGTAGCGGCCGGTCTCCAGCGAGATGACGGTCTGGCGGGTGATCCCCACGGCCCGGGCCAGGGCCTCCTGGGTCATCTCGCCGTGTTCGAAGCGCAGGCGGCGCAGGTGGTTGCCGATCGGGCTGTCAGGCATCGAGGCCGTCGCCCGGCCGCGCGTCGATCCAGTAGCCGACCAGCTGGGCCGTCGAATAGGCGAGGGCGCCCAGCAGCAGCAGGACGATCAGGATGTTGCCGATCACGAACGGGGTCAGCCGTTCCTGGATCGCCACCGGCGCCAGCCCGATGAGCGGCGAGGCGACGGCCAGCAGGCCCAGAAGGGTCCAGAAGCCGACGCGGGCGCCCAGGGCGTCGATCTCCCGGTCCCGCTCGTCGCGGGTGCGGTCGCGCGGCCGGACCACCAGCCAGGCGACCACCGCCGCCACCCCCAGCAGCCAGTTGTCGAAGGCCAGCCTGTCGTCCTGGCCGATATGCAGGTCGACCCCGCGCGCCAGGGCCATGGCCAACTGGCCGCAGACCACGCCCCAGCCGATCAGCGCATGCCAGGCGGCGACTTCCCGCCATCCGGGAACCGACTGCTCGGCCTTGCGCCGCTGATCCCAGACCCGGCGACTGACCACCGCCCCGACGACCACTGCCGCCGCCCCCAGCGCCCCCGCCGGAAACGGCCAGTCGGCGGCGGCCAGCAGGGTGCCGAAGGCCAGGCTGCCGAACAGGGCGAACGCGATGCGGATCAAGGGGGGGCTCCCAGGCTTGAATGTACGTTTAACCAGACATCATGTCGTGTCAAGCTGACATCCATCGCCACACTCCGCCCTTGCACTGTTGCAGCGGCCGGGCATAGTCGGCCTCTCACTGCCCAGGAGGTTTCCGTGCTGTCGACGTTGATCGCCCTGGCCCTGGCGGCCGCTTCCGCCGGTTCGCCGCATGGGCTGTGGAAGACCCCCGCCGGCGGACAAATCCGCATGGCTCCCTGCGGCGCCGACCTTTGCGGCACCGTCGTCGGCTCGCCGCACCTGAGCAAGAATCCTGACCAGAAGGACGTGCTCAACGCCAACACCGCCCTGCGCGGCCGCGCCATCAAGGGCCTGCGCACCCTGCAGGTCAGCCCCACGGGGGCCGGGGAGTGGCACAAGGGCTGGGTCTACAATCCCGAGGACGGCAAGACCTACAAGGCCGAGGTCAAGCTGATGCCGAACGGCAAGCTGAAGGTGACCGGCTGTGTCGCCAAGCCGCTTTGCCAGAGCCAGACCTGGACCCGGCTCGGCAACTGACCAGGGTTAGCGCCGCCGTTTCAGCCCGCCGAGAACCCCGCGCAGCAGTTCGCGCCCGATCTGGCTGCCTGCCGTGCGCAGCATCGACTTGATGAAGGCCTCGCCCATGCCCTGGCGGTTGGAGGTGCGGGCGCGCGGGGCAGGGCGGCTGGCCTCGCGGTCGCGGCGGGCTTCCTCCTTGGCCCATTCCTTTTCCTGCGCCTCCCGACGCTTGGCGATATCGGCCTCGGCCGCGTCGAGCTCGGCCTTGCGGGCATTCTCGACGGTGCGCTGGTTCAGCCGTTCGAAGGCCGACTCGCGGTCCTGGGCGGTGTCGTAGAGGCCCTTGACCGGGCTGCGTGACTGCACCGCCGCCCGCTCCTCCGGCGTGGCCGGGCCAAGTCGCGAGGCCGGCGGGCGGATCAGGGTGCGGGCGGTCACCGTCGGCGCGCCTTTCTCATCGAGCACGCTGACCAGGGCCTCGCCGACCCCCAGGCCCTGGATGGCCTCGGCGGTGTCGAAGGCGGGATTGGGCCGGAAGCTGGCCGCCGCGGCCCGCAGCCCCTTCTGCTCGGCTGGCGTATAGGCGCGCAGGGCGTGCTGCAGCCGGTTGCCCAGCTGCGCCAGCACGGTCTCGGGAATGTCGGCGGGGTTCTGGGTGACGAAATAGATGCCGACGCCCTTGGAGCGGATCAGCCGCACCACCTGTTCGACCTTTTCCAGCAAGGCCTTGGGCGCGTCGCGGAACAGCAGGTGGGCCTCGTCGAAGAAGAACACCAGGCGCGGCTTCTCCGGATCGCCCACCTCCGGCAGTTCCTCGAACAGCTCCGACAGCAGCCACAGCAGGAAGGTGGCATAGAGCCGGGGGCTCTGGATCAGCTTGTCGGCGGCCAGGATGGAGACGATCCCGCGGCCCGAGCCATCCACCCGCATCAGGTCGTTCAGGCTCAGCGCCGGCTCGCCGAACAGGTTCTCGGCCCCGGCGGTTTCCAGCTGCAGCAGGCCACGCTGGATGGTGCCGATGGTGGCCGCGGAGACGTTGCCGTACTTGACGTCGATCTCCTTCTCGTTGTCCGCCACATACTTCAGGGCCGCTTGCAGGTCCTTGAGGTCGAGCAGCAGCAGGCCCTCGTCGTCGGCCATCTTGAAGACGATGTTCAGCACCCCCTCCTGGACCTCGTTGAGCTCCAGCAGCCGCGACAGCAGCACCGGCCCCATCTCCGAGATGGTGGTGCGGACCGGGTGGCCCTTGTCGCCATAGAGGTCCCAGAACACGGTCGGCGGGGCGTCAGGGCGCAGCTCCAGGTCCATGCCGGCGGCGCGGGCCAGCATTTTCTCATTCGGGGCGCCGGGCATGCAGACGCCGGACAGGTCGCCCTTCACGTCGGCGGCGAACACCGGGACGCCGTTGTCGGAAAACGCCTGGGCCAGGATCTGCAAGGTGACCGTCTTGCCGGTGCCGGTGGCGCCGGCCACCAGCCCGTGCCGGTTGGCCCGGTCCAGCCGCAGCAGCTGAGGTCCGCCCTCGCCCTGCGGCGCCGCACCGACGAAGAGGGTTCCGTCCGGGACCTGGACCATGGGGCGCTCCTTGTGCTTCGGCCAAGGCTTAGCGCGGGCGTCGCAAACGGACCAGTCGGCGCGGCATTGACGAACCCTTTTCGCAGCCAGACATTCCCGCATTGCAACAAGGAGCCTCCATGCCCGCACAGCCGACTTCCGACGGCGTCGCCCGCAACGCCGTCGTGATCATTGCGGTGATCGCGGTCGGCGGCGCGCTGTGGCTGCTGCGCGGCATC
Organism: Caulobacter sp. SLTY; assembly: GCF_009905535.1. Lineage (GTDB taxonomy): Bacteria > Pseudomonadota > Alphaproteobacteria > Caulobacterales > Caulobacteraceae > Caulobacter. The sequence goes on along the minus strand of NZ_JAAALA010000001.1, from coordinate 193,066 downwards.
CTCACCCAGCTGGCGCTGGCCGTATTCCTGGCCGTGACCATCGACGGTTTCTCCCGGGTGCTGGAACATCGCATCCCGAAATTCCCCAAGGCCGCCGCCCTGCCGACCGCCATCGTGCTGACCATCCTGGTGCTGATCGGGGTGGTGTGGCTGATCGCCCTGCAGGGGGCCGGCTTCGCCAATCAGGTGACCGGCTACGCCCCGCGCCTGGAAGGCCTGGTGGCCAGCACCGCCCATTCGGTCGGGATCGAGAACGTGCCCAGCCTCAGCGAGCTGATCCGCCGGGCCAATCCCAGCCAGTACGCCCAGGACATCGCCAAACAGACCCAGTCGATCCTGTCAGACACCTTCTTCGTGCTGATCTACCTGGCCTTCATCATCGCTGCCCGGCGGGGCTTCCGGCGCAAGATCGTCGCCATGTTCCCCCACAATGCCGAGCGGGACGAGGCCATCGTCATCTTCCAGCGCATCCGCAACGGGGTGGAGCAGTACCTCTGGGTCCAGACGGTGACCGGGCTGATGATCGCTGTCGGCTCCTACATCTGCATGGCCGTGGTCGGCCTGGACAACGCCCTGTTCTGGGCCTTCCTGATCTTCCTGGCCTCCTACATCCCGATCATCGGCGGAGTGATCGGGGTGGCGCTGCCGCCGCTGTTCGCCCTGGTCCAGTTCCCGACCATCATCCCGGCGATCATCATCTTCGCGGTGCTGCAGTCGGTGCAGTTCGTGGTCGGCAACGTCATCCAGCCGAAGATGCAGGGCGACAGCCTGAACATCGACCCGGTGGTGGTGCTGCTATCCCTGGCCTTCTGGGGCCTGGTCTGGGGGATGCCGGGGATGTTCCTGTCGACCCCGCTGACCGTCATGGCGATGATCATCCTGGCCCAGTTCAAGGGCAGCCACTGGATCGCCGTGCTGCTGTCCTCCAACGGCAACCCGGCCGGACCACACGGGCGCGGCGCCCTGGCGGACGAGGAGAGGTCCCGGCCCAATGCTCGCGCCCGGGCGGCATCGAAAACCATTAAGAAAGATTCACCCGAGCCCCGAAAACCGGCCTCTTGAACGCCGGAGGCCGGTTACTATCTGTAGTCCTGTCCGGGGCCCCCTCCCCCCCTGTTCCCCGGACAAAGAGGCGTTCTTCTCCCCCCGAAGACGACCCTCAAAAGAAGTCCCGTTCGCGGGACCCGCGCCGCCGGATCCCCCCTCCGGCGGCGCTTTCTTTTTCAGGAATGCTGGGCCGCGAAAAAGGCGTCGGGGCTGTCCACCTCGACCAGCCGCCCGCGACGGATCTCCAGGAACCGCGTCGCCGCCGTGCGGGTGAAGTACCTGTCGTGGGAGACGAACAGGCAGGACACCTCGCCGCCTTCCAGCTCGGCCTCCAGCGCTTCCTGGCCCTCGATATCCAGGTGGTTCGTGGGCTCGTCGAGGAGGTAGAGGTTGGGCCGCTCCAGCTTCAGCCGCAGGAACATCAGCCGCGACCGTTCTCCATAGCTGAGCCGCGAGATCGGTTCGCCGATCCGCACATAGGCGAATCCGGCCTGGGCCAGCAGGCGGATGGCGTCCTTCTCGGTGGCCTCCGGCGCGGCGGCGATATAGGCCAGCAGGCTGGATTTCAGCGGCAGCTCGCGCATCGACTGGTCGAAATAGGCCAGGCGCGTCGCCGGGTTGAACCGCACCGCCGCCTGGCCGTCGTAGTGCTCCAGCGCCGGGTCAAACGCCTTGGCCAAGGCGGTCAGCAGGGTCGACTTGCCCGCGCCATTCGCGCCCAAAATCGCAACCCGGTCGCCGGCGGCGATGGTCAACCGGTCGATCTCGATCAGCTTTCGGCCGTCCGGCGTGGATACCGTCAGTCCCGCCAGCCGCAGCGCGACCTTGGCGTCGATCTCCCCCTCGGCCAGCTCCAGCCGCCGCTCCCGGCCGCTGTAGGTCTCGGTGCGGTCCTCCTCGATCCGGGCGATGCGGCTCTCGATGGCTTTCTTGCGCTTGTTCAGCTCGGGGTTCTTCACCGCCCAGACCTTATAGCGGGCGGCGGCGGCCTCCAGGCGGCGCACCTCCTTCTCCTCCAGCCGGCGCTGGGCGGCGGCGGCCGCGTCGCGGCGCAGCAGTTCCTCGCGGGCGATATCAAACCGGCTTTTGAAGGCATGCACCCCGTCGGCGCGCAGGAACAGGGTGCGGTCGGTCACCCGGTTGAGGAACTCGCGGTCGTGGCTGACGATCAGCATGGGGATGTCGAAGGCCCCGCTCAGCCAGTCCTCCAGCACCCCGATGTTGCCCAGATCCAGGTGGTTGGTCGGCTCATCCAGGATCAGGATGTCCGGCTCCTCCAGCCGCGCCGCCCCGGCGATCAGCATCAACCTCTGCCAGCCGCCCGACAGCGCCCCGAACCGCTGCTCCCCCATGGCCGGATCGACGCCGATCTCATCCAGCAACACATCGATTCGCCAGTCGTCCTCCCCCGCCCCGATCTTTTCCAGCGACCGGCGCAGCACCTCGCGAACGGTGAGGTCGCTAAGCCCCTGCGGTGTGTCCTGCGGCAGGGTCCCGACCCGCAGCGAGCGCGATCGCAGGACCTGGCCCTTGTCGAGCTCCAGCTCGCCGGTCAGGCATTTGAGCAGGGTGGTCTTGCCGGCCCCGTTCTCGCCGACCAGGGCGGTGCGGGCGTCGTCGAGCAGGAAGGACACGTCCTCGAACACCCTGGCGGCGCCGTGGAAGAAGCTGGCGCCCTCCATCCCCAATACGGCCTGCCGCGGCGCCATGATCCTCAAGTCCCCTCGCGCCTCTGCCGGGCGCCCGGCCGGTTTGTCCCGGCGTGGGCAGGGCCTGTCAACCCGGGGCCATACTCGGCTTTAACTCCCGGCGGGATAGCGTTTGCCCATGCCTGATCGCGCCATCACCCCCGAGCAGCTGGCCACCCTGAGCCATGAGTTCCGCACGCCGTTGAACGGGGTTCTGGGCATGACCCGGTTGCTGGACGGCACGGACCTGAGCCCCGAGCAGCGGTCCTACGTGGCGGCGCTGAAGGAGAGCGGCGATCACCTGCTGGGGCTGATCAACGATGTGCTGGATCTGGCGCGCCTGGGCGCCGACAAGGTCGAGCTGCATCCGGGGCCGATGGAGATCGAGAACCTGCTGCGGCAGGTGGCCGAGCTGATGAGCCCCAAGGCCCATGAGAAGGGGGTGGAGGTGGCCTGGGCGGCCAGTCCGGGCCTGGGCGCGGTGATGGCCGACGAAGGCCGGCTGCGCCAGGTGCTGCTCAATTTCGCCGGCAACGCGGTCAAGTTCACCGACAAGGGTGGGGTGGTCATCGCCGCCGAGGCTGATGGCGACCGCGTGCGGTTCACCGTCACCGACAGCGGTCCCGGCGTGCCCGACGAAGCCAAGCAGCGGATCTTCGAGCCCTTTACCCATGCCGACCCCAGCCATGGCGGCTCGGCCCTCGGTGGCGCCGGCCTGGGCCTGGCCATCGTGCGGCGGCTGGCCGACGCGCATGGCGCCGACATCGGGGTGGAGGATGCGTCCGGCGGCGGCGCCCGCTTCTGGTTCACCGCCGATCTGCCGGCGGCCGGTCCCAGCGCCGTCGACGCCAGCCTGGCCGGGCGCGTGGTCGGTATCGCCAGCCCCAACGTCGCCCTGCGCATGGCCGCCGCCCGGCAGGTCGAGGCCTGCGGCGGGACGGCGGTGATCGCCGGCGGGGTCGCCGGCCTGCTGGCCAAGGCGCCGGAGGACGCAGTGCTGCTGATCGACCAGGCCCTGATGACCGGCCGGCGCGGCGCCCGGGCCCCTTCCGGCCGCACCGCCATCGTCCTGCTGCGCCCCGATGAGCGCGACCGGATCGAGCCGTCGCGGGCCGCCGGGTTCGCCGGCTACCTGATCAAGCCCCTGCGACGCGCCTCCCTGGCCGCCCGCGTCCTGGCGGCGGCGGAGCCTAGCCGGGGTGACGCCGCCTCGCCGGCGCCGGCCCAGATCCCCGACGACGAACGGATCGCCCCGGCCGCGGCGCCGGGCGCCCGCATCCTGCTGGCCGAGGACAACCCGATCAACGCCCTCCTGGCCCGCACCCTGCTGGAGCGCGAAGGCTGCGTCGTCGACCGCGCAGCCAGCGGCGAGGAGACCTTGGCCGCCATGGGGGCCGGCGCCTATGACCTGATCCTGATGGATGTGCGGATGCCCGGCCTGTCGGGTCTGGAGGCCACGCGCACCCTGCGCGCGCGCGGTGTCTCCACGCCCATCGTCGCCCTGACCGCTGACGCCTTCGAGGACGACCGCCGCGCCTGCTTGGCGGCGGGGATGGACGACTTTCTCGTCAAACCCCTGACGCCTGCGTCGTTGCGCGCCGCCCTGGCTCGTTGGGCCCGCTGGACGGAAACCCCGGCGCAAGGCAGGTTGGCGGGCTAGCGCGGGGCGGGTCCCGCCTTCGGGAGGGGACCGTAGATGGCCGCAGCCGCCGCCGAGACCGACAAGCCCAAGGGCCCCAGCGCCAACCAACTGCTGTTCGGTTTCCAGGGACGCGCCGCCCGGCTGCAGTTCTGGCTGGTCATGCTCGGCGCCAGCTTCATCTTCGGCCTGTTCTGGGCGCTGGTGAACCTGAAGGCGCCGCCGGAGCCGGGCGCCCCGCCGCCGCCGCGCCCGCCGGGCGCCGAGCTGCTCGAGGCCATGCCCTGGATCATCGGCATCGGCCTCATCTGGCCGCTGGTCGCCATCGGGGTGAAGCGGCTGCACGACCGAGGCCGTAGCGGTTGGTGGATGCTGGCCGCCCTGGTCCCGGTGGTCGGCTGGGCCTGGCTGATCTGGGAGCTCGGCCTGCGCGACGGCGCCGTGGAGTCCAACCGTTTCGGCGAGCCGGTCCGCGCCGAGGGCGAGGCCACCCACGACATCCGCAGCGTCTCCACGATGTTCGTGCTCGGCTTCGCCGCCGGCCTGCCGGCCCTGCTGATCTACGACACCCTGTCCTTGTGGCTGCGGGAGTCGGACATCAAGCTGACGGTGATCGGCTTCTTCAGCCTGGCGACCCTGTTCACCGCCCTGAAGTTCCTCTGGGCCCCGATCATCGACCGCACGCGTGTGCCGTTGCTGACCAAATGGCTGGGCCACCGCCGCTCCTGGATGCTGGTCGCCCAGTCGATCATCGTGGTCGCCCTGTGGCTCATCGCCGGCCAGGACCCGAAGAACAGTCTGGTCACCATGGCCGCCCTGGCCGTCATGGTCGGCTTCTTCTCGGCCACCCAGGACATTGTCATTGACGCCTGGCGGATCGAGGTGGTCGGCAGCGAGAAGCAGGGGGCGATGGCCGCCGCCTATCAGTGGGGCTATCGGGTGGCGATGATCATCGCCGGGGTCGTGCCGCTGATCCTGGCCGAGGTGTTCAACTGGCGCATCTCGTACGCTGTGATGGCCGCCGTCATGGGCATCGGCATCGCCGCCACCCTGGCGGCCCCGCGCGAGGCCGAGCATCGCGTCCGGCCGATCTCCGTCGAGGGTGTGCCCGTCCGCCCGGCCTTCGAGGTTGCCGAGTACGTCGTCCGCTTCGCCCTGCTGTTGCTGGGGGCGTTGTTCCTGGGGGTCGGCCTGACCGGCGACGCCAGCCTGCCGGCCTGGCTGCTCGGGGGTGAGAAGGCGGGCGGCGCCTGGATCGTCGAGGCCTTCAAGAGTGACTGGAAGGCGCTGTGGCAATTGGGCGGAGTGATCGGCGGGTTCGGCCTGATCGGTCTGGCGGCCCTGCCGATCCGGAACTTCCCGACCCGGCCCGGGACCTACCTGTTCACCGCCCTGTTCCAGCCGGTGATCGACTTCGTCGACCGCTACAAGCGCATGGCCCTCTTCATCCTGGCGCTGATCTGTTTCTACCGGGTCAGCGATTTCGTCATCAATATCAACAACGCCTTCTATCTCGACGCCGGCTTCTCCAAACCCGAGATCGCCGAGGTTCGGAAGGTGTTCGGGGCGGTGATGTCGATCGTCGGCATCTCGCTGGGCGGCTGGTCGGTGCTCAAGCTCGGCTTGATGCGCACCCTGATCATCGGCGCCTTCCTGGGCTCGCTCAGCAACCTGTCATTCGCCTGGCTGGCCCTGGAGGGCCACAACATCTACGCCCTGATGGGGGCCATCGCGGCCGACAACATCGGTGGCGGATACGCCGGCACGGCCCTGATCGCCTACATGTCCAGCCTGACCAGCATGGGCTTCACCGCCACCCAGTACGCCCTGTTCAGTTCCCTCTATGCCCTGATCGGCAAGCTGCTGGCCAGCCAGTCGGGCCGGATCGTCGAGGAGTCGGCAAAGGCGGCGGAGGGAAATGGGCCGCTCGCGGGCCTGCGCGGCCTGCTCAGCGGAGTCCCGCCGGAGAGCTATGCGGCGGCCATGGAAAAGAGCCAGGTGACACCCGCCGCCCTGGGCGTCGGCTACTTCGTCTTCTACCTCTACACCACGGTGGTCGGCATCATCGGGATGATGCTGGTCTTCTACGTGGCCGCGCGGCAGCCCAAGCCCGAAACGGTCGGAGATGGGGCCGGAGAGGATCAGGCCCCCAAAGCCTAGGCCAAGCAGACCACCTGAGCCACCCGCAGGTCCCGGCGCAGGGCGTCGGCGACGCGGCCGTAGTTCTCGGTGTTCACCGCTTCGCCCGGCGCGAAGGTGGAGGCCGGCTGGCGGGCGGCCTCCATGGCGGCCAGAAGGGTCTCGGGCGTGGTGGTGTAGATGCGACCCCGGCGGGGGGCCTCGGCCACCGTGACGCCGACCACCCGGCCGGCCGCGTCTAGCGCGGGCGCGCCGGAGAGGCCGGACAGGGTGCCTTTCAGGGTATTGGTGCGGCCGACCTCGGCCCAGACCAGCACCGGCTCGGTGCGGGCGCCGCGGCCGCGCACCACCAGGTTCTCGCGGCCCAGCAGGCGGGAGGTGACCTCACCGGCCTTGCCCTGCGGGTAGCCCGGATGGAAGGCGCGGGCGCCGCGGCGCAGATTGCTGGCCTCGGCTTGCGGCAGGATCGGCAGGGCCGGAGCCCCGCCGTCGGAGGTCAGCACGGCGGCGTCGCCGGCCATGTCGATGCTGACGCGGGTGGCCACGCCTCGGCCCTCGGCGACCACGATGGCCACGGCCGGACAGCCCTCGACCACGTGTCGGGCGGTGACCCAGACGCCCCGGTCGGCGATGGAAAAGGCGGTGCCGCTGCTGGGCTGCGGCTTGTCGTTCATCTCCACCACCACAGCCGGGTCGAAGGGGGAGGCGGGGCCCAAAGGCACGCCTTCCTCGCCGGGCACCGGCGGCGGCGGGGCGGGGGCGTCGGCCCGTTCGCGCCGGCCGATCGAGGCGATCACCAGGGCCAGCACCACCGCGCCGTAGATCGTCCAGTCGGGAAGGCGCGGAAAGTTCATCGCGGCGTCAGGCGGTGATCGCCGCCGACAGGATCAGGGCGGTGGACACCTTGGCCCCGACCAACAGCAGGGCGGCGGAAATCTCACCGTCCTGGATGCGTTGCGGCAGGCCGTGAAGCACGAAATCGGTCAGCCGGAAGACCAGCAGCTGCACAAAGATGCCGCCCGCTCCCCAGATGACGATCTCCAGCAGGGAGGAGGAGGTGCTCAGCGCCGTCGACAGCGGGATGGTCAGGCCGATCAGCACCCCGGCGAACGACAGGGCCGCCGCCGAATTTCCCTCGCGGATCAGGGTGATTTCCTTGTGCGGGGTCAGCAGCGCATAGAGGGCCGCGCCGGCGATCAGCATCACCAGGGTGATCCCCGCCTGCAGCAATGCGATGGGAAAGCCGTTGGCGAAGGCGGCGATTTCCGGGGACTGGAGTTCAGGCGGCATCGCGGGTCTCTAAGCTGGCGCGTGCGATGGTTAGCACGTACCGGGACAGGTCTGACAAGCTTCTAGCGGCGGGCGAGCGCCTGAGCGCGTCCCGATAAGTGGAAACCGGTTATCGGATCAGACGCGCGACCAAGTTCAAGCCGCCGCTTCGGCCTTCCGACGGGCGCTGGCGCGGACCTTTTCGCTCTCGCTCTTCAGCTGGCCGCAGGCGGCCAGGATGTCGCGTCCGCGCGGCGTGCGGATCGGCGAGGCAAAGCCGGCCTTGTTGAGGATGGCGGCGAAGGTCTCGATCGCCGACCAGCTGGAGCATTCGTACGGGCTGCCCGGCCAGGGGTTGAAGGGGATCAGGTTGACCTTGGCCGGAATGCCCTTGAGCAGGGCGACGAGGGCGCGGGCCTCGGCCGGGCTGTCGTTGACGCCCTTCAGCATGACGTATTCGAAGGTCACCCGCCGGGCGTTGCTGAGGCCCGGATAGGCGCGGATGCCGGCCATCAGCTCGGCGATGTTGTACTTCTTGTTGAGCGGCACCAGCTCGTTGCGCAGCTCATCGTTGGTGGCGTGCAGGCTGATGGCCAGCATCGCCTGAGTGCGCTCGCCCAGCGCCTGCAGCTGCGGCACGACGCCGGAGGTAGAGACGGTGATCCGCCGGCGGCTGATGCCGATACCCTCGTTGTCGCTGAGGATGTCCAGGGCGTCGGCCACGGCGTCGAGATTATAGAGCGGCTCGCCCATGCCCATGAAGACGATGTTGCTGAGCAGCCGGTCGGCCTTGTCCGACGGCCATTCCCCCAGATCGTCCTTGGCCACCTGTACCTGGGCGACGATCTCGGCGGCGGTCAGGTTGCGCACCAGGGCCTGGGTTCCGGTGTGGCAGAAGGTGCAGTTGAGCGTACAGCCGACCTGGCTGGAGACGCACAGGGCGCCGCTGCGGCCGACGTCGGGAATGTAGACGGTCTCGATCTCGATGCCCGGGGCGGTGCGGATCAGCCACTTGCGGGTGCCGTCCTTTGACACCTGCCGCTCGACCACCTCCGGCCGGGCGATGGTGAAGGTCTCCGCCAGCTTCGCCCGCGTCTCCTTGGCCACGTCGGTCATGGCCGAAAAGTCGGTGGCCCCGAACTGGTGCATCCACCGCCAGATCTGGCTGGCCCGCATCTTGGCCTTGTCGGCCGGCACGGCGCCGCCCTCGACCAACGCCTGGCGCAGGCCCTCGCGGGTCAGGCCCGACAGGTTGACGGCTGAAACAGGCTTTGCGGCCCGGGAGAGATCGAGGGTCGTGGTCAAGGCGGCGTTCTTTGGGTTGAAGCGGACCCCATATCACATAAGCGCTTGATTTCGAAGCGGGAGACTCGAACCCCATAGACCGTCATCCCGGCCGGAGCGCGAAGCGCGGAGAGCCGGGACCCAGGGGGGGCGTGATCTCGGTATCGAACGCAGCTTTTCGGGCCGTGCTCCGTCACTCCTGGGTCCCGGATCGACCCTGCGGGCCGTCCGGGATGACGGGGGTTTAATCCCGCTCCCGAGACGCGCGGCGCTCGCGGTCGCGATCCTCGCGCCGCTTTTCCTTTCGCTTCTCCTCGCGCTCGTCCTCGCGTTTCTCCGCATCCTTCTCCGCCGCCTTGGCGTCTGCCGTGGGCGAGGTCGTCGGCGCCACCGAAGGCGCGCCCTTCCGGCGACCTTCGCGGAGCAGGCCGGCGCAGTTGGCGTCGTCCGCAAGGCCGGGATCGACGAAGGCCAGGATGGCGGCGAAGGGCGACAGGGCGCCCAGCGCCACCGCAGCCCCGCCCTGGGCCAGGACCTGGCCGGTCTCCACGCCCACCTTCGGCGACACCAATGGGCCGGAGACGGTGATCGGCACGAACACCCGCAACAGGCGCGGCTTCTTGGAATCGCCCTCGATCCGCAGGTTGATGGTCTCCTGCCGGAAGTTGATCGTGCCACTGCCCTCGACCAGCACCACGCCGGTGTCGGCGATGATCCGGTTGGCGCGGGCCACCCCGTTGCGGACCTGGAAGTCGGCCACGGCGCAGCGCAGCGGCGTCTTCTTCGGGTCCTCCGACAGCAGCATGATCAGCCCCTTGGAGACGTTGACCCCCAGCAGCTCGGCGAAGGCCTGGCGAACCTCGCCGCCGTTGGAAACGAAGGTCATCGAGCCGTTGGCGCTGGAGGCGGTCTTGTGGACGCTGTTGCCAGTCCCGCTGATCTTCAGCCGCGCCACCAGCCCGCCTTGGATCACCGGCAGGCCTTGGACCTTGGTGGGTATCCAGTTTTCCAGCCGCGCGCCCGTCATCCGCAGGTCGACATCGGTTCTGGGCACATCCCGGCTGGCGTCCAGCTTGAAGACGCCCCGGATGTCGCCCCGGTCCAGGCTGAAGCCGACCGGATCGCCGGTCAGGACGCCGTCCTTCAGATCGACGGTCAGGTCGACCCGGCGCAGCGGCAGGCCCGGCGCATTGACCGCTTCGGCCCGATAGCGAACCTCCGCATCCATCGATCGGATGCGGTCGACCTGCAGGGTGGCGTCGGAAAGGAAGCGGCCCTTGGCGCGGCTTTCGACGGCCATGGCCTTCTGGTCCGCGGACGCCGTTTCGCCGGCGCCCGTGGCCGGGGCCATGCCGAACACCGAGGCCAGGTCATCGAAATCCAGCCGGCGCGAGCGCAGATCGGCGATCAACAGGGGCTTTTCGCGGGCCGTCTCAACGGTGATCTGGCCGCCGATGTCGCTATCCCCGACCCGGCCTTTCAGGCGGTTGAGGTGCCAGCGGCCATAGTCGCGCACCAACCCGGCGCTGACCTGGTATGGCCCGGTGTTGGGCAGGGCCAGGCCGGTCAGCACATAAAGGTCGTTCAGGTCCGAGCCTGACAGTGAAAACCGCGCTCCGAACCGGTTGAGGTCGAAGGGGCGGTCGATCTGGCCATCGGCGAAGATGCGGGTTGCCCCGGCCCTGACCCGGGCGTTGAACCGGTAGGGTCGGCTGGGCGAGATATCCAACAGCGGCTGGCCCTCGATCCGGGCCGTGAACTTAGCGCGGTTGAGCCGCCCGTCGCCGATCAGCAGGAACCGGCCCGCGCCTTCGCCGGTGGTGCTCTCCTGCGTGGAGACCACCCCCTCGAACACCGCCTTGCGCTGCCGGTCGTCGAGGCGGACCTTGGCCTGGTCGATGATCAGGCGGCGGATGGCGGGCAGTTTGGCCGAGCTGCCCTTCTTGCCGCCGAACTCCCAATTGCCCCGCCCATCGGCGGCGCGGACCAGGCGGACATCGGCGCGCTGAACCTCGATCAGGCCCAGCACCGTCCGGCCGCCCAGCAGGTCGCGCAGCTGAAGCCGCAACGCCAGCCTGCCGACCGTGGCCATCTGGCCGCCGTCCGGGCTCTTGTCCTTGGCCCAGGCGGGCTGGCCGATCCGCAGGTCATGGGCCTCGACCGTCGGTGTCCACGACCAGGGATGCACGTCCAGGTCGCCGACGATGGCCACCGTCCGGTTCAGCCGGGCCGAGGCGATCTGGCCGATCGGCCCGCGCAGCCAGTTCCAGTCGAACAGCACCAGTAGCACCACCAGCGCCACCGGCACGGCGGCCACGGCGATCATGATCCGCCGACCCCGCTTCGGGTCGTGGCTGACGCGGCGCTGCACCCGCTGCTCCGGCGTCTCGGCCTCGAAGCCGCGCCGCCACCACGCCTTCAGGCCGGCGGAGACGCGGTCCAGGCGACCGCCCCTCGGCTGTGCGGTGTCCTCGCTCAAGGAATCCTCGGGGCGCGCCATGCGCCATCGTGGCCTAACCTTGAGGCCGCCCCAGAGGTTCCCCTCAGCTTGCGAAGGATAAAGTCAGTAGACCAGCCGGAACCCCGTCACGACGGCGGCGGCGGCCAGGAAACACAAGATCGCGGCGATCTCGTAACGCTTGAACATCGGCCCATTCGGCGAACGCATGAGGTTTACTCCCCCTGTCCCATTTTGATCCAACCAGGACAGGTCAGCGCAAGGGTCGCGCCAGCGGCCCGTTGTCGCGGCCGTGGGCGTCTGGCAGGGTCCGGCGATGATCGCGCGCCGCTCCCTGCTCGCCGGCCTAGCGCTGGCCCCGGCGTTTCCCGCCACGGCCTGGGCCGGCGAGGTCACGGTCTTTGCCGCCGCCTCGATGGAGACGTCCCTTACCGCCATTGCCCGGCATTACGGCTCTCGCCCCGGCGGCCCGCTGCGCCTCAGCTTCGGCGCCTCCTCGGCCATGGCCCGCCAGATCGCCCAGGGCGCTCCGGCCGATCTGTTCATCAGCGCCGACCAGGAATGGATGGACTGGGTAGCTCAGCGTCGTCTCGTGGTGGCGGGAACCCGGCGCGACCTGGTGGCAAACCGGCTGGTGCTGATCGCGCCGCGGAATTCGACCGTATCCCTGCGCATCGCCCCCGGCATGCCCCTGGCCAAGGCGCTGGGCGGCGGCCGGCTGGCCGTGGCCAATCCTGCCGCCGTCCCCGCCGGCCGATATGCGCGCGCCGCCCTCACCCACCTGAAGGTCTGGTCCAGTGTCGAGGGCCGCCTGGCCCCGGCGGAAAACGTTCGCGCCGCCCTGGCCTATGTGGCGCGGGGCGAGGCGCCCCTGGGCATCGTCTACGCCACCGACGCGCAAGCTGAGCGGCGGGTGCGGGTGGTGGGGGTCTTTCCGCCCGCCAGCCATCCGCCGATCCGCTATCCGGCCGCCCTGGTGCGTGACACCCCGGCTGGCCGGGCGGTGCTGAACTACTTCTCAGGCCCCGAGGCGATGCGCCTATTCAGCGGCCAGGGCTTCCTGAAACCCTAGGGCGTCTTGCCCGGCCAGGTCAGGTAGCCGTCGCGGTCCGTCCCGACATAGCTGCGGTCCCGCTGGCGCTTGTGGCCCCCCCGCCGCTTGCCGCCGTCGTAGCTCTCGTAGGACCCTTCCGAATAGCCGCCGGCATAACCAGAGCTGCTCTCCGAATACCGCGAGCCGCCATAGGCATAGCCGCTCTCAGAGCTGCTGTAGCGTTCGGAATAGGTCTCCCGATCATCGATCTCCACCCGGCGGTAGGAGCCGCCACGGGGACCGCCGGCCAACTCTTCATCGAGATAGCCGCCCCCCTCGGTCCCCGTGCGATACCGATAACCCCCCGCGCGATAGCCGCCGTCCGTCCGTTGAACCCGGCGATGGCCGACCGTCTTGTGCTTGCGCACCGTCGTCCGCGCCTCCGTCGCCTTCACCGTCTCCACCTTGGCCTCGTCTTCGGCCACGGGCGTGGCGGCTGGCTTGGCGGGCGGCGGCGTCGGGCAGGTTTTGCAGCAGCAGTCGGCGCTCGCCTGTTGCCGCGAGCCCTTCAGCTCGTCACAGGCGCTGAGCGCCAGGGCAGACAGCCCGACCAGGAGAAGAGGCAGGATACGCATGAAAAACACTCGCCAGACGGTTCGGTCCGCCTGAACACTGCGCCTTCCGCGTCGCCCTGGCCGCGCCATTCACCCGGCGAGGGAGGGATAGGGTTAATCCACCCGTCCCCGTTGCACGACCCGCGCCGCCAGGGCCATGGAAAGCCCGACCGCGATCCCGACGCTGTTGGCCAAGGCGTCCAAGGCGTCCCCCTGCCGCCCCAGCCCCATGGTCGACTGCAGGATCTCCACCCCGACGCCGCCGATGAACAGCCCGACTGCCAGCCGCCCGAGGCGCGTCGGGAAGGCGCACGCGCCCAACAGCGCCAAACCCAGATAGGCCAGGGCATGCTCGGCCTTGTCCCAGAAGGTCAGGCCCTGCGGCAGGGTCTGGGACGGGCTCAGCGATAGCCAGGCAATGACGGCGCAGGCGACGGCGAACAGGCCGATGCGGATGGGGGCGGCAACGAACATCGCGGCAAGGTGGGGTTTCCATCACCAGCCGCAAGTGGAGTTTCAGCGCAGAGGCTTTGCCTTCCACACCGAAAGCCGCTTAAGGCTGCCGCCAGCATCGAGGAGGGACAGGCATGGCGGTCAAGGCGGTGATCTGGGATTTCGGCGGGGTGATCACCTCCTCGCCGTTCGAGGCGTTCAACCGCTACGAGGCGGAGAAGGGGTTGCCGCACAACCTGTTCCGGACGGTCAATTCGACCAACCCCGACAGCAACGCCTGGGCCCTGTTCGAGCGCAACGAGATCGACGGCGCCGGCTTCGATGCGATGTTCCTCGAGGAATCCACCGCGCTGGGCCACCCGGTGCGCGGGGCCGAGGTGCTGGGCCTGTTGTCCGGCGATGTGCGGCCGGCCATGGTCGCGGCGCTCAAGGCCTGCAAGCAGCAGTTCAAGGTCGGCTGTATCACCAACAACGTCCAGACCGGCCACGGCGCCGGCATGGCCGGGACCAGCGACAAGGCCGCCCAGGTCGCCGGGGTGATGGAACTGTTCGACGCGGTGATCGAAAGCTCCAAGGCCGGCATCCGCAAGCCCGACCCCCGCATCTACCACATGATGTGCGAGCTGCTGTCGGTGGAGCCCGCCGACTGCATCTACCTCGACGACCTCGGCATCAACTGCAAGCCGGCCGCGGCGCTGGGCATGACCGCCATCAAGGTCACCGGCCAGGACCAGGCGCTGGCGGACCTGGCCAAGGCCACCGGCCTGACCTTCGGAGCCTGAGATGACCCGACCCACCAAGATCGGCGCCGCCGAGGCCCTGAAGTCCTTGCCGGAGTGGAAGGCCGCCGACGGCGAGCGCGACGCCATTGTCCGCACGTTCCAATTCGACGATTTCAACGCCGCCTTCGGCTTCATGACCCGCGTCGCCCTGGCGGCGGAGAAGCTCGACCACCATCCCGAATGGTTCAATGTCTACAACCGGGTCGAGGTGCTGCTGGCCACGCACGACGCGGACGGCGTCACCGAACTGGACATCACCCTGGCGAAGATCATGGACGAGGCGGCGAAATGAGCGGGCGGGTCGAAGGCAAGAAGGCGTTCATCACCGGCGGGGCCCAGGGCCTGGGCGCCGGCGCCGCGCGGCGGCTGGCCGAGGAGGGGGCGAAGGTGGCGGTCGCCGACCTCAACCTCGAAGGCGCGCAGGCGGTGGCCGAGGAGCTGAACGCCGCCCACGGCCGGGGCACGGCCTATGCCTATCGCCTGGATGTCACCGACGAGCAGGGCTGGATCGACACCCTGGAGCGGGCCAATGCCGACATGGGCGGCGTCTCGGTGCTGCTCAACAACGCCGGCATCAGCCGCGGCGCCGATATCGAGAACTGCACCCTCGACGACTTCCGCGTGACCATGAGCGTCAATGTGGACAGCGTCTTCCTGGGGGCCAAGCACGCGATCAAGTACCTGCGGGAGAACCAGCCGGGCTCGATCATCAACATCTCTTCGATTGCCGGCCTGATCGCCAACCACAACGGCCCGGCCTACAACGCCTCCAAGGCGGCGGTCTGGCTGCTCAGCAAGAACATCGCCCTCTACTGCGCCAAGCAGAAGATCGACGTCCGCTCCAACTCCATCCACCCGACCTTCATCGACACCCCCATCCTCGACCCGATCCGCCAGCGGTTCGGCAAGGAAGAGGGCGAGGCCAAGCTGGGCCGCCAGGTGCCGCTCGGCCGGATCGGCACGCCGAAGGATATCGCCGATGCCGTGCTCTACCTGGCCTCCGACGAGAGCCGCTTCATGACCGGCGCGGAGCTGAAGCTGGACGGCGGCATTTCGGCGATGTGAGCCGGATCAGTTGATCAGGATGGTCCCGACCAGCAGTTTGGCGCCGGGCTTGCCCAACACCCGGTCGGTCTCCCTCTGGAGCTTCAAGGCCAGGAAGTCGGCATCCGGCGCGGTCGCGGTGGGCAGGCCGGAGGCGTAAATCTGGACGATCTGGGCATAGGCGGCCCGCAACCGCGGGACCGAGGCCTGGGCGTGGCCGCGCAGCTGTTCGTTCGGCACATCGACCCCGACCTCCATGGTCAGCACGCCCCGCGCGCCGCTGCGGCGAAGGATGGAGGCGGTCAGGGTCTGGATCTGGATGAAGGAGGCGCCGCCGCCCTTCTTCTTCTCGCCGCCGCCACCGGCCATGGCGGCGGCTGGGATCATGGTGAGGCCAAATGCGAGAGCGAGGCGACGGTTCATGCCGTCTCGATAGCCGGGTTTGGTTGACGCGCGCTTTACGCGCAGTCGACAGGGCGGCCCGCAGGGTCGATTCTCGCGCGAATGACCCGATTCGCCCCCAAATCCCTCGACCTCGACGGACAGGTGATCCTGATCACCGGCGGCACCGGATCGTTCGGCCGCCGGTTCGTGGAAACCGTGCTCAGCCGCTACCGGCCCCGCAAGCTGATCATCTACAGCCGCGACGAGCTCAAGCAGTCGGAGATGCAGCAGGACCTGCGGGAAAGGTTTTCGGCCGAGGACTACGCCCGCATGCGGTTCTTCCTGGGCGACGTGCGCGACCGCTCGCGCCTGACCCTGGCCCTGCGGGGGGTAGATATCGTCATCCACGCCGCGGCCCTGAAGCAGGTTCCGGCGGCCGAGTACAACCCTTCGGAATGCATCCAGACCAATGTGGTGGGGGCCGAGAACGTGGTCTGGGCGTCGCTGACCAACCGGGTGCGCCAGGTGGTGGCGCTGTCGACCGACAAGGCCTGTAACCCGGTCAATCTCTATGGGGCGACCAAGCTGGCCTCGGACAAGACCTTCGTGGCCGCCAACAACCTGTCGGGCGATATCGGCGCCCGGTTCACCGTGGTCCGCTACGGCAATGTGGTCGGCTCCCGCGGCAGCGTCGTGCCCCTCTACCGCCGGCTGATCGCACAAGGCGCGCGGAGCCTGCCGATCACCGACTCCCGCATGACCCGGTTCTGGATCACCCTCGACCAGGGCGTGGAGTTCGTCCTCTCCTCGCTGGAGATCATGCGCGGCGGCGAGATCTTCGTGCCCAAGATCCCCTCGATGACCATGCCGGACCTGGCCCGCGCCATGGCGCCGGAGGCGGAAATCTCGATCATCGGCATCCGTCCCGGCGAGAAGCTGCACGAGACCATGGTCGGGGCCGACGACGCCCGCCAGACGGTGGAGCTGGCCGACCGCTACGTCATCGAGCCGGCCTTCGTCGAATACGCCCGCCAGCCGTTCGGCCAGGCTGACGGCGCCACGCCCGTGGCCGAGGACTTCGCCTATGCCAGCGACAGCAATGACGACTGGCTGACCCCGGACGGCCTGCGGGCCATGCTCGAGGCGAACGGGGTCTGATGGACTTCTTGCCCTACGGTCGCCAGACGATCGAGGAGGACGACATCGCCGCCGTGGCTGAGGCGTTGCGCGGCGACTACCTGACCACCGGGCCGAAGGTGGAGGCCTTCGAGATGGCCTTCGCCCAGGCTGTGGGCGCTGCCCATGCGGTGGCCTGTTCCAACGGCACCGCCTCGCTGCACCTGGCCATGCTGGCCCTGGGGGTGGGGCCGGGCGATACCTGCATCGTCCCCAGCATCACCTTCCTGGCCACTGCAAACTGCGCCGCCTATGTCGGCGCGAGGGTGGTGTTCGCCGATGTCGATCCGGACAGCGGCCTGATGACGCCCGCCACCCTGGCTGCGGCGCTGGCCCGGGCCGACGGGCCGGTTCGCGCGGTGCTGCCCGTGCATCTGCGCGGCGATGTCTGCGACCTGCCGGCGCTGGCGCGGCTGGCCGCCGAGGCCGGGGCGGTGCTGGTCGAGGACGCGCCCCACGCCCTGGGCACGACCATGGACTTCGGCGCCGGGCGCGAGCGTGTCGGCGACTGCGCCCACGCGGCCATGGCCAGCTTCTCCTTCCACCCGGTCAAGACCATCGCGACGGGGGAGGGGGGCATGATCACCACCAACGACGCCGCCCTGGCCGCAAGACTGCGCACCCTGCGCAGCCACGGGATGACCCGTCCGCCGGGCGCCGAGCCCTGGGTCTATGAGATGGCGGAGCCGGGCTTCAACTACCGCCTGGCGGACATCAACAGTGCGCTGGGCCTATCGCAGCTTTCGAAGCTGGACCGCTTCACCGCCCGTCGCCGCGCCCTCGCCGCCCTCTATGCCCAGCGCCTTGGTCCGCTGAGCGACCGAGTGGCGATCGCCGCCCGCCCCGCCTGGTCCGACCCGGCGCTGCATCTGTTCTGCGTGCTGATCGACTTCGACGCGCTGGGCGTCTCCCGCGCGCAGGTCATGCAACGCCTGGCCGAGGCGGGCGTGGGCAGCCAGGTCCACTACATCCCGGTGGACAGCCAGCCCTACTGGCGCGCCCACAACGGCGAGCTGGACCTGCCCGGCGCCTCGGCCTGGTATGCTCGCTGCCTCAGCCTGCCGCTGTTTCCGGGCATGGCGGAGTCCGATGTCGACCGGGTGGTCTCGGCGCTCGAGGCCGCCTTGCGGCCTTAGGCCTTGCGGAAAGGCGCAGTGATCCGCCGATAGACCGCGATGGCGAATTCCGGACGCCGGCTGAACAACAGGTAGGACAGGGTCAGCAGGACGAACACGGCCAGCAGCCAGGGCTGCGGCACGTCGAGTTTCAGCGCCACCGCCGCGCCCAGGCCCAGGATCAGGGACAGGGCGCACATGGTCAGCACCACCCCGGTGACGCTGAAGCCGCCGTCCAGCATCAGATGGTGGGCGTGGGTGCGGTCGGCGTGGAACGGCGACTGGCGGTTCAACAGCCGGCGGACGATCAGCACCAGGCAGTCGATCACCGGCGGGGCGATCAGGAACGGGGCCAGCACCGGGGTGACCGGATGCACCGGATTCTGGGTCAGGCGGAAAGTGGCCCAGGCGATGATCAGGCCCAGGTAGGCGCTGCCCGAATTGCCCAGGAAGATCCGCGCCCGCTTTCGCCAGGGCAGCCGGATATTGAAAGCCAGGAATGCGGCCACGGCCCCGATGATCACCATCAGCCCGTTGGCCAGCTCGGTATTGCCCGAATAAAAGCAGGCGGCGACCAGCATCGCCAGGGCGCAGACGCAGAGCGAGCCGGCCAGCCCGTCGATCCCGTCCGCCATATTCAGGGCGTTGATCAGCCCCACGGTGGCCAGCACCGTGAACGGGATCGACAGATACCCCAATGCCAGCGGCCCCAGCCCGAACAGCGGCCCGATGTTGGCCACCTTCACCCCGCCGATCAGCACGATGGCCAGGGCGGCGGCCACCTGGGCCAGCACTCGCAGCGGCCAGGGAATGTCATAGATGTCGTCCAGCACGCCGGTGACGAGCAGGATCACCGCCGCCACCCCCAGCCCGATCAGCTGGGCGTCCGGAGGGGTCAGAAGAACGGCCGGCAGGATAGTGCCCACGGCAATGGCGATGCCGCCGGTCACCGGGATCGGCACCCCATGATCCTTGCGCCCGCCAGTGGGCTTGTCGACCAGTCCCAGCCGCGCGGCGAAGGGCTGCAACAGGAAGATGATCGCCGTCACGGCGCTGAACGCCGCGACGAACGCCAGCGCCGCCGTCTTTAGAAACTCGGCTGTCGGAAACAAAACTAGAGGGCCCCCGCCTGTCTGGCTTTTGGAAACGCAGCCTGGCGACCGACGTTCCGCGCCCTCCCTTAGAGGCGCCGCCGGAGCATGGCAACCAACGGGATGCTAACAATAACTGTCGGGTATCCTTCATGTATTTGTCGCCGGCCGGGTGGTGTTTGCGGTTTCGCCCCCCCTTTTTGACCAAATCCGAGCGCCGGGATCACCGGACCTGTGCGTATATCGTCCAGAAGGGCTGCGGACGGTGTTTGCGCCTTGACCCCACGGGGGTGCGGCGGGATAACGCAGCGGTCGGGTGGGGGCTTGGCATTGGGGTGGTGGCGCACGTTTGAAACGCGCGCCCCGGATCGGTCGATTTCGCAAGCCGGTTCGTCGTGTTGGAGTGGCGGAGTGATCGACCTTCACTGTCACATGGTCCCGGCCATCGACGATGGCGCGCCGGACCTGGAGACCGCGCTGGGCATGGCCCGGTGCGCGGTCGCCGACGGCATCCAGGTCACCGCCTGCACCCCCCACATCTTCCCCGGTCTGTACGAGAACACCGGTCCCGGCATCCGCGAGGCGGTCGCCGTCCTGCAGGTCGAAATCGACAGGGCCGAGATCCCTCTGAAGCTGACCACCGGCGCCGACGTGCAGCTCTGCCGCGACCTGGTGTCGGGCCTGAAGTCCGGCCGCATCCTGACCCTGGCCGATTCCCGCTACTTCCTGTTCGAGCCGCCGCATCACACCGCCCCGCCGCGCATCGAGGACCAGGTGTTCGCCTCCATGGCCGCCGGCTATCACCCGATCATCACCCACCCCGAGCGGCTGCACTGGATCGACAGCCACTATGAGACCATGCAGCGGATGGCCAAGGCCGGCGCCTGGATGCAGCTGACCAGCGGCTCCATCGTCGGCCGCTTCGGCAAGCGGCCGCAGTACTGGTCAGAGCGGATGCTCGACGAGGGGCTGGTTCACATCATTGCCAGCGACGGCCACAACCTGCGCAACCGCAGCCCGCTCATGTCCCAGGCCCGCGACGCTGTGGCCGCCCGGCTGGGCGAGAAGGCCGCCATCGACATGGTTCTGACCCGGCCCCAGGCGGTGCTCGACGATACCTCGCCCTCGCGGCTGCCCGACACGGTCGGCGCGGCCAAGCCGACGGGCGGCCTCGGTTTCCTGCGTCGTTTGTTCCACCCGGCCTGAAATGACGTATAGAGACCTGCATATGTCGCTTTTGGAGAGCATCCGATGATCCGGGCCCTGGTTCTGGCGGTCACCACCAGTCTGCTGCTCGTCGCCTGCAGCGGCGGCGGCGCGGGCAAGCTCACCGAGAACGCAGTCTACGGACAGAACCTGCCGCCCCCCGACCCGACACGCGCCGTGGTCGGCGCCGAGGAGTACCGGGTCGGGCCGATGGATAAGCTCGATGTCGCCGTATACCAGGCCCCCGAGCTGACCCGCGAGGTCCAGGTCGACGCCGCCGGCCAGATCGGCATGCCGCTGATCGGTTCGTTCCCCGTGGCCGGCAAGACGGTTCCCGAGATTCGAGAAGACATCACCGTCCGGCTCAAGGCCCGCTATCTGAAGTCGCCCGAGGTGACGGTCTCGGTGAAGGAATTCGCCAGCCAAAAGGTCACCGTCGATGGCTCTGTGACCCAGCCCGGCGTCTATCCCCTGATGGGCAAGACCACCCTGGTGCAGTCCATCGCCATGGCGCGCGGGGTCAACGCCCAGGCCAACGAGAAGAAGGTTGCCGTCTTCCGGATGGTCAACAATCAACGAATGGTTGCGGTTTTCGACCTTAACATGATCCGCACCGGCCGCATGGACGACCCGCAGATCTTCCCCAATGACGTGATCTTCGTCGATCGCTCCGGGGCCAAGACCCTGTGGCGCGATGTGATCTCCTCGGTGCCGATCATGAGCATGTTCGTCCCCGTCCTGTAGCGGGATGGAATTATTTTCTCGCCGGCGCCGGCATCTGGCCGGAGGTTTCGCCAAACTGCAGCGGCGTCGTGCGGGGAAGGTGGTCGCCTTCGACGCAGACTTAACGGTTTGTGAAGGCGATTGCCTTGAAACGCGGCGACGGACTGTCACATTAAGCGCGTATAAGCCCTTGTGATGGTTGGCTTCCCGCCGAATGGAACGATTGGGAGGCGCCGGCGCTTAAAGGCGTGGCATATTCGCCGCGCGGGGTTCGAAAAACACGATCTTTCGGTCTTAGACCGGTTGTAGTGTTGAGGGGCCTGAGGTATTGGCTTGGTTGTCTCCTGTGGCGCAACGTCGCACAGAGGCAGTCGCATTCGAGGGGTACGAGATGATCCGCAAAGTTGTTGTCGCCGCATCGGTCGGCCTCCTGCTGTCGAGCCAAGTGGCTCTGGCTGCTGAATCCGTCAGCCTCGGCGGCGTCGAAGGTTCCGTGCTGGTCAATCAGAACGGCCGTTTCGTGCCGATGACCGCTTCGACCGTGCTGAAGGCCGGCGACAAGGTCATGGCCATGGACGGCGCCGCCAAGGTGACCTACGGCGCCGACTGCGTCGTGACCGTCGGCGCCCGCTCGATGGCCACCATCTCCGCCGCCTCGCCCTGCGCCGGTGGCTCGAACAACATCGTCCGCGCCTACCAGGACGAAGAAGAAGGTTACGGCGAAGGCCCGACCGACCCGCCCGGCCAAGGCTGGGACTTCTGGACCTGGGCGACCTTCGGCGTGATCACCATCGGCGTGACCGCTGTCGCGCTGAACGATAGCGACGAGCCGACCTCCCCGTAGGACGGCTGGCTGCGGCCAGATCGCTGATCAAGTTTGGAGAGCCGCGAGGATGAACGTCCTCGCGGCTCTTTCCGTGTCCGGATGATCGGAAGCCCAAGGACCCCTTCAGCGGCGTAAGTGGACCCTTCACTGTTGAGCTCTTGCTCCACCACCTCCCGGTGACTATCCCGATCCGATGCTGTCCCTGAACGATGTCCGCATCGCCGTGATCGGCCTGGGCTATGTCGGCCTGCCGCTGGCCGTGGCCTTTGGCGGAAGATACGACACGCTCGGCTTCGATCTCTCCAAGCCGCGCATCGCCGCCCTGCACCGGGGCGAGGACCACACGCTTGAGGTGTCGGCCGAGGAGCTGGCCGCCGCTTCTCGCCTGGCCTTCAGCGACGATGCCGCCGATCTCGCCGGCCGCAACCTGTTCATCGTCACGGTCCCCACCCCGATCGACGATGCCAAGCGACCCGACCTGACCGCCCTGCGCCACGCCAGTGAAAGCATCGGCGCCCACCTGACCCCCGGCGCGGTGGTGGTCTATGAATCCACCGTCTATCCCGGCTGCACCGAGGAGGTCTGCGTCCCGATCCTGGAGCAGGTGTCGGGTCTGACGTTCAACAAGGACTTCTTTGTCGGCTACAGCCCAGAGCGGGCCAACCCCGGCGACAAGCAGCATCGCCTGGCGACCATCACCAAGGTCACTGCCGGGTCCACGCCGGAAGCCGCTGACCTGATCGACGCCCTCTATGCCTCGGTGGTCACCGCCGGCACCCACAAGGCCAGCTCCATCAAGGTGGCCGAGGCGGCCAAGGTGATCGAAAACACTCAGCGCGACCTGAACATCGCCCTGATCAACGAGATCGCCATGATCTTCGGCCGCATGGGCATCGACACGCTGGAGGTGCTGCAGGCGGCGGGCACCAAGTGGAACTTCCTGCCCTTCCGGCCGGGCCTGGTCGGCGGCCACTGCATCGGCGTCGACCCCTACTACCTGACTCACAAGGCCCAGGAGATCGGCCACGACCCGGAAGTCATCCTGGCCGGCCGCCGGATCAACGACAGCATGGCCGCCTATGTGGCCAACCAGGTGCTGAAGCTGCTGCTGAGCCGGGGCGTCAATCCGCTGGGCGCGCCCGTGCTGGTCCTGGGCCTGGCCTTCAAGGAAAATTGCCCCGACCTGCGCAACACCAAGGTCAGTGACCTTGTCACCGAGCTGTCGGAGTTCGGCCTGAAGGTGGACGTGCACGATCCCTGGGTCGATCCCGCCGACGCCCGGCACGAGTACGACCTGACCCTCACCGCCGAACCGGCCAAGGGCCACTACGCCGCCGTGGTGCTGGCCGTCGCCCACCAGCAGTTCGTCGCCCTCGGTCCTGAGGGTGTGAGGGCCTTTGGACGGCCGGACGCGGTCATCTACGACCTGAAGTCGGTCCTGCCGCGCGACAGTTCCGACGGCCGGCTCTGAAACCCTTGTCCTCTGAGCGTTCAGCCTCTAGGCCAAGGCCCCGGGGAAATACGAGGGAAGAGCGCCCGCGATGAAGGTCATGGTCACCGGCAGCGCCGGCTTCATCGGCTCCGCCGTCTCGCTGAAGCTGCTCGCCCGCGGGGACGAGGTGGTCGGCGTCGACGTGATGAACGACTACTATGACCCGGAGCTGAAGCGCGCCCGCCTGGCCCGCACCCTCGACAACGACCGCTACACCCATCTGCAGATCGACCTGGCCGACCGCGACGCCGTCGAGCGCGCCTTCGCCGAACACCGGCCCCAGCGGGTGATCAACCTGGCTGCCCAGGCCGGGGTCCGCTACGCCGCCACCAATCCCCACGTCTATGTGCAGTCCAACGTCACCGGCTTCCTGCACATCCTAGAGGGTTGCCGCCATAACGGCGTCGAGCACCTGGTCTTCGCCTCGACCAGCAGCGTCTACGGCGCCAACACCAACATGCCGTTCACGGTGCACGAAAGCGCCGAACACCCCCTGACCCTCTACGCGGCGACCAAGAAGGCCAACGAGCAGATGGCCCACGCCTATGCTCACCTCTACGGCTTTCCCTGCACGGGCCTGCGGTTTTTCACCGTCTATGGCCCCTGGGGCCGGCCCGACATGGCGCTGTTCCTGTTCACCAAGAAGATCCTCGCTGGTGAGCCTATCCAGGTCTTCAACCACGGCAAGCACAAGCGCAGCTTCACCTACATCGATGACATCGTCGAAGGCGTCATCCGGGTGCTCGACCAGCCGGCGGCCCCGGACCCGGCCTGGAACAGCAATGCGCCGGACCCGGCGACCAGCAACGCCCCCTACCGCCTGTTCAACATCGGCGCCGAACAGCAGGTCGAGCTGCTGCGCTACATCGAGGTGCTGGAAGACTGCCTGGGCCGCAAGGCGGTGATGGAGATGCTGCCGCTACAGCCCGGTGACGTGCCGGATACCGAGGCCGACGTCACCGACCTGGCGCGCGTGGTCGGCTACCAGCCGAAGGTCACAGTCGAGGAAGGCGTGCGCAACTTCGTGGACTGGTACCGCGGGTATAACGGGGTGCTCTGAGGCCGGAGGGTCTCGCGCCGAACACCAAACTCAAAGCTTCGTCACCCCAAACAAGTCTTGGGGTGACGAGTGGTGGGTGGGGAAAGGCCGTGTCCTATTCCCCCAGCAACACCGCCACCACCCGTTCAGCCGCCTCGACCGCCGACAGCGAGGTCGTATCGACTACGATCTCCGCCAACTCGGGCGCCTCGTACGGCGAGTCCACGCCGGTGAAGTTCTTCAGCTGGCCGGCGCGGGCCTTGGCGTAGAGCCCCTTCACGTCGCGCCGCTCCGCCTCCTCGATGGGGGTGGAGACGAACACCTCGACGAACTCGCCCTCGGCCATCAGCTCGCGGGCCATCCGCCGTTCGGCCCGGAAGGGGCTGATGAAGGCGGTCAGCACGATCAAGCCGGCGTCCACCATCAGCTTGGCCACCTCGGCGACCCGCCGGATGTTCTCGACGCGGTCCTCTTCGGTGAAGCCGAGGTCGCGGTTCAGGCCGTGGCGCACATTGTCGCCGTCCAGCAGGTAGGTGTGACGGCCCAGCGCATGCAGCCGCTTCTCCACCAGGTTGGCGATGGTCGACTTGCCGGCGCCCGACAGGCCGGTGAACCACACCACCTTGCCGGTCTGGCCCTTCAGCGAGGCGCGGGCGGCCTTGTCGACGTCGGTGGCCTGCCAGTGGATGTTCTCGGCCCGGCGCAGGGCGAAGTGCAGCATCCCGGCCCCGACCGTGCGGTTGCTCAACCGGTCGATCAGGATGAACCCGCCCAAATCGCGGTTTTCCGCATAGGGGGCGAACGGGATGGGCTTACCGACAGACAGATTGCAGACCCCGATCTCGTTGAGATCCAGCTTCTTGGCCGCCGTGTGTTCCAGGGTGTTCACGTTCACCCGGTACTTGGGCTCGGTGATCGTCGCCTGGACCGTCTGGGTCCCGATCTTGATCAGGTAGGGCCGGCCCGGCAGCATCGCCTCGTCGTCCATCCACACCAGGGTGGCTTCGAACTGGTCGGCCACCGCCACCGGATCGTCGGCGGCGGCGATCACGTCGCCCCGCGAGATGTCGATCTCGTCGGTCATGGTCAGGGTGACCGACTGGCCTGCCACGGCCTGATCCAGGTCGCCGTGCAGGGTGACGATCCGCGCCACCCTGCTCTCGCGGCCCGACGGCAGCACCCGGATGCGGTCGCCCGGCTTGACCGTGCCGGCAGCGATCTGGCCGGAGAAGCCCCGGAAATCGAGATTGGGGCGGTTCACCCACTGCACGGACATACGGAACGACTGGGCGGCGATACTGTCGCCGACCGGAACCTGCTCCAGCCAGGCCATCAACGGCGGCCCGTCGTACCAGGGCGCGGCGTCGCTGGAGGCGGTGATGTTCTCGCCCTTCAAGGCGCTCATCGGGATGGCGGTGAAGTCGGACAGGCCGATCTGGTCGGCGAACGTCTGGTACTCCTCGACGATGGCGTCGAAGGTCTCCTTCGACCAGTCGACCAGGTCCATCTTGTTGATGGCCAGAACGATGTTGCGGATGCCCAGCAGGCTGACGAGATAGCTGTGCCGCCGCGTCTGGGTCAGCACCCCGCGCCGCGCATCGATCAGGATCACGGCCGCGTCGGCGGTCGAGGCGCCGGTGACCATGTTGCGGGTGTATTGCTCGTGGCCAGGGGTGTCGGCCACGATGAACTTGCGGGTCTCGGTGGAGAAGAAGCGGTAGGCCACATCGATGGTGATGCCCTGTTCCCGCTCTGCCGCCAGCCCGTCGACCAGCAGGGCGAAGTCGATCTCGCCGCCTTGCGTGCCGACCTTCTTGGAGTCCGCCTCCAGCGCCGCCAGCTGGTCCTCGAAGACCATCTTGGAATCGTAGAGCAGCCGCCCGATCAGGGTCGACTTGCCGTCGTCCACGCTGCCGCAGGTGATGAATCGCAGCAGGCTCTTGTGGTGGTGCGCCTCGAGATAGGCGTCGATGTCGGTCTCGATGAGCGAGGAAATGTGGGCCATTCTAGAAATACCCTTCCTGCTTCTTCTTCTCCATCGAGGCGGCCTGGTCGTGGTCGATCATGCGGCCCTGGCGCTCGGAGGTGGTGGTCAGCAGCATTTCCTGGATGATCTCGGGCAGGGTCGCCGCCGTGCTCTCCACCGCCCCGGTCAGGGGGTAGCAGCCCAGGGTGCGGAACCGAACCGACTTCATCATCGGGGTTTCACCCGGGTGGAACCGGAACCGGTCGTCGTCGACCATGATCAGGGTCCCGTCCCGCTCGACCACCGGCCGCACGGCCGAGAAATAGAGGGGCACGATCGGCACGTTCTCCAGGTGGATGTATTGCCAGATGTCCAGCTCGGTCCAGTTGGAGATCGGGAACACCCGGATGCTCTCGCCCGGCTGCTTGCGCGCGTTGTAGAGCTTCCACAGCTCCGGCCGCTGGCTCTTGGGGTCCCAGCGGTGGCCGGCGGCGCGGAAGCTGAACACCCGCTCCTTGGCCCGGCTCTTTTCCTCGTCGCGGCGCGCGCCGCCGAAGGCCGCGTCGAAGCCGTACTTGTCCAGCGCCTGCTTCAGCCCCTCGGTCTTCCACATGTCGGTATGGGCGCCGCCGTGGTCGAAGGGGTTGATCCCGGCCGCCTCGGCCTCGGGGTTCTTGTGGACCAGGAGCTCGAAGCCCAGCTCCTTGGCCATCCGCTCGCGCATCTCGTACATGGCCTGGAACTTCCAGGTCGTGTCGACGTGCAGCAGGGGGAAGGGCGGCTTGCTGGGGTAGAAGGCCTTGGCGGCCAGGTGCAGCATCACCGCGCTGTCCTTGCCGATGGAATACAGCATCACCGGCCGCTCGGCCTCGGACACCACCTCCCGCATGATGTGGATGCTCTCCGCCTCCAGCCGCTGGAGATGGGTGAGCCGTTCGGGGGACAGGGTCATACAGAGGTCCACAGAGGAAGAGCGCGGGTCGGCTTACGCAGGCCGGCGTACGGGCGCAAGACACGGTTCATGATGGCGCTTGCAGGCAAGCTTCATCCAACGCCTGGATGGCGCCGACCAGATGATAGAGGCTGGAGGCCGGCGAGGGCTCGGGGCGCCAGCCGCCGGTCGGCTCGCGATGCTCCCGCCACAGGCCGGGCAGCGGCGTGTCGAGATAGCGCAGCAGCCCCGCCGCCCCATGGCCGGCGATGGCCCAGCCCAGGTCCGCCTCACGGGCCGCCAGCGCGGCGCCGGCGCGGGTCCGCTCGGTCTGGGGCCAGAGGCGGGCGGTGCGGTCGTGGGGCGTCAGGTCCTGGCCCAGCGCCGCGATGACCAACCCGTCGGGCGCGACCCCCGCCCGCTCGGCCAGCAGGATCAAGCCCCGGCCCGCCTCGGCTGAGCCGAGGTTCTGGGTCAGGGCGGCATGACGCAGCAACAAAAACCCCCACTCGAACTGATGGCCGGGCTCGAGCTCCGCCTCTTGCGTCGGCGTCCAGTCGAGGTCGAAGAGTTCGGGCAGCCCGCCGCTCCCCGGCTGGATCAGCCGCTCGCGGGCCAGCCGGGCGATGCGGTTGGAAAGGTCGGCCCAGCCGCCGTCCTCCCCCGCCTCGCGCCAGGCCAGGGCCGCCTCGAACAGATGCATCAGCGGATTGGCCCTCAGGGGGCCGCCGCCGGTCTCATCGTCATGAACCCCACCGTCGGGCCGGCCCAGCCTGGCCGCCAGGGCGGCGCGGGTCCGCTGGGCCATCGACTCCAGTCCGTGCCCGGGTCCCAGCGCCTGGCGCGCGGCGGCCAGGGCCAGCAGGCCGAAGGCCTGTTCATAGGGCTGCGGGCTCTCATCCGCGTCGGAGAAGCGGAACAGGCCATCGGGCCTCAGATGCCGGTCCAGGGCGATCAGCCCGTGGCGCAGCGCGTCCCCCCACGGCCCGGTCCAGCCCATCCGGCCGGCCTGGGCGAAGACATAGACCTGCCGAGCGATCACCCGCGTCCGGCGCGGCGCGGCGACCGGCGATCCTTCCGGGTCCAGCTTCTCGAAGAAACCGCCGGCGAGGTGGTCGGTCCCCCGCTCCCACCAAAGAGGCAGGGCCGCCTCGAACAGCCAGGCCTTGAGGGCGTCTCGATAGCCAAGGATGTCGGCGGGCGCGGGCACGCTTCGTCTTACGGCGCGGGGCCGACCGGCTCAACCGTCGGCCCCTTGATTTGGATCAATCGGCGGGCCGGCCTCGGGGGGCATGCTCGAAAGCACGGCGTCACGCGGGCCTGCCCGCAAGGGAGGCGTCGATAAAGAAAAACGGAAACGCCATGGCCCTCATTCCCCAGTCCATCGCCCAGACCATCATCGACCCCTTCGCCTACGCCGACGGCGACCGGGTCGACGAGGCCTTCCGCTGGCTGCGCGTCGAGGCGCCCCTGGCCCAGGCCCAGCCGGAGGGATTCGACCCGTTCTGGGTGGTCACCCGCCACGCTGACATCCAGGCGGTCGAGCGTCAGAACGAGCTGTTCCACAACGGCGACCGCTCCACCGTCCTGACAACCATCGAGGGCGACCGGCAGGTTCGGGCGATGATGGGCGGCTCGCCCCACCTGGTCCGCTCCCTGGTGCAGATGGACAACCCCGATCACCGGGCATACCGCATGCTCACCCAGGGGGCCTTCGCGCCCCAGAGCCTGCGCCGGCTCGAGGCCCGGATCCGCGAGATCGCCCGCGGCTTCGTCGATCGGATGTGCGACATGGGCGGCCGCTGCGACTTCGCCAGGGACGTCGCCTTTCTCTACCCGCTGCATGTGATCATGGAGCTGATCGGCGTGCCTGAGTCCGACGAGGGCCGGATGCTCAAGCTGACCCAGGAACTGTTCGGAAGCGCCGACCCGGACCTCAACCGCAGCGGCGCCCGGGTCGCCGACGAAAAGGAAGGGGTGGACACTATCCAGTCGGTGGTCATCGACTTCATGACCTACTTCAACGCCATGACCGAGGATCGCCGGGCCAACCCGCGCGAGGACCTGGCCAGCCTGATCGCCAACGGATCGATCGAAGGCCAGCCGCTCGGCCACCTGGAGGCGATGGGCTACTACATCATTGCGGCAACGGCCGGGCACGACACCACCTCCTCGACCACCGCCGGCGCGCTCTGGGCCCTGGCCGAGCGGCCGGAGCTGTGGAAGCGGCTTCAGGCCGACCCCTCGCTGGTCGGCGGGCTGATCGAGGAGTCGATCCGCTGGGTCACTCCGGTGAAGCATTTCATGCGCACCGCCACCGAGGATACCGAGCTCGCGGGCCGGAATATCGCCAAGGGCGACTGGCTGATGCTGTCCTATCCGTCCGGCAACCGCGACGAGGCGGTGTTCGACGCCCCCTTCGAGTTCCGTCCCGACCGCAGCCCCAACCGCCATGTCGCCTTCGGCTACGGCGCCCATGTCTGCCTCGGCCAGCATCTGGCGCGGATGGAGATGCGCATCCTCTGGGAAGAGCTGCTCCAGCGGGTGGCGACCATCGAACTGGACGGCGAGCCCAGACGTATGGCCGCCGCCTTCGTCTGCGGGCCCAAGGCCGTGCCGATCCGCTTCACCCTGCACTGACATGGCGCCCTACAAGACCTGGCAGTGCCGCACCTGTGGCTACCTCTACGAGGAGGAGGCGGGGGACCCGGCTGAGGGCCTGGCGCCGGGAACCCGCTGGGCCGAGATCCCGGACGACTGGATCTGTCCCCTGTGCGGCACGCCCAAGGCCGACTTCGACATGGTGGAGCTGTGATGGACGAGGCGGCTTTCCTCACCCAGGTGCGCGCCTTTCTGGATGAGGCCCTGACCCCCGACCTTCGGGACGCGGGCCGCAAGACGCTGGGCGTCCATTCCGACATCGCCGCCTGCCGCCTCTGGCATCGGCGGCTGTTCGACCAGGGCTGGGCGGCGCCGGCCTGGCCGGTGGATTGGGGCGGCGCCGGCTGGACGGCCCGCCAGCGGTTCCTGTTCGACCGCGAATGCGTGGCCAACGACGCCCCGGTGCTGTTCGCCGGCGGTATCCGCAGCCTTGGCCCGCTACTGATCGAGATGGGAACCCCGGACCAGCGGGAGCGGTACATCGGGCCCATCCTGCGGGGCGACGACCTCTGGGCCCAGGGGTTCTCCGAGCCCGGCGCGGGATCAGACCTCGCCGCCATCTCGACCCGCGCTGTCCCGGTCCCTGGCGGCTATCGGGTAATCGGCTCGAAGATCTGGACCACCGGGGCTCACCATTCCAACCGCATGTTCGCCATCGTCCGCACCGGCGACTTCGAGCGCCGCCAGCAGGGGCTGACCTTCCTGCTGCTCGACATGGACAGCCCCGGCCTGACCGTGCGGCCCATTCTCGACCTGACAGGGGAGCGGGAGTTCAACGAGGTCTTCTTCGACGATGTCTTCGTCCCCGAGGCCAACCGAGTCGGGCCCGAGAACGACGGCTGGACGGTGGCCAAACGGCTGATGTCCCTGGCCCGCTCCAACAACACCCCATCCGCCCTGGTCGCCCGCAGCCTGCGGCGGGCGGCCGAAGCGGTGGCCGCCGGCGGAGAGGCGATCGAGCCGTCGCTTCGCCGGCGGCTGTCTGGGCTTCAGATCGAGCTTGAGGCCTTCGCCCAGCTGGAGCTGGCGGCCCTTCCCAGCGGCCGGGCCGAGGTCGGGGCGGCGACCACCCCCTCGATGCTCAAGCTGATCGGCAGCGAACTGCACCAGCGGGTCTGCGAGCTGGCCATGGAGGCGGCCGGGCCCCAGGCCGGGGCGGCCCTGGCCGCCATCGGCCTGAACGGCGAGGAACTCGATCAGGGCGCGCGAGCGATGGCGCGTCACCTCTGCCTGCGGGCCGCCAGCATCTATTCGGGCACCAGCGAGACCCAGCGCAATTTGATCGCCCGACAGCTGCTGTTCTAGCTCTTGGCGAACGGCGTGATTGCGCCCATCTGCTGGACCACGCGGCCTTCAGGAGAAACGCCTTGTCCCTTTCACTCTACGACGTCTCGATCCCGGTCTACCTCAACGGCCTGCGCAACCTGGTCGCCAACCTCGACAAGGCCCACGGCCACGCCGGGGACAACATCGCCGGCTGGCTGGAAGCCCGCCTCGCCCCCGACATGCATCCCCTGACCCGCCAGATCCAGATGGTCAGCGATGCGGCCAAGGGCGGCGCCGCCCGCCTGGCCGGTATCGAGCCGCCATCGATGCCCGACGAGGAAACCACCTTCGCCCAGCTGCGCGAGCGCCTGGAAAAGACCATCGCCTTCGTCGAGACCATCACCCCGGAGCAGGTCGACGGCCGCGAGGACGCCACCATCGAGCTGAAATTCCCGGGCCGGACGATGAGCTTCACCGGCCGCGACTTCCTGTTCAACTTCTCCCTGCCGAACTTCTACTTCCACGCGGTCACCGCCTACGGCCTGCTGCGCAAGGAAGGCGCGCCGCTCGGCAAGATGGACTTCCTGGCCGGCGGGCGTCAGGCGGCTTAGGGACTGGAGACGGCGGGCATGGCGCGCTAGTAGAGCCCGCCATGCCCACCCCCTTCGCCGTGATCTTCGACCGCGACGGTGTCCTCAACGAGGACTACGGCTATGCCTTTGAGCCGGAAAAGCTGGTCTGGATCCCGGGCGCCCGCGCGGCCATCAAGCGGGTCAACGACGCCGGTGGCCTGGTGCTGATCGCCACCAACCAGTCGGGGATCGGGCGGGGCTACTACAGCGAAGAGCAGATGCACGGCTTCCATGCCGAGATGCGCCGCCAGCTGGCCGCCGAGGGCGCCCGGATCGACGAAATCTACTTCTGCCCCTTCCATGAGGACGCCGCCGAGGACCGCTACCGCCAGGCCGACCACCCCGACCGCAAGCCCAACCCCGGCATGGTGTTGCGGGCGCTCAGGGACTTCGGGATCGATCCCAAGAACGCCCTGATGATCGGCGACAAGCCGGCCGATGTTCAGGCGGCCAACGGGGCAGGGGTCGACGGCTATCTGTTCGCGGGCGGCGACCTCGACGCCTTCCTCGTCGCCTGCGCGGCGCGCACGGGTCTTCCGCTGTAACGCGTCTGTTTGCTTCCTTCATGCCCGCCGACGCGTTAGTCAGGGGACAATTCATGCCGCAGCGGAACGCGCGGCGCTCCAGGAAACAAACATGACCGACCTGCCCGCCGCGACCGGCTCCGCGCTCGACCTGATCGGCGCCACCCCGATGGTCGAGGTGACCAAGATCGACACCGGCCTCTGCCGTCTGTTCCTCAAGCTGGAAAACCAGAACCCCGGCGGCTCGATCAAGGACCGCATCGCCCGCTCAATGATCGAGGCGGCCGAGAAGGACGGGACGCTCAAGCCCGGCGGTGTGATCATCGAGGCCACGGCCGGCAACACGGGCCTGGGCCTGGCGCAGGTCGCCACCCTGAAGGGCTACAAGCTGATCCTCATCGTGCCGGACAAGAT
The DNA here is from genome assembly GCF_009905535.1 of Caulobacter sp. SLTY. Classification (GTDB taxonomy): domain Bacteria; phylum Pseudomonadota; class Alphaproteobacteria; order Caulobacterales; family Caulobacteraceae; genus Caulobacter. The sequence goes on along the minus strand of NZ_JAAALA010000001.1, from coordinate 160,170 downwards.
GGCGCGGGAGAAAATCCTCCACCTGCGGGCCATGGGCGTCGATGTGCGGATCACCCGCTCTGACGTCGGCAAGGGCCACCCCGAATATTACCAGGACATGGCCCAGACCATCGCCCAGGGCCTCCCCGGCTCGCTGTACGTCAACCAGTTCGAGAACCCAGCCAACCCGCTGGCCCACGAGACCACTACTGGCCCGGAAATCCTCGAACAGATGGGCGGGGACCTCGACGCGGTGGTGGTCGGGGTCGGCTCCGGCGGCACGCTCACCGGCCTTGGCCGCTACTTCCAGAAGCACAGCCCGAAAACGAAGATGATCCTGGCCGACCCGGTCGGCTCCATCCTCTACGACTACGTCAACACCGGAACCTACGGCGAGGCCGGCAGCTGGATCGTCGAGGGCATCGGCGAGGACTTCATCCCGATCAACGCCCAGATGGACCTTGTCTCCAAGGCCTACGCCATCAGCGACCGCGAAAGCGTCGAAACCGCCCGCGACCTGCTACAGAAGGAGGGCATCCTCGCCGGCTCCTCCTCCGGCACCCTGCTGGCCGCCGCCCTGAAGTACTGCCGCGAGCAGACCGAGCCCCAGCGGGTGGTCAGCATCGTCTGCGACACCGGCGCCAAATACCTGACCAAGATGTTCAACGACCTGTGGGTCAGCGCCCACGGCTTCGAGGATCGCACCCCGCGCGGCGACCTCTCCGACCTGATCGCCAAGCGCTATGCCGACGGCGGGGTAATTACCATCGGCCCCGACGACACCCTGCTGACCGCCTACAACCGAATGCGCAGCGCCGACATCAGCCAGCTGCCCGTCGTCGATCACGGCAAACTGGTCGGCATTCTCGACGAGAGCGACGTGCTGAGCGCCGTGGCCAGGGCCGGCGAGGGCGAGGGCTTCGCCACCAAGGTCGGCTCGGCGATGACCCGCAACGTCAAGACCCTGGAAAGCCATCAGCCGCTTTCGGACCTGACCCCGGTGTTCGAACGCGACGAGGTGGCGGTGGTCATGGACGGCGACGAACTGCTCGGCCTGATCACCCGGGTGGACCTGATCAACCATCTCAGGCGCACCGCCTGACCCCAGCTCCGTCATCCTCGCACTTGTTGCGAGGACCCATACCCTGAGACCTTTCCGGCCAAGCCCGCGTGTATGGGTGGTCGGGACAAGCCCGACCATGACGGTCGGGGGTAAGCGAGACCCCGCGATGAGCACTCCCACCGACGGCAAGAACCGCCTGGCCTTCGCCACCCGCACCATCCACGCCGGCCAGAGCCCGGACCCGACCACGGGCGCGGTGATGCCGCCGATCTACGCCACCAGCACCTACGCCCAGGAAAGCCCCGGCGTGCACAAGGGCTTCGAATACGCCCGCAGCCAGAACCCGACCCGCTTCGCCTTCGAACGCTGCATCGCCGACCTCGAAAGCGGAACGGCGGCCTTCGCCTTCGCCTCCGGCCTGGCCTGCGCCGCCACGGTGATGGAGACGCTGGACACCGGCGCCCATGTGATCGCCACCGACGACCTCTACGGCGGCAGCTACCGCCTGTTCGAGCGGGTCAAGAAGCGCTCGGCCGGCCTGTCGTTCAGCTTCGTCGACATGAGCGATCTGGCCGCCATCGAGGCCGCCATCCTGCCCGAGACCAAGATGCTGTGGGTCGAGACCCCCACCAACCCGACGCTGCGGCTGGTCGACCTGGAGGCCGTCGCCAACCTCGCCAAGAAGCACGGCCTGATCACCGTGGCCGACAACACCTTCGCCAGCCCCTACATCCAGCGGCCGCTGGAGCTGGGCTTCGACATGGTCACCCATTCGACGACCAAATACCTCAACGGCCATTCGGACATGGTCGGCGGGGTGGCCATCGTCGGCGACAACGCCGAGCTCGCCGCCGAGATGAAGTTCCTGCAGAACGCGGTCGGCGCCATCAGCGGCCCGTTCGACAGCTTCCTCGCTTTGCGCGGCCTCAAGACCCTGGCCCTGCGCATGGAGCGCACCTGCGAGAGCGGCCTGGCCATCGCCCAGTGGCTGGAATCCCACCCGGCCGTCGAGCGGGTCATCTATCCGGGCCTGAAATCCCACCCGCAGCACGAGCTGGCCGTCCGCCAGATGAAGGGCGGCTTCGGCGGCATCATCTCGGTCGACATCAAGGGTGGCCTTAGCCCCGCCCGCAAGCTGCTCGAACGGACCCGGCTGTTCACCCTGGCCGAGTCGCTGGGCGGGGTGGAAAGCCTGATCGAGCACCCGGCCATCATGACCCACGCCTCCATCCCACCCGAGCAGCGGGCGGCCGTGGGTATCACGGACGGTCTGGTCCGGCTTTCAGTCGGGATCGAAGACCGCCAAGACCTGATCGACGACCTTTCGCAGGCTTTGCAGGGATAGGCTTCTTCACCTTGGGCGGCGGCGGGGGTGGCAGGGGCTGTCCCCCCTCTAGCAGCCGCGCGGCCAGCAGCAGGTCGGCCAGCAGCCCGGCATGGTCGGACGGCATCACCCAGACCCGCGCCGCCAGCTCGACCCCGTCATGCATCACGCTGGTCACCTCGACCACCACCGGCGCGTCCTTCATCGCCCGGGGATCGGCCTCCGCCCGCGCCTTCAGCCCGGCCATGATCGGGGCCAGGTCGGCGGTGATCGGCACCTTGAACACCGCGTCCACCCGCCGCCGCTCGTGATAGCTGTGGTTGACGATCACATCGCCGAACACCTTGCTGTTGGGCAGCACGACCTTCAGGTTATCCGGCGTGGTCAGCTCGGTGGTGAACAGGTCCAGCGCCCGCACCGTGCCCTTGCGGTTCGAGGTCTCGATGAAGTCCCCCACCCGATAGGGCCGGAACGCCAGGATCATCACCCCCGCCGCCACATTGGTCAGCGCCCCCTGCAGCGCCAGGCCCACCGCCAGCGAGGCGGCGCCCAGCACCGCCAGGATGGAGGTCGTCTTCACGCCCAGCTGCTGCAGCACCGCCACGGCGCCCACGATGACCACGATGTAGCGGACCAGGGAGGCGAAGAAGGTCTGCAGGGTGGCGTCCGGCGTCTCATGCCGGCTCATCCGCCCGACGATGGACCGCGCCAGGGTGGAGGCCCAGCGCGAGGCCCACAGGGTGACCAGGATGATGATCGCCGCCACGGCCAGGTCCAGGGCCAGCTGCGTGCCCCGGCTGACCAGATCGGCCGCCACCGCCTCCTCCACCTTGAGCTTGGGCAGGACACGCGGAACATTGCTGAGGTCGAAGGTTGTCATGGACCCGTTCTAGCCCGACCCGCCTACTCCTCGGAAGGCTGCGACTGCTCCGCCGTGGCGCGCTCGTCCGGCCCGCCCGGATCATCGGTCGCGGCCGCCTGGCGGCTGATCTTCCGCGCCGGTCTCGGCTTTTTCGGCACTTCCACCTGGTGCGGATAGGGGATGCTGATGCCCGCGTCGTCGAAGGCCTCCTTGATCGCCTTCAGCAGGTCGTGGTGGTGGTCCCAATAGTCGGCCTGGCTCGCCCAGGTCCGCAAGGTCAGCTCCACGGCGGAATCCCCATAGGCGCTGCACCGGGCCCACGGGGCAGGATCCTTCAACACGCGGGGATCGGCGTCGGCAACGGCCAGCATCAGCTCCAGGGCCTCGCCGATATCGTCCTCATAGTCGATGCCGATCTTGATCTCCGACCGCCGGGTGTGCGGAGCGGAGTAGTTGACGATCGGTTCGCCGAACACCTTGCCGTTGGGCATGATCACCTTCAGCCCGTCCAGGGTGGTCAATTCGGTGGTGAACAGGTCCAGCGCCTTCACCTTCCCCTTCTGGCCATTGACCTCGACCAGCTCCCCGGCGCGGTAAGGCCGCAGGATCAACAGCATCACCCCGGCCGCCACATTGCTCAGCGCCCCCTGCATGGCCAGGCCCACGGCCAGCGATGCCGCGCCTAGCACCGCCAGGATGGAGGTGGTCTTGATGCCCAGCTGCTGCAGCACGGCGATCAGCCCGATTATGATGATCACATAGCGGACGATGGAGCTGACGAAGGCCTGCAGCGCCACATCGCCCTGATTGCGCGCCTGGATCCGGGCCATGGCGTCATGCGCCAGCTTCGAAGCCCATTTGGCGAGCCAGAAGGTGACCACCAGGATGACCACCGCGACGATCAGGCTCATCCCGACGTCCGCCGCCTTGTCCAGCAGCGACGCGGTCGCCAGCTCTTCGGCCCGAACGTTGGAAGCGACGCGGGGGATCGCCCCCGGATTGATGGCAGTCATGCGGTTCCGTTGGTTGTGGCGCTCCCCGCTTGGCTAACGACTGCTTTGGGGCTGGCGTTCCGGAACGCTGTCGGGAAACATCCGGTTACAGCCTTTGTCTCGCTCCTGCCCCATCCCCGGCGTAGAGGCCCGCCCATGAGCATCGCCTTCATCGACCTGGCCGCCCAGCAGCGGCGCATCCGCGACAAGATCGACGCCGGCATCGCCCGCGTCCTCGACCACGGCGCCTATGTCATGGGCCCGGAAGTGCGCGAATTCGAAAAACAGCTGGCTGAATTCGGCCAGGCCCCCCTGGCGCTCAGCTGCGCCAACGGCACCGACGCCATCGCTCTGCCGCTGATGGCCTGGGGGATCGGGGAGGGCGACGCGGTCTTCTGCCCCAGCTTCACGTTCGCCGCCACGCCGGAAGTCGTGCCCTGGACGGGGGCCACCCCGGTGTTCGTCGATGTGCTCCCCGATACCTACTGCCTCGACCCAGCCCATCTGGAGATCAGCATCCGGGCCATTCAGGACGAGGGCCGCCTGCGCCCGGCGGTGGTCATCGCCGTGGACCTGTTCGGCCAGCCGGCCGACTATCCGGCGATCAAGGCGGTCTGCGACAAATACGGCCTCAAACTGATCAGCGACAGCGCCCAGGGCTTCGGCTGCACCCTCAATGGCCATCACCCCATCCACTGGGCGGACGTGGCCACCACCAGCTTCTTCCCGGCCAAGCCGCTCGGCTGCTACGGCGACGGAGGGGCGGTGATCGCCAAGGACCAGGACCTCTGGGACCTGATGGACAGCTACCGCGTCCACGGCAAGGCGGTGGCCCCCGACCTGGTCGGCCGCACCTTCGAGCACGAAACCAAGTACCTAAACACCCGCATCGGCATGAACAGCCGGCTGGACAGCATCCAGGCCGCCATCCTGATCGAGAAGCTGGCCATCTTCCCCGAAGAGATCGAGATGCGTCAGGTCGTGGCGAACCGCTACGCCGAAGGCCTCGCCGGAACCCCGACCCGCACCCCGGCGGTCATCGACGGCGGCGTCTCGGTCTGGGCCCAGTATGTGGTCGAGCATCCGAACCGCGACGCCCTCGCCGCCCACCTGAAGACGCAAGGGGTACCCACCGCCGTCTACTACCCGGTGCCCATGCACGTCCAAGCCCCCTACGCCCACTTCCCGCAAGGCCCCGGTGGCCTGCCGATGACGGAAGCGGCGGCGGAAAAGGTCCTGGCCCTGCCGATGCACCCCTACATGGACGAGGCCGTGCAGCAGCAGATCATAGAGGCGGTGAAGGGCTTCAACGGCTGACGATCAGATGTCGGCCAGGGCCTTGGATAGGGCCTCGCCGACGGCCGCCGCATGCTGTTGCAGCACCGGATTGTCGATGGACATCATCGACGCCGCCGGATCGATCGCCGCCACCTCGACGCCGGCGTCCGTCTGCTGAACGATGACATTGCACGGCAGCATGACGCCGACGTGGGGCTCAAGCTTGAGCGCCTCGAACGCCATGCTCGGATTGCAGGCGCCGAGGATGCGGTAGGGCCGGAACTCCTGGCCGATCTTACTCTTCAGGGTCGCCTGGACATCGATGTCGGTCAGCACCCCGAAGCCGTGCTTCTGCAGGGCCGCGCGGGTGCGCTCGATCACCGTCTCGAACGTGTCGGGGAAGGTGCGGGCGTTGAAATAGGTCATGGCGTCTCCTTTGGCCCGGGCGCAACCGTGGCTGCGGAGCCGAGCGTTGGCGGACCCTCCGCCGGTCGCGGAGGGCCAGGGCTTAGGTTGCGTTGACCGGCAACCTCAGAAACACCCGGCCCCGCTCCGAGGCGGGGGGAAGGGCGCCGGCGCGGATGTTCACCTGCAATGACGGCAGAATCAGCACCGGCGCGTCGAGGGTGGCGTCCCTCGCCTCGCGCATGGTCACGAACTGCGCCTCCGTGACCCCGTCATGCACATGCCGGTTGGCCGCCCGTTCCTGCGCCACCGTGGTTTCCCAGGCGAAGGTCTCGCGACCCTCGGGCAGGTAGTCGTGGCCGACGAAGAGACGGGTTTCGGGCGGAAGGGCCAGGATCCGCTGGATCGAGCGGTAGAGTGTGGCCGCGTCCCCGCCGGGAAAGTCGGCCCGGGCGGTGCCGTAGTCCGGCATGAACAGAGTGTCGCCGACGAAGGCGGCATCGGCGATCCGATAGGTGACACAGGCCGGCGTATGGCCGGGCGTATGCATCACCCCGATGGTCAGGGTCCCCAGCGGCAGGGTCTGGCCTTCCTCGATCAGGTGGTCGAAGGCCGCGCCGTCCGGCGAAACGTCGTCCGCCTCGAACAGCGCCCCGAACCCCTTCTGCACCTGGCGGATCTCGGCGCCGATGACCACCTTCGCCCCGGTCAGCCGGCGGATGTGGTCGGCCGCCGACAGGTGGTCGGCATGGGCGTGGGTCTCCAGCACATAGAGCAGGTCCAGCCCCTGGGCCTCCACCGCCGCCAGCACCGCGTCAACCGAACCGGTGGACAGGCGGGCGGCCTTGGGGTCGAAATCCAGGACCGGGTCGATGACCGCGGCCTTGCCGGTGGCGGGGTCATGGATCAGGTAGGTAACGGTATGGGTGGCCGGGTCGAAGAAGGCCTGGATGGAAGGCTTAGCCATTGGAGACACTCCGTGGGTCTGTGATGGCGGTTATATATTAGGACTTGCTAAATTAGCAATAGCTCATATATGGGGACCATGTTCGATCTCGCGAACTTCGACATCACCCGCTTCGAGGCCAGTGCGACGGAGGCTGCAAAGCTTCTGCGCGCCCTGGGCAACGAGCGGCGCCTGATGATCCTGTGCCAACTTGCGGACGGCGAACGATCGGTGGGGGAGCTGCAAGCCCTCGTCGGCCTGTCGCAGTCGGCTCTTTCCCAGCACCTCGCCGTGCTGCGGGAGGAGGCCATCGTGGCGACCCGCCGCGAAGGCCAGAGCATCTGGTACCGGATCGAAGACGCCGCCGCGCTGAAGGTGGTGGCGACGCTCGCGGAGATCTTCTGTCCCCCGGATATGAGGATGCCCCATGACCGCCCGCCTGGTTCCCCTGACACCCGCTGAGCTTGCCCAACGCCTGGCCACCGGCCGGGCCCGCCTGATCGACATCCGCGAGCCCGACGAATTCGCCCGCGCCCATGTGAAGGGCGCCCTCAGCCGCCCGCTGTCCGACTTCGAAAACGCCCATCTGGGCATCGAGGCTGGCCGCGACGTGGTCTTCACCTGCCGCACGGGCATGCGCACCGGCGCCAACTGCGACCGGCTGGCCGCCCGCGTCGAGGGCGAGGCTTTCGTGCTGGACGGCGGGCTGGACGCCTGGCGCGCCGCCGGCTTGCCGGTGGCCGAAAACCGCAAGGCGCCGCTGGAGATGATGCGCCAGGTCCAGATCGGCGCCGGTGGGCTGGCGCTGACCGGCGCGGTGCTGGGCTTCCTGGTCGATCCCCTCTGGCATCTGCTGTCCGGCGCCATCGGCGCGGGCCTGCTGTTCGCCGGCGTCAGCGGCTTCTGCGGCATGGCCCGGGTCCTCGCCCTCGCGCCCTGGAATCGCACGGCGGCCTGACGCCATGACCCTTACCGTCGCCATGATGCTGGCCGCCCTGGCCAGCGGGGCCCTGGTCGGCCTGCTGCTGTCGGTGTTCGGCGGCGGCGGGTCGGTGCTCGCCACGCCCCTGCTGCTCTATGCGGTGGGGGTCAGGGATGCTCACCTGGCCATCGGCACCTCGGCGGCGGCGGTGGCGGTCAATGCGCTCGGCGGCCTGGTGGCCCAGGCGCGGGCCGGCCGCGTCAAATGGCCCTGCGCCCTGGTGTTCGGCGGCGCCGGCCTCGCCGGCTCCCTGGTCGGCTCGAGCCTGGCCAAGGCGATGGATGGCGGGGCGCTGATGATCTGGTTCGCCGTGGCCATGGCCGCGGTCGCCATCTCGATGATGCTGCCCAAGAAGGACGAGGGCGACCCCGCCGTCCACCTCACCCCCGGCCTGACCGCCCGGCTGGCCCCGGTCGGGGCGGTGACGGGCCTGGCCGCCGGCTTCTTCGGCATCGGCGGCGGCTTCCTGATCGCGCCGGGGCTGATGGCCGCCACCGGCATGACCCTGGCCAACGCCGCCGCCTCATCCCTGGTCTCGGTCAGCCTGTTCGGCGCCGCCACCAGCCTCAACTACGCCGCCTCCGGCTGGGTCGACTGGCCCCTCTTCGCCCTGCTGGTCCTGGGCGGGGCGGCGGGGACCCTGGCCGGGGTCCCCCTGGCCCGACGCCTGGCCGGCCGCGCGTCCCTGGCCCGTCGCCTGTTCGCCGGCATGATCCTGCTGGTCGCCGCCTACGTCGCCTGGCGTTCGCTGTCGGCATAACGACCGAGGCGCTGCCCGGGGACACGTTGGACTCCAACGTGTCCCCAACCGCTAGACTGCTCTAATCCCGGTCCGGCGCCCCCAGCGGGAAGAATGCCCGGAAGTACCGCGCCTCCTCCACACAGCGCGCGAACGACGGCCGCGCCAGCAGCCGCTGGCGATAGGCCTTCAGCACCGGCCAGTCCGGCGTGATCTCCAGCACCCAGTCGGCATAGAACAGAGACATGGACGCCGCCGCATCGGCCAGGCTGTAGGCCTCGCCACAGGCCCAGGTCTTCCCCGCCAGCGCCCCCTCCAGCCAGTCATAGGCCTTGCGCAGCCGGGTATGGGCCAGGGCCAGCCCGTCCTCCGGCGTCATCGGGATGCGGCCCAGCTTGCTGGCCACCGCTACCTGCTGGGCGTCCATCACATGCAGGTCGAAGAACCGGTCCATGAACCGCACGTCCAAGGCCTTCATCGGATCGTCCGGGATCAACCGCACGGGGCCGGGGTGCTTGATCTGAAGGTATTCAATGATGATGCTTGTCTCGACCAGGCTCCGGTCCCCGTCGACCAACATCGGAAATTTCCCGATCGGCCATTTCTCCAGCCAGGCGCCGACGTGTTCCGGAGTATCGGGCCCGATCTCCCGGAACTCGAACGAGGTGTCGTTCTCGTAGAGGGCGATCTTGGCCTTCTGGGTGTAGGACGAGAAATGGTGGCCATAGAGGGCGAGCATGCGGGTCTCCGGTTTGCGCCAACCTTAGACCCGCGCCGTCCGTTCCAGAACCCGCCCCTCATCCCCTTTGCCGTCATCCCGGCCGGAGCGCGAAGCGCGGAGAGCCGGGACCCAGGGGGTGCGTGATCTCGCTTACCGACGCAGCTTTGCGGCTGGTGCGCTGCAACCCCTGGGTCCCGGATCGCCCCTTCGGGTCGTCCGGGATGACGGGAGTTTGGAAACGCGAAAGGGCGTCGCCCTCAATCCAGCATCCGCTCCAACGTCTCCAGCTCGTCCGCCTCCCGCGCCGGCTTGTCCCACCGAATCCGGCTGATCCGGGGAAACCGCATCGCCACCCCGCTCTTGTGCCGGCTCGACCGCTGCAGCCCCTCGAACGCCACCTCCAGCACCAAGCCGAAATCCAGGCTGGCCTTTACCGACCGCACCGGCCCGAACCGGTCGACCGTGTTGTCCCTCACGAACTTGTCGAGCTGCTTCAGCTCCTCATCGGTAAACCCGAAATAGGCCTTGCCCACCGGCGTCAGGTGCCGCTCGCCCGCCGCGTCCTCGCGCCAGACCCCGAAGGTGAAGTCGGAATAGAAGCTCGACCGCTTCCCATGCCCCCGCTGGGCATACATCAGCACCGCGTCGATCAGGTGCGGGTCGCGCTTCCACTTGAACCAGGGCCCCTTCGGCCGCCCGGCCTCGTAAAGGCTGTCCCACCGCTTAAGCATCAGCCCTTCAGACAGGGCCGCGTCCCCCTCGGGCGGATCCGCCCGCAGGGCCGCCAGTTCCTCCCAGCTCTCGAACGGCTGCATCGGCGACAGGTCGATGCGCGGCGAGGCGGCCTTCGTCACGAACGCCTCCAGCCGCTTGCGCCGCTCTGCGAAGGCCAGGTCCCGCAGGTCGCTCTCCCCGTCCAGCAACAGGTCATAGGCCCGGATCGCCGCCGGATAGGCGGCCATGGTCTTGGCGTCGACCGCCTTGCGGTTCAGCCGCTGCTGCAGGTCGGCGAAACTAGCCAGCGCCCCGTCCCGAATGACCAGCAGCTCCCCATCGACGGCGCCCTCGAAGCTCATCGCCTCCAGCACGTCCGGAAACGTATGGCTGATGTCGTCCCCGGTGCGGGTGTAGAGCCGCCGCTCCCCCCGCTCGCTGACCGCCTGGATACGGATGCCGTCCCACTTCCACTCGGCGGCGTAGTCGGCCGGGTCCAGCTTCGGAAAATCCGTCGCCTCGTCGATCGGATGGGCCAGCATCACCGACCGGAACCGCCCCGGATGATCCGCGCCCGGCGGCTCCGACCGCCCCTCCAGCCAGGCGAACAGGTCCTCGTAAGGAGGCGACATCGCATGCCACACCTCCTCGATCGCCGAGACCGCGATCGCCTGGCCTTTCTTGGCCGCCATGTCGGCGCAGGCCTGCTTGGCCAGCCGGCTGGAGAACCCGACCCGCAAGGCCCCGGTCAGAAGCTTCAAGAGCGCCCACCGCCCATCCGGCTCCAGCGCGTCCAGCCACCGCTCGATCATCGGCTGCACCTCGCCGCGCTTGGCGGTGCGCAGCGCCTCGACCACCTCCGACAGCTCCGGCTCCCGGTTCGCCCCACGCTCCGCCGGCCAGACCAGCGCCACGGTCTCGGCAAGGTCCCCTACATAGTCGTAGGACCAGCGGAAAAGCACCGGATCCATCCGCGCCTCGACCGCCTTGCGGATCGCCGCCGGCTTGGCCGCCGAAAACGTCAGCTCCCCGGTCAACGCCGCCAGCGCCCAGCCCCTGTCGGGGTCCGGCTGCCCATCCAGAAAGTCGCGCACCAGCACCAGCTTCGCATTGCGCGAAGCGGTCAGGCTGAGGCGGTCGAGCAGACGGGCGAATGCGCGCATGGAGGAGGAATGTAGCGCGGGCGCGGAGGTTCACGAGTCCTCGACAGCGGAATGGCTCCGGGCGAGGCTGACCGTATGAGCAAGGTCAAATCCGCTGTCCAAAGCCACGGCCAATGCGTCTGCTGCGCCGTGCGCTTCGAGATCGACGTCCCCGCCGTCTGGGCCTGGCACGACCACGGCGAAGCCAGCCGCTGCGCCCAGGGCTGCGCCTACGCCACCTATGTCGGAACTTGGAACAGCCGCTTCCGCTGGCTCCAGGGCGAGGAGGAGCTCACCCGCTACGAAGATTCAAAGAACCGCACCACCCGCAGCTTTTGCCGCCGCTGCGGCACGCCGGTCACCTACGAGAAAGCGCGCTCCCCGCGTTTCATCAACATCCCGCGCAGCCTGTTCGCCGAACGCACCGGCCGCGAGCCCCGCTACCACATGAACCTCACCGACCGCGCCGACTGGACCTACTGGGGCGAACCGCTTGGGCCGATGAAGGGCTACCCCGGCGTGATGCGCGAGCGACCGCGGAAAAAGCGGCTCGATCCGCTGGAGGATTGAAGGTGACTGTCTTCCGGCGCAGCCGGATGATTGTCACCGTTCAGCGCCGGACGGTGACAGTCACGCTCCGCGAGACAGTCACCAGGGCCTCAGCCGTGCGGATGCGCCGCCGAATAGGCCGCCAGCAGGCCGGCCGCATCGACCGCCGTATAGCGCTGCGTCGTCGACAGGCTGGCGTGGCCGAGCAGTTCCTGGATCGAGCGCAGGTCGGCGCCGGCGCCCAGCAGGTGGGTGGCGAAGCTGTGGCGCAGGGCGTGGGGGGTGGCGCGGTCGGGGAGACCGAGGCGGCCACGGAGGAGCTGCATGGCGGCCTGGACGTGGCGGGGGGAGAGGGCGCCGCCGCGTTTGGCGATGAACAGGGGGTCGGCGCCGGTCGTGGGCCAGGGCAGGGCGGCGAGGTAGGCGTCGACCGCCTCGCGCACCGCCGGCAGGACCGGGACGATGCGGGTCTTGCCGCCCTTGCCGGTGATGCGGATCGCTTCGCCCAGGGGCGCGTCGGAGCGGCTCAGGCTGAGGCCCTCGGAGATGCGCAGGCCGCAGCCGTAGAGCAGAGTCAGCACAGCCCGGTCGCGCAGGCCCTCCCAGTCGTCGCGGTCCGGATCGGCGCCGGCCTCGATCAGCAGGCCGCGGGCCTGGTCCTCGGTCACCGGCCGGGGCGCGCCGGGGCGGACCTTGGGTCCCCGCACCAGGGCCAGGCCCGGGGTGACGATGCCGAGGCGCTGGTCGAGGAAGGCATGGAAACTGCGCACCGCCGACAGGGCCTGGGACAGGGAGCGGGCGCACAGCTCATTCTCGCCGCTGCCCCGCCGGTCGGAGAGCCAGGCGCGGACCTCTGCCGCGGTAACGGTGGCCAGGTCGGCGGCAGTCTGCGCCCCGCCGCGATGGCGGGCGAGGAAGCCGAGATAGTGGGCGGCGCCGGCGCGGTAGGCTTCCAGCGTCTTGGGCGAGGCGCGGCGCTCGGCGGCCAGATAGGTCAGCCAGGCTTCGAGCGCTGCGGTGGCCTGCGTCACAGCACCGGCCAGCGCTCGGCGGTGCGCTCGAATACCCGGGCGAGGAAGGCGACCAGCTCGTGGCCCATGTCCTTGGTGAAGCCGTTCGGGTCCGGCGAGCCGAAGGCCAGCACGCCCTGACGGGCCGGCTCCCAGATGGCCATGCGGACCATGGCCATGGATTTCACCTGGTCGGCCTTGTCGCCGAACAGCGGGGCGGCGGGGGCGTGGAAGCCCATCTTCGCCAGCTTCCGGGGGCCGAGGATCAGGTCCACCTGGCCTTCGACCAAGGCGTACCAGCCGGCCGGCACCCGCTCGGGCCCCTCCAGCGCCACGGCGGCGCCGGCCAGGCCGAAGCGCAGGGTGGCCACCTCATCGACCCGGCGGGCGAGGTCGGCGTGGTTGCGGGCTTCCAGCAGATCGATGACCGCCGCATGGGTCTGGGCCTGGGCCGAGAAGTTGGCGCGGGCCGTGGCCTCCAGCATCCGCCGGGCCTTGGATTCGCGCTTGGCCGTAGCTTCCACGCGCGCCAGGGCGGCCGGGCCGAAATCGACCAGGTTGGCGGCGTCGAGCCGCAGGCCCAGATCGGCCAGCAACTCGGGGTCGTCGCGCAGCAGGGCGCCGTTTTTCCGGATCAGCTCGCGCAAGGCCGCCAGGTCGGGCGCCGTATCCAGTTTGGTGATCCGCGCCCCGTCCGACATGCCCTGTCTCTCTTCTAGAGGATGGACTGGCCCGTCTTGGCCCAGTCCGCGAGGAAGGCTTCTAACCCCTTGTCGGTTAAGGGGTGCTTGAACATGGCCTCGAAGACGTTCGGCGGCAGGGTGGCGCAGTCAGCCCCGAACTCGGCGCAGCGCTTGACGTGCTCGGCGGTGCGGACAGACGCTGCGAGGATTTCGGTGTCGTAGCCGTAGTTGTCATAGACGGTGCGGATGTCGGCGATCAGGGCGCAGCCGTCGGCCCCATGGTCATCCAGCCGCCCCACGAAGGGCGAGACGTATGTGGCCCCGGCCTTGGCGGCCAGCAGCGCCTGGGCCACGGAGAAGCAGAGGGTGACGTTGGTGGCGATCCCGTCGGCTGCGAAGGCGGCAGTGGCGATCAGGCCGTCGCGGGTCAGCGGCAGCTTGACCACCACATTGCCGGCGATGTCGGCCAGCTTGCGGCCTTCCTTGATCATCGTCTCGGCGTCGGTCGCCACGGCTTCGGCGCTCACCGGCCCCTCGACGAGACCGCAAATCTCGGCGATGACCTCCGCCATGGGACGACCCGACTTGGCGATCAGCGTGGGATTGGTGGTGACCCCGTCCACGAGACCGGTCTTGGCCAGGTCCGCCAGGACGGCGGTGTCGGTGGTGTCGAGGAAGAGCTGCATCGGTCAGGCGTCCGTATCGGTGGGTCGGCGGTTGTATACCAAGGCGGCTATCGGGTCATGAGCCGAATCGCCTCCGTCCTCCTGCCCATGCCCCTGCCCGAGGCGTTCGACTACGCCGAGCCGGAGGGGATGGGCCTGGCTGTCGGCGATCAGGTCGCCGCCCCGCTCGGCCCCCGCCTGCTGCGCGGCGTTGTCACCGCGATCCGCGACGGGACGGGGGGCAACCGGCCGCTGAAGCCCATCGCCCACCGGATCGACGATCCACCCTTGCCGGCCTCTACGGTGGCCTTTGTCGAATGGGCGGCCCGCTATGCCGCCGACCAGCCGGGCTGGCCGCTCGCCATGGCGCTGCGGGGCCTGCGGGCCCCCAAGCCTAAACCTGAGCGCGTGCTGGTCCCCACCGGCGCCGAGCCCAAGCGCATGACTCCGGCGCGGGAAAAGGTGCTGGCCGCCGCCGCGCTCGAGGCGCTGCCCGCGCCGCGCCTGGCCGAGGCGGCGGGAGTCGGGACCGGCGTCGTGAAGGGCCTGGTCGACGAGGGCTGTCTGGCCATCGAGGAGCGCCTGCCCGACCGCACCCCGCCGGTGCTCGATCTTTCCCCCCGCCAGGGCGCCCTCAACCCCGGCCAGGCGGCGGCGGCCAAGGCCCTTAACGCCAGCTTCGACGCCGGCGGCTTCTCGGCCACCCTGCTCGACGGGGTCACCGGGTCGGGCAAGACCGAGGTCTATCTGGAGGCCGCCGCCCACGCCCTGGCGGCCGATCCCGACGCCCAGGTGCTGATCCTGCTGCCCGAGATCGCCCTGACCCAGGCGGTGATCGCCCGCGTCGCCGAGCGGTTCGGCTCGCCCCCCGGCGAGTGGCACTCGGCCGTGCCGCCGCCGCGCCGCCGCACCCTGTGGGAAGACGTCGCCGAGGGCCGCGCCCGGATCGTGGTCGGCGCCCGCTCGGCCCTGTTCCTGCCGTTCCGCAAGCTGGCCCTCATCGTGGTCGATGAGGAGCATGACGGCAGCTACAAGCAGGAAGAGGGGTTCATCTACCAGGGCCGGGATCTGGCCGTGGCGCGGGCTCACCTGGAGGGTTGCGTCGTGGTGCTGGCCTCGGCCACGCCCAGCCTGGAAACCCTGTGGAACGCCGAGCAGGGCCGCTACAACTGGCTGCGGCTGGCGGCCCGGCATGGCGCCGCCGTGCTGCCCGAGGTCTCGCTGATCGACCTGCGCGAGACTCCACCGGAGCGCGACCACTGGCTCAGCCCGCCGCTGGTCCAGGCTATGGCCGAGACGTTCGAGCGTGGCGAACAGACCCTCCTGTTCCTCAACCGCCGGGGCTATGCGCCCGTCGTCCTCTGCCGGGCCTGCGGCGAGCGGCTGACCGCCCCGGACACCGACAGCTGGCTGGTCGAGCATCGCTATACCGGCCGGCTGGTCTGCCACCTGACCGGCTTCTCCATGCCCAAGCCCGCCGCCTGCCCCCATTGCGGCGCCAAGGACAGCCTGGTGTCCATCGGTCCTGGTGTCGAGCGGGTGGAAGAGGAGGCCAAGCGCCTGTTCCCGGAGGCGCGCACCGCCATCTTCTCCTCCGACACCATGTTCAGCAGCCAATCGGCCCGCGACCTGGTCGAGGCCATGGAGAGGGGCGAGATCGACATCCTGGTGGCCACCCAGGCGGCGGCGAAGGGCCACAACTTCCCGAACCTGACCCTGGTCGGGGTGGTCGACGCCGACCTCGGCCTGCGCGGCGGCGACCTGAGGGCCGGGGAACGCACATTCCAACTGCTGGCCCAGGCCTCCGGCCGCGCCGGGCGGGCGGAGCGTCCGGGCCGGGCCCTGCTGCAGACCTATGCGCCCGAGCATCCGGTGATGCAGGCGCTTAGCCAAAGCGACCGCGACGGCTTCGTTGACGCGGAGATGGAGCTGCGCCGGCTGGAGCGCCTGCCGCCGTTCGGCCGGCTGGCGGCGGTCATCCTGTCGGGTCCCGACGCCGCGGCCTTGGACGCCTTCGCCAGGCAGATGGCCAGCGTCGCCCCCAATACCGAAGGCGTCGAGATCTTCGGCCCCGCCGACGCGCCGCTGGGTCTTATCCGGGGTCGCCGCCGCAAGCGGTTCCTGGTCCGCGCCGACCGCAGTGTCGACCTGTCGGCCTACATGGCGGCCTGGCGGGCGCGGGTGCGGCCGCCGGGACAGATCCGGGCCTCCATCGACATCGATCCCTACAGCTTCCTCTGAGGCTCGCCGCCGTCGAAAACCGCGGATCGGCGGCGCCTTGCCATACTTCGGCCGGATCGATTGAGGCAGCTTGTCAGCAAGGCAAATGGGGTGAGGCGGCATGCGATCGATCACGAGGTTCCTGGTTCTTCTCGCCTGGCTGCCGATGGCCGCCCGCGCCGCACCCGCCGATATTCCCACCCAGGCCCAGGCCCTCCTCGAGCGATCGACAACACCGGAGGGCACGGGCGCGGTGATGCTGATCGCGCGTGGCGACCAGGTCGTCTGGCAGGGCGCGCGGGGCCAGGCCCAGATCGAGCTTGGCGTCCCGATGACGCCCGACAAGGTGATGAGCGTCGCCTCGGTGACCAAGATGCTGACCGCCGCGACGGTGCTGAAGCTGCGGGACGACGGGAAGCTGTCGCTGGACGATCCGTTGGCGAAATACCTGCCGGCCTTTCCAGGCGGCGAGGCGATCACCCTGCGCCAGCTGCTGCATCACAGCGCCGGGGTGTCGGACCGGGCGGTAAAACCTGTCCCCGGTCTCCTTCGCCAGGAGCAGGACACCGCCACCCAGGTGGCCCAGATCGCGGAGCGGCCGGCTAACTTCCCGCCCGGGACCCGCTTTGCCTATTCCAACGCCGGCTACATCCTGTTGGGGGCGGTGATCGAGGCGGTCACCGGCCAGCCCTGGCACGAGGCGGTCAAGGCCCAGGTCATCACCCCGCTCGGGTTGACCCACACCCTGTTCGGCGCCGACGCGCCGCTGGTTCCGGGCCGGGCAGCCGGCTACATCCGAGACCCGGTGACCGGCGTGGTGCGCAACGGCGAGTACATCAACCTGACCGGGCCGGCGGCGGCCGGCGGCTTTCTGTCCACCGCCGACGATCTGCGCCTGTGGATTCGGGCCGTGGCCACCGGCCGGCTGCTAAAGCCGGAGTCGGTGCGGGAGATGTTTTCGGCCGGCCCGCCGCTGCCGGGTGAAAGCCCCGAGAACCGCTATGGCCTGGGGGTCTATCTCTGGTCGGTGCGGGGCGAGCCGATGATCGGCCACACCGGCCAGATCAATGGCTTTACCGCCGTGGTCGGCTATCTGCCGGCGCGGGACCTGACGGTGGTGGCCCTGTTCAACGACTACAGCGCCGACGCCCGTAATCAGGGCCGGCGGCTGGCTGCCATCGCCCTGGGCCAGCCCTATGAAGAGCCGGTCGCAGCCCCGGTGTCGGCCCAGGCCCTGGCATCCCTGGCCGG
Organism: Caulobacter sp. SLTY; assembly: GCF_009905535.1. GTDB lineage: Bacteria > Pseudomonadota > Alphaproteobacteria > Caulobacterales > Caulobacteraceae > Caulobacter. The sequence goes on along the minus strand of NZ_JAAALA010000001.1, from coordinate 142,645 downwards.
CCGTTACCAGGACGGGGCGGGGGTCCGCACCCTGCTGGTCCAGGACGGGGCGCTGTTCGTGCAGAGGGGCGAGCGGCCGCCTTATCCGCTTACGGTCACGGCGTCGGGCCGGCTGCACTTCAAGCCGGACGAGCTCAGCTACTTCCTGCCGGTGCGCGGACCCTCCGGCGCGGTGACCCGCCTGGACTACTATCCCGGCGGGGACGGGCCGCCGAGGCCGATGCCCCGGCTGCCCTGAGCCGTCAGTGCAGGGTGTCCTGCGGTGGCGGCGCGGCCGCCTCCGCCTTGGCCTTGCGGTTCCGCGACCAGATGTTCAGCGCCTCGACCCCGGCCGAGAAGGCCATGGCGGCGTAGATGTAGCCCTTGGGCACATGCATCCCGAAGCCGTCGGCGATCAGCACCATGCCGATCATCAGCAGGAAGCCCAGGGCCAGCATGACCACCGTCGGGTTCTTATTGATGAAATTGGCCAGCGGGTCGGCGGCCAGCAGCATCACGGTGACGGACACCAGAACGGCGATGACCATGATCGGCAGGTGCTCGGTCATGCCCACGGCGGTCAGGATGGAGTCGATCGAGAAGACGATGTCCAGCAGCACGATCTGAAACACCGCCGAACCGACGGAGGTGACCACCACGTCGGTCTTGTCGAGCAGGTCCGAGGTGGGCGCCGGATCGACGCTGTGGTGGATTTCCTTGGTGGCCTTCCAGACCAGGAACAGGCCGCCGCCGATCAGGATCAGGTCCTTCCAGGAAAAGGAGTTTCCGAACAGCGAGAATGCCGGCTGGGTCAGGCTGACAATCCAGGCGATGGTCGACAGCAGCGCCAGCCGCATGATGAGCGCCAGACCGATGCCGATCCGTCGGACCCGCTGGCGATGGGCCTCCGGCAGCTTGTTCGACAGAATCGAGATGAAGATGAGGTTGTCGATCCCCAGGACGACTTCCATCACGATCAGGGTGACAAGGGCCGCCCAGACCTCCGGTTGGGTAAACAGCGCCAGAATTCCATCCACGTCGGTCTCAAGCCTCCCTAAACCTTCGTCGGGCATATCTAGGGGCCCCCGCGACAAACGGAAGCACCCCTTCCCAACAAAGTCGCGGCCAATCGGGATCTGTCGATGAACGAAGCCGCCCATATCCGTCCCCTGACCGCCCTTCGCTTCTTCGCGGCGATGTGGGTGGTGCTGTTCCACTACTGGCCCAACCTGCAAGGGGCCGCGCCCCTGGCGGTCATCGGCAAGGGCTATCTGGGGGTGGAGCTGTTCTTCGTCCTGTCGGGCTTCATCCTTTGTCACGTCTATCTGGAGAGCTTCGGCGAGGGGCGGTTCAAGTACGGGGCGTTCCTCTGGAACCGGCTGGCGCGGGTCTATCCGCTGCACCTGGCCACCCTGCTGGGGGTGATCGCGCTCGGCCTGGCCGCGACTGCAGCGGGCTTCAATGTCGGTGACGGGGTGCTCGACTGGGCCTCGCTGCCCGCCAACCTGCTGATGGTCCAAGCCTGGGGCCTGGCGCCGGAGGCGGCGTTCAACCATCCCAGCTGGTCGATCTCGGCCGAATGGTTCGCCTATCTGTCGTTCCCGGCCTTCGCCTGGGCGTCCTGGCGACTGCGGGACCGGCCGTGGATGGGCGCCGGCCTGGCGCTGGGATTCATGGCCGTCCTCTATCCGGTGTTCGAGGCGCTGGCCGGATATTCCCTGACCCAGGCGACCATCCACTGGGGCGCTCTGCGAATCGTTCCCTGCTTCGCGCTGGGCTGCGCGATGCACGGATTGTGGCGGGCCGGGGCGGTGCGCAGCCTGCGCCATGCGGCGACGGGCGCCTGTTTGATGGGCGCCGGCGCCCTGGTCGCCGCCATCGGCGGGGCTCCGGACGTCCTGTCGGTCGCCGCCTTCGGGGGGCTGATCCTTTGCCTGGCAGGGGTTGCGGAGCACGGTTCGCGCTTCGCCAGCGGGTCAGGTTTCGTTTATCTGGGCGAGATCAGCTATTCGATCTATATGATCTGCGTGCCCTGGAAGCTTCTCTTCGTGAATGCAGCAACAAAGCTGCTGAATACAACAGACAATCAGCTGCCCTGGTACATCTGGTTGCTGTTCATTGCCTCGGTGGTTCCATTGGCGGCCGCCAGCTATCACCTGATCGAGCGCCCCGCCCGTGCTCGCATGAAATTGATGCACGATTCCTGGGCGCAAAGGCGATCTGTCGCGGCTGGAGCGTGAAAAGAGTCTTTTCATTCGCCTGTGAGATGACTAAGCGTTTCAAACTGTTTCGTCGGGGGAGACCTCCAGCATGCGTCAACGGACGCGGACCCTTCTCGGGTCCCTGACCGCCGCACTGATGATCAGCCTTGTCCCGGCTGTCTCGGCTGCTGATACCTACTGGCAATGTGTGCCGTTCGCCCGCCTGCTGTCGGGCATCCAGATCTTCGGCGACGCCCACACCTGGTGGGGTCAGGCCGTCAAGAAGTACCAGACCGGCGGCGTGCCCCAGATGGGCGCGGTGCTCTGCTTCCAGCCGACCTCGCGTATGCGCCTGGGTCACGTGGCCGTCGTGTCGCGCGTGCTGACCGACCGGGTCATCCAGATCACCCACGCCAACTGGTCCAGCTTTGGCGGTCGCCGCGGCAAGGTGGAGACCGACGTCACCGTGGTCGACGTTTCGCCGGACGGCAGCTGGACCAAGGTCAAGGTCTGGTACGACCCGATCCGCGACCTTGGCACCACCGTCTATCCGGTGCATGGCTTCATCTATCCCGACGCCCAGGCCAAGAAGATGGCCCAGGCCAGCGGCAAGTTCGCCGTCGCCCAGGACACCGCCACCCTGGTGGCCAACTCAGCCGCCGGCCATGTGCTGAGCGCCGTTCAGCCGGGCGGCTCGCCGTTCGACATCCTCGGCAAGGCGGCCGGCACCAGCGACAACATCGCCGACCTGATCCAGAAGGCCACCGGCGGCGACCGCGACCGCAAGTAGTCCGAAGGTTTCGCCTCTGGGTTTCCTTCTCCCCCTTGCGGGAGAAGGTGGCGCGAAGCGCCGGATGAGGGGTCGAAGACTCTTCAAGCTGTGATGAGACGGTGAGGCCGGGCTGTGTTCAGGCCGGTGCGACCCCTCATCCGTCGCCTACGGCGACACCTTCTCCCGCAAGGGGAGAAGGACGCCCCGAGGCGAACTCATCGACAGTCCGGATTGACGATGCGCACAGGTCGCGCCATCCCTGATCCATCGCGGGCGAGGGTTCGATGATCAGGCTGCTTCGGCGAAATCAACGCACCGTCGAGGAGGTCGCGGTCGGCGACGGCTGGATCATGCCCGAGGACGTGGTCTGGATCGACCTGGTCGAACCGACGCGGGACGAGGAAATCCTCATCGAGACGCAGCTGAAGATGCAGCTGCCCACCCGCGAGGACATGGGGGAGATCGAGGCCTCATCCCGCCTCTACCGCGAGGGCGCGGCCACCTTTCTGACCGTCGAGGTGATCACCGGGGCGGCGGCCGAGGCGCCGAAGCTGGAACCGGTCACCTTCGTGCTGATCAAGGACCGGCTGGTCACCATCCGCTACGCCCACCCCCGCGCCTTCGTGCTGTTTGAAGGAAACCTGGCCGAGCGAGGCAGCGATTGCGGGGATGGCGAGTCGGTGTTCTTGGGCCTGCTCGACGCCATCGTTGATCGGATCGCCGACATTCTCGAGGCTGCTTCCGACCAGGTGGAGGCGCTGTCGCGCCACATCTTCGACCGGCCCCGCAAGACGGCGCGGTTCGAAATCATCCTGGGCAAGCTCGGCCGCTGGCGCGGGATCACCGCCAAGGTGCGCAACAGCCTGATCAGCCTGTCGCGCCTGCTGGTCTACGGAGCCGTCTCGCCCCACATCGCCGAGGGCGTCGATCACGCCGCCCGGATCGGTTCCCTGCAGCAGGACGTCGCCTCGCTGACCGATCACGCCGGCCATCTGTCCGGCGACATCACCTTCCTCCTCGACGCCACCTTGGGCATGATCAACATCGAGCAGAACGGGATCATCAAATTTTTCTCGATCGCTGCGGTGATCTTCCTGCCGCCGACCTTGGTCGCCAGCTATTTCGGCATGAACTTCAAACACATGGCCGAGTTCGACCTGCCCTGGGGCGAGCCGCTGGCGCTGGGGCTGATGGTGGTGGCGGTCGTCCTGCCGATGCTCTGGTTCAAACGCAAGGGCTGGTTGTAACAGCGTTGGCCAATACCCTTCCTTAAGGGGCTGCGACGGATCATCGCATACCGATGTCCAGCCAACCCAGCCTCCTGCGCGCGCTCGAACACGCCAGCCTCAAGCAGACGCTCGAGGCCCATGCGCGATTCCTCAGCGGACGGCCGGGCGGCCGGCGGGCCAATCTGGCCCATGCGGACCTCAGCAACGTCATGCTGGAGGGGGTTGATCTCTCCGAGGCCGAGCTGACCGGCGCGCGGCTGAACGGCGCCTGCCTGATGGGCGGCGATCTCTCCCGTGCGGTGCTGTTCGGGGCCGACCTGCGCGACACCGACCTGCGCGCGGCTAACCTCACCAAGGCCGACCTGCGGGGCGTCTGCCTGCGCGGGGCCAACCTCTCCCACGCCAACCTGATGGGGGCCGATCTGCGCGAAGGCCGCATCGCCGTGCAGGACCAGGCCCAGGGTTTCCGCATCCTGACCCATGAGCGGCGGCCGGGCGAGCTCGACTATGCGGTGGTGGCCGGCGCAAACCTCGAAGGGGTCCAGGCGCCGGACGAGACCCGCCGGGCCGACCTGACCGACGCGGTGCTGTCGGGCGCACAGCTCGGCGGGGCGCGGATGGTCAGGGCGGTGCTGGACGGGGCCGACCTTTCCGGGGCGGAGGTTTTCAACGCCGACCTGTCGGGCGCCTCGCTCAAGCGGGCGGTATTGACCCATGTCGACACCTCGTCGGCCAATCTCGACAAGGCGGACCTGACCGACGCGCTGCGGGCCCCGCCGCCGGTGGTCTATATCGACGACCTGCCGCTTCACGAGATCCTGGCGGACCACGAACGGTTCTGTACGTCTGGCGGGGCGGGCGGCAAACCGGCCCGGATCAGCCGGGCCGACTTCCGCTGCCTGCGCCAGCTGCGCGGGCGGATGATGACCGGCATCCATGCCCCCGGCGCGGTGCTGTTCGGCATGGATCTGGAGGGGGTGGAGCTACAGGGCAGCGACCTCACCGGCGCCGACCTGCGGGGCGCCAACCTGCGCGGCGCCGACCTTCGCGGGGTCAAGCTGGTCGATGCGCGGCTGGACCGCGCCGACCTCCGCGGCGCCAACCTCGGGCCATTGCTGATCGCCGAGGGCCGCCAGCTGCGCGCCAACCTGACCCGAGCGGTGCTGCGCCAGGCCGATCTGCGGGGCGCCAAGGCCAACCACGTCCGCCTGCTCGAGGCCGACCTGTCGGGCGCCAAACTCGACGGGGCCGACCTCCTGGGGGCGGAGATGGAGCTTTAGGTCCTACATCCCCTTGCGCAGCGGCAGCAGGTCCGGGAAATCCCCATCTCGCTTCTCCGCCTTGGCCTTGAAGGCCTCGGCCATGTGAGCGCCGCTGAACATGCCGGTCTGCCACACCGCGATGTAGTCTAGCGCGTCCTTGATCGTGTGGTCGCGGGCGTAGTTGATCATCACCTTGCTGCCGGCCACCGCCAGGGGAACCTTGGTGGCGATCTCGCGGGCGGTGGCCAGGGCGTGGGCGACCACCTCTTCATGGGTGTCGAACACGCCGTTGACCAGGCCGATCTGCTCGGCCTTGGCGGCGGGCAGGCGGCGGCCGGTATAGGCCAGCTCGCGCACCCAGCCCTCGGGGATCAGCTTGCACAGGCGCGGGAAGGTGCCGACGTCGGCGGTCATGCCGATGTTGATCTCCTGGATCACGAAGAAGGCGTCGGCGGTGCAGTATCGAATGTCCGCGGACGAGGTCAGGTCTACCGCCCCGCCGACACAGCCGCCCTGGATAGCGACGATCACCGGCATCCGGGCCTCGTCCAGGCAGGAGATGACGTCCTGCAGGTGGTGGACGTGGTAGCGGAAGCTCTCGCCGGCGTTTTCGCGGTCGTCGGGCCGGGCGCCGGTGGTCGATCCGCCGCCGCCAAACACCGCCAGGTCCATGCCGGCGCAGAAGTGCTTGCCGGTGGACGACAGCACGATGGCGCGGGCGCGGGCGTTGTCGCTGATGTCCTTCACGATGACGAGCAACTCGTTCCAGAAGGCGCGGGTCATGGTGTTCAGCTCATCCGGCCGCTTGAGCTGGATGTGGGCGACCTTGTTCTCGATGCTGACGGCGAAGCAAGACCAGTCGGTGGTGGTCACGTCGATGGGGGTATGAGCGTTCATTGGCGTTCTCCCGTTTGGGACCAACATGGCGCCGTGACGCGGCGATAACCAAGCCCTTGCGTGACCTTGGGGCCTTGATCCATGACCGTAGCGATGAGCAACGACCTCGCGCCGACCCTGTTTCCCTCCGAGAGCCCGGCTTTCCGGCGCCGCCGCATCCCGATCAACAGCCCGGCCGGCGATGGGATCATGGCGGCCATCGAGATGGGGCCGGAGGATCGGGCGGTGGACCTGGTCTTCTGTCACGCCAACGGCTTCAACGCCCTGACCTACCGCACCCTGCTCAGCCCGGTGGCGGACGCCGGCTATCGCATCCTGGCCATCGACATGCGGGGCCATGGTCAAAGCGAGCTTGCGGCCGATCCGGGGGACGGTCGCGGGTCCTGGGCCAACTTCGGCCTCGACATGGTCGGCCTGCTGGAAACGCTGGATACGGCGCCGAAGGTGGTGGCCGGCCATTCGATGGGCGGCACCTCGGGCCTGGTCGCGGCGGGCCTACGGCCGGACCTGCTGGGCCGGCTGGTGCTGCTGGATCCGGTGGTGATGCGCGAGGATGTGGCCAGGACCCTGGGCGAAACCGCCGCCTCCTCGCCGCTGGCCATCGGCGCCCTGCGCCGCCGCAACCAGTTCGACAGCAGGGAAGCGGCCTATGACGCCTACCTGGGGCGCGGCGCCTTCAAGACCTGGCCCGCCGAGATGCTGGCCGACTACCTGACCGACGGCCTGGTCCCGGATGGTGACGGCGGCTTCCGGCTGGCCTGCGCCCCCGCCTGGGAATCGGCCAACTTCTCGGCCCGCGAACACCGGCCCTGGCCCGGCTTCTTCGACTCGACCTGTCCGATCCGCATCCTGAAGGCCGAGTTCGGTTCGACCTGTTCGGTGGACGACCGGATGGATGAGCTGGCGTCCACCGGTCGCATCACCGTCGAGACCGTTCCGGGCACGAGCCATTTCCTGCCCATGGAGGTTCGGGATCTGGTGCGCGAAGCCCTGTTGCAGGCCTTAAAGGGCTAATCCCGCCTTCGCCTGGGCCATCAGCGCCGCATGGGCGGGACCCTCGATTGGCACCACCTTGCGGGCGTCGAGGTCGAAGGTGACGGCCACGGCCTCGCTGGTCCCCCAGACCTTGCCGGTCCCCGGCTCCAGCATCCAGTGGGCCAGGCGCATGGTGCGGGTGTCGGCGCCGATCAGGCCGGAGCGCAGCTCGAACCGCTCGCCGGCGCGGGGCCAGTCGAACTGGACCAGGCGATACTCCAGCACCGCGCCGCCGGTGCGGGCCGGTTTGCCGGGGGCGTTTTCGGCGACCACGGCGCGCAGGGGCAGGACCAGCCGGCCGATGCCGTCAGAGACCCGGCCGATGAACAGCTCGGGCCGCATCCGGCCGAAAGTGTCGCATTCCTGGGGCGAGAGGGCGCCGAGGCCGATTCGCATCAGATCCAGCTCGTCGGCCAGGGCGGGGCTCGCGATACTTGTTACCGGGGAGAGATCGAGGCTGCGGGCGCGGGCCTTCTCGGGAATCTCGACGACCAGCGCCTCGGCCATCCGGCGGGTGCGGGACGACCAGGGGAAGGCCAGGCCCTCGCGGGCGGTGGCGTGGACGACCAGGGTCTGAAAGGTGGCGCAGATTTCGCCACTGTTCGAATGGACGAGCAGCTGGACCAGCCGCGCCTGGCTCTCGCCAAGCTCGACGACCCCGCCGACCATGTGCAGGGCGGCGCCGGCATGGGCCTCGCGGTGGAAGCGGATGTGCTGCTCACGGACCAGCAGGGTGGAGGTGGCGTCTGCGCAGAAGGCCTCTGGCAGGCCGATGAGGGCCGCCAGCGAGCTGAGGCCCTCGACCGCCTTGGCGACGTAGAAGCGCACATTCATGTGCCCCATCTCGTCGCATTCCCAGGTGTTGACGCCGCCCCTCCAGATTTCGGGCCAGGTTTCCGGCAGGCGCTCCATCTAGGCGCAGTCGGCGCAGAGACCGTGGGCCTCGATGGTCACCGATTGAATGGTGAAGCCGGGCGCCTTGGCGGCGGTCTCGATGCTGTCCAGGACCGCCGGGTCGATTTCGCGGGTGGCCCCGCAGCAGTCGCAGATCAGGAAGGCGGCGGCGTGGTTGGCGGGGCCCTCGCCGGCCGCATGGCGACAGGCGACATAGGCGTTGAGGCTCTCGATCCGGTGGGCGAAACCCTGTTTCGAAAGGAAGTCGAGGGCGCGATAGACGGTCGGCGGCTTGGCCGGGGCGTCAGCCGCGAAGGTGGCGATCAGATCGTAGGCCTTTACCGGCTGGCCGGCTTCCAGCAGCTGTTCCAGCACCCGCCGGCGCGGGGCGGTCAGCTTCTGGCCGGCCTCGGCGCAGCGGGCGTCGGCGGCGCCGAGCTCGGCCGCAAGGGTCTGGCCGGTCAGGCCGTGGCTGTGATGGTCATGGCCGCAGGAGGACATGGCCCTCAGGTAACCACGGCCGGCCCTCGGGGCAAGCTCACTCGTCCGACCAGGTCAGCTGCACCTCGGAGCCTTTGCCGGAGGGGCTGGCGATGACCTGCATGCCGGCCTTGCCCTCGCCGGTGTCGCCGGCTGTCAGCATGTGGACGTCGCCGCCCATGTCCTGGTCCATGGTCACGGCCTTGCCCGTGGCCTTCATCCGCTCGCGATAGAAGGCGATAACCTGCTTGGGCGGGGCGTCGGTCCTATAGGTGACGAAGCCGCCCGGGCCGACGCCGCTCTCGCCGACCACCGAGGTGGCGACCGCGGCGCCGGGATAGATGGGTGCGTAGGCTGGGGTGACCACCTTCGAGGCGGCCGCGCCGACCGAGACGGTGGCGCCGTCGGCGGTCATGGTCTGGCCTGGGCCGAGCGGGGCGGCGGGATCCGCCGGGGCCTTCGGCGCTTCGGGCGCCTCCGCCACAGGCGGTTCATCGGTGGGCGATTCGGTGTCTTCAGCCTTGCCGCATGCGGACAGCAACAGGGTCGCCAGGGTGGCGGCCAGCAAGAAGCGGATCTTGGACAATGAAGGGACGCTCCCGACGATATTCACACGACACTGAACAGCCCGGAGCCCATAAATCAACCGCCGCAAAGGGGGTACCCCTTGCGGCGGTCGAAACTGTGGCCCCGGCTCGCCTTTAAGCGAACAGCTTTTGCCAGCGGCGCTTCTCGCGGTTCTTCCAGGCGCCCCGGTGGTAGGCGTCGGAGCCGATCAGCGGCACCACGGTGGTGGCCTCCGCGAACACCATCTGTTCGAAGGTCGTGTCCACCTTGCCCCAGCTGGCCGCCTCCTTGAGTGTCGAGGACGAGCAGGCGCCATCCCGCACGTCGGCCACGGTGATCTGCACCGCGTACTTGTGCATGTCGGCCTCGACGCCGAGGATTTCGGCGCAGACCACGGTGTCCTGGGCAAAGTTCTTGGGCACCCCGCCGCCGACCATGAACAGGCCGGTGGTGCCGGCGGCGATCTTGATGTCGGTCAGTTCGCGGAAGTCGGCGATGGCGTCGAGCATCATGTAGGGCTTGCCCTCCTTGGCGCGCTCCTTCTGGTGCTTGACCAGGCCGAACCCGGCCGAGCTGTCGACGAAGGCCGGGCAGAAGATCGGCACGCCCTCTTCATAGGCGGTCTGGATCAGGCTGCCGGGCTTCTTGGCGTTGCCCTCGCTCAGCCACTTGCCCATCTCCCAGATGAACTCGCGGCTGGAGTAGCCGCGCGGCTCCAGGCGGTTGGCGATCTCCAGGATGGTGTGGTCGCAGGCCTGGAGTTCTTCCTCGTCGATGTAGGTGTCGTAGATGCGGTCGATGTAGTTCTCGCGCAGCACGTTGTCGTCCACCGGACCGGCGGCCTGGTAGTGCTTGAAGCCCAGGGCCTCGAAGAAATCCATGTCGACGATCGAGGCGCCGGTGGCGACCACCGCGTCGATCATCCCGAACTTCACCATGTCGCGGTAGACGTGCATGCAGCCGCCCGCCGAGGTGGAGCCGGCCAGGATCAGCCAGGGCGAGCAGTCCTTGTCCTCGATGGCCATCGAGAAGATGTCGGCCGCACGGGCCGTGTCGCGGCTCGAGAAGCTCATCTTGCGCATGGCGTCGACGATCGGGCGGGCGTCGAAGCTGGTGATGTCGATATGCTCGACAGTATTGCCCAGCAGCTGGGCTTTCATGTTGGTCGGGGGGACGGGAGCGTTCATCGCTTTCAGGTTTCCCTTGGAGTTAGAGCGCCCGTCACAAAAGCATCCGCAGGCCCGGACGGAGCGACGGGCCTGCGGTCAACGCGTTACCAGTTAGAACGGCTTACTTGCGCCGACGTTTCCTGCCCTTGGGCCGTGACAGCCGAACGACATTGCTCGCCGGCTTGGGCGCCGGGATCGAACGACGGGCCAGGCCGAACATCGAGGCCATCGGAGCGTCCGACACCTCGACCATCTCGGTCTCGCCAAAACCGTTGAAGCGGGTGGTCATGGCGACGCCATAGGCCCCCAGCATGCCGATCTCGATGAAGTCGCCTTCCTGGATATCGGCCGGCAGATAGAAGGGGCCGGGCATGTGGTCCATGGAATCGCAGGTCGGGCCATAGAAGCGGTAGGGCTTCAGCTCGCCTTCGACTTCATGGGCGTTCTCGCCCTCGCCCCGGTAGAGCTTCACCGGGAACGGCCACTTCACATGCGCCGCATCGAACAGCGAGCCGTAGCTGCCGTCGTTGAGGTACAGCGCCTCGCCCTTGCGGAGTTCCACACGGGTCAGCAGCGAGGTCGACTCGGCGACCAGGGCCCGCCCGGGTTCGCACCACAGCTCGGTAGTCTCCGAGACCGGCATCTCGTTGAAGCCGCGCTCGATGGCCGCGAAATAGTCGTCCATGTCCGGCGGGATCATGCCGGGATAGATCGACGGGAAGCCACCGCCCACGTCCACCACATCGGCGAACACGCCGGCGCGGATCAGCGAGCGGCTGACCTGGGCCATGGCGGCCTGGTAGGCGGTCGGGCGCATGCACTGGCTGCCGACGTGGAAGCTGACGCCCATCAGTTCGGTCGTCGCCTGGCGGGTGGCCAGCAGGAGGCCGGGGGCTTCGAACGGCGAGACGCCGAACTTGCCCGACAGGCTGAAATTGGCCCCTTCCGCATCGACCGCCATGCGGACGATCAGGTTGAGGTCGCGAGCCTGGCCGGTGGCGTCGAGAATCTTGGCCAGCTCCTCGTGCGTATCGAGCACGAAGGTGCGGACGCCGTAGTCGAAATAGGCCTGGGTGATCGCCCGGCGGCTCTTCACGGGATGCATGAAGGCCATCTGGGCGCCGGGCGCATGCTCGGCCACGAGCGCGATCTCCGCGATCGACGCGACGTCGAACCGGGTCACACCGTTCTTGAAAAGAGTCTCTATCACCCACGGCGAAGGATTAGCCTTCACGGCGTAGAGGACGTCACCCTTGAACTTCGTCTGGAACCAGCGCGCTGCCGCAGCTACCGCATCGCGTCGCACGAGTGCGACAGGATGTTCCGGTGACCGCTCGCGGACCAGGTCCAGGGGCGTATGGTACGTGTGCAATTCACGTAAACCCCTGTTAGCAGTTAAACCCAGGCCGGCGTTAGCAGCGATGAGGACAACGGGGTCCGCCGGAGCCGCGCGATATGATGGAAACGGACCCCCCTGTAAAGACCTTTTTGCACCCTGGCCGATGCACGAACTGACGCGTTTATCCACAGCCGCCCCCGCGAGGGCCGGGCAAGGTTGCAGGAGGGCCGCCAGATAGCGTAACCCTCTGAGGCAATTAACCCCGGGGCCGCCAGGCCCAGAGAGATTCATGACGCAAGACGCCGTTCTCCAGGTCCGGGGAGTCTCCAAGACCTTCGGCAAGCGACGCGCCCTCGACGGGGTGTCGCTGGACGTGAACAAGGGCGAGATGGTCGCCCTGATCGGGCCGTCCGGCTCGGGCAAGTCCACCCTGCTGCGCTCCATCGACGGGCTGCAGACCATCGACGGCCCCGACGGGACGATCACCGCCTTCGGAACCACCACCCAGGCCAGGGGCAAGGTCGGCGACAAGGTGCGGGACGCCCGCATCCGCATCGGCTTCATCGCCCAGCAGTTCAACCTGGTCGGCCGGCTGAGCCTGTTCACCAATGTCGCCCTGGGCTCGCTCGGGCGGATTTCCTTCCTGCGCGGCGTCTTCGGCCTTTGGCCGGACGAGACCAAGCAGGCGGCCATGCAGGCTCTGCACCGCGTCGGCATCTCCGACTACGCCGGCCAGCGGGCCAACACCCTCTCCGGCGGACAGCAGCAGCGCGGCGCCATCGCCCGCGCCCTGGTCCAGCGGGCCAAGATCATCCTGGCTGACGAGCCGGTCGCCTCGCTAGACCCCGTCTCGGCCCGCAAGGTCATGGAGATCCTGCGCGAGCTGAACGACAAGGACGGCCTGACGGTCATCGTCACCCTGCACCAGGTCGACTACGCGATGCGCTACTGCGACCGGGTGGTCGCGCTGAAAGCCGGCAAGATCGTCTACGACGGCCCGCCCGCCGGCCTGCAGAAACCCAAGCTGATCGAAATCTACGGCCCGGAATTCGAGGACGTATTCTGGGAAGGAGCCCCGCAATGATGGACCGTCGCGCCCTGCTGGCCAGCGCCCTCAGCCTGCCTGTCCTGTCCGCCTGCGGCGGCGGCGGGGAGAAGCCGAAGAACGAGGTGATCTTCTCGATCCTGTCGACCGAGTCCGCGCAGAACATGGAGGACTACTGGACCCCCATCCTGGCCGACATGGAGAAACAGACCGGCCTGAAGGTGAAGCCCTACTTCTCTTCCAGCTACAGCGCCCTGGTCGAATCCATGCGCTTCAAGAAGATCGATCTTGGCTGGTTCTCCAACCAGTCGGGCCTGGAAGCGGTGCGCCGCGCCAACGGCGAGGTCTTCGCCCGCACCTTCGACGACAGCGATACCGACGGCTACAAGTCGGTGATCATCGTGCCGGCGAACAGCCCGATCAAGACGATCGACGACCTCTTGAAGTGCGACAAGACGTTGAACTTCGGCATGGGCGACGCCAAGTCGACCTCCGGCACCCTGGCCCCCGTCACCCTGGTCTTCCAGCCGGCCGGCAAGCGCCCCGACACCTGCTTCAAGACGGTGATCAGCGCCAACCACCAGGCCAACCTGTTCGCCGTGGCCAACGGCAAGCTGGACGCCGCCACCAACAACTCCACCGCCATCGCCCTGAACGCCAAGCGCGGCGAAGGCCAGGCGGAGAAGATCCGGGTGATCTGGGAGTCCCCGACCCTGCCGGAGGATCCGATCATCTGGCGCAAGGATCTGGATCCGGCGCTCAAGGAAAAGCTGCGCCAGTTCTTCCTGACCTACGGTCAGGGCGACAGCCCCGAGGCCAAGAAGGCCCGCGAGTACATGGCGGCCCTGAGCATCGGCGGTTTCAAGCCGGCCGACGAATCCCACCTGCTGTTCGTCCGGGAGATGGAAGCCGCCGGGCAGCTGGGCGAGGCCAAGGAGACCAACAATCCGGCCGCCGTGGCCGCCGCCCAGAAGAACCTCGATGGCATCCGCGCCGAAGCGGCGGCCGCCAAGGCCAAAGCCGGCCAGTAGGGCGATAGGAACCACCGATGTCCGCTACCGAGGCCATTCCCGCCCCGCCGACCCGGCCGATGTCGGCCCGCGCCTTCGACCTGATCATCTGGGGGTCGGTCGCCGTCCTTCTGGTGGTCAGCTTCGCGCCGGCCGAGATCAACAAGTTCCCCGACCTGTTCAGCGGGTCGAGCAACATGCAGTCCTTCGCGCGGGACTTCTTCTCGGCGTTCAACCCTAACTCCGAGGCGTTCGAGAAGGCCAAGTGGACCGTCTACATCGGCAAGATGTGGGAAACGATCCAGATGGCGCTGTGGGGCACCTTCCTGGCCATCATCCTGGCCGTGCCCCTCGGCCTGCTGGGTGCCCGCAACATCACCCCGGCCTGGATCCAGCAGCCGGTCCGCCGGGTGCTCGACCTTGTCCGCTCGGTCCCCGACCTGGTGCTGGCGGTGATGTTCATCACCGCGGTCGGCCCCGGCCCCTTCGCCGGGGTCATGGCCATGATGTTCAACACCGGCGGGGTGCTGGCCAAGCTGTTCGCCGAGGCCGTGGAGGCCATCGACAAGGGCCCGGTCGAGGGCGTGCGCGCCACCGGCGCCGGCCGGCTGCAGGAGGTCATCTGGGGGGTCATCCCGCAGGTCGCGCCGCTGTGGACCAGCTATGCCCTCTACCGCTTCGAATCCAACAGCCGCGCGGCCACCGTGCTGGGCCTGATCGGGGCGGGCGGCATCGGCCAGGTGCTGATCGATTCGACCAACAGCTTCGAGTACGGCAACACCGGCGCCATCGTGCTGATCATCGTGATTGCCGTTTCGATGATCGACCTGCTCAGCCAGGCCATCCGCACCCGGCTGCTCTGACCACGGACAGTTGGGTGTCGCCCAACTGTCGCAATGCCGTCGTAGGGACACCGGCAGGATCACGGAGCCGCCGATGAAACGCCTTCTGGCCTGCGCCACCCTCAGCTTCGCCCTGGCCGCCGGTCCGGCCTTCGCGGCGCGAGACTATGTCTGGGCGGCCGGCTCCTCGACGGTCTTCCCCTACACCACCCGGGTGGCCGAGACCTTCGCTCGCAAGACAGGGGGCCGGACGCCCAAGGTCGAGAGCCTGGGGACCGGCGGGGGCATCAAGCTGTTCTGCGGCGGGGCGGGCGACGCCTATCCCGACATCGCCAACGCCAGCCGGCCGATGAAGGCCTCGGAGTTCGACGCCTGCGCCAAGAATGGCGTCAAGGACATCATCGAGATCCGCATCGGCTATGACGGCATCGTCGTGGCCATGGACAAGCGGGCCGCCGACCTCAACATCAAGCTGGAGCACCTGTACCTCGCCCTGTCGGACCAGGTGCTTCGCCAGGGGCGGTTCCAGGACAATCCCTATGGCCTGTGGAGCCAGGTCGGAGCCGGCCTGCCGCCCGGCAAGATCCTGGTCTACGGCCCGCCGCCGACCAGCGGCACCCGCGACGCCTTCCTGGAACTGGGCATCGAGGCCGGCGCCCAGCGGTTCGCGCCCCTGAAGGCGCTGAAGGGCGAGGACGAGAAGGCCTTCAAGGCCAAGGTCGACCCCCTGCGCAACGACCGCTGGATCGACGCCGGGGAGAACGACAACGCCATCGTCCAGACCCTGACCCGCACGCCGGGATCGGTGGGGGTGTTCGGCTACTTCTTCTACGAAGAGAACCGCGACAAGGTGAAGGTCGCCAGCATCGACGGCGTCGTGCCGACCTTCGAGACCATCGCCTCGGGCAAATACCCGCTGTCCCGCTCGCTCTACATCTATGTAAAGGCCTCGCGCCTGGACCTGACACCGGGCCTGCGGGCCTTCGTTAGGGAGTTGACCTCGGATGCGGCGTCGGGGCGCGGCGGCTACCTGCAGGAGCGTGGCATGATCCCGCTGCCGCCGGCCCTGCACGAGAAGATCAAGGCGGAGGTCAAGGCCGGGAAGACGATGGGCCGGCCGGCGAAATAGCGCGTGCCGATTTCGAAACCGGTCATCGGACCAGGCGCGACCAAGGAAAAGGGCCGCTCGTCCTAAACGTTCACCGGCTGGCCGAACCGCTCGCCCAGGTACACGCGCCGCACCTCGGGATCGTCGATGATCTCCTGCGGGGCGCCCTCGAACAGCACCTCGCCGGCGTGGATGATCGAGGCGCGGTCGATGATGTCGAGGGTCTCGCGGACGTTGTGGTCGGTGATCAGAATGCCGATGCCGCGACCCTTCAGATAGCCGATCACATCGCGGATGTCGGCAATGGCCAGGGGATCGATGCCGGCGAAGGGCTCGTCCAGCAGCATGAAGGCCGGCTCGCTGGCCAGGGCGCGGGCGATTTCCACCCGGCGGCGCTCCCCGCCCGACAGGCTGATGGCGGGGGCGGCGCGCAGATGTTCGATGCGCAGCTCTTCGAGGAGGTCGGTGGTCACCTTGGCTGCCTTGGCCTGATCGTGGACCCGCATCTCGACCACCGCCATGACGTTCTGCTCGACCGTCAGGCCGCGGAAGATCGAGGCCTCCTGCGGCAGGTAGCCGACGCCCAGGCGGGCGCGCTGGTACATCGGCAGGGCGGTGATGTCCGCCCCGTCCAGCAGGATGCGGCCGTGGTCGACCGGGATCAGGCCGGTGACCATGTAGAAGCAGGTCGTCTTGCCGGCCCCGTTGGGACCCAGCAGCCCGGCCACCTCGCCCCGCGCCAGACGCAGGGAGACGTTCTTGACCACCTGGCGGTCGCCGAACCGCTTGCCGATGCTCTCGACCACCAGGCCGGCGCCGGCGTCCGCCTTTGCTGCGACCGGGGGCGCGGCTTCGGCGGTGGAGGCCGCGGCGGCCTTCGGCTTGGCCTTGGTCGATGTGTCCTTGGCCGCCATGCCTATTGCGGCTTGCCGCTCGGGTAGAGGACGGCGCGGACCCGGTTCTTGCCGCCGCGGCCCTTCGAATTGCTGAACATCTGCGACTGGCCGGTCTGCAGGTTGATCACCACCCGGTCGGCGCGGGCGACGTTCTGGCCCTCGGTCACCACCACATCGCCGGTCAGGGTGATGGTCTCGGCGCGAGAGGTGTAGACGGCGTTGTCGGCCCGCACCTTCCGCTCGCCTTCGACGTAATAGACCTGACCTTCAGCCACCAGCCGCTCGGTCTCGCCGCACTCGCCGCCCTTCTTGGCCGCGAAGACATTGAGGGTCTGGGCGCGCAGCCGTGTGCGGGCCTGAAGCGCTTCCACATCCCCGCGCCAGATCGACTTGCACTCATTGGTCAGGATTTCCGACTCGTCGGCGGCGATGTCGAGCGGCGCCTTGGAGCGCGGCGCGATCTGGGCTTGAGCGGCCCCAGCCACAACCATCACGCCCACCAGGGCGCCGGCCGCCGCCATGTATCTCGCCTTGCGCATTCTCTCTTCGCCTTACTTCTCGATGCGGGCCCGGACCCGGCCCTTCATGGTCACCTTGCCGGTGTCGCGGTCAACCTCATAGGACTTCGCCGACACCTGGCCAAGCGGGCCGTCGCCGGCGAGGCCTTCCTGACCGCTGATCTTTCCCGACCGGGTGTCCACTATAGCGTCGTTCGTGGCCACACGTTGGCCGTCTCCGTCGTCGATCCGCACGTCTCCCGAGAGCCGAAGGATACGGGTCTTTTCGTCGTAGATTCCGCGCTTGGCGGTCATCCGCGACGGGGCGCCTGTCTCGCCGCCGAGGGTCAGCACCGGATCGACCAGCACCACCTCCTGCATGATGGTGTCGCTGCGCATCGCCTGGCCGGCCCCGATCAGGAAGCTGCGGCCGTCTTCCATCCTGCCCATGAAGCGGGCGCCGACCAGCTTGATTTCGGTCTGGGTCTCGCGGGGCTGGGCCTTGCCCGCCTGGATGGAGCTGAAGGTGAAATAGCCCGCGAGGGCCAGGACCAGCGCGCCCATCAGCGCCGGCAGCAGCCAGCGCAGCACGCGGATCAGCCCTGAGCGCCGGCGCCAGGCGTTCATGCGATCGGGCTGGGCGGCGAGGTCGGTCATGTGTGGGCGAAGATGTCCATCTCCTCCCAGCCGGCCAGGTCGAGGCTGGCGCGATGGGGCAGGAATTCGAAACAGGCCTTGGCCAGCTCGGCGCGGCCCTCCCGCTCCAGCATCATCTCCAGCTTGGCCTTGGCGGCATGCAGGTACAGCACGTCGGAGGCGGCATAGGCCAGCTGTTCGGGCGAGAGCGTGGCGGCGCCCCAGTCGCTGGACTGCTGGGCCTTGGAGAGGTCGACCCCGACCAACTCCTTGACCACGTCCTTGAGGCCATGGCGGTCGGTATAGGTGCGGGCCAGCTTGGAGCCGATCTTGGTGCACCAGACCGGGGTGGTGACCACGCCCAGATGCAGCTCGAACATGGCGATGTCGAAGCGGCCGAAGTGGAAGATCTTGGTCACCGCCGGGTCGGTCAGCAGCGCCTTGAGGTTGGGGGCGTCATAGGTCTGGCGATTCAGCCGCACCATATGGGCGTCGCCGTCCCCGGCCGAGATCTGCACCAGGCAGAGGGGATCGCGCCGGAACCGCAGGCCGAGCGTCTCGGAATCGATGGCGACACTGGTCGCGCCCGCGAACAGGCCGGGCGGCAGGTCGCCTTCGTGCAGATGATTAGCCAATGAACCGACTCTCCTCGGACTTCTGTAACATAGGGAGAGCGTTGCCCCACCTAAAGAGAGGGGGGTGGTGCCCAGGAGAGGACTCGAACCTCCACGGCCGTTAAGCCACTGGCACCTGAAGCCAGCGCGTCTACCAATTCCGCCACCTGGGCCCGCCTTGATCCGCAAGGGATCGCCGCGAAGGCGCGCCTCTTACGGCGTCTGTTGGGGTTGGTCAATGGCCGTGATTGCGAATGTGCGCCGGGTGTTCTAAGCCCGCCCCATTCTTATGGTTTTGGGACAGCGAGCGCCATGCAGGGTCTGGTCACGGTTTTCGGCGGCACCGGCTTCGTGGGGCGTCAGGTCGTCCGTGCCCTGGCCAAGAAGGGGCTGCGGGTCCGGGTCGCGGTGCGCCAGCCGGGGCGTGGCTACCGACTGCGGCTGCTGGGCGACGTCGGCCAGATCGAGGTGGTTCAGGCCAACATCCGCGATCGCGCTTCCACAGCTCGGGCGCTCGAAGGTGCCGAGGCCTGCGTCAACCTGGTGGGCCTTCTGCGCGAGACCGGCCGCCAGCGGTTCCTCAGCGTCCACGGCATGGGCGCCCGCAACATCGCCGAGGCCGCCAAGGCGGCGGGCGTCAGCCGCTTCGTGCAGATCTCGGCCATCGGCGCCGACGCCGGCTCGACCTCGAAGTATTTCGCCACCAAGGCCGAGGGCGAGGCGGCGGTGCGCGAGGTGTTCCCCACCGCCACGGTGGTCCGCTCGGCCATCGTGTTCGGGGCCGACGATGGCTTCTTCAACCGGTTCGCCCAGATGGCCTCGCTCAGCCCGGTGCTGCCGCTGATCGGCGGCGGGACGACGAAGTTCCAGCCGATCCATGTCGCCGACCTGGCGGCCGCCATCGCCCAGGCCGCCTCCAGCGAGGACTTCGCCGGCCGCACCTTCGAACTGGGCGGGCCGACCGTCTACAGCTTCAAGGAGCTCATGAGCTTCATCAGCGCCGAGACCGGCCGAAAGCCGATCCTGGCGCCCGTGCCCTTTCCGATCGCCGGGCTGATGGGCATGGCGGGCGACATCGCCGGCCTGGTCATTCCCCCGCCGATCACCAGCGACCAGGTCGAGATGCTGCGGACCGACACCGTGGTCTCGGCCGGGGCCGAGGGCGTGGAAGCTTTCGGCATCACGCCCAAGCCGATCGAGGCGGTGGTCCCCTCCTACCTCTACCGCTACCGCAAGGGCGGCCAGTACGCCGCCACGCCGGAAGGGGCGTACTAGCCCGCCGCCAGGGCGGCCCATTCGGCCTGCACGTCCGGATCCTCGTCACGCGCGCTTGCCGCCAGCGCCCGGGCTCGCTCCAGCGCCAGGCGACCCAGCGCCCAGACCGCAGCCCCGCGCACCACGGGTGAGGGATCGCCCAGCAGCCGTTCGGCCTCGCCCGCAAGCGCCGGGTCGCCGCTGTTGCCGATGGCGTAGAGGACGTTGCGCACCATCCGGTCTCGGCCGATGCGGGTGACGGCGCTCTTGCGGAACAGGGCGCGGAAGCCCGCCTCGTCCAGCCGCGCCAGATCGGCCAGGGCCGGCGCCTCCAGCTCCGGCCGGGCCCGCAGCCCCATCTCCCGAGCCTCCTGCGCGAACTTGTTCCAGGGGCAGACGGCCAGGCAGTCGTCGCAGCCGTAGATCCGGTTGCCCAGCGCCGGGCGCAGGGCCGGATCGACCGGCCCCTCATGCTCGATGGTCAGGTAGGAGATGCATCGGCGGGCATCGAGCCGGTAGGGGGCGGGGAAGGCGTTCGTCGGGCAGACGTCCAGACAGGCCTGGCAACGACCGCACCGGTCCGTCTCCGCCTCGTCCAGGGGCAGATCGAGGCTGCTGAGCACCGAGCCCAGGAACAGCCAGCTGCCCAAATCGCGAGAGACCAGGTTGGTGTGCTTGCCCTGCCAACCCAGGCCCGCCCGCTCGGCCAGGGGCTTTTCCATCAGGGGGGCGGTGTCGATGAACACCTTCACTTCGCCGCCGAACCTGGCCTTCAGCCAGCCGGCCAGGTTCTTCAGCCGCCCCTTGATCAGGCCGTGATAGTCATCGCCCCGCGCATAGGCGCTGATCAAACCCCGGTCCCTCCGGGCCAGCCCCTCCATGGGATCGCGCTCGGGGCCGTAGTTGACGCCCAGCATTACGGCCGTCCGCGCCTGGGGCCACATGGCGGTGGGGTGGGCCCGGCGCGGCAGGGTCTCTTCCAGCCAGTCCATGGTTCCGTGCAGCCCCTCGGCCACGAACCGCTCCAGCCGCGCGCCGGCCGGCCAGGGATCGGCGGCCGAGGCGAACCCAACGGCGTCGAAGCCGAGGGAGCGGGCGCGCGCCTCGACCGCCTCGGTGATCTGGGGCGGGGTCAGCAGGCGTTTGGCGGGGCGGGGCAAGGGATCTCCCGGCGGGTGATCAGATGGTCTTCAGCATGTCCATCCGCATCAACCGCAGTTCCACGCGACGATTGACCAGCGGTTCGAGCGGGTCGAGGTTCCAGGTCAGAAAATCCGGTCCGCCTGGCGACAGAATATTGTCGGCGACCGTGTCCAGGATGTCGGCGATCTGCAGTTCGATGGCGGCGGTCTGCTCGTAGCTGTTCATGGCCCGCACGATCATGTTCCTTAGAGGCCCGGCCGGAACGTCCGCCGTCAACTGGCGGATGGTCGTCTGGGCGTTCGGCCAGACCCGCTTGGCCTGGGCCCGGGCCTCCGCCACCTTCGCCTTCATCGCCTTGCCGGTGGCGGCCGTGTCTGACGAGCCCCCGTTGGGGTCGAAGGCCTCCTCCATGACACCCAACGCCAAGCCGAGCGCGTCGTTGCTGGCCTGGATCGACCGCGCCAATGGGATTTCAGGGTGGTCGGGACGGGTCGCGGCGGTGATCGCCAGGTTCAGCATCGCATTCTCGCTGCGCAGGCTCAGGCGGGTGCCCGCCAATGTCTTGCGATAGAGCGACTGTTTGGCCGTCACACTACCACCGGCGGCCTGGACGAGGTCGACGCGAAGGCTGGAGAGGAAGCGCTCGTTGTCTGCGGCGGATTCGCGAACGATTCCCGGCAGTTTCTCGAAGGCGGCCAGCTGCCGAGCGGCTTCGGGGCCCAGGCTCCGATACCGGCGCGCCAGCTCCATGGGTGGCGGCGCCAGGGCGGCGCCGCGCCCCTTCACCTCGGCGACCTTGCCGTCGGCCTCCTTCAGCCAGGCTTCGGCCCAGGCCCGCCCGGCGGGGCCGGTGGTATCCTCGGCGCTAGCCTTGATGACGCCGTCGATCAGATAGAGGGCTACGTTCTGGGCGTCGATCTGCACCTGGGTCACCGGCTCGGCCCATTTGACCAGGTCCGACAGCAGGGTCATCACTTCCCGCTCGGTATCGACCTTGCCGCCCGCGCGGGGCTGGGCCATTGCCGGTGACGGCAGCATCGGCCCCAAGGCGACGGCCGCAGCCAGGATCAGGTTCAGGATACGCATATCGAACTCCCCCAGGCGCCCCGGGGGACGCCGCTAGAAGTCCAGGTCGTCGTAGTGCCCGGCGGGGGCGAGGCCCGGCCAGCGGTCGGCCAACAGCGGCCGGAAGCACGGCCTGGACTTGACCTTCATGTACCAGGTCTTGGCGGCCGGGAAGTCGTTCCAGGGCACATCGCCGAAATAGTCGATCACCGAGATGTAGGCGGCGGCGGCGAAGTCGGCGAGCGACAGCCGCCGTCCGGCCAGCCAGTCCCGCGCCCGCAGCAGGCTTTCGAGGTATTTCAGGTGATGGCGCAGACCCTCGCGGCCGGCCCGCAGGTTCGCAAGCGCCGGCGCGCCCAGGCGCAACAGCCGCTTTTCCATCTTTTCGTGCAGCAGCGGGCCGGCGGCTTCGAAGTCGAACTTGCGGTCGAACCATTGCAGCAGGCGTCGCGCCTCGGCCCGGTCGGCGGCGTCGCGTCCGAGCAGGGGCGGCTCGGGATAGGCCTCCTCGAGGTGCTCGAGGATGGCGCGGGTCTCGCATATGACCAGCCGGCCGTTCGGCCCGGTCTCGACCAGCACGGGGAGAACCCCGGCGGGGTTGAGGGCCAACAGGTTGTCCGGCTCCTCCCAGTAGCGGACGACCTGGTCGGTGAAGGCCAGCCGTTTCTCGCCCAGGGCCAGTCGCACCTGGCGCGAGGCCGGGTCGAGGGGGAAGTGGTGAAGGGTGCGGTCGACGCTCATGGCCGGGACAACTCTGGCGAATCGTCCCGCTCATGCACTGGGTCGGATTAAGACGGCGTTTACTACGCAGCCTTCAGCGGGGTGGGTCCCACATAGACCGACTGCGGCCGGATCAACCGCCCGCCGGCAAGTTGCTCGCGGGCGTGGGCCAGCCAGCCAGCCGTGCGGCCCATGGCGAACACGCCGGTGAAGGCCGCCGGGGGGAAGGCCAGCGCTTCCAGCAGCAGGGCGGTGAAGAATTCCACGTTCACGTCGAGCGGGCGGCCCGGCCGATGCTCCTTGAGGATCGCCAGGGCGGCGGCCTCCACCGCCTCGGCGAAGGCCAGCCGCCCGGGCAGGCGGTCGGACTGTCCGGCCAGGCGGCGGACGGCCCCTTTCAGGGCGTCGGCGCGGGGGTCACGCACCCGGTAGATGCGGTGGCCAAAGCCCATCAGCCGCTCGCCCCGGTCCAGATCGGCCTCGATCCAGGGCCGGGCGTTCTCCGGCCGGCCGATCGCATCGAGCATCTCGATCACGGGGCCGGGCGCGCCGCCGTGCAGCGGGCCCTTGAGGGCCGAGATGCCGGCCAGGACCGCGCTGGTCAGCCCTGCGCGGGTCGAGGCCACCACCCTGGCGGCGAAGGTGGAGGCGTTGAGGCCGTGGTCGCAGACGGTGACCAGATAGGCGTCCAGCGCCTCGGCCTGGCCTGCGGCCGCCGGGCGGCCATGCAGCATGCGCAGGATGTCGGCGGCGTGGCCCAGGGCGGCGTCTGGGGCGATGGGCGCCTCGCCGGCCTGCAGCCGCACGATGGCCGGGGTGAACACCGCCGGCGCGGCCAGCAGGGCCAATGCGGTGTCCAGGTCGTCACCGTCCGGCAGGCGGGCGGTCAGGGCGCGCATGGCCTCGACCGGACCGAGGGCCAGCAGGCCGTCGTCGACCGCCTGGACCTCCTCGAAAACCTTGGCGCGGGCGGCCCCTAGCGCCGATGTCAGGTCTTGCGGCAGGTCGTCGAAGAAGCCGTCGAACAGCAGACGGGCGATCTCCTCGAAGCGCGTTCGCCCGACAAGTTGGTCCAGCGTCCAGCCCCGGATCACCAGGCGGCCGGCATGGCCATCGACTTCAGAGAGGACGGTGCGGGCGGCGACAACGTCGTCGAGACCTTCGGACATGTTCAATTCCCCATTTCTCACTTGTATGGCGGGAGAATTCGGGCTGATATTGATCGTCGTCAATCTTGATCAATATAATCAACATGGGTCTTGGCAATGTCTCAGGACTGGATCAGCCGGGAAGCGGCCCTGCAGCGCCTGGGGGTGCGACCCCAGACCCTCTACGCCTATGTCAGCCGGGGACGGGTCGATGCCCGGCCGGACCCGGACGACCCTCGTCGCAGCCTTTATCGCGCCGCCGACATCGGCGCCCTGACCGACCGGCGGGCGCGGGGCCGCAAGGCCTCGGCCGTGGCCCAGAGCGCGATCGCCTGGGGCGAGCCGGTGCTGGCCAGCGCGATCACCACCATCTCGGACGGCCGGCTCTGGTACCGGGGCCGCGACGCCTCCCGCCTGTCGGAGACAGAGACGCTCGAGGCGGTGGCCCGACTGCTGCGCGGCGGCCATGGGGCGGTGCTGAAGGCGATGGCGCGACCCGATCCTCCGACCCTGGCCGACGGCCGAGCCCGGCTGTTCGCCGCCCTGGCAGCGCGGGCCGCCGAGGAGCCGCCGGCGCGGGGCCGGGCGCCCCTGGCCCTGGCCATGGAGGGCTCGGCGCTGCTGGACGTGGTCGCCGACGCGGTCTGCGGCGCGCCGGGAACCGGGCCGATCCATGATCGATTGGCGGTCGCCTGGGGCCGACCGGACGCCGCCGACGTCATCCGTCGGGCCCTGGTGCTGCTGGCCGACCATGAGCTGAACGCCTCGACCTTCGCGGCCAGGGTGGCCGCCTCGACCGGCGCTGGCCTCGCGGCGGCGGCCTTGGCCGGCCTCTGCGCCCTGTCGGGGCCGCTGCATGGCGGGATGGCGGCGCGAGTGCTGAACCTGGTCGAGGAGTCCCGGCGCATCGGCCCCCGGGCCACCGTGGAGGGCCGCCTGGCCCGCGCCGCGCCCACGCCGGGCTTTGGCCATCCCCTCTATCCCGAGGGCGACCCCCGCGCCGATGCCCTGCTGGCCGCCTGTCCGCCGACCGAGGACCTTGCCGCCCTGTTGGAGGCGGTCGAGAGCGGCACCGGCGAGCGGGCCAACATCGACTTTGCGCTCGTGGCCATGGCGGAGGCCCTGGGCCTGCCCGACGACGCCCCGTTCCTGCTGTTCGCGGTCGCCCGCTCGGCCGGCTGGATCGCCCATGCGGTGGAGGAGGGCTCGGGCGGCCGGCTGATCCGGCCAAGGGCGAGATATGTGGGCCCGGCGGTCGGCGGTTAGCCCGCGTAGAAGCTCTTCTTTGCCAGCATCATCTCGCCGATCAGCTCGCGTTCGGCCTCGCTGAGCAGCGGGTTCCAGACGTCGAAGATCAGGATCACCCGCAGGCTGTCGGCGTCGTTCCAGGCCTCGTGTTCGATGGTGTCGTCGAAGGCCCAGGCCTGGCCCATTTTCCAGTCGCGGATGTCGTTGCCGACCCGGAAGCGGGCCGGGCCGGGCAGGATCAGCGGCAGGTGGACGAGCAGGCGGGCGTTGGTCGAGCCGGTGTGCGGCGGGATATGGGTGTGGGCCTCCAGGGCCGAGAACAGGGCGGTGGGGGCGAACTCCGGCTGGTCGGCCAGGGGCAGGCGGGAGAGCAGGTCCGCCGTTCCCGGGCACTGGGCGCAGGCGGCCTCCTGCTTGCGACCATCCTTCCAGAGCCAGAGCGAGCGCCAGCGGCGAGATTTGTTGAGTTCCGCCCACTGATTGACCGGGGCGCCGGCCGGATAGTCGATATAGGGCGCGAAGTCGGCGTCGGCGGCGGCCAGGGCGGCTTCCAGTTCGCCGCGGATCATGTCGGTGGCCGCTTCCAGTTCCGGCAGCCAGGGGAAGTGTTCGCGGTCGAAGAAGGGGATGGCCGGCAGGCGCGGATAGTGAAAATCGACGGGGTCGGACACATAGGCCTTCCGACGGCCGGCGAGAATCTCCAGGGACTCGTCGAACCGCTCGAGGCTGCAATTCCCGTGGCGGTCCTTCACCGCCGCGATCTGGGCCTGGATGTGCTCGGCCAGCCTGTCGGCGTTTTCGCTCACCACCTGCCGGGCGCGGGCCAGCGGTCCGGCGACACCGGGGGGCAGCCGGTCGGTCGGCGGGGCGATCTTCAGCACGATCTCGTAGACGGGCGCGGCCTGGCGTGGGCCGGCCACCTGCTCGACCAGGGCGCCTTTCGAGAGCATGGCCATGAAGTGGTAGGGATCGGCCATCAGCACCCGGTCCAGGGTGGCGATGGCGCCCGGCATATCGCCCGCGACCCGTTGGGCCAGGGCGATGTTCATCAGGATGTTGAGGTCTTCCGGCGCCTGGGCGCGGGCCTGCTCCAGCATGGCCATCGCCGCGCGGCCATCCCGCCGCTGCAATGCCGCCATAGCCTCACCGACCAACACCGACGTATCCGACGCCATTCCACTCCCCGCGCAGCCCTCGCGTTGCCGTAAGGGTTAGCGGGGGGATGGGGCCTGGGCGACCGGCAAGATGACAAAACGGTAATGCTGCGACAGCATGTCGCGGAACGCGGTTCGTTCAGCTGAACATGCTCAGCGAAAGGCCCGTTTTCTAGGCACGTTCGTGAACGGTCTCCTCCGCCACCAACGGATGGTCGATCCGGCCGAGCATCTCCTTGGGACAGACCTGCCAGACGTGGTTACGAACCCGGTCCCAGTCGCGCAGCAGACCTTCGGCGAAGGCAGACCCCGTTTCATGGGCGTGCTCCCGGACCAGCCGCAGCAGCACCTCCTCCCAGTGGGCCGAGGCCAGCCGCTGGACCACCACGCTGTCGGGGTTGACGCAGTTCTTGAAGCGGTCGGCCAGATCCAGGACGAAGGCCATGCCGCCGGTCATCCCGGCCGCGAAGTTGTCGCCCACCGGTCCCAGGATCACCGCCGTGCCGCCGGTCATGTACTCGCAGCCGTTGGCGCCGACGCCCTCGACCACCGCCGTCGCGCCGCTGTTGCGCACCGCGAACCGCTCGCCCGCCTGGCCGGCGGCGAACAGCTTGCCGCTGGTTGCCCCATAGAGGACCGTGTTGCCGAGAATGACGTTGGTCTCCGGCGCCACCAGGTGGCGGGAGGGTCGGATGACGATGGTCGCTCCCGACAGTCCCTTGCCGACATAGTCGTTGGCCTCGCCGGTCAACAGGATGCGCAGGCCCCGCACCGCGAAGGCGCCCAGGCTCTGACCGGCCGAGCCCTTCAGCTCCAGGGTCAGGTGTCCGGCGGGCAGGGCGCTCATCCCGAACTTGCGGACGATGTGGCTGGAGATGCGGGCGCCGATGGCGCGGGCGGTGTTTCGCACCGTGTAGGTCAGCTGCATCTTCTCGCCCCGCTGCAGCAGGGGGGCGGCGTCGCGGACGATCTGGGCGTCGAGGGTGTCGGGCACCGCGTTGCGGCCCACCACGGTCGAATAGGGCGGGTTGGAGCCCGGATCGGCGCGAACCAGCAGCGGGTTGAGGTCGAGGTCGTCGAGGTGCTCGCCGCCCCGGCTGACCTGGGCCAGCAGGTCGGTGCGGCCGACCACTTCCAGCAGGGAACGGAAGCCCAGTTCGGCGAGGATTTCCCGCACCTCCTCGGCGATGAAGGTGAAGAGGTTGATCACCTTCTCCGGCGTGCCGGTGAACTTGGCGCGCAGGGCCTCGTCCTGGGTGCAGACCCCCACCGGGCAGGTGTTGGAATGGCACTGGCGGACCATGATGCAGCCCATGGCGATCAGGCTGGCGGTGCCGATGCCGAACTCCTCGGCCCCCAGCATGGCGGCCATGACGACGTCCCGGCCGGTGCGCAGGCCCCCGTCGGTGCGGAGGGTGACGTGGTGGCGCAGGTTGTTCAGCGTCAGCACCTGGTTGGCCTCGCTGAGGCCCAGTTCCCAGGGTGAGCCGGCGTACTTGATCGAGGTCTGGGGCGAGGCGCCGGTGCCGCCGACGTTGCCGGAGATCAGGATGACGTCGGCCTTGGCCTTGGCGACCCCGGCCGCGATGGCGCCGATGCCGGTCATCGAGACCAGCTTCACCGTCACCCGGGCGTCGGGGTTGATCTGCTTGAGGTCATAGATGAGCTGGGCCAGGTCCTCGATCGAATAGATGTCGTGGTGCGGCGGCGGGCTGATCAGCATCACCCCCGGTGTCGCGTGGCGAAGCCGCGCGATCAGCTCGGTGACCTTGAAGCCGGGCAGTTGGCCCCCCTCACCGGGCTTGGCGCCCTGGGCGACCTTGATCTCGATCTCGCGGCATTCGTTCAGGTACTCGGCGGTGACCCCGAACCGTCCCGAAGCGATCTGCTTGACCGCGCTGTTGGGGTTGTCGCCGTTGGGCAGGGGGCGATAGCGAGCGCGGTCCTCGCCGCCCTCGCCGCTGACCGACTTGGCCCCGATGCGGTTCATGGCGATGTTCAGCGCCCCGTGGGCCTCCGGCGCCAGGGCGCCCAGGCTCATGCCGGGGGTGAGGAAGCGCTTGCGGATCTCGTTGACGCTTTCGACCTCGTCCAGGCTGACCGGGCCGCGGCCCTTGCGGAAGTCCAGCAGGTGGCGCGGCTGGCTGGCCTTCTGGCGCGACAGCCCGGCCGACCAGCGCTTGTAGGTCTCGTAGTCACCGGTATTGCAGGCCGCCTGCAGGGTATGGATCAGCCGGGCCTCGAAGGCGTGCGCCTCCCCTGAACGCCGGGCCTTGTAGAAGCCGCCGACGGGCAGGGCGATGGCCGCCTGTTCCCAGGCGCGGCGGTGGATTTCCACCGTCTTGGCCTCGATGCCGGCCAGGCCGATGCCGGAAATGCGGCTGGGCATGCCCGGGAAGAATTCCGCCGCCAGCGACCGCGACAGGCCCATGGCCTCGAAGTTGTAGCCGCCGCGATAGCTGGAGATCACCGCGATCCCCATCTTCGAAATGATCTTCAACAGACCCTGCTCGATGGCCGTCTTGAAGTTCACGCACACGTCGCGAAGGGACAGCTCCCCCGCCAGTCCGCGCTCCAGCCGGTCCTGGAAGCTTTCCTGGGCCAGCCAGGCGTTGACCGCCGTGGCCCCCACCCCGACCAGCACCGCGAAATAGTGGGTGTCCATGCACTCGGCCGAGCGCACGATAATCGAGACGTAGCTGCGCAGGCCCTTGGCCACCAGGTGAGCATGCACCCCGGCGGTGGCCAGGATCATCGGCAGTCCCACCCGGTCAGGTCCGCTTTCGGTGTCGGTCAGCACGATGGTGGAACAGCCTCGCAGGGCGGCGTCCTCGGCTTCCGCCTTCACCCGGTCGAGGTTGGCCCGCAGGGCGTCGCCCGCCCGCGCCTCGGCCGCCGGCAACGGCATGGTGCAGTCGATGACGGCCAGGTTCTTGCCGGCGATGTAGCCGAGGATCCGCTCGTACATCCCGGTGGTCAGCACCGGGCTTTCCAGCACATAGACGTCGGTCTGGGCCTCGTCCTGGGCCAGGATGTTGCCGAGGTTCTTGAACCGGGTCTTCAGGCTCATCACGCCGGTCTCCCGCAAGGGATCGATCGGCGGGTTGGTCACCTGGCTGAAGTTCTGGCGGAAGAAGTGGCTGAGCGGCCGATAGCGGTCGGAGAGCACGGCCAGGGGCGCATCATCGCCCATCGAGCCGACGGCCTCCTTGCCGTCCTCGACCATGGGGGCGAGGACCATTTCCAGGTCTTCCAGGCTGTAGCCGGCCGCCGTCTGGCGCCGGGTCAGCTCCTCGCGCCCACAGCGGCGCGGTTCGGGCCCGGGGCCGATCTCCTTTTCGAGATCGACCATGTTGCCGAGCCATTCGGTGTAGGGATGGCGGGCGGCCAGTTCGTCGATGATGTCTTCCTCGCCGAACATCCGCCCGGCGTTGAGGTCCACCGCAATCATCCGACCGGGCTGGATGGTCAGCTTGCGGCTGATCCGCTCGTCCGGCACGCCGCACATGCCCGCTTCGGAGCCGACAATCAGCAGCCCGTCATCGGTCAGCGCCGCCCGCAGGGGCCGCAGGCCGTTGCGGTCCTTGCCGGCGACCACCCAGCGGCCATCGGTGCCGCACAGGGCGGCCGGCCCGTCCCAGGGCTCCATTACCGCGTTGCAGTAGCTGTAGAGCGCCTTGTGCGCGGGCTTGATCTGCTCGTCGGTCTTGGCGTTCCAGGCTTCGGGGATCAGCAGGGCCTTGGCCATCGGCGCGTCGCGCCCGGCGCGGACCAGCACCTCGAAGGTGTTGTCGAGGGCGGCGCTGTCGCTCCCGCCCGGCTGGATCACCGGCTTGATGTCGTCCCCGAAGTCCCCAAAGGCCTGGGCGGCCATGCGGATCTCATGGCTCTTCATCCAGTTGATGTTGCCCTTGATGGTGTTGATCTCGCCGTTGTGGGCGATCATCCGGAAGGGCTGGGCCAGCCGCCATTGCGGGAAGGTGTTGGTCGAGTAGCGCTGGTGGAAGATGGCCACCGCCGCCTCGAACCGCTCGTCGGTCAGGTCCGGGTAGAAGGCGTCGATGCTCTCGGCCAGGAACATGCCCTTGTAGATCAGCGACCGGGCCGACAGGCTGCAGAGGTAGAAGTCGCTGATGCCGGCGGCGGTGACCTTCTTCTCGATCCGCTTGCGGGCCAGGAACAGGGCGCGCTCCAGCGCCTCGCCGTCCATGCCGGGCGGGGGGCTGAGCATGATCTGCTCGATCTCGGGCCGGGTGGCGTTGGCCTTCTCGCCGATCACCGAGGTGTCGACCGGCACCTGGCGCCAGCCGTAGATATAGAAGCCGAACCGCAAGGTCTCGCTCTCGACGATGGTCCGGCAGGCCTCCTGGGCGCCCAGGTCGGTGCGCGGCAGGAACACCTGGCCCACGGCGATGGGCCCCGGCCGCAGGGCATGGCCGGTGCCCGCCACCTGCTCGGCGAAGAAGGCCTGAGGCACGCTGACCAGCACGCCGGCCCCGTCACCGGTCTTGCCGTCGGCATCGACCGCCCCCCGGTGCCAGACGGCCTTCAGCGCCTTGATGGCCAGCTCCACGACTTCGCGGCGCGGCTTGCCGTCGATGGCGCAGACCAGGCCGACGCCGCAGTTGTCGCGCTCGGAGGCGGGATCGTAGGCGTGGCCGTCGATCAGGGTCTGGCGGTTCTTGAAGTAGAGGTCGAGGACGTCGCTCATGTGTCATTCCGTCCAGGCTGAGGGGCGGCGTCTGGAGAAGTCATCTCCAGCATCATCTCGTAGGTGTCAGCAGGCGCTTCATCGAATGCGCCGCCGCCGCCTTCATCAAAAGCCTCGCGCCACATGGCGTAGCCTTCTTCGAAGTTAGCTGAGAGTGCGCGCGCGCCGGGCTGGAGCGTGCAAAATTCCAACGCGCCATCAACGAAGGGCGTATGTCCGATCTCGCGATGCGGGGCGTCGGGCGCATCGTTGAACATCGAAACGCTGATGAAGGTTTGCCCCTGCTTGTGGTCGATCCTTCCGACGACCAGCGTCAGGGTCAAATCGCTGTCGGGCGAGTCGCATTCGTAGATTTGGCCAACGGCGACATCGCCCGCCCAGGCTGGCGTCGCAGCAGCGATCAAGATGGCGGCCAGGACAGGAGCGGTACGCATCCTCATCACTCCGCCGCCACGAGCACGGGGGCCGACAGCTGCTTGTGGATGGCCGCCGCGGCGTCGAAACCGTCGCGGATGGCCCAGACGACCAGGCTGGCGCCGCGGGCGATGTCGCCGGCGGCGTAGACGCCAGGCAGGTTCGTCGCCTTGGACCGGCGGTCGATCTTCACCGTGCCGGCGCGGCTGACCTCCAGGTCGGGGGAGCCCAGCGTGGTCGGCAGGTCTTCCGGGTCGAAACCCAGAGCCTTGATCACCAGGTCGGCCTTGATCTCGAAGTCGCCGTTCTCGATCGGCTCAGGGCTCTGGCGGCCGGAGGCGTCGGCGGGGCCCAGCCGCATGCGGGCGGCCCGCACGCCGCCGGCGCGGCCGGCGTCGCCGGTCACCGCGCGGGGCCCGGCCAGCCATTCGAAGACCACGCCCTCTTCCTCGGCGTTCTGCACCTCGCGCAGGGATCCCGGCATGTTCTCCCGGTCGCGCCGATAGAGGCAGGTGACGCTTTCCGCCCCCTGGCGGATCGCGGTGCGGACGCAGTCCATGGCGGTGTCCCCGCCGCCGACCACCACGACATTCTTGCCCTGGGCGTCCAGTTCGCCGCTGTCGAAGGCCGGCACGGCGTCGCCATAGCCCTTGCGGTTGGAGGCGGTCAGATAGTCGAGGGCCGCCACCACTCCGCCCGACCCGGCGCCCGGCACGGGCAGATCCTTGGCGGCATAGACGCCGGTGGCCAGCAGCACGGCGTCATGGGTGCGGCGCAGGTCCTCAAGGGTGGCGTCGCGGCCGACCTCGAAGTTCAGCTTGAAGACGATGCCGCCCTCGGCCAGCCGGTCGGTGCGCCGCGCGACCACGTCCTTCTCAAGCTTGAAGCCGGGGATGCCATAGACCAGCAGGCCGCCCGGCCGGTCGTAGCGATCATAGACGGTAACGTCATAGCCCAGCTCGAACAGGCGCTCGGCGGCCGACAGGCCCGCCGGCCCGGCGCCGACCACGCCGACCGACTGGCCGCGCGACGGCCCCTGGACCAGGGGCGCGACCCAGCCCTCTTCCCAGGCCTTGTCGTTGATGTAGCGCTCGACCGCGCCGATGGTGACCGTGCCGTGGCCCGACTGTTCGATCACGCAATTGCCCTCGCACAGCCGATCCTGAGGGCAGATGCGGCCGCAGATCTCGGGCATGGCGTTGGTCGCCTGGGAAAGCTGGTAGGCCTCCTCCAGACGCCCGGCGGCGGTCATCCGCAGCCAGTCGGGGATGTTGTTGTGCAGCGGGCAGTGGGTCTGACAGAAGGGGATGCCGCATTGCGAGCACCGCGAGGCCTGCTCGGCCGCCTTGGCGTCGATGAAATCGGCGTAGATTTCGTGGAAGTCGCGGTCGCGACTGGAAGCCGCCCGCTTCTCGGGCGTCCGCCGGTCGATCACCGTGAACTTCAGCATACGTTCGGCCATCGGTGTCTTCGCCCATCCCCAGGGGTCAAAAGTTGCGCGAGAGGCGTCTTACTGGGGCAGCGGCGCAACAAGAATGCCATCGTCTATAAATTGGACTGACTTCCTGGTGATGCTGTGGTCGCAGGCGCCCGATGCCACGGTCTGAAGCGCTTATTGTCCTATAAATTGACAATACGGTTGGTGGGTGGTTTTTCAGCGCAGCTCCCGCTCGGCCTCTTGCCATCGCCAGCGCCAGCCGGGACAAGGCTTTCCCATTCTGCGAGGGGCCCCCGAATGCCTGACTGGCTGTCCGCCATCATCCTTGGCCTGGTCGAGGGCCTGACCGAGTTCATCCCGGTCTCCTCCACGGGCCACCTGTTGCTGGCCGCTGATCTGCTGGGGCTGGACGGCGAGTTCTGGGACACCTTCGTGGTGATGATCCAGCTAGGGGCGATCCTGGCGGTCGTCGCCCTCTACTTCCAGCGCCTGTGGCAGGTGCTGATCGGCCTGCCGACCAAGCCCGAGGCCCGCCGCTTCGCCCTGTCGGTGCTGATCGCCTTCATCCCGGCGGTAGTGCTGGGCCTGGCCCTGCACGACTTCATCAAGGCGGTGCTGTTCAACCCGATCATCGTCTGCTGGTCCCTGATCCTTGGCGGCTTCGTGCTCCTGGCCATCGACCGCTGGCGGCCCCAGCCCGTGGTGACCGACGCCATGCAGACCCCGCTGCTGACGGCGCTGGGCGTCGGGCTGATCCAGTGCCTGTCGATGATCCCCGGCGTCTCGCGTTCCGGCGCGACCATTGTCGGTGGGGTGTTGATGAAGATGGAGCGCCGGGCGGCCGCCGAGTTCAGCTTCTTCCTGGCCATCCCCACCATGGTCGGCGCCTTTACCCTCGATTTCATCGAGGGCCGCGAACAGATCTTCGCCCGCGCCGACGGCCTGTGGATCATCGCGCTCGGCTTCCTGGTGTCCTTCGTCTCCGGCTGGATCGTCATCAAGTGGATGCTGGGTTTCATCGACCGCCACGGCCTCAGCCCCTTCGGTTGGTGGCGGATCGCGGCCGGCATCGCGGGCTTGGCCTGGTTCACGCTGACTTAATCTCCGTCATCCCGGCCGTAGCGCGCAGCGCGTAGAGCCGGGACCCAGAAGGGCGTGATCTCGCCGCCCGACGCAGCTTTGCATCCAGCGCCCTGTCACGCCTGGGTCCCGGATCGCCCCTTCGGGACGTCCGGGATGACGGGGTTAGGATAAGGCTTCAACGAGTCTGGTCATGAAGCCCGCTCCGCGCCTGAGTTGGGCGATCTCGATCCATTCGTCCGGCTGGTGCGCCTGGTCGATCCAGCCCGGGCCGCACAGCACGACCGGGAAGCCGCCCCGCTGGAACTGCCCGGCCTCGGCCGCGTAGGACACCGCCCGCAACGGCCCGTTGTCGCCCGCCAGCCGGCGCGCCAGCGCCTCGGCCGGTCCGCCCGGCTCCAGGGCCAGGGAGGGCACGTCGCTGTACAGCGACCAGACCACCCCCGCCCCCTCGGCCTTGGCCTTGAGCTGCGCATCCATCGCCGCGCACCGCTCCCAGAACGGCGCCAGCAGGGCATGCGGGTCCTGGTCCGCCGGACAGCGCAGGTCAAAGGAGAACTCGCACTCTCGGGCCAGGATGTTCACCGCCGTGCCGCCGTGGATCAGGCCGATGGTCAGGGTGGCGTGGCCGGGCTCGAAGGGGGAGGCGGGATCGGCCTGCGCCGCCAGCCGATCAGCGAGGGCCTTCAACTCGCCCATCAGCTCCAGCGCCGCCATGTTGGCCGAGACGCCCAGGTGGGTCT
Source organism: Caulobacter sp. SLTY (assembly GCF_009905535.1). Classification (GTDB taxonomy): domain Bacteria; phylum Pseudomonadota; class Alphaproteobacteria; order Caulobacterales; family Caulobacteraceae; genus Caulobacter. The sequence goes on along the minus strand of NZ_JAAALA010000001.1, from coordinate 108,055 downwards.
GGCTGGAATGGGCCTCCTTGCCGGTGACCACCACCTTGGCCGACAGGATGCCCTTGTGCGCCCCCACCACCTCCATCCCGGTCGGCTCTCCGACCACGGCAAGAGCCGGCGGCGGGTTTTCTGCCGCCAACGCCTCGATCATCGCCGGCGCCCCCAGGCAGCCGATCTCCTCGTCATAGGAAAACGCCAGCCACACCGGCGCCTTCAGCTCCGCCGCCGTCAGGTCCGGCACGGCGGCCAGCGCCAGGGCCACGAACCCCTTCATGTCGGCGCTGCCACGGCCGTACAGCCGCCCGTCCTTCTCGGTCAGTACGAAGGGATCGGTCGACCAGGGCTGGCCATCCACCGGCACCACGTCGGTATGCCCCGACAGGATCACGCCCCCTTCGGTCGCAGGTCCGATCCGCGCCATCAGGTTGGCCTTGGTCCCGTCGGCGTTGGCGATGCGGCGGGCGTTGACGCCATGGCCGGCGAGATAGCCCTCCACCCAATCGATCAGCGGCAGGTTGGAGTCCCGCGAAGTGGTGTCGAACCCGACCAAGGTGGCGAGGATATCGACCGCGCGGTCGTGCAGGGTTTCGGAATTCATCCGCCCATATAGCTGTCATCCTTCGGGCGCGCGAAGCGCGAACCGGATGAACCGGGGACACGTTGGAATCCAACGTGTCCCCGAGGCGCGCGCCGGAGGAGGATTGTCACGGCCCAACCCGCGAGCTACGCGCCATCCGCCATGACCGCCTCGCTGATCCTCACCCTCGCCTGTCCCGACCGCCGGGGCATTGTCGCCGCTGTCTCGGTCTTTCTCAGCGAGCGGGGCTGCAACATCCTCGACGCTCAGCAGTACAATGACGCCGAGACTGGGGCCTTCTTCATGCGGGTGGTGTTCGATCCGGCTCAGGCCGACCTCGAGACTCTGCGGACCGCGTTCGAACCGATCGGCGCCGCGTTCGCCATGCGGTGGACCCTGCGCGACCCGGCCCAGCGCTACCGGGTGATGATCCTGGCGTCGAAGACCGACCACTGCCTGGCCGACCTGCTCTATCGCTGGCGGATCGAGGAGCTGGCCATGGATATCAGCGCGGTGGTCTCCAACCACCCGGCCGACACCTTCGCCCATGTCGATCTGAAAGGCCTGCCCTTCCACCACCTGCCGGTGGCGAAGGACACCAAGCTGGAACAGGAGGCTCAGCTCTGGGCTCTGATCCGCGAGACGAAGACCGACATCGTGGTGTTAGCCCGCTACATGCAGATCCTGTCGGACGGGCTGGCGGCCAAGCTGGAGGGCCGCTGCATCAACATCCACCACAGCTTCCTGCCGGGCTTCAAGGGGGCCAAGCCCTACCACCAGGCCCATGCGCGCGGGGTGAAGGTGATCGGGGCTTCGGCCCACTATGTCACCGGCGACCTCGACGAGGGCCCGATCATCGAGCAGGACGTCGAACGCATCAGCCACCGCGATACGCCGCAGGATCTCGTCCGCAAAGGCCGCGACATCGAACGCCGGGTGCTGGCCCGGGCCCTGCGCTGGCGGCTGGAGGACCGGGTCTTGCTGAACGGCCGAAAGACGGTGGTGTTTACCGACTAACCCAGGACCGAGTTCCGGCCCGACGGCAGCACGTCGATCAGCTGGATGCGGAAGATCAGGGTGGCGTTCGGCGGGATGCTTCCGCCGCCGTCCTCGCCGTAGCCGGCCTCCGGCGGGACATAGATCACCCACTCGTCGCCCGGCCGCATCATCGGCAGCACCTCCAGCCAGGCCGGGATCAGCCCGGCCAGCGGCATGGCCGCCGGCTTCCCGCGCTCAAAGCTCGAGTCGAACACCTCGCCGTTGAGCAGCTTGCCCTCGTAGTGGACCAGCAGCTCGTCGCCCTTCTTGGGCTTGAGGCCGGCCTGCGGGCCCGAGCGCATGACCAGGTACTGCACGCCGCTCTTCAGGGTCTGCACGCCCGGCTTGGCGGCGTTCTCCTTGAGGAACACGGCGCCCTCCTCGCTATTCTTGCGCGCCAGCCGCTCGTTGGTGCAGCCGGCCAGGGACAGAGCCGCGATAGCGGCGAGGATAACGGGGATCAGGCGCATTTCGAACCTCGACAGGCGGGACTAGACCGCCCGCGGCGGATACCCGCACTCGCGCAGGGCGTCCATGATTTCCTGGGTGTGCTGGGCGTCGCGGGTCTCGATCATCACGTCGAACTCGGCGCCCTTGGCCGGCACGTCCAGGGCCAGGCGGTTGTGGGCCACCTCGATGATGTTGCCGCCCATCTCGCCGATCACGCGGGAGACGGTGGCCAGCAGGCCCGGGCGATCGTCGCCGACGATGCGCAGGGAGATGATCCGCTGGGCCCGCACCAGCTCGCGGGTCAGCACGGACGCCAGCAGGCGGGTGTCGATATTGCCGCCGCACAGGATCAGCCCGCACTTCTTGCCCCGGAACCGCTCCGGATAGGCGAGCAGCGCCGCCAGCGCCGCGGCGCCCGCGCCCTCGGCCACGGTCTTCTCGACATTGCAATAGAGGGCCACAGCCCGCTCGATGAACGGCTCCTCGAGCAGCAGCACGTCCTCGACCAGCGGCCGGGCCACCGAATAGGTGATGTCGCCGACCTGCTTGACCGCGATGCCCTCGGCGATCGTCTGGCCGCCGCTCTGGCCGGTCATCCCGCGCATCTTGTTGGTGAAGCTGGGATACATCGCCGGCTCGCAACCGATGATGCGGATGTCCGGATTGATCGCCTTGGCCGCCACCCCGACGCCGCTGATCAGCCCGCCGCCGCCGATCGGCACCGGCAGGATCTCCAGATCAGGCACGTCCTCCAGCATCTCCAGGGCGATGGTCCCCTGTCCGGCCATCACCTCCAGGTCGTTGAAGGGGTGGACGAAGGTCAGGCCCCGCTCTTCCTTCAACTGCATGGCGTGGGCGTAGGCGTCGTCATAGGTCTCGCCCTCGATCACCACATCGGCCCCATGGGCGCGGGTGTGCTCGACCTTCACGAAGGGGGTGCCGCGCGGCATGACGATGGTCGAAGGAATGCCCAGACGCGTGGCGTGATAGGCCAGGCCCTGGGCGTGGTTGCCGGCGCTCGCGGCGATGACCCCTTTGGCCCGGTCCGCGTCGCTCATCAGCATGAGTTTGTTCAGCGCGCCCCGCTCCTTGTAGGCGGCGGTGAACTGCAGGTTCTCGAACTTCACCCACACCTGGGCGCCGGTAATCTCCGACAGGGTCTTCGAATAGCGGCAGGGCGTGCGCTCGATATGGCCGGCCAGCCGGGTGGCCGCGGCGCGGATGTCGTCGATGGAAAGGGTCATGGAACCTGGCGGGAGAAAGAGACCCGCCGCTTCACCGCAATCCACGGATCAGGTCAAGCCGCCGCATCGCCTTGCCCGGCAGCTCCGACACCGGCCCGAGCGGCAGGGATTCCGCCGCCTGGCGCAGCGCATAGGCCGCCGACCGCAACAGCGCCGCCGGCGAGACGCCGCCGACGAAGCCGTGGCCGACCTGCACGGTGGCGTTGGCAAGCTCGCGCTTGAATCGGTAGTCGCCGGCCCCCAGGTCCAGCCGCCAGTAGGGCGTGTCGTCCATCCAGCGCAGGATGTCCTGGAACAGGATCAGGCCGGGGCTGTAGCGATCGAACGCGGCGTCATGGCCGATCAGCCAGCTGTTGATCGCCCCATGGGCCCGCAGGTTGAACTGCGCGGCGGCCAGCCGGTCGCCGATATGCAGGGTGAACAGCATGCCGCCGTACATCGGATCACGGCTGGCGAACAGGTCGCGGACCAGCTTGGTCGTCCAGCCGGCGCCCAGCACGTCGGTCTGGCCGGTCTTCTTCCACTGCTCGCTCTTCCAGCCCATCAGGGTGTCGAAGTCGCCGCGCGACCGCGAGAAGGCGGTGAAGGTCACCGGCCCGAGTTCCCGCTCCAGCTTGCGCCGTTTCTTGTCGATGTCCTTCAGCGCGCCGACCCCGGCCTCCCGCCGGGCCTTGGCGTAGGCCTCGTAGCCGTCGCGAAGCTCTATGGAGTAGGCCGTCTGAGAGCCCTTCACATGCGGGGCGAAGTCGTCCTGGCCGTCCAGCATGTGGCAGAAGTCGAAGCGGCCGACCCCCAGCGCATTCACCAGCGCCACCGGATCGAAGCGCACGCCCGGCTCGGCCGTCATGCCCTGGTAGTCGCACATCGGCGCCCCGACGGGCATGGCCGCCCCGCCCTGGGCCCTGGCGGCCATATAGCCGACCTCGCGGCCGTGATCGTGCAGCACCGCGACCTTGACGTTGGCTTTGGTCCCCTGCGCCGCCGCCACCGACCGCGCCCACCAGGGCGACAGGAAGGGGCTGTGCAGCCGGGTGTCGGCGCCCTGCAGCGACGCCCAGCCCTCGACCTGGGCGGCCGTCAGTTCGTCGGGACGGACAATGTCGATCTGCACGGGGGAACTCTCGTCGGGCGATACTTGGGCTTGTTTACAGGCCAAGCCTTTCCGCTTGGTTTAGCGCCGGTCACCGAACGTTTTCGCCTTCCGGGCCGTTAGGGGCCGATGGCCCTGTCTCCAGACCTGCTCAAAGACCTGCTCCCGGACCCCTATATCCTGGTTCTCGGAGGCGCCGGGCTGCTGATCGCCCTGGTGGCCTGGCTGCCGCTGGCCCTGCGCCGGCTGCCCCTGTCGCTGCCCATCGTCTGCATAGGCTTGGGGGCGGGGTTCTTCGCCCTGCCGCAGGTCGGGCTGGCGCCGCTGCCCGTCCAGCATCCAGAGGTCGCCGAGCGGCTCACCGAGCTGGTGGTGATCATCGCCCTGATGGGGGCCGGGCTGAAGATCGACCGGGTGGTCGGCTGGCGGCGCTGGGGCATTACCTGGCGGCTGCTGGCGGTGACCATGCCGCTGTCGATCGCCGCGATCGCCATTCTCGGGGTCTGGGCCGGCCTGCCGCTGGCCGCCGCCATCCTGCTCGCCGCCAGCCTGGCGCCCACCGACCCGGTGCTGGCCGCCGACGTCCAGGTCGGCCCGCCCCGCGAGGGCCAGGAGGACGAGGTGCGCTTCGGCCTCACCTCCGAGGCCGGCCTCAACGACGGCCTGGCCTTTCCCTTCGTCAATCTGGGCATCGCCCTGAGCCTGGCCGCCGCCAGCGGCAAGCCCTGGCTGGTCGACTGGCTCAGCTACGACGTGGCCTGGAAGCTGCTGGCCGGCTGCCTCGCCGGCTGGCTGATCGGCCGGCTGTTCGGCTGGCTCACCTTCAAGGTCCCGGGCAACTCCCTGGCCAAGACCGGCGATGGCCTGATCGCCATCGCCTGCACCCTGGTCGCCTATGGGGCCACGGAGGCGATCCACGGCTACGGCTTCCTGGCGGTGTTCATCGCCGCCCTGACCCTGCGCCACGCCCACCGCCGCCACGAGTTCCAGCGCGAGATGCACGACATCACCGAACAGCTGGAGCGGATCGTCATGATGGTGGTGCTGCTGCTGTTCGGCGGCGCCCTGGTCAGCGGCCTGCTGGCGCCCCTCACCTGGACCGATGTCGCCCTGGCCCTGGCGGTGCTGCTGCTGGTCCGCCCCCTGGCGGGGCTGGCCGGGATGATCGGGATGAAGGCGAGCTGGAGCGAGCGGCTCACCCTGGCCTTCTTCGGCATCCGGGGCGTGGGGTCCTTTTACTACCTCGCCTACGGCCTCAACCACGCCCCCATGGCCGGGGCCGAGCGGCTCTGGGCCATCGTCGGCCTGATCGTGCTGCTCTCCGTGCTGCTGCATGGGCTGACCGTCACGCCGGTGATGCGCGGCCTCGACCGCCGCCAGGGCCGCGACCCCGACGCCGAGGATGATGAGGCATCCGAAGAGCCTGAGGCAGACTCTGACCGGGCCGCGGCCAAACCCGCCTGAACCCGCGCCTTACCGTTGTTTCACTTGCCCCTTCCGCCCCGCCCGGCCATGACTGTTGCGGGGGTTACCGGGCCGTCTCATTCGGGCGACACGGACAGGACCGCATAATTCAAGGGGCGGAGCAGCCATGCTGATCGTCGAGAACCTCACCCACGTCTATCCCAACGGGCACAAGGCCCTGGATGAGGTCAGCCTGATCGTGCCCAAGGGCATGTACGGCCTGCTGGGCCCCAACGGCGCCGGCAAGTCCACCCTGATGCGGACCATCGCCACCCTGCAGGCGCCGACCGGCGGCCATGTGCGGTTCGGCGAGATCGACGTGCTCAAGGACCCCGAGGAGCTGCGCAAGACCCTCGGCTACCTGCCCCAGGACTTCGGCGTCTATCCGCGGGTCTCCGCCTACGACATGCTTGACCACATGGCGGTGCTCAAGGGCGTCTCCAACGGCAAGGAACGCCGCGAGACGGTCGAACACCTGCTCAACCAGACCAACCTCTGGAACGTCCGCAAGCGGGCCATCGCCGGCTTCTCCGGCGGCATGCGCCAGCGGTTCGGCATCGCCCAGGCCCTGATCGGCGATCCCCGCCTGATCATCGTGGACGAGCCCACCGCCGGCCTCGACCCCGAGGAACGCAACCGCTTCCTCAACCTGCTCAGCGAGATCGGCGAGAACGTGGTGGTCATCCTCTCGACCCACATCGTCGAGGACGTCTCCGACCTCTGTCCGGCCATGGCCATCATCTGCGACGGCAAGATCGTCAAACAGGGCGCCCCGCTGGAGCTGGTCGCCCAGCTCAAGGGCCGCATCTGGAAGAAGACCATCGACAAGTCAGAGCTCGAGGGCCTGCGGGCCCGGGGCTACAAGGTCATCCACACCCGGCTGTTCACCGGCCGCACCGTGGTCCACATCGAGAGCGACAGCGATCCGGGCGACGGCTTCGTGCCCGTCGATGGCGGCCTCGAGGACGTCTACTTCACCACCCTCCACGCCTCCCGCGCCGCGTAAGGGGCCGCCGTCATGTTCGGCAAGATCGCCAGCTTCGAATTCCGCTACCAGCTCAAGAACCCGGTGTTCTGGGTGGCCGCGGGCATCTTCTTCCTGCTGACCTACGGCTCGGTGGTGATCGACCAGATCTCCATCGGCGGCGGCGGTCCGATCCACAAGAATTCGCCGTTCGCGGTGATCCAGACTCAGCAGGTCCTGACTCTGTTCTTCATGTTCGTCTCGACGGCCTTCGTCGCCAACGTGATTGTGCGGGACGACGAAACCGGTTTCGGCGGCATCCTCCGCTCGACCCCCGTCAAGCGGTTCGACTACCTCTATGGCCGTTTCGTCGGCGCGTTCGGCGCGGCGGCCCTGGCCTTCCTGACCGTGCCGCTGGCAATCCTCATCGGCAGCCTGATGCCGTGGGTAGACCCTGAGACTCTCGGCCCGAACACCCTTCAGCCCTACCTCACCGGTTACCTGGCGATCGCCTTGCCGAACATCTTCCTGATGTCGGCCCTGTTCTTCGTCGTGGCGACGCTGACCCGGTCGATGATGTGGACCTATGTGGCGGTCGTCGCCTTCCTGGTGTTGTGGACCATCGGCACCGTCGCGTCGAACCGGCCCGAATGGGACAAGATCGTAGCGTTCTGGGAGCCCTTGGGCTTTGGCGCCGTTGGTTTGGCGACCAAGTACTGGACCGTCTCCGACCGCAACACGCTGACACCCGCCATCGAGGGTCTGCTGCTGCAGAACCGCATCTTCGCCCTGTCCCTGGGCGGGCTGTTGATGCTGCTGCCGATGCTGCTGTTCCGCTTCACCCCCGGCCAACTGTCGGGCAAGCGGGCAAAGCAGGCCAGGATCGCCGCCGCCGCCGCGCCCAGCGCCCCGCCGCCGGCCCCCCTCGGCGCCCTGCCGGCGCCCACCTTCGGCTTAGCCAGCGCCTGGGGCCAGCTGGTCGCCCGCACCAAGCTGGACATGGGCCAGGTCTTCTTGAGCCCCGCCTATTTCGTGCTGCTGGCCCTGGGCCTGTTCAACGCCGTCGGCGCCCTGTGGTTCGCCACCGAACAGACCGGCTACGGCGGCATGGTCCATCCGCTGACCCGGGTGCTGCTGAACCCGCTGATGGGCAGCTTCACCTTCATTCCGCTGATCATCGCGGTCTATTACGCGGGCGAGCTGGTCTGGCGCGAACGCGAGAAGAAGACCCACGAGATCATCGACGCCTCGCCGGTCCCCGACTGGGCCTATGTCCTGCCCAAGACCCTGGCCATCTCCCTGGTCCTGCTGTCGACCCTGGCGATCAGCGTGCTGGCCGCGGTGCTGATCCAGACCTTCAAGGGCTACACCAACTACGAGCTCGGCAAATGGCTGGTCTGGTACATCCTGCCCCAGGGCGTGGACTGGATCCTGCTGGCCGCCCTGGCCGTCTTCGTCCAGGCGATCAGCCCGCACAAGTTCGTCGGCTGGGGGATCATGGTCCTCTACCTGATCGCCTCGATCACCCTGGGCAACCTCGGCTTCGACCACCTGCTCTACAACTACGGCGCCGTGCCCAACGACGGCGGCTTCGGCACGCCCTTCTCGGACATGAACGGCCTCGGCAAGTTCTGGATCGGGGCCTGGACGGCGCGGGCCTACTGGTCCCTGATCGCCCTCATTCTGCTGATCCTGGCCTACGGCCTGTGGCGGCGCGGGGCGGAGATCCGCCTCTGGCCCCGGCTCCAGCGTTTCCCCCACCGGATGATGAGCGGCGCCGGGCTGCTGCTGGTCGTGGCGGTCATCGGGGCCGGCGCCGTCGGCGGCTGGATCTTCCTCAACACCAATGTCTGGAATGAGTACCGCACCGCCATCTCCGACGAGAAGTGGCAGGCCGACTACGAGAAGGAACTGATCGTCGCGCGCAAGTTCGACAAGGTTCCCCAGCCGAAGATCCAGTCGATGAAGCTGGACGTCGACATCAAGCCCCATCAGCCCAGCCTGGTGGTCAAGGGCAGCTATGTCATCAAGAACACGACCAGCGCCCCGATGCGGGAGGTTCACGTCCGCTTCGACCGCGACCTGAAGGTAAGCGGCCTGTCCATCGAGGGGGCCCGGCCGAAGGAAACCCTGGCCAGGTTCAACTACCGCATCTTCACCTTCGACGCCCCCCTGGCGCCTGGTGAGAGCCGGACGATGAGCTTCATCACCGAACGCTCGCAGAAGGGCTTCAAGAACCGCGGCAACGAGATGCGGGTCGTCGACAACGGCACCTTCATCAATTCCGCCGAGTTCGCCCCGGCGCTCGGCATCTGGCCGGGCGATGGCCTGCAGGACCGCGCCAAGCGGCGCAAGTACGGGCTGAAGGCCGACCAGCCGATGGCCCCGCTGGGCGATGTGCCGTCACGCCAGTTCAACTACCTGCGCCACGACGCCGACTTCATGAGCTCGGACATCACGGTGACCACCGTGGCCGATCAGACCCCGATCGCCCCCGGACGCCGCGTCTCCGACCAGGTGATCGACACCGCCGACGGCAAGCGCCGCCGCGCCCGGTTCGTCACCCAGGCGCCGGTGATGCCCTTCTTCTCGATCCAGTCGGGCCGCTACGCCATCGCCCATGAAAAGTGGAACGGGCTGGACCTGGAAATCTACTACGACCCCGCCCACGCCTGGAACATCGAGCGGATGAAGACGGCGATGAAGGCCTCGATCACCTACTTCGGGACCAACTTCAGCCCCTACCAGTTCGACCACCTGCGGTTCATCGAATTCCCCGACTACGCCCAGTTCGCCCAGGCGTTCGCCGGCACCATGCCCTGGTCGGAAGGCCTGTTCTTCATCGCCGACTACAGCGATCCCGAGAAGATCGACATGGTCACCTACGTCGGGGCCCACGAGATCGGCCACCAGTGGTGGGCCCACCAGGTGGTCGGCGCCGACCAGGAGGGGGTCACGCTGATGAGCGAAACCCTGGCTCAATACTCGGCGCTGCGGGTGATGAAGGGCCTCTATGGCGAGGACCAGATCCGCAAGTTCCTCAAGTACGAGCTCGACAGCTACCTGCGGGCCCGTGGCGGCCAGCCGCTGGAGGAGAGGCCCCTCAGCCGGGTCGAGCCCAGCCAGGGCTATGTCCACTACCGCAAGGGCTCGCTGGTCATGTATCGCCTGGCCGAGGAGATCGGTGAGGACGCGGTCAACCGGGCGCTCGCCAAGTTCGTCGCCCAGCACGGCTTCAAGGGCGCGCCCTATCCGATCTCGACCGACCTGATCGCCCTGTTCCGGGCCGAGGCGCCGGCCGACAAGCAGGACCTGATCACCGACCTGTTCGAGCGGATCACCCTCTACGACGTCAAGGTCACCTCCAGCCGGGTCACCGCCCGCAAGGACGGCAGGTTCGACGTCACCCTGCAGGTGGAGGCCAAGAAGCTCTACGCCGACGGCAAGGGCAAGGAGACCGCCACCCCGATGAACGAGATGCTCGACATCGGCGTCTTCGCCGCCCAACCGGGCAAGAAGGGCTTCGACAAGAAGAGCGTCCTGTTCCTCGAACGCCGCCCCATCCGCACCGGCAAGCAGACCATCACGGTCACCGTCGCCAAGAAGCCCACTTGGGTGGGCGCCGACCCCTACAGCATCCTCATAGACCGCAACTCGGACGACAACCTGTTCAAGGTTGGGGGGTAGGCACCCCTAACCGGGGACACGTTGGAATCCAACGTGTCCCCAACCGGCGTTGGATGTGGGACATATTGAGATCGCCACATCCCCCCTTTTCTCTTCCCCCGTCCACACTTCTATGTTCTTTAAATGTTCTCGCCCACTGTTCGAGCGCGCTCATGCCCCGAACCGCCCGTCTCGTCGTGCCCGGCCTGCCGCATCATGTCACCCAGCGCGGCAATCGCCGCCAGACCACCTTCTTCAGCGCCCAGGATTACGCCGCCTACCGCGCGCTGCTGGCCGACCGTTGTTTGGCACACCAAGTCGAGGTGCTCGCCTGGTGCCTAATGCCCAACCACGTCCATCTGGTCCTCGTACCGGCCACAGGAACAAGCCTGGGCGCAGCCCTTGCCCAAACCCATCGCCGCTACACGGTTCGGATCAATCGTCGCGAGGGTTGGACGGGTTTTCTCTGGCAGGGCCGCTTCTCGTCCGCACCGATGGATGAAGGTCATCTAGCGGCGGCGGTCCGTTATGTTGAACTCAACCCAGTCCGTGCGGGGCTGGTGGCCTCGCCTGCGGACTGGCCCTGGTCCAGCGCACGGGCCCACCTGGCGCGAGCGCCTGACGGCCTCACGGCCATCGACCCTATGCTCGATCGCTTCCCCGACTGGGAAGATTTCCTTGGGGTGGACCTGTCTGCGCCGGACCTGGCCGCCATCCGCTCCGCCGAACGCACCGGCCGCCCCCTCGGCGCCCGAGATTTTGTCGCCCGGCTCGAGGCCGGCGCATAGCTGCAAGCGAGAACCGCGCGTCTGCTGGTCTGCTCGGGGACACGTTGGAATCCAACGTGTCCCCAAACGAGCCGCAATTCAGCACTGACCCTCACTCAAACACATCCCCACAGTCCGCATATTCCGGCAGCCCGAACCCGCTGTTCACCCCCGGCTCCCAGATCGATCCCCCATCGGCGTACTCCGGCAGGTCCCCCCGGTCCGCCACCGGCCCGCTCACCCGGTCCATCGCCCGCCCGATCAGCGACAGGCAGTCCACCTCGTCATCATGCCGCCCGGCCGGGAAGGCCACGCACTCGTCGATGAAACAGTCGCCGTCCCCATCGTCCCGCACCCACACCCGCCCCTCGCGGACCAGCGCCTGGGCGCCGCGCGCCCGCGCCGCCTTGTCCTGGCCCGAGCTCAGCCACTCCAAGGGGCAGCTCAGCCGCCGCGCCCGCAACTTGGCCAGCAGCATCGGCTCCACCGCCCGCTGGATCACCCCCGCCTCGCCGAACCAGCGCCGGATGCCGCCGCCCCGCCGGCGGAATTCCTCGATCAGGTCGCACTGCCGCTCGATCCACACGTCGCTGCTAGTCTGGCCGCCCCAGCTGGCCATCCGCCAGAGGTTCATCCGCGCATCCACGCCCCACACCACCAGCCGGGTGTAGTCGCCGCCCCCGTCGGTCACCGCATAGTCGCTGGTCCCGTAGTACCGCATCGCGCCGGGCCGCTCATGGTCCTGGAACCGTCTGAACCAGCCCCGCTCGAAATAGCCGCCCTGCTCGGCCGCCGGCCGCTGCTGGTAGAGGGCGTTCCAGGTCCGGGGGTTCAGCCGGAACTGCGGCCAATGGTCGGCCCGCCAGTACTCCGGCCACAGATATTCCCCCACGCCGCGCCCCAGCGGATCGTCCGCCCGCTCGGCCTGGGCGGGGATCGACACCACCTCCCAGACCTCACCGTCGCGGCACAGCACCGGCCCGCTGCGCCCGTCATAGTCGGCCGGCAACAGGCTCCCCGCCAGGTCGTCCTCATGCCAGCGCGTCTGGATCAGCACGATCCGCCCGCCGCTCTTCAGCCGGGTGCGCACCGTGTCGTCGAACTCCTCCCGCGTTCGCCGCCGGATCAGTTCGCTGTCGGCCTCGGCCCGGCCCTTGACCGGATCGTCAACCACGATCAGGTCGGCCCGATTGCCGGTAATTCCGGCCAGCATCCCGGCGCCCATCCACTCCCCGCCGTTATCCAGCCCCCAGTCGATGGCGCTGGCCCGGCCCTTCTCCGGCGAGGCCCCGAACAGCGCCGCGAACACCGGCTGACGCGTCACGCTCCGCGCCTTGCGCCCCCGCCGCCCGGCCAGGGCGGTGGCATAGGTCACCACCAGCACGCTGCGGTTCTTGGCCCGCCCCAGGAACCAGGGGGTGAACACATCCACCGCATAGGTCGACTTGGCCGACCCCGGCGGCATGAACCCCATCAGCCGCCGGATCTCCCCCCGCTCAATCGCCTCCAGCTTCTCCAGCCACAGCCGATGATGCGCCGCCAACTTCGCCGTCCGCCCGGGGCCCAGCCCGGGAATGTCGATCATCCGCGCAAAAGCCAGCAGCCCGCCCTTGGCGCCCTTCACGGCGCGCAGCTCCCGCCGGGTCAGCGGCATGGCCGGCGCGGCCTGGGGCGGCGGCGCGTCCGGCGCCAGGCAAACCTGCTTCCTCTGAAGCCCCAGCCCCGTCGCCCCGGCCCGCAGCACCTCGAGGCTGGCCACCACCCCTTCCTCGACCAGGGCCGGCCACCAGCCCTCGGGAATCCCCTGCGTCCGCCAGCTGCTCACCGTCGTCCGCTTGGCCCCCAGCCGCTCCGCCAGCCGGGTCACCCCGACCCCCACAACGATCTGACGATGGGAGGGCGCGGCGGGCAGATCCGTTGAAACCGTCATGGCGAAACTGTATCAAAAATACAGCCCGAAAGCAAGGTTCGTGTCAGGGGAGCTCCCCCGGTGGGCTGGGGACACGTTGGAATCCAACGTGTCCCCAAACTGCCTAAGTGCACTGTCACCGAAATTCGGCGCTGGCCGCAGAAGCGCTACGCCTTCCCCCCGATGAAGGCGTTCCGCGCCTTCACCCCTTCGGCGACGTTGTCGGTGAACACCCCGTCCACCCCGGCCCGCAGCAGCGCCGCGAACACCGCCGCCACATTCCCCGCCTCGGACAGGGTCCCGGACGACCGCAGCCCCGTCGGCAGGAAGGCGTTCTCCCGCCGCACCGTCCAGGGATGCACCTTCAACCCCGCCGCATGGGCGTCGCGCACGAACCCCGTGGTCGGCGACAGAGCCGCGCCATCCGTCGGCACGACATACCGGCTATGCGGCCCGGCCCCATCGGCATACGCCGCAATGGCCTTGAGCCCCGCCGCATCGGTCATGCCGGCATAGGTCAGGTCCGGCCGGTCGACGGGGCCGCCGGCGTCGGAAATCAGCTGCACCAGCGGGGTCTTCACCAGGCCGCGCAAGGTCTTCAACGGCGTCACCTCGAAGCACTGCACGAACACCGGGGCGGAGCGGCTGTCGAACTCGTGGGCCTTCAGCCGGTCGGCGAAGCGCGCCTCCATCGCCAAGCCCGCCCTGGCGAAATGCTGCGGATGCTTCAGCTCCGGATAGAGGCCGATGATCCGTCCCGCCCGCCGGCCTTCCTCGGCCGCCAGGGCGACGACCTCGTCAAAGGTCGGGATGGTTTCCTGCCCGTCGAAGGCCACGTTGGCGGGGCGCACGCCCGGCAGGCGCTCGCGGCAACGCAGGGTCTTCAGCTCAGCCAGCGTAAAGTCCTCGGTGAACCAGCCGGTGATCTCCTCCCCGTCGATCACCTTGGTGGCCTTGCGCCCCGCGAACTCGGGCCGGGCGCCGACGTCGGTGGTCCCGCCGATCTCGTTCTCGTGGCGGCAAACGAAATGGCCGTCCCTTGTCAGCACCAGGTCGGGCTCGATGAAGTCGGCGCCCTGGGCCACGGCCAGGCGGTAGGCCATGGCCGTATGCTCCGGCCGCTCGCCGCTGGCCCCGCGATGGGCGATCACGATGGGAATCCGCGCTCCGACCCTGGCCATCGACGTCCCTCCGACCAGGGCGGCGGCGCCCGCCAGCCCGAATGCGCGCCGGTCGATCATGCCGGGTCCCTCTCCGCCGGGGCAACCAGCGGCAACCAGACCGTGAAGGTCGCCCCCCGCCCCTCGGCGCTTTCCACGGCCATGCCGCCTCGGTGGCGGTTGACGATGTGCTTGACGATGGCCAGGCCCAGGCCCGTGCCGGCCCGCTCGCCGCCGCTCTTCTGGCCCTCGACCCGGTAGAACCGCTCGGTCAGGCGCGGCAAACGGTCACGCGGGATGCCGGGGCCGGCGTCGACGACCTTGAGCAGGGCATAGCGTCGCCCCTGCGGCCGGTCGGGGGCCAGCAGGGTGATACGGGTGGCGGCCGGATCAGCGGGCAGGGCGAAGGCCGCGTCGGCGACCGGAGCGCTGACGCTGAGGCGCAGGGCGGCGCCGGGACCGGAGTATTTGATCGCGTTCTCCACCAGGTTCTGGATCACCTGCAGGATCTGGTCGCGGTCTCCCTCGACCTCCGACACGCCCCGGGGCGGGAAGTCGGTAGTCACGTCCAGCGCCTTCTCCCGGATCAGCGGAACCAGGGCGTCCAGCACATCGGTGGTCGCCAACCCTAGGTCCACCGAGCCGGTGGGGGCGATGTGCTCGTTCAACTCGACGCGGCTGAGGCTCAGCAGGTCGTCGATCAGCCGGGCCATCCGCTCCGCCTGCGCCTGCATGATGCCGAGGAACTTTTCCCGCGCGCCCTCGTCGTCCTTGGCATGCCCCCGCAGCGTCTCGATGAAGCCGGAGAGGGAGGCGAGGGGGGTCCGCAGCTCGTGGCTGGCGTTGGCCAGGAAGTCGACCCGCATCCGCTCGGCCCGGCGCACGTCGGTCTCGTCGCGCAGGGTCAGGAGGGCGATCCGCCCGCCCGGCCCCTCGCCCAGCGGCCGGGTCTGGGCCGCCCAGACCCGTTCCTGGGCGCCGCCGGTCTCCATCAGGGCCGAGCCGGAGGCGCCGTGCAGGGCCTCGTCGACCGCCTCCAGCACCTCGGGGTTGCGCAGGGCCGTGACCAGCCGGGCGCCCTCAAGCCGGGTCGTGAACAGCCCTCTGGCCGCCGCATTGGCGAAACGAATCCGCCGGGCCGCTGGCTCGGCCGGATCGCCCTCGATGACCAGCACCGGATCGGGCAAGCTTTCCACCAGGGTGCGGAACGGACCCGGCGACTCGGCCGGGTCCGGCGCGGCCGCCGGCGGGGGCGCGGGGGCCTGCGGGGCCGGTTCAGCGGTGCGTTGCGGCCACAGGGCCTTCAGGATCGACATGCGCGGCCTCGATTCGCGTGTGCGCCGACTCTATGGTGCACGTTCGTATGGCGCCCTGAAGAACCTTGCGATAGACGAGGCGGGTTCCGTTGGTGAGGAGCGAAGACGTCATGGCTGACGCATTTTCGCCTTATCGCGGAGACACTTGGGTGTCTGATCTGGTTGCGGGGAAATCCCATGGTTCGTAAGCGTCTGGTCGCCACTGTGGCGGTGGCCCCCCTGCTGTTGTTCGCCGGCTCGGCCTTCGCCGAGACGACCATCAGCAACACCCGCACCACGGGCGTGTCCACCTCCACCGTCAACGGCGGCGCCGCCGATGACATCAAGGTGACCAACCAGGGCAAGTTCGAACTGACCGCCGGCGGCCCGGCGATCACCCAGAACAGCAACAACAACGTCAACAATGACGGTGGCCAGATCACCACCAAGGACGTCGACGGGGCCGTCGGCATCCTGGTCGACACCACCGCCGGGCCGGTCACGGGCAACCTGACCCAGGGCGGCACCATCACCCACAGCGACGACTTCACCCCCTCCGACACCGACAAGGATGGGGATGACGATGGGGACTTCGTCGAGGGGACCGGCAAGTACGGCATCCGGGCCATCGGGGCCGGCGGGCTCAACGGCTTTGTGCTGAACTCCGGCTCGATCACCATCGAGGGCAACGACTCCTTCGGCATCAGCATCGAGACCGACGTCTCCGGCTACCTGCGCAGCTACGGCAGCATCTCGGTCACCGGCGACAACGCCCGTGGCATCAGCGTCACCGGCGATATCGGCGGCGGCACGGCGCTTGAGCAGCGCAACGGCCTGTACGTCAGCGGCTCGGTCACCGTGCGCGGCGAGGGCGCGGTCGGCATCGACGTGTCGGGCGACGTCAACGGCGCCTTCGTGCTTCAGGGCAACGTTACCGCCACCGGCCTGCGCTACGACGTCCGCCCCTTCACCGAGGAAGCCCGCGACAACCTCGATGCCGACGACCTGCTGCAGGCCACCGCCGGCGTCCGCGTCACCGGCAACGTCCGCGACGGCGTCATCCTCGGCATGCCGACCACCGCCGCCGACGTCGACACGGACGGCGACGGCAAGACCGACGCCGTGGACGAAGATGACGATGCGGACGGCACGCCCGACAAGGACGACACGGACGATGACAATGATGGCGTCCTGGACACCGATGACAAGGACTTCGATAACGACGGTATCCCGGATCTCAACGAGGGGGTCGGCTCGATCGTCGTGTTCGGCTCCGCGCCGGGCCTGCTGATCGGCGACACCGGCGCGGTTTCGCTGGGCGAGGGGCTGCTGGCCGATGGTTCGGACGACGTCTGGGGTCTGAACATCCGGGGTTCGATCACCTCGGACGGCCTGCTGGACAATATGTCGTCCACCGCCGTGGTGATCGGCGCGGGCGGCACGGTCGATCTGAACAAGGGCATCAACCTCGAGGGCTCGCTCAGCGCCCGGGCCTATAACGCCGACGCCCGAGGCCTCTGGATCAAGGGCGGCACGACCGCCGGTCAACTGGACCTGGGCGGCGCCATCGTGGCGGTCGTCACCAACACCTCGGCTCCCGCGCCGGACGCCGATCCGTTGAACCCCGGCCCGGTCGCCGGGCCCGCCGGCACGGAGACCAAGACGGCCGCCATCGGCGTGGACATCGATTCCGGCGCCAGCATCGGCGGCGCCGGGACCGGCGTGCTGAACCTGACCGGCCTGGTTTCCGTCGGCGTCCGCGGCGAGAACGTCGACGCCATCGCGGTGCGCGACAGCTCCGGCACCATCGACCAGGTCAACATCTCCGGCATCATCAGCGCGATCGTCGCCCCCGACGACGACCTGGACGATACGGATGACGACGACCTGCTGACCAACAACGAAACGGTGCTGGGCCGGGCCATCGCCCTCGACATGCGGGCCAACACCACAGGCCTCCAGATCAACATCGCCGGGATCGCCGACGGGGATGACGGGGACGATGACCTCGACGACCTGGACGCGGACGCAGATGGCATCGATGACGCCGACGAAGCCTCGGTGCGCGGCAACATCCTTATGGGTTCCGGCGCCGACGCCCTGACCATCGCCAACGGCACTGTGCTCGGGGACATGTCGTTCGGGGACGGGGCCGACACCCTGACGATGAGCGCCGGCGCCAAGGCGCGAGGCGCGGTCCTCAACCTGATCGCCGGCCAGGAAAACTCGGTCGCCGACCGCTACACCGCCAGCAACCTCGACGACGAGCTGGACATCACCCTGACCGGTCCGGCGCCGATCGCGACCCTGCCGGACGTCGACAACGCCACCCGCCTGACCATCACCAACACCAGCGTGATCCGCGGCGGCGACCTGAATGTCGGCGCCAACACCCAGCTGTTCGTCACGGTCAATCCGGAGGAAGTGGCCGGGCGCCAGAACACCCTGCTGCAGTTCGACACCGTCACCTTCGGCAGCAAGTCGGTGATCGGCATGGAGCTGACCAGCCTGATCGACCGCAGCGCCTTCGGGCCGGATGGCATGACGGCGGTCCGCTACACCATCGTCGACGCCAACACCCTGGTCTACGCAGGCGACGTCAACACCACCGGCCTGAGCAACTCGCCCTTCTTCTACACCGTGACCGCCGAGGCCGACGTCGCCGCCGGCGAGGTCGACCTGGTCATCAGCCGCAAGACGGCCGCCCAGCTGGGGATGACCGACAACCAGGGCGCGGCGCTGGACGCCGTCTATGAGGCGCTGTTCAGCGACGACGAACTGGCCGATTCCTTCCTGTCGGCGACCAACGCCAAGGAATTCTACAAGCTCTACAACCAGCTGCTGCCTGACCAGGGCGAGGGCCTGTTCTCGGCCCTGGACATGGCCGGCCAGGCGCTGTTCCGCCTGACCGCCACCCGGCCGGACATGGGCCAGAAGTACGGCCCCGACAGCTTCTGGATCCAGGAGATCAACGTCGGCGTCATCCGCGAGACCGGTATCACGGTGGGCTCGGAGACCAAGGCCTTCGGCTTCATCGCCGGCTACGAGAGCATGGGCGATGACGGTGGGGCGCTGGGCGCGACCCTGGCCTACATGAACGCCGAAGAGAAGGACGACGTCGCCCAGATCGGCGAGCAGACCAACGTCTCGCTGGTCGAGGCTGGCGTCTACTGGCGCCGCTCGGCCGGCGGCTGGCTGTTCGCGGCCCGCGGCGCGGCCGGCTACGGCTGGTTCGAGGGCGAGCGCCGGTTCATCGATCCGCGCGTCGGTCTGATCCGCGAAGCCAACGCCAGCTGGGGCGGCTTCACCGGATCGGCCAACATCATGGCCAGCTATGAGGCGCGCTTCGGCCGCTTCTACGTGCGGCCGATGGTCAGCGTGGACTACCTCTATCTGTCCGAGGGCGAGCGCGACGAGAACGGCGACCTGGGCCTTGGCCTGACCGTCGACGAACGGACCAGCAGCCGGCTGTCGGCCTCCGCCGAGATCGCCTTCGGGGCCACCTTCGGCCGCGACAACTGGTGGCGTCCGGAACTTCGCCTGGGTTACCGCCAGCACATCGCGGGCGAGATCGGCAACACCGTCGCCTACTTCAACGGCGGCAGCCCCTTCACCCTGGTGGCCACCGAGCCGGGCGAGGGCGCGGCCGTGATCGGCTTCTCGCTGAAGGCCGGCACCCCGATGAGCTACGTCGCCCTGGAAGGCGATGTCGAGGCCGCCGAGGGCGAGGACCGCTACAACCTGCGCCTCGCTGGCCGGATGATGTTCTAGGGCCGGACGCGTCCACTCCGAAGACATGCGCCGGAACACCGGGTATCGCCCGGCGTTTCGGCGACATGGACAAGATCTGGATCAATGCCGTCGGGACGTGTGCGGCGCTCTGCTCAATGGTCAGTTTCACGCCGCAGATCTTCAAGATCTGGCGCGAGCGCGACGCCTCCAATGTGTCGCTGGGCATGTTCGCCCTTACGGTCACCGGGTTCACCCTGTGGACCACCTATGGGGCCATGCTCCAGAGCTGGCCCCTGATCCTCTCCAACGCCGTCTGCCTGGCGCTGTCGGGGGTGATCCTGGTTCTGAAGGTGAAGTTCTCGAAGTAGAGCCCGCTACCCTTGCTTAACCACGCTCCCTAACCGCGTTGAAATCGCCCCTGGGCATGATGGCGGCATGGAACACCACGCCATCACCCCCATGCCCCGCCTCAGCATCCTCGGCGCCCAGGTCGATCCGCTGACGCCGGCGGCGATGCTGGCCGCGACCGAGGCCTTCGTGGCCGGGGGTGGGACGGCGGTGATCGCCAACCACAATGCTCACAGTCTCTACCTGACCCGCCGCTCGCCGGACCTGGCCGCCTTCTTTGAAGAGGCCGATCTGGTGCAGATCGACAGTGTGCCGATGATCCTGTGGGGCAGGCTCATGGGCCAGCCGGTTGGCCGGGAGCATCGCTCCACCTATCTCGACTGGAGCGACGCCTTCTGGGCGCGGGCGGCCGAGTGCGGCTGGCGGGTGTTTCATGTCGGCGGGGCGCCGGGCGTCGGGGTCAAGGCCCGCGAGGAAATCCTGCGCCGCCATCCGACCCTGCAGCTGGCCGAACATCATGGCTACTTCAACGTCGAGGGGCTGGAGAACCACGCCGTCCTGCGCCGGATCGCCGAGTTCGGGCCGGACGTGGTGATGGTCGGCATGGGCATGCCCCGCCAGGAGGCCTGGATCGCCGCCAACCGCCATCGGATCGGCCGGGGCGTCTTCTTCCCGGTCGGTGCCGCCTTCGACTATGAGGCGGGGGTGCAACCGCCGGCCCCGCGCTGGATGGGGCGGATGGGGATGGAGTGGCTGTTCCGGCTGGTGTCTCAGCCGGGGCGGCTGGCCTATCGCTACCTGGTCGAGCCCTGGTCGCTGACCCCGGCCATGCTGGCCGATCTGAGGGCCGCCGCGCGCCGCTAGATAAGCTAAGGTCGTGGAATGACCACGGCCGAAGATGCGATCCGCGCCCGGCGGCGCCTGACCAACAAATTCATCGCCGCGCATGCGGCCCCCCGACTGGCGCCCTTCTTCGCGGCCGAGGCCAACCTGATCGGCGGCGAGGGCGGATTGATCGTCGGTGCGCCGGCGATCGTCGCCGCCTTCGCGGCCCAGTTCGTCGATCCCTCCTTCATCGCCTACGAGCGCACGGCTGGGGAGATCACCCTGGACATGGACGGCGCCCGCGCCGCCGAGCGCGGGACATGGGTCGGGCGCTGGAAGGACCTGACCTTGGGCGGTGACTACCTGGCGGTCTGGCGCAGGCAGACAGG
Source organism: Caulobacter sp. SLTY (assembly GCF_009905535.1). Lineage (GTDB taxonomy): Bacteria > Pseudomonadota > Alphaproteobacteria > Caulobacterales > Caulobacteraceae > Caulobacter. The sequence goes on along the minus strand of NZ_JAAALA010000001.1, from coordinate 87,146 downwards.
CCAATGGGTCATCGAGCAGGAGCTCTACGTCACCCTGACCCGGTCTTGATCGGTCCCCAGGGGGTGAACCAGATGAAGGCGGCGGTGACCGTTCCCATGATCACCATGCCGATGGCCACCAGCCCGAACAGGGCCCAGGAAGGCGCGCTCATGGCGATCAGCGCCCAGCCGCCCAAGGCGACGACCACCAGACGCAAAGTGCCGGCCAGCAGCGGCCCGCCGATCTTCCCCGCCCCCTGGGCCGAGAAGTAGAGCGCCAGGCTCAGGCCGAAGAAGACGAAGGCCGGGCCGGCGAAGCGCAGGTAGAGGGCGGCCGCGTCGCGCACCCCCGGATCGCTGGTGAAGATCGACACCCAGAGGCTAGGGAACAGGGACAGGAGGATGCCCAGCGACCCCAGCCCCGCAGCGGCGAGGCCGCCCGCCGTCCAGGCCACGCGCCGGGCGCGGGCCACGTCGCCGGCCCCGATGGCCAGTCCGACCATCGGCAGGGACGCCACCCCCACCGAGAAGGCGATGGGCACCAACAGGAACTCCAGCCGCGAGCCGATCCCGTAGCCGGCCAGGGTTTCGACCCCGAACCGGGCCGCGATGGCGGTGAGCACCAGGATGGTCGCCACCGTCTGGATGGGCGACAGCATGGCCGGGCCGCCGACCCGCAGGATGTCGTCGAAGTATTCGCGCCGGAACGGCCCCGACAGGGTCAGCCGCACCCTGGCCCCCTTCGACCGCAGCATCAGGAACATGGTCGTGGCGCCCAGGATCACCGCCATGGCCTGGCCCAGCCCCACCCCGATGATGCCCAACCGGGGCGCCGGCCCCCAGCCGAAGCAGAGGGCGCCGCCCAGGACCACCTGCAGGGTGGCCATGCCCAGCATCGCCGCCGAGGGCCTGATCATGTCGCCCGAGCCGCGCAACACCGAGGCGAACATGTTGGAGAGCCAGATGAACACCGCCGAGAGAAACACGATGCCGCCATAGGACACGGCCAGCCGCAGGGTCTCCCCCCGCCCGCCCAGCAGATGGAACAGCGCCCCGGCGCTGAGGGTCAGAATGATGGTGAAGCCCAGGCCCATGCCCAGCCCGATCACCACCCCATGGCGCGCCAGCTGCTCGGCGCGGGCCTGGTCGCCGGCGCCCAGCGCCCGGCTGACGGCCGAGGAGATCCCGCCCCCCATGGCCCCGGCGCTCATCATGCCCATCAGCATGATGAAGGGCAGCACCAGGGCGGAAGCCGCAAGGGGCTCGGGACCCAGCCGCCCGACATAGGCGGTCTCGGCGATCGACACCGCCGTGGTCGCCGCCATGCCCAAAAGGTTCGGGGCGGCCAGCTTGATCAGCGTCTGCGCCACCGGGGCGGTCAGCAACGGATGCGGCGGCATGGCCGAGGGCTTGGGCGCGGCCTGGCCGGCGTTGAACACGGGGGTTGGCGCGGGCGCGGCGGTCGACGTCTCGGCGGTCATATGAAATCCTAATCCGTTTTCTTTCGCTACGGATAGGGCCGATCGGTGCTGCGCCAGCCGAAGGTCACGCCGCGCACCGCGGCCAGCCCGTCCAGCCGTCGGGCGATCAGGGCCGCGCGGTCATCGCCGACCCCGCTCGCCTCGATGAACAGGCGAAGGGCGTCCGCCTGCCGGTCGAGGCGCAGGTCGGTGATCGTCGCCTCCTGCAGGGCAAAGGGGCCGAGCACCCGCAGCAGGACGTCGGGCTCCCCGGCCGCCTCGACCACGAAGGTGTGCCGTTTGAGCGGATCCTCAGCCACGGCGCCCGCTCCCGGCCAGGTAGCGGCGGCGCAGCAGCAGGCGGCCGGCCTCGTCGAAGGCGGCCAGCTGCACCCCGCCGCTCTCCAGCCCACTGGCTCGCCCGGCCCACAGCATCTCGCAGAAGGGCGCGCGGGCGGCCAGGGCGGCGTTCAGCCCCGCCTCCAGCGCCACCAGCTCCTCCAGCGGCCCGGCGCTGGTCGCCTCCACCCGGAAGGTGTGGCCCAGGAGGTCTGTCCAGGCCAGCGCCTGGGCGAACCGCCGGGCCGCGAGGCTGGCGGGGAGTTCGTCGTCCGTGGGATTCGAGGGGGTCATCGGTCTGTCCTTCTTCGAGAATTGGAGGACCGACGGCGCGCAACAAAAAACCCCGCTGCCTGGAGAGGGAGCGGGGTTCGATCTTACGATCCGTCGGCGTGTGCGGTTACGCGCGCGCTGTTCCCGTCCCTGGCAAGGGGGTTTTAATCGACATCATCATGGTCATGGCGCGCGAACCCGAACGCAGCGGCGAGGCCGTGCGGCTCAGGGTGTCGGCGAGGGTGTGACCGTGGATCATGTCATTGCCGGCGCGGGATGCGCGGGCGGGCTGTAGCCGATGCGCCGCGCCGGGGCAACTGTCGACCGCCGCCCACCCCTTGGCGGCTCACGTGGTCTGTGCCACGAAGGAGTCCGTAAACTGGGGGTTGTTCAACATGAAATCGAGTCTGCTGGCGGCCGTGGCCGTCTCCGCCATCACGTCCGCCGCCTGGGCCCAGGAGGCCCCACCGACGGCCGAAGCCCCGGCGCCCGCGGCCGTCCAGGCGCCCGCCGCGCCGGCCGAGGCCGCCCCGGCGCCTTCGCAGGCCGCTGCACAGGCTCCCGCCGCGGTGGTCGTGCCCGCCGGAACCTATGTCCTGGTCGCCACCAGCGAGCCGCTGAACTCCCTCACCGCCACCACCGGCGCCAAGGTCAACATGACCCTGGTCAAGCCGCTGAAGGCCGGAGAGACCGAGGTCATTCCGGCCGGCGCCACCGTGGTCGGCGAGATCATTCACGCCACCCCGAAGGCCAACGGCGGCAAGCCGGGCGAAATCCTGGTGACCGCGCGTTACATCGACGTCAACGGCGCCAAGATCCCGCTGAAGGGGCTGCGGCTGCGGGCCGGCGGCAAGGATCTGAGCAGCGCCTCCCTGTGGGCCATGGGCCTGGTCAAGGGCAGCGAGGCGGAGATGGTGGCCGGCACGGCGGGTGAAGCCCGGCTGTCGGAGAACCTGGTGGTCGCCGCCGAGGGCCTGCGGTCGGAGCCGGTCGATCCGGTCACCTTGGCCGCCGATGCCGGTCCCCAGCCCGACGTCGTGCCCGGCAAGGTCAAGGCGCCCCTGCCCGGCAAGGCGCGGGTGGTGTTCTTCCGCGACAACGTTTTCCAGGGCAGCGCCATCTCCTACAAGATCCGCACCGGGCCGAACAACGAGGTGGTCCTGGGCACCCTGTCGTCGGGCGTCTATTTTAGCGTCGACGCCGATCCGGGCGACCATCTGTTCACCGCGGCCACCGAGGCGCGGGACGGCCTGAAGATCGAGGTCGAGGCCGGTGAAACCTACTTCGTGCGCGGTACCGTCGTGGTCGGCGCCTGGGTGGGGCAGCCCAACCTGGCGCCGTCGGACAAGGCCACCTTCGAGGCCATGACCCTGAAACCGGCGAAGAAGACCAAATAGGCATCGGCCCGGCCGGACCAGGCGTCCGGCCGGGCTTCTTCATTCCAGCGAGTCGCACGGCGCGCGCGATTACGGCTGCGCGCCCAAAAGCGGGCTCATTGGGTTCGGGATGGGTGAAGAGAAATGGCGCGCCCGGAACGATTCGAACGTCCGACCCTCAGATTCGTAGTCTGATGCTCTATCCAGCTGAGCTACGGGCGCGCACTTCGCTGGGCCCTGGAAGGGGTCCGGCGAGGGCGCGGAACCTAGTCGCGGGCGGACGGAAAGGCAAGCCGTCCCGAACGGGTTTTTTCGGTCAGCCGCCCTGCCAGCAGCGGACGTCGGTTCCGGGGTAGGGGGTGGCCTCGTAGACGGCGCGGGCGATGGCCCGGCTGAGCACGTCGGCGGCCAGGGCGCCGATGCGGCCGACCGTGACATGGGGGGGGTCTGCGGGGGCCATCCGAGCGGTGGACAGGGCGAAGACGATGTCGCCGTCCTGTGGCGCGTGGGCGGGGCGGATGGCGCGGGCCAGGCCGTCCTGGGCCATGATGGCGACGCGCTTGGCCTGGCCCGGGTCGAGGACGACGTTGGTGGCCACGCAGGCGATGGTGGTGTTCTGGCGAAGGCCGGGGTTCAGCTTGGCCAGGTTCCAGTCGTCGGCGGCGGAGAAGAGGCCGGCCGAGCCCAGGCCGCCGAATTCCGCCCCTTGTTCGAAAGGGGCGGCCCAGAAGCTGCGGTCGTCGCCGGCGGTGACCGAGCCGAAGCTGTTGACCCCTACGATGGCCGCGACGACCAGGCCATCGTCGGTGACGATGCTGGCGCTGCCCGTCCCGCCCTTCCAGCCGCCGGCCATGGCGCCGTAGCCGCATCCTGCCGTGCCCAGCGCGATGTCGAGCCCGGCCGCCTCGCAGGCCTCGATTCCGAGGCGGCGGTAGGGCGGGTCCAGGCCCCAGGCCTTGTCCCCGCCGTTGGCCATGTCGAACAGGATGGCGGCCGGGACGATGGGGGCCTTGGGCACCTCCGGGCGCGAGGAGACCGGATAGCCCCGGCCGTGGGCGGCCAGCCAGGCGGCCACGCCATCGGCGGCGCCCAGGCCGTACATCGAGCCGCCGGACAGCACCACCGCATCGACCGTGGCGCCGATCAGGTTCTCCGGGTCGAGGGCGTCGGTCTCCCGCGTGCCCGGCCCGCCGCCGCGCACATCAACGGCGCAGACCGCCCGCTCGTCCGGCAGGATGACGCTGACCCCCGTGCGCACCGCCGTGTCGGCCGCCTGGCCGACCTTGAGGCCCGGCACGTCGGTCAGGCTGTTGCGGGGGCCGGGACGGGCGGGCATGGGAACTCCTTGGGCTGCGAAAGCCTTGGGGGCAGTGAGACCCTTGGGTGGTTATTCGCCCGCCGGGCCGTTGTTGTCCATCGCGGCGCCGCTATGGTGAAGCGCCCGCCGCCGGAGAGATCATGCGTCCGTTCATCGCCGCCCTGACGGCCTTCGCCTTCCTGCTCTCCAGCTGCGCGACGCCGATCTGGAACTCCGCACAAGAGGCGCCGAAGGGCCCGGCCATGGTCGCCGCCGCCAATCCCCTGGCGGTCGAGGCGGGGCTGGAGGTCCTGCGGCGGGGCGGCAGCGCGGTCGATGCGGCGGTGGCGGTGCAGGCGGTGCTGGGGCTGGTCGAACCGCAGTCCAGCGGCCTGGGTGGTGGCGCCTTCATGGTCCACTACGATGCGGAGACGAAGAAGGTCACGGTCTACGACGGGCGCGAGACGGCTCCGGCCGGGGCCGATGCGAAGATGTTCCTGGGCGAGGACGGCAAGCCGCTGGGCTTCGTCGACGCCATCCTCAGCGGGCGATCAACCGGCGCCCCCGGCGCGATCGCCATGCTGGCCATGGCTCAGCGGGAGCACGGGCGGTTGGAATGGTCGCAGCTGTTCGGGGCGGCCGAACGGCTGGCCGACGAGGGGTTCGTTGTCAGCCCGCGCCTGGCCGGGATGATCGCATCACCCTTCCCGCAGTCGAAGACGCCGGACGGGGCCCGCTATTTCACCAAGCCGGATGGGAAACGCTACGCCGCGGGCGACACCCTGAAAAACCCGGCCTACGCCCAGTCCATCCGGTTGATCGCCGCCAAGGGAGCCGATGGCCTGCTGAAGGGACCGACGGCCGAGGCCATTGTCGCCAAGACGGCGGAAGGCCCCCGGCCGGGGACCCTGACGATGAAGGACCTGGCCGGCTATCGGCCGCTGAAGAAGGACGCCCTCTGCGCGCCCTATCGGATCTATGTGGTCTGCACCGCCCCGCCGGCCTCCAGCGGCGTGTCGCTGCTGCAGGCCCTGAGGATGCTGGAGAAGACCGACATCGCCCAGCGCGGTCCGACCGACCCGGTGGCCTGGATCCAGATCGCCGAGGCCGAGCGGCTGATGTACGCCGACCGCGACCGCTATGTCGGTGATCCGGACTTCGTCGCCGTACCTGTCCAGGGGCTGTTGAACGACGGCTATGTGACCGAGCGCGCCAAGGGGATCGGGGAGCGGATGGCGACTGTGCCGCCCAAGGCCGGCCTGCCCCCCGGCGCGGCGCCCCGCGCCATCGACGCCACGAACGAGCCGGGCGGCACCAGCCACCTGGTGATCGTCGATGCCTGGGGCGACGTGGTCTCGATGACCACCACGGTGGAGAGCATCTTCGGCTCGGGCCGGATGGCCGGCGGCTTCTTCCTCAACAACCAGCTGACCGACTTCAACTTCAGCCCCACCGACCCGGACGGCGCCCCGGCCGCCAACGCCGCGGCGCCGGGCAAACGGCCGCGCTCATCGATGTCGCCGGTCATCGTGCTGGACCGCGATGGGCGGTTCGTCGCCGCCCTGGGCAGCCCGGGAGGGACGTCCATCCTGTCCTACAATCTCAAGACCCTGGTCGGGGTGCTGGACTGGAAGCTGTCGATGCAGGACGCCATCGCCCTGCCCAACCTCATCGCGCGAGGCTTCACCGTCACCGGCGAGGCCGACCGGTTCGCACCCGGCGTGGTCAACGCCCTGGCCGAGCGGGGGCTTGTGCTGAAGAGCTCCGGCGGAGAGAACAGTGGCCTGCATGGCATAATCGTCCGCGAGGGTGGAAAGCTGGAGGGTGGGGCAGATCCCCGGCGCGAGGGGATCGCCAAGAGCTGGTGAGACGGGTTGTCCCCTGCGGGCGGCCAGATGCTAGAGTGGCCGAAAATAACAACGGTCGCCCATGAGAGCCTTTGCCTGGATCGCCGCCACCCTGGTCCTGCTGTCGGGCGCGGCCGGCGCTGCCCCGCCGGAAGAGACAGCCTTCAAGGCGTTGCGGGCGGCCTATGCGGCCAAGGACGCTGCCGCAGCGGCGGCCGCCTATGCGCCGGACGCCGAGGTCATCTATCGCTATGCCGGAACGCCTGAGGATCGGCGGGCCGGGACCACCGCCATCGCGGCCTCGTTCCGCGAGCTGTTCGACCAGATTGATCCGGCAACGGCGATCGACCTGAATTTCCGGGTGGCGGAGACGGCCGGGGATCGGCGGGTCGGCTACTACCGGATGCGGATCGGCAAGGCGGCGAGCTATGGCCGTTTCGAGGTGCGGCTGGGCAAGGACGGCCGCTTCGTCCAGGACATCAGCAGCGACGGGACAGTCTCCGACTTCGAGAGCGTCGCCGGCCCTTTGATGTTCGCCAACGAGGACGAGGTGCTGGACCGCGATTTCCATGAGGCGCTGACCGGCCGCTATCGACTGCCGGACGGCTGTGTCCTGGTGGTGACCCGCTCCGTCGTGCGGCTGTTCGCCCGCAACAGCTGCGACAACAGCTTTCGGGGGCTGAACCGGGTATCGGGACTGGAGTGGACGGCGGGCGACCGGGTGCGGTCGGACAAGGCCGTGGCGACCTGGCGGTTCGCGCCGCCGACGGACGGGACCAGCGCCGCGGTGACGGTGGACGGGTTGATCGCCGTGCGCGCCGACGCCTATCGCCGCGAGCGGGTGGTGTTCCCGGCCAAGGATGGGGTCAAGCTGGCGGGACAGCTGTACCTGCCGTCCGGGCGGGCTGGGACGGCGCCGGCCGTGGTGCTTGTCCATGGGTCGGGGCCGCAGGATCGGGACGGCTATGCCTCGATCATCGCCGTGATGGCCGACGCCCTGGCCGCCTCGGGGCGGGTGGTGCTGACCTATGACAAGCGGGGGGTCGATGGGTCCGGCGGGGACTGGTCGCGGGCCGGGTTCGACAGTCTGGCCCAGGATGCCATGGCCGGCATGGCCTTCCTGGCCACGCGGCCGGAGGTGGATGCGAGCCGCATCGGCCTGGCGGGATCCAGCCAGGCGGGCTGGGTGGCGGCGGCGGTGCTGCGCCAGGGCGGGACGCCGGCGGACGTGTTCCTGCTGGGGGCGGCGGGCGCGGCGCTGACCGTGGCGGAGCAGAACCTCTACAACACGAAGGTGCGGATGGGTTGCGCCGGCATTGCCGGAGCGGATATCGACCTTGCCCTACGCCAGCAGTCGGCCTTCTTCGCCTTCCTGCGCGACGGCCGGGCGGCGCCGGAGCTGGACCGGCTGACCGCCGAGGGGCGGAAGCGGGCCGGACTGGGCGATTGGCTGTTCCCGGCCTCGGGCGAGGTGGACCGGTCCGCCGGCGACTGGTTCGTCACCCTGGATCCGGCCTTCGATCCCCTGCCGCTGTGGCGGGCCTATGGCGGCAAGGCGATGTTCGTCTTCGCTGAGCATGACGATTCCACACCCACCTCCGTGGCCACCGGCCGGCTGAAGGGGGTGCCGGTCCAGGTCCGCGTCCTGTCCGGCGCCCAGCATCTGGGCCTGCGGGCCGGCGAGGTCTGCCGCGCGGAGCTGACCGATACGACCGCCTTCAGTCCGGACCTGTTCCGGGCCCTGGAGGCGTTCGCGATCTAGTGGACGTGGCCCCCGCCGCCGGGGGCGCCAGGGATGACGCTGCCCTGGACGGGGACCAGGGTCAGGGGCGCCCCGTCCTTCCAGGCGGCCTTGATGGCCTTGGTGGCGGCGATGTCCTTGGTCGGATCGGCCGAGAGGGCCAGGAAGTCGGCTTCGCAGCCGCGATCGAGGCAGGAAACCTTGCGGTTCGGGAAGATCGAGACCTTGGGCGTCTCGACCCACAGCCGTAGCAGGGTGGCGTCGTCGAACACCTTCATGGCGGCGAGGTTCTCGATCTCGCTGCGTGAGGTCTGCATGTAGTTGTCCGAGCCGATGGCCAGCTTGACCCCGGCCGCCTGAAGCAGGCGCAGGTTGGCGGTCTGGACCGCCTTGATCTGCGCCTTGCGGGCGGGGGGCAGGTTGATGCCGTTGGTGACCACGGTGGTGGTGACCACCACCACCCCGGCGCGGGCGGCCGCATGGGCGTCAGCCGGGGTGATCGTATAGGTCTGCGCCGTGTCGCTGCTCGCCCACATGTAGCCGGGCAGGTGGTTGATCTCGTCGACCCCGCTGGCCACCGCCAGGCGGAAGTCCGCCGCCGTCTCGATATGGACGCTGACCTTCAGCCCCCGCCGGTGCGCCGCCTTGACGATGGCCGGGTAGAGCTTGGGGTCCAGGCCGCGCATGCCGTAGTGGGCCTTGTCGTCCTTGCGCGCGTCATACTGTTCGGAGTGGAGCAGGTAGGTCTTCACGAACTCCGCGCCCTGGGCCTGGAGCTTGCCGAGCGCCGGCTCGATGTCGGCGGCGGTGCGGATCACATGGAAGGCGTCGCCCTCGAAGGCCTCGCCGGGCTGTTCCTTGCCGCTGAACCGCGACAGGAAGCCGTAGAGGCGGATCGGGTGGCCGCCCTCCGCCGTCAGCCCGCCCATCGAGAATTTGGCGTCCACGGTGTCCGGCCTGTTGAGCAGGGCGCGGGCGGCGGGGGTGAAGGCGGCCCGGCTGTTGGGGTTCTTCACATAGAAGACGCCGTTGGCCAGGTACTGGTCGCTGACGGATTTGGCCAGCTCCGGCGTGTCGAGGTTGTGGTTGTGGGCCTCTCCGAAGGCCGGCACCACGAAGGCCCCCGCCAGGTCGACGACGCGGGCGCCCTTGGTCGGCGCCACGAAGACACCACCCCGCACATACCGGTCACCGCCGGCGAACCCTTGCGGGGTCCACCACTGGGCGCCGGTGAACCGGATCGTCTCCGGTCCCCCAGCTCGCGGGGTTTGGGCTCCCGCCGGACCCACCAGGGCCAGCCCCGCCGCAGCGGCCAAAGCCGCCCACATCGCCGTCTTCATGGCCCCGCGCTCCCGATTATTTCGGATAGACCAGGGGCAGGGTCACCTTGGCGCCCTGCTCGGTCACGGTGATCTTCATCTCGTCGAAGGTCTTGGCGCCGGTGGCCCCGGAATGCGCCAGCCCCTCGGCCGGCTTGCCGTCCTTGGTGGTCAGGCTCCAGCTCCCGTCGGCGTCGTGCATCACCATCAGGGCGTAGTCGCCGGGCGCGACATTTTCGATGGTCAGGGTCATGGTCCCGGCCTGGGCCTCGCCCATGGCGCCGGCGGCGCCCATCGGCTTCATGAACTGGTCGCGCGTCTGCAGCGACACCAGCATGGTTCCGCCCTGCGGCTGCACGCCGGTCAGGGTGACGGCCACGTCGGCGGCCCAAACAACACTGGGAATGGCAGGAACGGCAAGAGCGCTCACCGCCCCCGCCAGGATCAGAGATTTGAAGGTCATGTCGTCAGCTCCCCGGCGGGACCACCCCGCCTCATGCAATGTACTTTGCATTGCAGAGTACACTGCCGTCAAGCCCCGTTTTCGGGTCGAGCCGGTTTTTCAGAAAGTCAGGCCAGGGCGGCTTTCAGCTTCTCCGCCGTGTCCTCGATCGCCTGCACCACGGGTGGGCTGACGCTGGCCATGATGTAGAAGTCGTGGACGAAGGACGGATACTCGATGTGCTCGGCCTTCACCCTGGCGGCGGCCATGCGATGGGCATAGGCCTTTCCTTCGTCCTTCAGCGGGTCGAAGCCGGCGGTGACCACCAGGGCCGGCGGCAGGCCGGTCAGGTCGTCCACATGGGCCGGCTCGGCGCGACGGGCGTTCGCATGCCCCGCGGCGGCGAAATGCTGGCCGAACCAGGCCATCACCTCGGCGGTCAGCACATAGCCGGTGGCGAGATCCCGCCGGCTCTGGGTGTCCTGCTCCATGGCGGTGGCAGGGTAAAGCAGCAGCTGGAACGCCAGCTTGCGTTTGGGATCGTCGCGCAGTTCGAGGGCCATGCAGGCGGCCAGGTTGCCGCCGGCGCTGCAGCCGCCGACCGCGATGCGGGCCGGATCGAAGCCGATCTCGGCGGCGTGGTCGAAGGCCCATTTGGTGGCGGCCAGGGCGTCGTCATGAGCGGCCGGGAAGGGGTGCTCCGGCGCCAGCCGGTAGTCCACCGCCAGCACCCGGCAGCCGGAGGCCGCGCACAGGCGGCGCATGAAGTCGTCGTGGGTCTCCAGGTCGCCGATCACGAAGCCGCCGCCGTGGAAATAGACAAGCCCGCCGGTGGTGGCCGGGGCGTCCTTCGGCTCATACAGCCGCGCCTTCAGCGGGCCGGCGCCGCCATCGACCTGAAGGTCGCGCACGGCGAGGTCCTTGGGCGCGCCGGCGTCGAGACCGGCCCGCTGGGCGACGTAGCCCATGCGGATCATCTCCGGCGGCAGGGTGGCGAGGGGCGGCATCTCGATGGCGGCGGCGGCGTCGAGCATGGCGCGGAAGTGGGGATCGAGGCTCATGGGATGTTCCTAAAGGCTGATGACGCCCGGCGCGGAGCCGTCGCCATAGAGGGCATTCACCAGGTCGGCCCGGCGCTCCAACGTCGCGCGCTGGTTCACATAGCCCTTGTCGGTGATCTCGCCGGCGTCGATGGACGGGGGCTCGGTCATGATGATGAAGCGGCCCACCCGGCGTGACAGGCCGCCGGCGGTGGCGTTGAAGGCCGTCAGCTGCTCGGTCAGTCGGGCGGTCAGCTTCTCGATGGGCGTACCGGGCTCCTCGTCGGCGGCCAGCGCCTGCATCCCGGCCATCGACGGCCACACCAGGATGCCGATAAACGGCTTGTCCTGGCCGGCGACGACCGCATCCAGGATCCAGGGGGTGCAGGCGGCGACGAGCTCGGGCCGCAGGGTGCCGACCGACACCCATGTGCCGCTGTCGAGCTTGAAGTCCTCGGTCACCCGGCCATCGAAGACCAGCCCTTGCGCGGGGTCGTTTTCGTCGATGAACTTGGCGGCGTCGCCCAGCTTGTAGAAGCCTTCCTCGTCGAAGGCGGCGGCGGTCTTCTCAGGATCGCCCAGATAGCCGCTGGTCACCGTCGGCCCCTTGACCCGAACCTCCAGCTTGGAGCCGTTGGGGACCAGCTTCAGCGTGATCCCCGGCAGCGGCAGCCCAACCAGGCCGACGGTCTCGGTGGCCCAGTGGGTCACGGTGATGCCTTGCGTCTCGGTAGCGCCGTACATGGTGGTCAGCGGCATCCGCTTGCCGGTCTCGGCGATGGCCAGGGCCTGCAGCCGCTCATTGACGTCGTTACTGAGCGTCGCGCCGCCGTAGCCCATGTAGCGCATGTTCTTGAAGAACGACTTGCGCAGGACCGGGTCCTTTTCCATCGCCTCGGCCAACATGCCGAACGCGATCGGGGCCGAGCCGAACACCATCGGGGAGACCTCATAGAGGTTCTTGATGGTGGTCTCGAACATGCCGGGCAGCGGCTTGCCCTCGTCCAGATAGACCGTGCCGCCAGCCCACAGCACCCCGTTGAAGCCGATGTTGCCGGCGCTGATGTGGCTCCAGGGCATCCACTCAAGGCTCTCGGAGACCACGTCGGGATCGGGCTCTTCAGAGCGCAAACCGTCCTGGCCGGCGATCACCCCGGCCATCATCCCGAAGGTCTGGGGGGCAGCCTTGGGCATGCCGGTGGAGCCGGAGGTGAACAGGTATTTGGCCACCGTGTGATGGCCGAGCGTCTCGCGGGCGGCCTCCACCGCGGCGCCGGGGATCGTGTCAGTCAGCGTCGAGAGGGGGATGGCGTCCTCCCCGCTCCCATCGGCGGTGACGAACACCAGGTCGCGGCCCAGGCCCCGAAGGGTCTCAAACGCGCGAGCGTACATCTCGCCCGACTGGGCGAAGATCACCTTCGGATTCACCACCGAGACGCAGTGCTTGAGCTTGGCGTGGTCGGTGGAAATCAGGCTGTAAGCCGGGCTGATCGGCGAGACTGGAACGCCCGCCGTGTAGCAGCCGACCTTGATCAGGGCATGCTCCAGGCTGTTGGAGGACAGCACCATGACGCTGTCGTCGGCCGTCAGCCCCTGGTCCAGCAGCCACTGCGCGATGCCTTCGGCCTTCCGCAGCGCCTCGCCGTAGGTCAGCGTCCGCCAGGGCCCGTGGCCGGGCTCGCGCTGCTTCATCCAAGGCCGCTCGGGATGCTTCTCGGCCTTCTCCTTCAGGAGGTGGGCGATGGATCGGGGTCCCTGGCCGACGGGGTGGTTCGAGCGGATGAGGACCGAGCCGTCCGCCCGCCGCTCGACCGTCACGTCCGGCCCCTTCATCGGCAGGTCGGCGAAGGGTGTTTTCGACAGCGACGCAGGCGCCGCCGCGCCATCGGCGGGGGTCATGGGCGGTCTCCTCGGGGGTATCGTTATTGTTGTCCCGTTGAAGACTATGCTTGCCCCTAGGGGAGTCAAACCAGCCCTTCTAGGACCGGCTGGGCGCGGCCGGTGGCGCGAAGCTGACCCGGCCGACCTCTTGGATCACCCGCCCGCGCACCTGACCTTCGACCAGCTCATAGCCCAGCAGGGCGAACACCCGGCCACGCAAGAAGATCGGCCGGGCGTTGCCGTACCAGTCGACACAAGAGGCAATGCAGCCGTCATCGGCGATGCCCTCCTCGGCCGCGGCGAGCTGGCCCAGCGGCTGGAAGCGGTCTTGCGACCGGCGCAGGAAGACGACGGCGGCGGAGTTCTCGAACAGCTGGTGATAGGCCGGCCGCGCTGCGCGGGTGACGGGCAGGCCGAGCACCCCTTGCGTCCCGTCGGCGGAGTCTGGGCGGTAGAAGAAGCCGTGGCTGCGGCTCTCGGCCTCGGCCGCGTCGCCCAGCCGGTAGCGGTCGCCCGCCGTCGGCGCGCCTAGCAGGCGAATGGTGGAAAACCAGACGGCGCTGCCGCCGCTGCCGACCACGACCGCGTCCGGTCCCATGGCCTCGATCCGGTCGACCGGATGCGGCAGGTCGATGGAGGCGACCGGCCCACCATCGAGCGGGGCGGCCAGCAACAGGCCCTTTCCATCGTCGCGGTCGCCCCAGTCGGCGCCGAGGCCGTAGAGCAGGTGGTCACCGACGAAGCGGTCATGCAGCGCCCAGCCGGCGCCGGGGCTGGGCAGGCTGCGGTAGTGCTGGAAGCCGACGGCGGCGCTGCCGTCGTTGAGCAGGTCCAGCGGCAGGGTCAGCAGGGCCAGGCTGCGCGGCTTGGCCTGCTCGGCGCCCCACATGCCATCGCCTGCCCCGTCGCGGCCGACTAGCACATGCAGCCGCTCGCCATCGGCCGCCTCGCGGAACGAGAACTGGTCAATCGGCGCGCCGGTGACCTGGATAGCTTGGGGCGCGGCGCCGTCGAGGGGCAGCCGGTACAGCAGGGTCGGCCCAGGCTTGCCCCGCTCCCAGGGCTGGTTGGTGACCCACAGATAGACCGCAGCCCTGGAAACATAGAACGTGCGCGAGCCCGGCCCCAGCACGGCGGTGGCCTGGCAGTCGAAGGTCTGCGCGGCGAGGTCGCAGGTGGTCACGGTGTGAATCGAGGTGACGGCGGCCTGGTTGGCCCGAACCTGCGGCGGAGCAAAGATGCGGCGGGCGGCGGCGATCCGGCGGAACTCGGTCTTGGTCCCCGGCGTCCAGCGGCGCACGGCCGGCAGCGACTCCATGGGAACTTCGCCCCAGCCGAGCGGCAGTTCCGAATAGAAGATCATCCGATTGCCGATCAGCCGCGAGGCGTAGTTGCGGCTGGAATAGTAGTCGGCCGACCGCAGGGCATGGGAATCGAGGAAGCTGAGCCGGCCGTCGGGCGAGAGGCGGAAGCGGTTGATCTCGGTCCCGCCGCTTTCATAGCTGTAGCCGACCACCGCGATCAGGTCGCCGGCGACCAACATCTCGTCGTACCAAGCCTCGCCGCGCGTGCCTGGTGGGAAGGCGTCAATGCGGTCGACCGCGCGCAGGCCGCCGCCCACCGTCGAGACGGTGAACAGCCGGCCGCGCCGCAGGATGATCAGCAGATCGCCCCGCGCCTTGACGATGCCGCCCTCGTCGACCTCGGCTTCCTGGGTGTTGGTGATGCGGTCGCCTGGCGGACCGATCATGCCCAGCACTTGGCCCGGCTTAGCGACGCTGGCCGGCGCCTCCGCGGCAAGCATCGGAGCCGCGTCGAGCGTGGAGTCCTCGAACAGCCGCTCCCGCGCCTTCATCTGCCCGGCCAGGAAGTCGGACAGGCCCTTCTCCGAGGCAAAGGGCTCCATGGCGTCGGCGGCCCGCGCTTGGCGTGGCGAGGGCGCCAAGGAGAGCGCCGCAATGATGGCGAGGCTGGCCGCCAGGGTGAGCACGACCGCCAGGGTCCGCTTGCCGGCTTCGTTCATGGTTCCGCTCCCGTCGTTGGAGCCACTATGAACGTACAGTTGTAAAAATCAATCGGGGATCAGAGACCCTTCAGCCAGTCCAGCAGCAGCCGGTTGACCTCTTCGGGCCGTTCCTGCTGCGTCCAGTGCCCGCAGCCTTCGATCAGATGGGCGCCCTTCAGATTGGTCAGGTGCGGGGCCATCAGGTCGACCGGATTGACGCCGGGCAGCATCTTCAGCACCAGGTCTCGCGTGCCGCCGATGAACAGGGACGGCTGGTCGACGGTGCGGCCCTTGAACTGTTGTAGCCAGTCGAAGTCGCGGCCGTGATTGCGGTAGCGGCTCAGGGGGCCGAAGAAGCCGGACTGGGCGAATTCGGCGGCGTAGTAGGCGATGTCGGCCTCGGTCAGCCAGGCCGGGAAGGGCTTGGGGTCGGGAAGGCGGTCGAGCAGGGTCGCGCCATGCGGCTTGTCGTTCGGCCAAGTCCCGTCGGGCGCATCGCCGCTGATGGCATAGTAGAACTGGCGGATTGTGGCGGCCGGGTCGGCCTCCAGCTCGGCCTCGGGCGGCCCCACGTCCTGGAAATAGACCTGGTAGAAAAACTTCCCGTTGTCGGTGAACACCGCCTTCACCGCGTCCAGGAAGTTCATGGTCGGGATGCCGGTGTAGGGCACCGACAGTCCGGCCACGGCGCTGACCCGGTCCGGCCGGGTGAGCGCCGTGTTCCAGACGATGGGCGCGCCCCAGTCGTGGCCGATCAGCACCCCGGTGCCGTCCTCCGACAGGGCCTCGATCACCCCGGCGACGTCGGCGGTGATCTGTTCGAGGCCATAGTCGGCCACCTCGCCGGGCTTGTCCGAGCCGCCATAGCCGCGCACGTCGATGGCGCAGGCGGTGAAGCCGGCGTCGGCGATGGGGCCGATCTGATGGCGCCAGCTGTACCAGCTCTCCGGAAAGCCATGGACCATGACCACCAGCGGGCCGGAGCCCTGGATGGCGGCGCGGACCTTGATGCCGTTGGTCTCGATGATGCGGAAATCAGGCATGGGGGTTTCCTCGTTTTCCGCAGCCGATCACAACTGTCCCGGCGGAAGCAAACCTGAGATTGACCTTCGCCGGCGGGGGAAATTTCGGTGACAGTGCACTTATGGCGGAAACGGGCGGCGCGGCATTCCTGATCGCGGACGCAATAAGTGCCCTGTCACCGAAATTCGGCGCTTACCCCACCATCCGCTCTCGCCCTTCCCAGAACGGCGCGCGCAGTTCCCGGCGCAGGACCTTGCCAGACGGGTTGCGCGGCAGGGCGCCCATGAAGTCGATGGACTTGGGGCATTTGTAGCCGGCGATCTTTTCGCGGCAGTGGGCGATGATCTCGTCGGGGGTGGCCGTCGCGCCGGGCTTGAGCACCACCATGCCCTTGACCGCCTCGCCCCAGCGCTCGTCGGGCACCCCGATCACCGCCGCGTCGGCCACGGCCGGGTGGCTGAACAGGGCGTTCTCGACCTCGGCCGGATAGACGTTCTCACCGCCGGAGACGATCATGTCCTTCACCCGGTCGTAGATGTAGAGGTAGCCCTCGTCGTCGAAATAGCCGGCGTCGCCGGATCGGAACCATCCCTGCGGGCAGATGGCTTCCTTCGTCGCCTCGGCGCGGTTCCAGTAGCCCTTCATCACCCCCTTGGCGCGGATCTGCACCTCGCCGACCTCGCCGGTCGTACCTACCGAGCCGTCCGGCTTGACCACCCGGACCTCATAGCCCGGCCAGGGCTTGCCGCAGCTGCGGAGCTTGTCGCGGTGCTCGGCGTGGTCCTCCGGCGGCAGGTAGGTGGCGCCGCCGATGGTTTCGGTCAGGCCATAGAGCTGGGTGAAGTCGCAGCCGAACACATCTTGCGCCTTGCGCAGCACGGCTTCCGAGATCGGTGAGGCGCCGTAGAATATCCGCTCCAGGTGGGAGAAGTCGGCCTCGTCGATGCCCGGCGTCTGCAGCAGCATGTTGATGATGGTCGGGGCGAGGAAGGCGTAGGCGACCTTCTGCTCGGGCATGAGGCGGACGATCTCGGCCGGGTTGACCTCGCGGGTGATCACCTCGCGCACGCCCTGAAGCAGGCCCAGCAGGCCGCAGTTGGTGCCGGCCACGTGGAACAGCGGCATGACCACCAGGTTGGTCCTGCCCGCGTCATAGCGGGCCCAGCCGGCCTCCATGGCTAGGGCGAACAGGCTGAGGAAGTTGCCCTGTGTCAGCTGTACCCCCTTGGGCAGACCGGTGGTGCCGCTGGTGTAGAGCTGGACGATGTCGTCTTCATCCTGGGCGACGAGCCTGGGGTCATCCGGATAGTGGCTGCCGATCCAGTCGCGGAAGGCGGGCCAGCGCGGGTGGCCGGGTTCGAACTGGACCAGGCCTTTGAGGCCCGGCAGGTCGGAGGCGATCATGTCGACCACGCCGGCGAGTTCCTCCCCAACGACCAGCACCTTCGCCCCGGCGTCCTTGAGGATGAAGGCGATTTCCGGCGGGGCCAGCCGCCAGTTGACCGGCGCCAGGCAGACCCGCGCCTTCACGCAACCCAGCCACAGGGCGAAGAAGTCGTCGTTGTTCTTGGCCAGCACCCCCACCCGGTCGCCGGGCTTCAGCCCCATCGCCAGCAGCGCCTGGGCGCAGCGGTTGGACATCTCGTTCCACTGGGCGAAGGTCGTCTCACGGCCCTCGAACCACAGGGCGACCTCGTTCGGCCGTTCGGCGGCCTGGATGCGCGGGATGTCTGCGACGGATGTCAGCTGCATGGGCGGTTTTCCTCGGGTGTCGCCTCTGGCGGGCGTTGGAGGAAGTGGAGCAAAGGTGCCGGCGGCTGTCGAGTCGCGCCGTCAGGAGAACTAACCGGGAGCGTGGGGCCTAGTGAACTTCCAAGCTGACGACTGGGGGCTTCAGCTAGAGGGCGTACTTGTCAGGGCATCGCGATTGGACCGTTGGCCGAATGACTGGTACCTACGTGTACCCTTCCCCGCTCCCATCTCATCTCAAAATACTTCGCTAGAACTCCAGCCATGTTCTCGTCGCAGTCACAGCCACACCACTGCCACTGAATCCACGGCATATCGACCGCGGGCCTAAATGAATAGAACCCGGAATACACTGATACGATTGCTCTTAGACTATCCTTTACAATCACCAAAGGTATATCCACACTGCTCTCTGCAATACGAACCAGAAATTGGTCTTCCGGTTTGCTGTAAAATCGGATTCTCTTAGTTGTACTATCGAGAAAATTTCTTAGACCATCTATAGCTGATTCCCTCCATTCAGCGCCCCTTGGGTCCTGCAGGAGATCAAATTTAAATGCCAGACCTGGCGATTCGGGATCGGCAAGCAACAATCTCGCCGCCACGCCCCTCTTCAAGGCGCGCTCGTACATTCCCTCGCCACTAAGGTCCGGGTGGAAAGTAAAAAATATGCACACCTCTCCTCCATCAGGAGCGGTTCGAAACACCTGATCAAAATCCATCGCATCGACAATCTGAAATAGTTTATGTCGTTCGGACCCCGGCAGCAGCTCATTACGAATGGCTGAGAATTCTTTCTTTATCAAATCCTCGATTTCAGATTTTTCTTCGGCCTTCTCAAATAATGAATAGAACATCTGAACAATTATAGACACTGCAATAACAGCCAACGTCTTCTCTATAGTTAAAAATATTGCCGCCCACTCTTTGTACAGGTTAGTGGGTATGGCCATCTTAATTGCGGCCCAAATACCCGCAACCACAATCAAAAAAATAACAACCCACCAAAATCGGGGGGCCAGAAGAGCAGAAAGGAAGTTTCGCCTTAAGTTAGAAGTCCCACTCATAACCCCCCCCCACTTAGCCTATACTGCATCCAATAGACGTGATCCACTTATCGTGTCTGAGACCGTTCGATCGAGCATATTTTGAATTTGGTGCGTCGGGCCAATTGTTGAATCGGGATGGAACGCGACGAAGACTGCTCCGCTGTTTTCAGTATGAAAGCTATGGACGTCACCGGGATCCAGTATAAGTACGCTTCCCGGGCCAAACTCCACAAATTCGTCTCTAATTTTGAAGCGCCCATTGCCACTCAAAACCAAACCAAACCGCGCGGTAGGATGCCAATGCTCCAGCTGTTGCAGCCCCGCTGGCATGAACAGGGCATTTAGACTGGGCCAACCCAAGAGTTGCGGACCCCAGACGGCAGTGGTGGTGCAACCATTAATGTACCTTAGCGCGCCCGGCCCCCCGCCAACATCGGTCAGGCAAAATGCAAAGCGATGACCATCGATCTGCACGGCAATCCCCTCGCCGCCGCACACCTGATCCCCAGAGGACAGCACGGCTACCTGACCAGCGCATATTGGTAATCGCACCCCGCTTTCTCGATCGATGTGTCCGCTGGCACTGCAAAAGACAAAGCGGCTCCCGGAAACGGGAAGATCACCAACCCGAGACCAGGATGCACACGCTACCGAATACTCTCCATTAAAGATCTCTTGGTCAGAATCACTTTCAGGTATTTCATAGCTCCGCTCACCAAGGGACGTGACAACCGCCACACGCCTCCCGCGTTGTCTGACAACATGCAGAAACGACCCCGCAGTTGATGTCGCGATTGCCAATTCCCACCACCTTAGTCTGTTCGGGCTATTCTACTCTGCTGCAGCAGGCGAGGAATAGCCTAGGACCGCTTTGGTCTCCAGGAACTCGCCGAAGGCGTGGTCGCCCCATTCGCGGCCGTTGCCGCTCATCTTGTAGCCGCCGAAGGGGGCCATCATGTCCGGCGCGGCGCCGTTGATGTTGACCTGGCCGGCGCGCAGCTTGGAGGCCACGGCCTTGATCTTCTCCGGGTCGGTCCCGGAGACGTAGGCGGCCAGGCCGTATTCGGTGTCGTTGCCGACCTTCACCGCCTCGTCCACCGACTCGTAGCCGAGGATGGAGATGACCGGGCCGAAGATCTCTTCCTTGGCGATGGTCATGTCGCTGGTGACATTGGCGAACACGGTGGGCTTCACGTAGTAGCCCTTGTCTAGGCCTTCCGGACGGCCGACGCCGCCGCTGACCAGGGTGGCGCCCTCGTCGATGCCCTTCTGGATCAGGCCCTGGATCTTGTTCCACTGCACCTCGGAGACGACCGGGCCCATCTTGGAATTGCCGTTCGGGTCACCGACGGTGTGGGCTTCGGCGGTGGCGCGGGCGATAGCGATCACCTCGTCCATCTTCTTGGCCGGGACCAGCATGCGGGTCGGGGCATTGCAGCTCTGGCCCGAGTTCATCATCACCGAACCGACGCCGCCGGCCACCGCCTTGGCGAAGTCGGCGTCCTCCAGGATGATGTTCGGCGATTTGCCGCCCAGCTCCTGGTGCACACGCTTGACGGTCGGGGCGGCGTTCTTGGCCACCTCGATGCCGGCGCGGGTCGAGCCGGTGAAGGACACCATGTCGACGCCCGGATGGCTGGAGATGGCGGCGCCGACGGTGGGGCCGTCACCGTTGACCATGTTGAACACCCCGGCCGGGACGCCGGCGGCGTGCAGGATTTCGGTCCAGATGTAGCCGCTGAACGGGGCCACTTCGGAGGGCTTCAGCACCATGGTGCAGCCGGTGGCCAGGGCGGGCGCGACCTTGCAGGCGATCTGGTTGACCGGCCAGTTCCAGGGGGTGATGAAGCCGCAGACGCCGATCGGCTCTTTCACCAGGCGGGTGGTGCCGCGGTCTTCCTCGAACTTGTAGGTCTTCAGCACGGCGACGGCCGTCTGGACGTGGCCGATGCCCATGGCGGCCTGGGCGCGCTGAGCCAGCCACGACGGGGCGCCCATTTCCTCGGTGATGGCCTTGGCCATGTCCTCGTAGCGCTTCTGGTACTCGACGATGATCCGCTCGAGCAGCTCGATCCGCTCTTCGCGGGTGGTCTGGCTGTAGGTCTCGAAGGCCTTCTGGGCGGCCTTCACGGCGGCGTCCACGTCGGCCTCGGAGCCCATCGAGATCTTGCCGGCGACCTCTTCGTTGGCCGGGTTGATGACATCGAGGGTCTTGGGGGTGATCGGGTCCACCCATTTGCCGTCGATGTAGAATTTCAGATAGTCGCGCATGGCTCGCTCCCTGGGCCGAGGTCGGGACCGCTGACGGGCCCGTTCAAACATCAGTTTAGTTATCGCGGTTCACGTGGGGAAGGCCCCATGGCGAGATAGGCCGCTCACAGGAGGTTGTTTGCGGACCAGCCGCCGCGACCGCTAGGCAAACCCGCCCGGCCATCCTACCTGACAGGCTCATCGCTGGGGACGCGCGTGCAACCGATCATTTCCATCAAGGGGCTGGCCAAGCGCTATGCCACCGGACACGCCGCGCTGAGCGACGTGAACCTCGATATCCGCCAGGGCGAGATTTTCGCCCTGCTCGGCCCCAACGGGGCGGGCAAGACCACCCTGATCAGCATCATCTGTGGCATCGTCAGACAGACCGAAGGCACGGTGATTGCCGACGGACACGACATCGCCCGCGACTATCGCGCCGCCCGCACCAAGATCGGGCTGGTGCCGCAGGAGCTGACCACCGACGCCTTCGAGACGGTGTGGGACACGGTGAAGTTCAGCCGCGGCCTGTTCGGCAAGGGACGCAACGACGCCTATCTCGAGAAGATTCTTCGCGACCTCAGCCTCTGGGAAAAGAAGGGCGAGAAGATCATGACCCTGTCGGGGGGCATGAAGCGGCGGGTGATGATCGCGAAAGCCTTGAGCCACGAGCCGCGCATCCTGTTCCTCGATGAGCCGACCGCCGGGGTCGATGTCGAGCTGCGCCGCGACATGTGGGAGATGGTCCGCAAGCTGCGCGAGACCGGCGTGACCATCATCCTGACCACCCACTACATCGAGGAGGCCGAGGAGATGGCCGACCGGATCGGGGTGATCAACAAGGGGCAGATCGTCCTGGTCGAGGACAAGGACGTGCTGATGCGCAAGCTGGGCAAGAAGCAGCTGACCTTGCACCTGCAGACGCCGCTGGAGGCGCTGCCTCCGGAACTGGCGGGCGAGCCGCTGGAGCTGGCGGCGGGCGGCCAGGACCTGATCTACACCTTCGACGCCCAGGCCGACGAGACCGGCATCGCCGCCCTGATCCGGCGGCTGAACGGGCTGAACATCGACTTCAAGGACCTGCGCACCCACCAGTCGAGCCTGGAGGAAATCTTCGTCTCGCTGGTTCACAACGACAAGGTCCGGAGCGGACAATGAACCTTCACGCCATCCGCGCCATCTACATGTTCGAGATGCACCGGACGTTCCGGACGCTGATGCAGTCGATCGCCTCACCGGTGCTGTCGACCAGCCTCTATTTCGTGGTCTTCGGCTCGGCGATCGGCGGGCGGATGGGCGACATCGACGGGGTGTCCTACGGCGCCTTCATCATCCCCGGCCTGTTGATGCTCAGCCTGCTCACCGAGAGCATCTCCAACGCCAGCTTCGGCATCTACATGCCCAAGTGGAGCGGGACCATCTATGAGGTGCTGTCGGCGCCGATCAGCTGGATCGAGGTGGTCTGCGGCTATGTCGGGGCCGCCGCCAGCAAATCGATCGTCCTTGGGATCATCATCCTGATCACCGCCCGGATTTTCGTGCCCTACGAGATCGAGCACCCCTTCCTGATGGCCGGCTTCCTGGTGCTGACGGCGGTGACCTTCAGCCTGTTCGGCTTCGTCATCGGCATCTGGGCCGACGGCTTCGAGAAGTTGCAGATCGTGCCGATGCTGATCGTCACCCCGCTGACCTTCCTGGGCGGCAGCTTCTACTCGATCAGCATGCTGCCGGAGGTCTGGCAGAAGATCACCCTGTTCAACCCGGTGGTCTATCTTGTCAGCGGCTTCCGCTGGAGCTTCTACGGGGTGTCGGACGTGGCCATCGGCATCAGCATCGCCGCGACGTTCGGGTTCATGGCCCTGTGCCTGACGGCGATCTGGTGGATCTTCAAGACGGGGTACCGGCTGCGGGCCTGATCACGCGATCCGGCAAGCGTCCTCGAACGTCAGGCGCGGACTGCGGGGGAAGAGGTTTTCGTCCGTGCCGTGGCCGAGGCTGCAGATGAAGTTCGACTTCACGGTCGTGCCGGCGAAGAAGGCCTCGTCGACCTTGTCGTTGGCGAAGCCGCTCATCGGGCCGCAGTCGAGACCGAGCGACCTTGCGGCCAGGATGAGGTAGGCGCCCTGCAATGTCCCGTTCCGGAAGGCGGTGCGTTCGGCGAGGTCCGAGCCCTTGGGAAACCAGTCCTTGGCGCCCGGGTTGTGGGGGAAGAGCTCGGGGATGCGGTCCATGAATTCCAGGTCGTGGCCGATGATCACCGTACAGGGAGCCTGGCGGATTTTGGCGCCGTTGGTCGCCGAGGCGAGGGAGGCCAGCTTCTCGCGGGACTCGGCGCTGGTGCAGAAGACGAAGCGTGCCGGGCTGCAGTTGGCGCTGGTCGGGCCCATGCGTGCCAGGTCGTAGACGGCGCGGAGCAGGGTCTCCGGCAGGGGTTCGGTCTTCCAGGCGTTGTAGCTGCGCGCCTCGCGGAACAGTTGGTCGAGGGAAGCGTCGGGCAGGGGCGCGGACATAGAGACTCCATCAGTAACGGACTGGGTTGCATATAGCGTCGGAGACCCGACGGACCAGTCTCTAACGTTCGCCGATGGAAATGGCGCCCTTCAGAGCGTCTGCTCGACCCGCGTCACCTCGGGCACGTAGTGGCGCAGCATGTTCTCGACGCCGCTCTTCAGCGTGGCGGTCGAGGAGGGGCAGCCCGAGCAGGCGCCGCGCATGTGCAGGTAGACCACGCCGGTGTCCGCCTCATAGCGGGCGAAGACGATGTCGCCGCCGTCCTGGGCCACCGCCGGGCGTACCCGGCTGTCCAGCAGGTCCTTGATCTCGGCGACGATCTGGGCGGTCTCGCCCTCATAGACGATCTCGTCGGCGGGGGCGGCCTCATCGCCGGTCAGCACCGGCTGGCCGGAGGTGTAGTGGTCCATGATAGCGGCCAGGATCGGCGCCTTCAGGTGCGACCAGTCGACACCCTCCGCCCGGGTCACGGTCAGGAAGTCCGGACCCAGGAATACTCGCGTCACGTCCCCCAGGTCGAACAGCGCCCTCCCGAGCGGGGAGATGACCGCCTCTTCCGGCGAGGCCAGCTCGCGGCTGCCTTCGCCAAGCACTTCGCGGCCGGGCAGGAACTTCATCACCTCGGGATTCGGGGTGGCTTCGGTCTGGATAAACATGAGCCGAACATGGGACCCGCGCGGCCTTGCGGCAAGGGCCAGGCCGGCGCGGCCGGTCAAGTTGCAATGCGGCGTAAGCCACCTTTAAGGACTCTTCGATTAGCTACCCCCGTCATTCGACCCACAAGCTCAGAAGGGGCTCTAGCTTATGAAAAAGATCATTGCCGCGGTCGCGGCTCTCGGAATGCTGTCCGTGGCCAGCGCGGGCTCGGCCGGCGACCTGCAGTCGGAAATGACCCGCTGCCTGACCAAACACGCCAACACCCGCCAGGCGGCCAAGGTCACCCTGGAATGCACCGCCGCGGCCGGCAAGCTGTCCGCCTGCAAGGTGGTCGAGAGCGAAGCCCCGTCGAAGGGCTTCGAAGCCGCCGCCATCTGCGTGGCCGGCGCCCTGCCGATGGGCGGCAAGTCCGGTGTGATCCGGGTGCCGCTGCGCTTCACCGGCGCCTGACAGGCCTGAAGCCTCCGCCCTTTCCCAAGGGCATCGGAACGCGCGGTGGTCCTGCGACCGCCGCGCGTTTTCGCGTTTCTGGAACCCGCAGCGGGAAATAATCGTCTCGGGGACCGGTATCCTTAACCTGAGGATTACCCTCTTGCCCGACTTTGCACCTTAGGGTTCGGGACCAAGGGGACTACCAGACATGCGCATGCCTCGGCTTGCAGACGCTCCGCTCGCCATCAAGGTCGGGCTCGCGCCGATGTTGGCCATCGTGGCCCTGGCCCTGGTGGCCGGCGGCTCCTGGTGGATGAACGTCAACCAGCGCGCGGTGCTGACACAGGTCGTCCAGACCGACACCCCGGCCATGCTGGAGCTGGCGACCATCTCCAAGCGGATCCGCTCGGCCCATGGCGAACTCTATTTGCTGCTGACCCGCCAGTCGGCCGGCATCGAGCAGGGCACGATTTCGGGCCGGGCCGAGGCCCTGACCACCGAGGTGGCCCAGATCAAGAAGGCCGTCGACCAGGCGCACGACAAATGGCCGGCCGGCTCCAAGGAGCGCGCCGACCTGGCCGGGCTGAAGAAGGACCTCAAGGACTATGAGGACGCGGTGGGCGTCGTCATGTCGATGCTGGAGGTCGATACCGCCACGGCGGCCCAGTTCACCGTGCCGTTCGAGGAAGCCTATGTGAAGATGACCGCCACCCTGGACAAGGCGGCGGCCAACATCAGCGCCGGATCCATCGCCCGGGCGGAGGCCTCGGTATCCCAGGCCAAGCTGATCGGCTCGGCCGCCATCGGCTTGGTGCTGCTGGCTCTGGTCGGGGTGGCGGGGATCGCCTTCCTGCTGGTCATGGTGATCCGCAAGGACGTGATGGGCATCGCCCGCGCGACCGAGACTCTGGCAGGCGGAGACAACAGCGTCGATCTGGACCGGATGAAGCGCGGCGACGAGCTGGGCGCCCTGGTGCGTTCGCTGGTGGTGTTCCGCGACAACCAGCTGCGTCTGGCCGAACTGGCCGCCCAGCAGGACGCGGCCAGCGCCCAGCAGGACCAGGCCCGCGCCGGGGAGGAGGCCCGCCGGGCCGCCGCCAGCCGCGAGCAGGCCCAAGTCGTCGAAGGCCTGGCCGAGGGTCTGAGCCGCCTGTCGCAGGGCGACCTGACCTTCCAGCTGACCACCCCGTTCGCCGACGCCTACGAAGGCCTGCGCAACGACTTCAACAACACGGTCATCGAGCTGGCCGGGGTCATTCGCACCATCAGCGAGCGTGCGGTGACCATCGAGTCGGTGTCCGGTGAGACCAGCAGCGCCGCCGACGACCTTTCGCGCCGCACCGAGGCCCAAGCCGCCAGCCTGCAACAGACAGCCTCGGCCCTGGAGCAGATCACCGCCGCCGCCGCCCGCGCCGCCGAAGGGGCCGGCAAGGCCGACCAGGTGGTGACCGAGACCGGCGCCGATGCGCGTGGCTCGGGCGAGGTGGTCCGCCGGGCGGTCACCGCCATGGCCGACATCGAGGAAAGCTCGCGCCATGTCACCCAGATCATCGGCGTGATCGACGAAATCGCCTTCCAGACCAACCTCCTGGCCCTGAACGCCGGGGTCGAGGCGGCCCGTGCCGGAGA
The DNA here is from genome assembly GCF_009905535.1 of Caulobacter sp. SLTY. Classification (GTDB taxonomy): domain Bacteria; phylum Pseudomonadota; class Alphaproteobacteria; order Caulobacterales; family Caulobacteraceae; genus Caulobacter. The sequence continues at coordinate 60,847 of NZ_JAAALA010000001.1, read as the reverse complement.
GTCGGGCCGGGGCTTCGCCGTGGTCGCCCAGGAAGTCCGCGCCCTGGCCCAGCGCTCGGCCGAGGCGGCCAAGGAAATCAAGAGCCTGATCGCCGCCTCAAGCCAGCAAATCAGTTCCGGCGTCGACCTAGTCGGCCAGGCCGGCGCGGCCCTGGACCGGATCGTCGAGCGGGTCGGCGACGTGACCGCCCTGATGACCGAGATCACCGGCTCGGTGCGCGAACAGTCGATCGGCCTGCGCGAAGTCACCCTGACCGCCAACCGAATGGACCAGATGACCCAGCAGAACGCCGCCATGGTCGAGGAAAGCACCGCCGCCTCGCACATGATGCGTCAGGAGGCCGAGCAACTCGGCGCCCTGATCCGCCGGTTCAAGGTCAGCGCGGCGGGCGCGACCGCGTCGCGACCGGCTTACGCTCGGGCTGGTTAGCTCCCTTTCCAATCCGTTCGGCCGATCTTTCAAACCCCTCTCCCTGAGGGAGAGGGAGGGACCCGCCGCGAAGCGGTGGGAGGGAGAGGGTTTACGAACGCCAACCTTCGGACACCTTAAACCCTCCCCCTACCCCCTCCCTTAGGGAGGGGGCGCCAAGAGCGCTGGTCGTCTTTGATCCCTCCCCGCTTCACAAAACCACGGTTCCGTGGCCCAATGTGAACAATGACAAGATAAGGGAGGATGGGACCATGGCCGATGGATCCTTCGACAAGCAGGCGGCGGCGCGCGCCGAGGCCTGGTCGACGCCCCTGGAGCGGCTGAACCCCGGCGATCCGGCCCGCTTCCGTGACGATACCTTCTGGCCGGTGTTCGAGCGGCTGCGCCAGGAAGACCCCGTCCACTTCACGCCCGACAGCGAATGGGGCGCCTACTGGTCGATCACCCGGTTCGACGACATCGTCGCGGTGGACACCAACCATGCGGCCTTCAGCAGCGACGCCTTCCGGGGCGGGATCACCATCCGGGATCCCAAGCCCGACTTCGTGCTGCCGATGTTCATCGCCATGGACCCGCCCAAGCACGACGTGCAGCGCAAGACCGTCCAGCCGATGGTCAGCCCGGCCAGCCTGATGCTGCTGGAGCCACTGATCCGCGAGCGGGCCGGCAAGCTGCTCGACGACCTGCCGATCGGCGAGGAATTCAACTGGGTCGACAGGATCAGCATCGAGCTGACCACCCAGATGCTGGCCACCCTGTTCGATTTCCCCTGGGAGGACCGGCGCAAGCTGACCCGCTGGTCCGACGTGGCCACCGCCATTCCCGGCAACGGCATCGTCCAGAGCGAGGAGCAGCGCCGGCTCGAACTGAAAGAGTGCCTCGACTACTTCACCCGGCTCTGGAACGAGCGGATCAACGCCGAGCCGCACAATGACCTGATCTCGATGCTGGCCCATGGCGAGCACACCAAAAACATGGACCCCATGGAGTACCTGGGGAATATCATCCTGCTGATCGTCGGGGGCAACGACACCACGCGAAACTCGATCACCGGGGGTCTGCTAGCGCTGAACCAGAACCCGGCGGAGTACGACAAGCTGCGGGCCGATCCCTCGCTGATCCCCAGCATGGTCTCGGAGATCATCCGCTGGCAGACGCCGCTGGCCCATATGCGGCGGACCTGCGTGGCCGACACGGTGGTCGGCGGCAAGACCATCAAGGCCGGCGACAAGGTGGTCATGTGGTACGTTTCGGGCAATCGCGACGAGACGGTGATCGAAAACCCGAACGCCTTCATCATCGACCGCGAGCGACCCCGGCATCACCTGTCGTTCGGCTTCGGCATCCATAGGTGCGTGGGCAACCGACTAGCCGAGATGCAGCTGCGCATCGTCTGGGAGGAGGTGCTGAAACGCTTCCCCCGCATCGACGTGGTCGGCGAGCCGACCCGCGTCTACTCCAGCTTCGTGAAGGGCTACGACACCCTTCCCGTCATCATCCCCGCGAAGGTCTGATCCCATGGCCGATGGCAATTTCGACAAGCGCGCCGCCGATAGAGCGGCGGCCTACGCCACCCCACTGGACCAGCTGAACCCCGGCCTGCCCGACCGGTTCGCCGACGACAGCTTCTGGCCGGTGTTCGAGCGACTGCGGCAGGAGGATCCCGTTCACTTTACGCCGGAAAGCGAGTGGGGACCCTACTGGTCGGTGACGAAGTTCGAGGACATCGTGGCGGTGGACACCAACCACCAGGCGTTCAGCAGCGACGCCTATCTCGGCGGCATCACCCTGGCTGACTTCAATCCTGAGTTCATGCTGCCGATGTTCATCGCCATGGACCCGCCCAAGCACGACGTGCAGCGCAAGACGGTCAGCCCCTCGGTGGGGCCGCAGCGGCTGATGGAGCTGGAGCCGGTCATCCGCGCGCGGGCGGCGGCGCTGCTGGACAGCCTGCCGATCGGCGAGGAATTCGACTGGGTCGACAAGATCAGCATCGAACTGACCACCCAGATGCTGGCCACCCTGTTCGACTTTCCCTGGGAGGACCGCCGCAAGCTGACCCGCTGGTCGGACGTGGCCACCGCCATTCCGGGCCAGGGCATCGTCGAGACCGAGGAAGAGGGTCAGGCCGAACTCCTGGGCTGCCTGGAGTATTTTACGAGGCTGTGGAACGAGCGGATCAACGCCCCGCCGGCGCCGGACCTGATCTCCATGCTTGCCCACGGCGAGAGCACCAGAGACATGACGCCGATGGAGTACCTCGGCAACATCGTCCTGCTGATCGTCGGCGGCAATGACACGACGCGGAACTCGATCACCGGCGGCCTGCTGGCCCTGAACCAGAACCCCGATCAGTACAACAAGCTGCGGGCCGACCCCTCGCTGATCCCCGGGATGGTGTCGGAGATCATCCGCTGGCAGACGCCGCTGGCCCACATGCGCCGCACCTGCGTGGCCGACACGGTGGTGGGCGGCAAGCTGATCAAGAAGGGCGACAAGGTGGTCATGTGGTATGTCTCGGGCAACCGCGACGAGACGGCGATCGACAACCCGAACGCCTTCATCATCGACCGCGAGCGGCCCCGGCATCACATGTCCTTCGGGTTCGGCATCCACCGTTGCGTCGGCAACCGGCTGGCCGAGATGCAGCTGCGGATCGTCTGGGAAGAGGTGCTCAAGCGCTTCCCCCGCATCGACGTGGTGGGCGAGCCGAAGCGAGTCTTCTCCAGCTTCGTGAAGGGCTATGAACGGCTGCCGGTGGTCATTCCGGCGCGGGCCTAAGGCAGCACCCCTCGCAACCGATTATGGATCGCGGTCGCCGCAATCGAGGCCTCGCCCTCCGCCGTGGTGATCTGGTTGAGGCCACGCACCAGGTCGCCGGCGGCGAACAGGCCGGGGATGCTGGTCTGCTGGTGGTCGTCGACGAACAGCCGGCCGGCGTCGTCCAGCCGGGCGCCGGCCTGGATGGCCAGGTCGGAGCGCGCCGTGCAGCCGAGCGCCGCATAGAGGGCGTCGAAGCGCAGGGTGTGGTCAGGGCCGAAGCAGAGGGCGGTCAGGGTGTCGTTCTCGAGTACGACGCTTTCGCAGGCGGTCTCGATCAGGGTGATGTTCGCCTTCGTGAGCTTGTCGCGGTCTTCGGCCGAGAGCGCGTCCGGCGGTCCGACGTGGACCAGGGTGATGTCGTCGGTCCAGGTCTGGATGAACAGGGCCTCGCGCACCCCCAGCGGGCCGTCACCCAGCACCCCGACGGCCTGGCCGCTGACCTCATAGCCGTCGCAGATCGGGCAGATGCGGATCAGCGCCTTGCGGATGGCGTCCTCGACGCCGGGCAGGGGCGGGTCGTTGTCCTTGACCCCGCAGGCCAGCAGGACGTTGGCGGCGGTCACCGTGCGGCCATCGATGGTGACCTCGAAGCCGCCGTCGATGGGCTTGATCGCCTCGACCATGCCTTCGCGGATGTCGGGGCCATAGATCTCCGCCTGCTGGCGGATGCGGGCCAGGAGGTCCGTGCCCTTGATGCCGTCCGGCCAGCCTGGATGGTTGTGGGTGATGGGAATCCAGGCGGCGCGGCTGTCGCCTGCGTCGATCACCGCGAAGCGGCGCTTGTAGCGGCCAAGATAGATGGCGGCGGTCAGGCCCGCGGGCCCGCCGCCGACGATGAGAGCGTCCAGCATGTCGGTCATCCGCCCGCAACGCATGGGCGGCCCTTAGGTCCCCCAGAAACCGACCAGCTTCTTGGCCTCGGCCACCGTGGGGGCGGCGGCCTCGCGGGCCTTGGCGGCGCCGGCGGCCAGGATGCGGTCGATCTCGGCCGGATCGGCCAGGTAACGGCGCATGGCGTCGCTGACCGGGGCCAGGCTGGCGACGGCCAGATCGGCCAGCTCCGGCTTGAAGGCGCCGAAGCCCTGACCGGCGAATTTGGCCAGCACCGCCTCGCTGGTTTCCCCGGCCAGGGCGGCGTAGATGCCCACGAGGTTGCGGGCCTCGGCGCGGCCCTCCAGCCCCTCCATCGTCTCGGGCAGCACGTCGGCGTCGGAGCGGGCCTTGCGGATTTTGCTGGCGATCGTGTCCGCGTCGTCGGTCAGGTTGATGCGCGACAGGTCGGACGGGTCTGACTTGCTCATCTTCGCAGAGCCGTCGCGCAGGCTCATGATCCGCGCGCCCGGCCCCTGGATCAGCGGTTCGGGCAGGGGGAAGCAGCCGGGCGCGGCGAAGTCGTGGTTGAACTTCTGGGCGATGTTGCGGGCCAGTTCCAGGTGCTGTTTCTGGTCCTCGCCGACTGGCACGGCGGTGGCCTTGTAGACCAGGATGTCGGCGGCCTGGAGCACCGGGTAGGTGTAGAGGCCGACCGAGGAGCGTTCCTTGTGCTTGCCGCTCTTCTCCTTGAACTGGGTCATCTTGTCGAGCCAGCCGAGCCGGGCGACGCAGTTGAAGATCCAGGCCAGTTCGGCGTGCTCGGGCACGGCCGATTGCGGGAAGATGGTGGCCTTGGCCGGGTCGAGGCCGGCGGCCAGGTAGGCGGCGGCGATCTCCCTCGTCTGGGCGGCCAGCTGGGCCGGCTCCTGCCACACGGTGATGGCGTGCATGTCGGCGACGAAGATGAAAGTGTCGATCTCGTGCTGCAGCCTGGCGAACTTCACCAGGGCGCCGAGATAGTTGCCCAGGTGCAGGGCGCCGGAGGGCTGGACACCGGACAGCACGCGTTGCGGGCCGGCGTATTGGATGTCGGTGTCGGTCATGGAGATACTCGAAAGGCAGGTCGGTCGGCGCGCGGGATCATCCCCGCGCGGGGCTCTAGCGGACGATCAGAGGCTGCGCCATCGCTGAGTGAGCTGGACCATGACCACGGCAATAGGCGAGCACGCCGGAAGGTTCAAGCGCGCCGCCGCCGGACTAGGCCCTTGATCTCCGCCAGGGTCATGCCGCCCGTGCCCAGCACCAGCACCGGATAGACCGCCGAGGCGACCAGGAAGAGGCTGAGGATGCCGATCTCCTTGGCCCCGAGGCCAAGGAAATGGATGCCGGCCAGCGGCGCTTCGATCCAGGCCCGATTGAGGCCGGCATAGACCAGCAGGGCGCCGAGGATGGCGCTGGCGATGGCCAGCCGAGCGATCTTGCCCCAGGCCTGCTTGCTGGGCCGGTAGTCGCCGGATCTGTGAAGGGCGAAGACCATCTGGCCGACGTTGAACCAGCTGGCCACAGCGGTGGCCGCGGCGATCCCCTGGAAGCCGATCCAGTGGAACAGGGCCAGGCCGAGCACGATGTTGATCGCCACCGAGATCAGGGCGAAGCGCATCGGCGCCTTGGTGTCCTGGCGGGCGAAGAAGACCGGCGACAGAACGCGGGCCAGGATGAAGGCCGGCGTGCCCCAGCCGTAGTGGAACAACGCGAGGGCCGTCTGCTCGGCGTCGAAGGCGGTGAAGGCGCCGCGGGTGAACAGGCCGTCGATCAGATAGTGGGGCACCGCCATCATCCCGGCGGCGGCCGGCAGGGCGAGGGCAAGCGACGCGACGATGGCCAGGTCGGTGCTCTCCTGGGCGTCCTTGGCGTCGCCCTTGCCCAGCGCCTGGGAAAGCCGGGGCAGCAGGGCCACACCGATGGCCACGCCCACCATGCCCAGCGGCAGCTGGTAGAGCCGGTCGGCCACGTTGAGCCAGGAGCGAGCGCCGGTCATCTGGCTGGCCAGCATGCCGGAGATGAAGATGTTGATCTGGGTGGCGCTCGCGGCGATGGCGCCGGGGATGGCCAGCAGGATCAGGGCCTTCACATCCGGCGTCAGGCGCGGCAGCGTCAAACGGAGGATGGCCCCGGATTTCCGCGCGCCCCACCAAAGCAGGCCTGCCTGGACGAAGCCCGCGCCGAGGACGCCGAAGCTGGCAGCCCAGGCCGCGGCCACCGGGTCCTTCACCGGGATCACCGCCACCAGCATGGCAGCGTTGAGCACCGTGGGCGCGGCGCCGGACAGGATGAACCGGCCACGGGCGTTCAGCACCCCTGACAACAGCGCCGTGATCGCCATGCAGGGCAGGTAGGGCATGGTGACGATGGTCAGCATCCAGGCCAGCCGGAACTTGTCCGGCTCGTCGGCGTAACCCGGGTTGATGACGAACATCAGCCACGGCATCGTCAGCATGCAGAGGACGGTCAGCACGATGGTCGCCGCCGCCAGCGCCGCCATGCCGTCGGTGGCCAGTTCGTCGGCGCTGCGCTCGCCGTCGGCGGCGAGCTTGCGGCTGTAGGCCGGCACAAAGGCGGCCGCAAAGGCGCCCTCGGCGAAGATGCGGCGGAACAGGTTGGGGAAGCTCAAGGCCGTGTAATAGGCGTCGGCCGCGATGGTCTGGCTGGCGCCCAGGCGGGCGGTGATCACCAGGTCGCGGGCCAGGCCCATGAACCGGCTGACCAGGGTCAGGCCTGAGAAGATCAGCGACGACTTGATGATGCTCGGCCGTTTGGGCTCGGGCTTTTGCGACTCTGGCGTTCCCGGCGGGACCTTGGGCGTGGTCTGCTGGTCCGGCGTCGGGGAGGGCAGGGTCTCGTCGCTCACGCGGCGCTTCTGCGCCCGCCCCATTCAGGGGTCAAGCGGGGCCGCGTGGAGGAACAGCGATCATTTGGCGCAGACGGGCCTCAACGCGCCACCGAGGCGCGCGCCCGCTGCAGCCGGCCCTTGGTCTCGACCTCCCCGGCCTCGAGCACCGCCATCAATTCGCCCTTCAGCGCCGCCTGCTTGCGCGGGTCGGTGACCTTCTGGCCGGCGGCGGTGGTCACGTAGAAGGCGTCGACGGCGCGCTCGCCGTAGCTGTCGATATGGGCGGAGACGATGCTGAGGCCCGCCTCGGAGATCGCCCGCGCCAGGGAGTGCAGCAGGCCCGGTCGGTCCCGGCCGGAGGCCTCCACCACGGTCGCCTCGGTCGAGGCCTCGTTGTCGAGCATCACGGTGGGCACGATGGCGAAGGCGGCGGCGCGGCCAAGGTCGCTTCGACGGCTCTCCGGCGCCACCGGCTCGCCGCGCCCGGCGGCCTCCAGCGCGTCGGCCAGCCGGCGAAGGGCGCGGGGGTTCTCGGCGCCGTAGGGGGCGCCGGTGGCGTCCTGCACCTGGAAGACGTCCAGAGCCTGGCCGCCGCGGGAGGTGAACACCCGGGCGCCGAGCACATTGCCGCCCAGGCCGGAGAGGGCGGCAGCCAGGTCGGCGAACAGCCCCCGGCGGTCGCGGGCGGCGACCACCACCTCGGCGGTGTTGCGATCGGCGCGGATGCGGCCGCCGGCGGCGGCTCCGCCCTGGGCGGCGGCGCGCTGGGCCAGGGCCGCGTGCTCGGCGATCTCGGCGCTGGAGAAGGCGCTGAAGTAGGCGTTCTCCATGCTCGCCGCCCAGTCGGCGGCCTCCGGGTGCTCGCCGGCGACGGCGGTTCGGGCCTGCTGCGCCGCCGATTCGAGATGACGCTGGGCCGAGGCGGCCGGATCGCTGCCCCGCCCGCCCCGGAAGGTGGCCTCGGTGGCCGCATAGAGCTCCCGCAGCAGCTGGCCTTTCCAGCCGTTCCAAACCCCCGGCCCCACGGCCCGGATGTCGGCCACGGTCAGCACCAGCAAGAGGCGCAGCCGCTCGGGACTTTCGACGATGCGGGCGAAGGCGGCCACGGTGGCGGGGTCGGCCACGTCCCGCTTCTGGGCGAAATCGCTCATCACCAGGTGATGCTCGACCAGCCAGGCGATCAGCTCGATCTTGCCCCGGTCGAGGCCCAGCCGCTCGGTGGCCGAACGCGCCGAACGGGCCCCGGCCTTCTCCTGGCCGCCCACGCCGCCCTTGCCGGTGTCATGCAGCAGCATGGCCAGGAACAGGCTTTCGCGGTCGTCGATCAGCGGCATGATCGAGGTGGCCAGGGGATGGTCGTCCTCCAGCCGGTGATGCTCGATATCGTTGATGATGCCGATGGCCCGAAGGGTGTGCTCGTCCACGGTGAACGAGTGGTACATGTTGAACTGCATCTGGGCCACGACCCGGCCGAACTCCGGCAGGAACCTGCCCAGCACGCCGGCCTCGTTCATCAGGGTCAGTGTCCGGTAGGGCTTCTTGCCCCGCGCCAGGATGTCGAGGAAGGCCTCGGCGGCGTCGGGATCGCGGCGCAGCTTGCTACCGATCAGCGGCAGGGCGCGGGTGGCGGCGGTGAAGGCGTCCGGATGCAGGTCCAGGTCCAGCACGTCGGCGATGCGGAACATGCGGATGATGTCGACCGGGTCGCGGGCGAACACCTGCGGCCCCTCGATGTTGAGGCGGCCGTTCTCCTCGTGGAAGCCGGGGTAGTCGAGCCCCCGGCGCTTGATCTTGCTCCGGCCGGGCAGGAAGCGCGACAGGCCGCGCGGCTCCTGCTTCAGCTGTTCGGCCTCCAGCTTGGCCGAGAAGGCGCGGGTGAGGGCCCCGACCTCCCGCGCGATCAGGAAGTAGTGGCGCATGAAGCGCTCGACCGCCGGATTGTCGGCCCGGTCGCCATAGCCCATGCGGCGGGCGATCTCCGGCTGGACGTCGAAGGTCAGCCGTTCCTCGGGCCGGCCGGTGGTGAAGTGCAGATGGGCCCGCACCGCATGCAGAAAGTCGAAGGCGCGAGTGAAGGCCCGTACCTCGCGCGGGGCGAACAGCGACAGGCGGAAGATGTCGGTTGGCCGTTCCACGGGGTGGAGGTACTCGGCGATCCACATCAGGGTGTGCAGGTCGCGAAGTCCGCCTTTGCCTTCCTTGACGTTGGGCTCGACCATGTAGCGGCTGGTTCCCGCCCGGGCGTGGCGCTCGTCCCGCTCCTTCAGCTTGGCGGCGATGAATTCGGGGCCGGTGCCCCGCATCACCTCGGCCTGGAAGCGCTTGCGCAGCTCGGCCGCCAGGGCCTCGTCGCCGGACAGGCGCCGGGCCTCCAGCAGGGAGGTCCGGATGGTGAAGTCGCTCTTGGAGAGCTTGATGCACTCTTCGACCGTCCGGCTGGCGTGGCCGACCTTGAAGCCCAGGTCCCACAGGGCGTAGAGCATGTATTCGATGACGCTCTCGGCATGCGCCGTCTGCTTCCAGGGGCGCAGGAACAGCAGGTCGAGATCGCTGTAGGGGCTGAGCACGAACCGGCCGTATCCCCCTACCGCCAGCAGGCAGAGCCGCTCCCCCTCGGTCGGGTTTCGCGCCCGGAACACATGCACCGTGGTGAAGTCGTACAGGGCGGTGACCACCTCGTCGGTCACTCCGCAGAGCAGCCGCGCCGTCTCGATCCCGCCCGCGCCGTTCTCCAGCCGCTCCTTGGCGATCATCCGCCCGCGAAACAGCGCCTGCTTGAGGATTTCCAGCGCGCGGCGGCGCTGCTCGGCCTCGTCACCCAACGCATCGAGGGCGGCGGCCGACAGCCGGGCCCGCAGGGCTTCGCCGTCTACGACGTGTTCCAGGCGCGTGGGGCGAAGGCGGGGAGGCATGGGAGCCTTATGTGCGCTGCGACGGAGGGCGGCGCAACTCTCCCACCGCGCCGCGGAAGAGTTTCCCGAACCTGCCTCTTATGCCCCCAGATCCTTGCGCACGAAGCGGTAGCTGCGCGGATCCTCGCAGACACAGGCCTTCATCGCCCCGTCCTTGGTCCACCAGATCAGGGTCGGGTACTTCACCCCATCCTCGCCGACCTGCACGCCGTTGGCGGCCAGGAGGGGCTTGAGGTCCGCCACCGCCTTGCGTGAGATTTCCACGACCGCGCCGCGGGCCATGTCCCCGTCGGCGGGTTTCAGGCCGGGCGCGGTCCAGGCCTCGACGCTCGAAGCGTTCCACTGTTCCCACAGCGGCCAGCTGCGGTTGATCCACAGTTCGGCCACCGTCGCGCGCTCGACCGGCGTGGATTTCGGCTGGCCGCCGACGTCGGCGCGGGCAACGGCGATGACCCGGGTATCGACCCCCGCCTCATGCAGCTTGGGGAATTCCTCGGTCACATACCGCACGCAGTCGGGGCAGCCGCGGAACACGATCACATAGGCCTTCGGTCCGCCCAGCCCCGGCGAGACATAGCCGCTGGCCTCGAGGATCTTGGCGATCTCGGCGGGCTTCTTGGTGATTGTCTTGGGCTGCCAGCGCACGTCGAACCACCACCATGCAAACAGGCCGGCGAGCGCCAGGATGGCGATCAGGACGAGCCAGAGGACGAATTTCTTCACCGGCGGCTCCATCGGCGCGTTACGGACGCCCTTCTATCCCTTGACGCGAGGCCCCCGGCAAGGCGCTCTGGCGCCCATGTCGTCCCGTCCGCCGCCGCCGGCCTTGTCCCAGGCCCCGCTAGACCCCGGCCTCTATCTGGTCGCCACCCCGATCGGAAACCTGCGGGACATCACCCTGCGGGCGCTGGACGTGCTGAACGGCTGCGACCTGGTGCTGGCAGAGGACACCCGGGTCACGGCCAAGCTGCTGACCGCCTATGGCCTGTCCAAGCGGCTGGAACGCTATGACGAGCACGCGGCGGCCCGCGCCGGCCCACGCGCCCTGGCCGCCTTGGCCGAAGGGCAGCGGATCGCCCTGTGCAGCGACGCCGGCACCCCCCTGGTCAGCGATCCGGGCTATCGGCTGGCCACCGAGGCCATCGTGGCGGGGCATCCGGTAATTCCCATCCCCGGCGCCTCGGCTCCCCTGGCGGCCCTGACCCTGGCGGGCCTGCCCACCGACCGCTTCCTGTTCGCAGGCTTCCCGCCGCCCAAGAGCGCCGCGCGGAAGACCTTCCTGGCGGAGTTCGCGCCGGTGCGGGCCACCCTGATCTTTTTCGAGGGCGGCTCCCGCCTGGCCGCCAGCCTGGCCGACATGGCTGACGTGTTGGGCGACCGGCCGGCGGCGGTCTGCCGCGAGCTGACCAAGCTTCACGAGACCTGCGTGCGCGGCCGGCTGTCCGAACTGGCCGCCAACCCCGCTCTGGACGATCCCAAGGGTGAGATTGTCGTCCTGGTCGGCCCCGGCGAAGCCGAGGTCGCCACCGAGGCCGACGCCGAGGCGGCCCTGCGCGAGGCCCTGACCCGCCTGCCGCCCGGCGAGGCGGCGTCGGAGGTGGCCAAGGCCCTGGGCGTCAATCGCCGCGACCTCTATCGCCGCGCCCTGGCGATGAAGGACGCCTGAGGTGAGCGAGGCGCGCCGGCTGCGCGGCGGGGCGGCGCGCCAGTCCGGCCGCCGGGCCGAGGTGTTCGCCGCCCTGGCCCTGATGCTGCGCGGCTACCGGATCCTGGGCTTTCGCCTGAGGACGCCGCAGGGGGAGATCGACCTCCTGGCGCTCAAGGGCAGGGTGCTGGCGGTGGTCGAGGTCAAGAGCCGCACGACCCCGGAAGCCGCTCTGGAAGCGGTCCACATCGAGCAGCGCGAGCGGCTGCGGCGGGCGGGGGCGCAGCTGGCGGCGAACCGGCCGGCGCTTCAGGGCGTTACGGTGCGGCTCGACCTCATCGCCCTCTCTCCGGGCAAATGGCCATGTCATATTCCCGACGCTTGGCCGGACAGCTATTAGGGGATTCATGACCCGACAGGACGCCGAACGGATGCTGGCGGAGGCAGGCCAGGCGGCCGACGAGGCCTTCCCCCTGTTCGAGGCGGCCCTGGCCTGCGCCATCCATGAGGAGCCCGACCGCGACGCGGCCGCGGCCCTGCAGCTGGGCAAGGATGCGGTCGAGCGGCTGGCCGCCCGGCTGGATCGCGAAAGCCCGGAGGAGGCCATCGCAGAGGCCATGGCCGGCGACCTGCGGCTGGAGGGCGATGTCCTCACCTATGACGATCCGGACAATGCCGACCTGATCGCCCTGGCCGACCGGCGCAAGGGCCTGCCGGTGATGCTGGGGGTGATCTACATCCATGCGGCGCGCGGCTGTAAGCTGCAGGTGCATGGGGTCGACTTTCCCGGCCACTTCCTGCTGCGCATCGAGACCGGCGAAGGGCCGATGGCGCTGGACCCGTTCAGCGAAGGGCGGATCGTCCTGCCGTCGGAGCTCAGCCGCCGGGCCCTGCGCGCCGGCCTGACGCCGGACGTGGCCAGCCGCCTGGAGGCGCTGATGGCGCCGGTCAGCGACCGGGCGGTGCTGATCCGGCTGCAGAACAACATCTTTGCCCGCGCCCAGCAGCGGGCCGACTGGCCGGCCGCCGAGCGCAGCGCCATCCGCCGCGCCCTGCTCAACCCCGCCGACCACCGCCCCTGGCTGGATGTCGCCCGCGCCCGCGAGGGCCAGGGGGCCCTGGTCGGCGCCCAGGAGGCCCTGAGCCGCGCCCAGATCCTCGACGGCGGCGCGGCCATCGCCGCCCGCGCCGCCAGGGAACGGGTGCGGATGCAGCTGAACTGAAAGCCCGCCCACGTAAAACCGCCGGCCCGCCCCCTGGCGAAAGCCACCGCCGCGCCTCAAGTTAGCGTCACATCATCCCGAGAGCCCCCATGACCCTGCGCGTCGCCGTCCAGATGGATCCCGTCCAGGGAATCAACATCGATACCGACACCACCTTCCTGATGATGGAGAACGCCCAGGAGCGTGGCCACAAGCTCTGGGTCTACACCCCCGATAAGCTCAGCCTGTCGGAAGGCCGGGTCCTGGCCCGGGCCATCCCGGTGACCATCCGGCGCGAGAAGGGCAACCATGTCACCGCCGGCGATCCAGTGGTGCTGGATCTGGCCGAGGACATCGACGTGGTCCTGATGCGCCAGGATCCGCCGTTCGACATGGCCTACATCACCGCCACCCACTTCCTGGATGCGATCCACCCGAAGACCCTGGTGGTGAACAATCCTACCGAGGTGCGCAACGCCCCGGAGAAGCTGTTCGTCACCAGCTTTCCCGGCGTTCAGCCGCCGACCCTGATCACCAGCGACGTGGAGGCCATCCATGACTTCCAGGAGCGGTTCGGCGACATCGTGCTGAAGCCCCTTTACGGCGGCGGCGGCTCGGGCGTGGTGCGGCTGATGAAGGGCGATCCGAACCTCGACGCCCTTTTGGAACTGCACGCTCTGATCGGCCGTGAACAGGTGATCGCCCAGGCCTTCATCCCGGCCGTCTCCAAGGGCGACAAGCGGGTGCTGCTGGTCGACGGCGAGCCGGTCGGGGCGATCAATCGGGTGCCGGCCGAGGGCCAGGTTCGCTCCAACCTGGCGCGCGGTGGCCGGGCCGAGGCGGTCGAGCTGACCGCCCGCGACCGCGAGCTGTGCGCCATCATCGGGCCGGAGCTGAAACGCCGGGGCCTGCTGTTCGTCGGCATCGACGTGATCGGCGACTACCTGACCGAGATCAACGTCACCTCCCCCACCGGCGCCCAGCAGCTGAAGCGGTTCGGCGGGCCGGACGTAACCGTGGCGATGTGGGACCGTATCGAGGCGATCCGCGCCGGCTGACTTTTCGTCCCGGCCTGAACGGCCTGGAAACCACGGCCCGGCAGGATGGGCCCATGGTCGTTCAGCCCCCTGTCACCCTCGATCTTGAGTTCATGCTCGCCGCCGCGGCTCTGGCGGCGATCGTCCCCTCCCTGGTCGCCTGCTGGTATGGGCGGCGGCTGGTGACGCCGGTGGTCCTCTGCTGCCTGATGGCCATGGCGGGTGTGGTGCTGGTCACCAAGACGGCGTTCCCGTGGTTCTGCGGCGTGATCGTCTGGCTCGGAGGCTCGGCCTGGGTGGCGATGTTCGAGCGCCGCAAGCGCCTGGAGCGCGGCCGCCAGTACGAGATCACCACCAGCTACCTCGACTGAGCGCGGTCACACCGGCTGAACTTGTGACAGCTATATGACTGTAAGCACTGAACTTCTCATCTAGTTCTATATTTGTTCTTGCTTTGAGCCTCAACCCGTGCTGGTCTTGTGGATAAGTGGGGTAACTCAAGGGGTTAGCGGATGAATGGCGGAAGACGGGCAGGTCGCGGTCTCATTACGGCGGCCACCCTGGGCTTGGCGCTGTTGTCGAGTCCGGCGCTGGCCCAGGATCATTGGTCATCGCCCGATGCCTGGCGGAGCTTCCAGTGGGGACAGATCGAGTCCAAGCCTCTGTGGCGTGACACGACCGAGGGCGAGAATGGCGAGCGCCGGAAGAGCGGGGTCCGCGCCGGGGATCAGACTTACGACATGCTGATCACGGTGACCAAGGCCAACCCGAGCCAGGTGGCTGTACTTTTGAGAGGCTCGGGGGATGCGCCCGGCGCCTGCAGGGCGTCGCGCGCATGGCTCGGCCGCGCCTTCGGCCAGCCTGTCCGCCGCGCGGAGCTTGTTCGGAACTTCGGGTTCGATGCGACTTTCCAGCTCGAGCAATGGGATCTGGGATCCACGATCGCGACCTTCGAGTGTGAGGTCGAGACCGAGATGGTGCTCATCCGGTTTGAACCGGCAGTTCACGCGCGCATCCTGTCCACCCCGATCCCGGTCAGCTGCGAGGTCGATGGGAAGCGACTGGAGCTCTATTTCGATGACTACTATGGCGATGTGCTGGACGGCGCGCGCAAGCCCGTCGGCCGCAAGTCATTGAACGCGGCGGGCGCCACCTTCCGGCTCGGTTCAGCCCCGGATACCTATCGAATCGACCGGCAGACCGGCGCCATCGCCCGTCAGTCGAACGATGGCCGCGAGGTCGCCCGGGGACTCTGCACGGCCACGGGCCAGCGGCGCGCGTTCTGAGGGGGCCGCCATGGTCGCAAAGGTCGTCACGGTCGCCTTTCAGGGAGTCGAGGCCCGGCGTGTGGACGTCGAGGTTCAGCTGACCGGCGGCGCCGTAGCCTTCGTTGTCGTGGGCCTGGGCGACAAGGCGGTCGGGGAGAGCCGGGAACGGGTGAGGGGCGCCTTCGCGGGGATGGGACTGTCGATGCCCTCCCGCCGGCTGATCGCCAACCTCGCGCCCGCTGATCTGCCCAAGGAGGGCAGCCACTACGATCTGCCGATCGCGCTGGCGTTGCTGGCGGCCATGGGAATCATCCCGCTCGATGCTCTCGATGGCTGGGCGGCGATGGGCGAGCTGTCGATGGACGGCAGCATCGCACCGGTGGCCGGCGCCCTGCCTGCCGCCATCGCGGTGGGAGCCATGGGGCTGGGTCTGATCTGCCCGGAGGCCTGCGGGCCGGAGGCGGCCTGGGCGGGCGACACCCGCATCCTGGCGCCCCGCTCGCTGATCAGCCTCCTCAACCATTTCCGGGGCACGCAGATCATCGCCGCGCCCCGCGCCGGCGATGTGGTCCAAACCACCGGCGGTCCGGACCTTCGCGATGTGCGCGGTCAGGAGCAGGCCAAGCGAGCGTTGGAGATCGCCGCCGCTGGCGGGCATAACCTGCTGCTCTGCGGCCCGCCGGGGTCGGGCAAGTCGATGCTGGCCCAGCGGCTGCCGGGCATCCTCCCGCCTCTGACCGCCGGGGAACTGCTGGAAACCAGCATGGTGCATTCGGTAGCCGGGCTCATCGCCAAGGGGACCTTGACCCGCGACCGGCCCTTCCGTGCGCCCCACCACAGCGCCAGCATGGCCGCCCTGACCGGCGGAGGCATAAAGGCCAAGCCCGGCGAGGTGAGCCTGGCGCACAATGGGGTGCTGTTCCTCGACGAACTGCCCGAGTTTGGCGTCCAGGCACTGGATTCCCTGCGGCAACCCCTGGAGACGGGTGAGGTGATGGTCGCTCGCGCCAACTTCCACATCCGGTACCCCGCCCGGGTTCAACTGGTCGCCGCCATGAACCCCTGCCGCTGCGGCCATGGCGGGGCCGGCAAAGGCGCCTGTGGAAAGGCCCCGCGTTGTCAGCGCGATTATCAGGGGCGGGTTTCGGGGCCGCTGATGGACCGGATCGACCTGGCCATCGACGTGCCCTCGGTGACCGCCGCCGACCTGGCCCTGCCGCCGCCCATCGAGGGCAGCGCCGAGGCCGCCGCGCGGGTGGCGGCCGCTCGCGCCCTGCAGGCTGAACGGGCGGAGAAGGCGGGCGCCGACGCCCCGACGCTGAACAGCCGCGCCGACGGCGATTTCCTGGAGAAGGCCCTGGACCTCGACCCGGCGGCCCGCGCCCTGATGAGCCGCGCCGCCGAGGCCGGCCGGCTGACCGCGCGCGGCTGGACCCGCACCCTGCGCCTGGCCCGCACCATCGCCGACCTTGACCAGGCGCCATCGGTCAAGCGCATCCATGTGGCCGAGGCCCTGGTCTATCGCCGCGTGACGCCGGGCGCTGAAGATGGGGTTGCGGCGCCGCCGGCGCCGGGGTTCCACCGGCTGGCGATCTGACGCCGGATCAGTCAGTCGCCTCACCCCTGTTCTTGCGCCTCCAGCCGAGCTTGAGGCGGCCCCCGAGGCCAAGGTCCTTGCGTTTGGTGAACGCCTTCAGCGGCTCGCCGCCCAACCCCTTCAGCCGCGCCGACGCCGTCAGCCAGCCGGTCGCCGCCCCAAGCAGCCAGCCGGTCGGCGCCAGCCAGCCCAGCAATTCCCAGTCCTGGCCAAAGCTGGTCGGCCGCAGGCCCCACCACAGCAAGGCCCAGACCGCCGCGGTGAGCACCGCCGCGGCCGTTCCCAGCCCCAGCCCCACCGCCATGTGGCGTCGGGTCAGCCGGGCGACGAACACGCTCATCGCCTTGGTCACCCGCTCCGCATAGGCGACGGACACCGTCCCCTTGATCGCCTCCTTCAGCTGAACTGGGTTCTGCGCCGTCCGCGCCGCGGCCAGTAGCGCCTGGTTCGCCTCGTTTTCGCAGAAGGCCCGCACAACGCCAAAGGCCGCCGGCTCCGCCTTCTCCGGGATCAGCGCCAGCGCCGGAGCGGCCGCCTCAAGGGCCGTCAGATCCGCCTCCAGCAGATCTTCGACCACCCCGTCATAGTCCCAGATCGTCGCAGCCGGCCCCAGGGCGTAGGGCCTGAACACCCGGTCCCCGCGCCGCAGGACCAGTTCGCATCCCCGCACCTCAAATCGGCTCAGCCCCGTAACCCGCGCGCCGCTTTCGGATCGCTCCCAGTCGGTGGTCTCCTGAGAAGCCACGGCGGCCAGCCCGCCGATGCCGATCCGTCCCACGATCAGCGAACGCGCTCGACTGTCCTCCGGCGTTACAGCCCCGAAAGCCAGGGTCGGGGTCACCACCAGCCTGAAGCTGGCGATATCGGTAACCGATCCTGTGCCACCGCAGTCGCCGCAAGTCACCTCGCCGCTGGCCCCGCAGGCCGAGCAGCTGACCCAACCGCGCTGGCCGCAACTGTGGCAGGCGTTCTCCCCCGCGCCGCCGCAGTGGATGCAGGTCTGCCAGCGGCTTACTTGCCGCTCATTGGGCGGATAGCCTTCGGTCACGGTGTAGGAGCTGCCGCCCGCCCCCCAGCATGGACTGCACTTGGTCCGTCCAGCGCCGCCGCACATGGCGCACCGGGTCTGGCGACTGCCCCCACAGGCGGTGCAGGTGACCCGGCCCCGCCCGCGACAGCCGCTGCAGGTCTGCCGCCAATAAACCGAGCGGCCGTGTGTGCCCAAGGACCATCCCTGCATCTTGCCGGCAAACGGCGCGGCGCTGACCGTCGCCAGAACGCCCTCGGTCAACCGGGGCGCGGCCAGCGCCTCCGCCCGAAGCGCCGAGATCGCCTCCTGCCAGCCACTGCTGGAACCGACCGAGCGGCCGGCGCCGCTCGACTCGCCGTGAACCCGTTGAGTCACCGTATCCACCGTGACCTGATAAGTCTGGTGCACGGCGACGGCGAAGGCCTGGACCAGCCCGCCCTCTTGGACCAGATCGTCGGCATCGAACCGCGTCAGTCGCGCCACATCGTCGAGGCAGACCTTCAAAGCGGCCGCGCGATAGTCCTCCATCACCCCACGCCCCCCAATCTACTGTCGGGTAGACTACAATTACTCAATTCGGGGCGGCAAGGCCGACATCAGGCGAGGCATGGTCCCGCTTGGTCGCTCTGGCGCTGCTGGCCATGGAGAGCGAGCCGATCGATCCTCGCCTTTGAGGTTTGGCGTCGGGGCATGACCTTCGCAACGAAAGGACATCGGTCTGGGGTTCAGCCGCTCCGTCGGCCGGGCTAGACTGACCTTGCGGAATTTCGGCGACCTGGGGTCGATTTTGGGCGCTAGCCGCTCGAAATCAGGCTAAAGCGACCGCCACACACGTCCAAACGATAAAATTCTCGAGGAAAACGGGATGAGCGGCGCGAAAAACGACCCGGCGATGCAGGCCAAGGCGGACGCCCTGGCCAAGACTTTCGCGGGGGGATTGGGGCGCCAGGCGCCCGGCGCCGACGAGGCCGCCTTCCTGGCCCAGGTGGCCAGCGACCTGCAGGCCGAGGAGCTGCCGGCGGTTTCCGATGAAGACCTGGGCGCGATGTTCGCCGATTTCTGGCGGTTTGCCGAACAGGCCAAGGGCCAGGATCCGGCCATCCGCCTGCGCCGCTGGGTAAGCCCGACCGGCGACGACCTGGGCCGCGACCTGCTGGAAATCGTGCAGGACGACCGGCCCTTCCTGGTCGACAGCATCATGGGCCAGGTGGCCGACGCGGGCCTGGCGGTGCGGGCGATGTTCCACCCCATCTGCAGCGTCGGCGGAGAGGCTCGATCCCTGATCCAGGTGCATCTCGATCCGATCGGCGAGGATCGGGTCGCCGGGCTGCTGGATGCGCTGACCAAAGCCCTGGCCGACGTGCGGCTGGCGGTCGACGACTTCCATGTGATGAAGAGCCTGGTGCGCCGCACCATCGAGGAGCTCGAGGCCACCGACCTGGGCGACGCCGATCCCGACGAGCGGGCCGAGCAGCTGGCCTTCTTGAGGTGGCTGGAGGGCGACCACTTCGTCTTCCTCGGGGCCCGTACCTACGAGTATCCCCGCACCGCCGATGGCGGCTACGCGGCCGAGGAGCCGCTCTACCAGCCGGAAGGCAGCCTGGGCGTCCTGCGTGATCAGAGCCGCGCCGTGCTGCGCCGGGCCAGCGAGCCGGCCATCCTGTCCAAGCAGGTGCGTCGCCACCTGGAAGCAGGCCCGGTTCTGACCGTGGCCAAATCCAACCTGCGCTCGGCGGTCCACCGCCGGGCCTACATGGACTACGTGGGGGTCAAGCGGTACGGGGCCGATGGCCTGCCCTCCGGCGAGGTCCGCTTCGTGGGCCTGTTCACCGTAGAGGCCTACGAGACCCCGGCCAATGAGGTGCCGCTGATCCGGCGCAAGGTTCGCCTGGCCCTCGAAGAGGCGCATGTGACGCCCGGCAGCCACAACGACAAGCGGCTGCGCCACGTCATCGAGAGCTATCCGCGCGACGAGCTGTTCCAACTGGACGCGCACGAACTGCTCGAACAGGCGATGGGCATTCTGCACCTGACCGACCGACCGCGACTGAAGCTGTTCGCCCGCAAGGACGCCTTCGACCGGTTCATCTCGGTGCTGCTCTATGTGCCGCGAGACCGCTACGACAGCGGCGTGCGCGAGCGGGCCGGCAGGCTGATCGCGGCGGCCTACAACGGCCGGGTCTCGGCCTACTATCCCAGCTTCTCCGACGCGCCCCTGGCCCGGGTCCACTACATCATCGGGGTCAATCCGGGCGACCACGCCGAGCCGGACCTGGCCGAACTGGAAGCCGAGGTCGCCGAGACCGCCCGCACCTGGGGCGACCGGTTCGAGGCCGCGGTGCGGGCCTCCGGCCTGCCGACCACCCCCACGCTTGGCCGCTGGTCCGAGGCGTTCAGTGGCGGCTACCGCGACTTCTACCCGGCCGAGGAGGCGATGGCTGACCTGGCCGAGGTCGACGCCATGGGGCCGGACGACGAGTTCCGAGCCCGCGCCTTCCGCCAGGTCGGTGACAGCGCCGTACGGTTTCGGTTCAAACTCTATCGGCGAGGCGAGCACGTGCCGCTGGCCGATGTCACCCCGATTCTCGAGAACATGGGCCTGCGGGCGCTAATCGAAGACGCCTTCGAGCTGTCGCCGGTCGGGGCGAACGGCAAGGAGACCGTCTGGGTCCATGAGTTCCTGCTCGAGGACCGGGCGGGCGAGCACCTAGTGTTCGCCGATGTGAAGGACGCCTTCGAGGCCCTGTTCACCGCCGTCTGGCTCGGCCAGACCGAGAGCGATGGGTTCAACCGCCTGGTTCTGGAGTTGGGCGTCTCCTGGCGCGAGGCGGCCCTGGTGCGGGCCCTGGCCAAGTATCGCCAGCAGTCGGGGCTGGACCCCAGCCAGGCGGTGCAGGAAGAGGCCCTGCGCGACAATCCGGGCGTGGCCCGGCTGATCCTCGACCTGTTCCGCGTCAAGTTCGACCCGGCCATCACCGCCGACATCCCCGCCCGCCAACGGCAGGCCGAAGCGGTGATGGGCGAGATCGTCGCCGCTCTGCAGAACGTCGAGAGCCTCGACGCCGACCGGGTGCTGCGCCGCCTGGCGTTGCTGGTCATGGCGCTCAAGCGGACCAACTTCTATCAGCAGGACGAGGCCGGCCAGCCGAAGCCCTACATCAGCTTCAAGGTCGCCAGCCGCGAGCTCGACGACCTGCCGGCTCCCAAGCCTTTCCGCGAGATCTTCGTCTGGAGCCCGATGGTCGAGGGCGTCCACCTGCGTTTCGGACCGGTGGCGCGCGGGGGGCTGCGCTGGTCCGACCGCCGCGACGACTTCCGCACCGAGGTGCTGGGCCTGGTGAAGGCTCAGCAGGTCAAGAACGCGGTCATCGTGCCGGTCGGCTCCAAGGGCGGCTTCTATCCCAAGCAGCTGCCGCGCGGCGGCACGCCGGACCAGACGCGGGCGGCGGGCATCGCCGCCTACACCGTCTTCCTGTCGGGCCTGCTGGACATCACCGACAACATCGACGCCAACAATGATGTGGTCCGGCCGGCCGGGGTGATCGCCCATGAGCCGGACGATCCCTACCTGGTGGTCGCGGCCGACAAGGGCACGGCCACCTTTAGCGACATCGCCAACGGCATCTCCGCATCCTATGGCTTCTGGCTGGGCGACGCCTTCGCTTCCGGGGGTTCGGCCGGCTACGATCACAAGGTCATGGGCATCACCGCCCGCGGCGCCTGGGAAGCGGTCAAGCGCCACTTCCGCGAGGCCGGCAAGGATATCCAGAAGGAACCCTTCACCGTGGTCGGCGTCGGCGACATGTCCGGCGACGTGTTCGGCAACGGCATGCTGCTTTCGAAGCAGATCCGCCTGCTGGCCGCCTTCGACCACCGCCACATCTTCCTCGATCCCGATCCGGACCCGGCGACCAGTTGGGATGAGCGGGACCGGATGTTCAAGCTGCCCCGCTCCAGCTGGGACGACTATGACAAGAGCAAGATCAGCAAGGGCGGCGGCGTCTTCGCCCGCTCCCTGAAGACCATCCCGATCTCGCCCGAGGTCAAGGCGGCGCTCGACATCAAGGCCGATAGCCTCAGCCCCAACGAGCTGATGACCGCCATTCTCAAGAGCCGCGCCGAGCTGCTCTACCTCGGCGGCATCGGCACCTATGTGAAGGCCAAGCGCGAGACCCACGCCGACGCCGGCGACAAGGCCAGCGACGCCATCCGCGTCGACGCAACGGACCTGCGGGTCAAGGTGGTCGGCGAGGGCGCCAACCTGGGCCTCACCCAGGCCGGCCGGATCGAGTTCGCCCGGGCGGGCGGCCGGATCAACACCGACGCCATCGACAACTCGGCCGGGGTCGACAGCTCCGACCATGAGGTCAACATCAAGATCCTCACCGGCATGGTCGAACGGGCCGGCAAGCTGGACCGCCCGGCGCGCGATAAGCTGCTGGCCTCGATGACCGACGACGTGGCCGAGCACGTGCTGGCCCACAACTACGACCAGACGCTGGCGCTCTCCCTGCTGCAGCAGGACGCCGCCGCCGAGCTGGACAGCCACGCCCGATTCATCGCCGAGCTGGAACACGACGGCAAACTCGACCGCAAGGTCGAGGGCCTGCCTGACGCCATCACTTTGCAGGATTTGGCCAAGGCCGGCCAGGGGCTGACCCGGCCGGAGCTGGCCGTGCTGCTGGCCTATGGCAAGCTCGACCTGTTCTCCGACATGATTGGCGGCAAGGGTCCGGACGATCCGGCCTTCCGCGACACGCTGGAGGGCTATTTCCCCGAAGGCGTGCGCGGCTACGACGCGGAGATGGACCAGCATCGGTTGCGGCGGGAGATCATCGCCACGGTGCTGTCCAACCAGATCGTCAACCGCTGCGGCCCCACCTTCGCCAGCCGCCTGAAGGCCGCCGCCGGCGCCGATGATGCCGCCCTGGTGGTCGGGTTCGAGGCCGGCCGCCGCATCCTGGGCGTCGATGACCTGTGGGACGAGGTCGCCGCGCTGGATGGCAAGGTGGCCGCCGCCGGCCAGCTGTCGCTGTTCCGGGCCCTGGCCCACCTGATCCGCAGCCAGACCTTCTGGATGGCCCGCCGGGCCAAGACCGGAGAGAGCGTCCAGGCGCTGGTTGATCGCTACAAGCCGGCCACGGCCGAGCTGGCGGCCCTGAGCCCCGCCATCCTCTCGTCCTTCGAGCAGAAGGCGGTCGCCCGCCGCGCCAAGGCCTTCGCCGCCGACGGCGCGCCGGAAGCCCTGGCCACGGCGGTGGCGGCCCTGCAACCGCTGACCACCGCGGCAGACCTGCTGGACCTGGCCGCCTCGATGAACTGGCCGGCCCCGGCCGCCGCCCGGCTGTATCACCAGGTCGGAGCCGCCTTCAGCTTCGACAAGCTGCGGGCCGCCGCCGGCGAGAAGCGCGGGGGCGACCACTATGAGCGGATGGCCGTCCGCCGGCTGATCGAGGACATGCTGGTCGAACAGACCCAGGTGACCCGCGCGGTGATGACCTATGCGGCCAGCCCCCAGGGCGGCGAGACCCCGGAACAGGCCGCCGCCACGGTCAAGTCCTGGGCCGCCATGCACTCGGGCCCGGGCCGCACTGTGCGCCGCACCGTCGAGGAGATCGAGTCGGCCGGCGGCGGCTGGACCTTCGCCAAGCTGACCATCGTCAACGCGGCGCTTCGGGAACTGGCTGAAGCGGCGGCAAGCCGGAGCGCCTAAGCGCCCGTCTTCTCCCGGATCCACCCCGCCGCGCCGGTGATGGCCCGGCGGGCGGCGCCCAACTGGCCGAAGAAGGCGTGCCAGACGTGAAGCATCTCCGGCCAGATCTCCAGCTTGACCTCGACCCCGGCCAGGCCGGCGGCTTGGGCCACCGCCAGGCTGTCGGACAGCAGCACCTCGGCGCCGCTGACCTGGATCAGGATCGCGGCGATGCCGCTGTAGTCGCCAAGCGCCGGCGAGGCGTGGGGGTGGGAGGGGTCGGCGCCGTTCAGATAGGCTTGCGCGAAATCGTTCAGTCCCTCGGCGCTGATCATCGGGTCGAGGTGGGCCAGCCGCTCATAGGCGGCGCCGACCTGGCGCAGGTCGGCCCAGGGGCTGATGCAGAACAGCCCGCCCGGCTGCGGAAGGCCGGCGTCGCGCAGGGCAAGCGCCGTGGCGAGAGCCAGGCCACCCCCGGCGCTGTCGCCGGCGATGACCATGCGGGCCGGGTCGATCCCGGCCTCCAGCAGGTGGCACCAGGCCTTCACGGCATCGTCGACGGCGGCCGGGAACGGGCTTTCCGGGCCCAGACGGTAGTCTATGACCAGGATCGGACAGCCGGCCTCTGCGGCGATCCGGGCAGCGACCGGCCGGTGACTGGTCGGGCTGCCGGCGCAATAGCCGCCGCCGTGCAGGTAGAGAATTTGACGGCTCTCGTCCGATCCCGGCGGGACCAGCCCTTCGGCGGGCAGGCCCTCGATATCCACCGGTATGACCAGCGTCCCGTCCGGCAGGGCCGCCATCGCGCCGAAGGCGTCGAGGCCCGCGCGGCGCTCAGCCCAGGTCGGCTTGGTCTGCGTCGGCGGCCGCAGGGCGGCGAGCAGCGCCCGTACCTGGCCGATCTCCGGATCGCGCCACTGGATATCGTCGGCCATTGTTCCCTCCGCTGATTCACCCAACTTAGGTCCCAACCCCACTGCCGTCATCCTCGGGCTTGTCCCGAGGACCCAGGGTTCGGCCGCCGCGAGCGCTTGCCGTTGGGGCCGCGGCCGCGACCCCACCCTGGCTGTCCGTGCGCGCGGAGAAATGGGTCCTCGGGACAAGCCCGAGGATGACGGAGGGGTGGTAAACTTCGGTGGGTTACGCCTGCATCGTCCAGCCTTCGACGCCCATCGCGGCCTGGCGGCCGGCTTCGGAGCGGGTCGGGTGGGGGTGGCAGATGCGGGCGATGTCTTCCGAGGCGGCGGCGAAGGCCATGGCCACGCAGTATTCGCCGATCATCTCGCCCGCCTGCGGGCCGACGATGTGGACGCCCAGGATGCGGTCGGTCTTGGCGTCGGCCAGGACCTTGGCGAAGCCGTCGGTCTCGTGGTTGATCTTGGCGCGGCTGTTGGCGGTGAAGGGGAATTTGCCGGCCTTGTAGGCGACGCCCTCGGCCTTCAGCGCTTCCTCGGTCTTCCCGACCCAGGCCACCTCCGGATAGGTGTAGACCACGCTGGGCACCAGGTCGTAGTCGACATGACCCGCCTTGCCGGCGATCAGTTCGATACAGGCGACCGCGTCTTCTTCCGCCTTGTGGGCCAGCATCGGGCCGTGGATCACGTCGCCGATCGCCCAGACGCCCTCGGCCGAGGTCTTGAAGTGGTCGGTCTCGATGAAGCCGCGCTTGTCGGGGGTGATGCCCACCGTCTCCAGGCCAAGGCCATCCGTGAACGGCCGGCGGCCGATGGCCAGCAGCACATAGTCGGCCTTCAGGCTCTTGGCCTCGCCGCCGGCGGCCGGCTCGATGGTCAGCTCGACATCCTTCTTGCCGACCTTGGCGGCGGTCACCTTGGCGCCGAGCTCGAACTTCATGCCCTGTTTAGTCAGGGCGCGCTGGAACGTCTTGGCGGTTTCCTCGTCCATCCCGGGGGTGATGCGCGGCAGGTACTCGACCACCGTCACCTCGGCGCCCAGCCGCCGCCACACCGAGCCCAGCTCCAGCCCGATGATGCCGGCCCCGATCACCACCATCGACTTGGGAACCTCGGGCAGCGACAGGGCGCCGGTAGAATCGACGATACGCTTCTGGTCGACCTCGACCCCGGCCAGCGGCGTCGGTTCGGAGCCCGTGGCAATAACGATATGCTTGGCTTCGAGGATGCTCTCGGCGCCGTCCTCGCCCTTGACGGCCACCTTGCCGGGCCCGGCGATGCGGCCCCAGCCCTTCACGTAGTCGGCCTTGTTTTTCTTGAACAGGAACTCGATGCCCTTGGTCAGGGCGGTCACGCTCTCGGCCTTCTGCTTCATCATCTGGCCGAGGTTCAGCTTGGGCGCCACCTCGATGCCCAGGGTGGCGAAGTCCTTGTTGGCCAGGTCGTACATTTCCGAGGCATGCAGCAGGGCCTTGGACGGCATGCAGCCGACGTTCAGGCAGGTGCCGCCCAGGACGCCGCGCCCCTCGACGCAGGCCACCTTCAGCCCGAGCTGCCCGGCGCGGATCGCCGCGTTGTAGCCGCCGGGGCCGCCCCCGATAATGACAACGTCGTACTGGGCCATGGGCCTGAATTTCCCTTGCGTTCGCTGTGCGCTGCATATGGCAAATCCCGCCGCCGGATGCGAGGGCGCGCGGGAGATTTCAGCCCAGCAGACCTGCTTCGCTACAGCCGAGGACGAACAGGGTCACCGCGACGTAGACCATGAAGCCGGTGAAGGAGACCCGCCGAGCCCGCCGCCCGGCCTCGTCCCGGGCCGGCAGCGCCTTGCGCGCCCAGGCGAAATAGGCGCCCTGAAACGCGCAGCTAGCCAGGAAGACGTGCGGCGCCATCGGGCTGAGGAACAACAGCAGCAGCCCGCCCAGCAGGGTCAGGTTGGCCACCGCCAGCACGGTCCAGGCGCGCACATGCTCCACCCCGGTCTCCGGCCGCCGGTTCACCATGGTGCGCCGCCAGACGTTCAGCGCCACCGCCCCGTTGAACAGGTACCAGGCTCCGACGAACCGGGCGATCCAGGCCAGAATCTGCAAGCCTTCCGCAGGGGTCACGGTCGCTGTCGCGGGATGTTTGAACAATGCATGCCGGCAATCGATCATGACCCACTTCCGGCGTCTAGAGAGCGCCAGGGATCAACAGGACCAGGGCGGCGCGGGCGGACTCGGCCTTCTTCCGCTCAAGTTGAAAAGCTCGCGCTGGGGTCTTCGATTTTGCCTATTGCTCGAACCGGATTCGTTGCCGTTTGGTCGGCGCAAACAGCACGGCGGTCAGGAACAGGAAGACGAACTCGGCGACCAGCAATTGCCAGGCCCCCGACCGCTCCGCCGGGCTGAAGCCCGTCTCCAGCGCCTTGCGGCCGAAATACAGCCAGGCTGCCCCCTCCACGACCAGGGCCGCCATGGCCCAGCCCACGGCATCGAGAATGGCCCGTCCCGCCGTCCAGGCGGCCCGCAGGCGCAGCAACAGGGCAATCAGCCCCAGCCACCAAGGCGCCCAAAGCCAGCCGGCGATCATCGGCGACAGCGGCTGGGCCGGGTCCGGCAAGGCGGCGACCAAGGCGGTGATCAGGCTGCGCGGCGCCTGGGGCTGGATGACCTGGGCCAGGTGCGGCAAGGCGAAGAGCATCGCGAAGACCAGGAAGAAGGGCGCCATCCAGATGGCCGGCCGACCGTGAACCTCACGCCAGGCCTTCAGCGCGGCCTTATCCGTTTTGCGCTCGGCGGCGCGCGGGACGGCCCCCGCTTTCGCGTGGGCGGGGCGGGGCCCAGCATCCGCCTTCGGCCGGCGCAGGGCCGCGAGCGCCTCCCTGAGCCGCTTCCACCAGATGGCCCAACCAGACGGTTCCGGCCCCTGGATGATCGGTGAATCCCGCCTGTCTGTCATGCCCGCCCCCGCTGGCCACGCGGCGAGGATGCACCAATGGCGGGCGCGGGTCACCCCGCTCGGGGGTCTACGCCTGGGCGCCCGCCGCAGCCATCCGGCTGGCGTCCTGCATCAGCCGATCGAGGGCCAGTGATGGGCGTGCGCCGTCAGAGGCGCCGACGGCGCCGGTATCGACCAGGGCGACCAGGCTGGTCCGGCCGCGGCTGAGCCGGCTCTTGATGGTGCCGATCGGGCAGTCGGCCACCACGGCGGCCTGCTCGTAGCTGAGGCCCGCCGCGCAGATCAGCATGATGGCCTCCCGCTGCTCGGCGGGAAGCTGGTTCAGGCCCAGGCGAACGACGTCGAGTTCGAAGCTGGCGAGAGGATCGCCGAAGGCGGCGGGGATCTGTTCGGCGAACTCCTGGTCGAGGCTCGTCTCCCTGACGCTGCGACGGCGGAGGCTGTAGAAACGGTTGCGCAGAATGGTGAAGACCCAGGCCTTGAGGTTGGTGCCGGGCCGGAAGGTTCGCCAGTTGGCCAGTGCGCGATAGAGGGCCTCCTGGGCGAGATCGTCGGCTTCCTCCCGATCGCGGCTCAGGGAGCGGGCGAAGGCGCGCATGGCCGGGACGAGCGCAAGGAGTTGCTCTCTGAAGTCGCTGTTTGAGCTACTCGGCCAGGAGCCGACGTCCGCGGTATCCATCGCTGACATTGCATGATCCCGAAATTCGGCCGCCCGTCCGTGCGGGCCCGTTGGATCAAATGTCAGGTTACGAGATCGGTTCCCGCGAAAATCATATGTCTATTCAACGACATAACAAAGGCTAATGTCGTCTACCCGACATCTCGCCGACGCGCCTGGGCCATGGCCCAGGCCAAGCCCAGCGGCACGGCCAGCAGCGCCGCCTCGGCCAACAACAGGGTGCGCAGCGCGCCGTCGCCGCCCAGCGGCCGGCCGATGAACAGCCAGGAGACGGCGTCCAGTCCGAACGCCAGCAGGGCCAGGACCAAGCCGGCTATCGGCTCCTTCTTGGCGATGTTCAGCCCCACGAACCGAAGGATCAGGGCGATCACCCAGATTCCTGTCGGCTGGAAGGCCCAGGACCGGATCGCCGGCTCGACCAAGTCGCCGAACGGCAGCAGCCCGGCAAGGCGGACCAGGAAGCCCAGTCCGAATGTGTCGGCCAGATGCGGCGCCAGGTGAAAGGCCAGCAGCAGGGCGATGATCGGCCTGGCCACACCGGCCAGCAGGGTGTCCTTGCGCGGGGCTAGGGCGCCCGCTGGTCGTCTGGCGACCTTGGTCGGCCGGGGCGGACCGCTCTCCACCGTGTCGCTGCGGAAGGTCACGCCCTTGTCGAGCGCGGCCCGACCGATGTCGAGGTCGCGACCGCCGCGCGACCACGGCCAGGCGACGCCGCCCGGCTCGACGATCGGCGCGGACCGGGCCTTGGCCGACTGCACGTTGGTGGGCTTGCTCTCCGCCATGGGCGGAGGATGCGCAGACCCCGACCTAGACGTCCAGCAGCAGGCGCTGCGGATCCTCGATGGCTTCCTTGACCTTGACTAGGAAGGTCACCGCGCCCTGGCCATCGACCACGCGGTGATCGTAGCTGAGCGCCAGGTACATCATCGGCCGGATGACGACCTGACCGTTCACCACCATCGGCCGCTCCTGGATCTTGTGCATGCCCAGGATGCCCGACTGCGGGGCGTTGAGGATCGGGGTCGACATCAGCGAGCCGTAGACCCCTCCGTTGGAGATGGTGAAGGTGCCGCCCTGCATGTCCTCGATGGCCAGGTGGCCGTCGCGGGCCTTACGGCCCAGGGCGCCGATCTCCTTTTCGATCTCGGCCAGGCTCATGGCGTCCGCGTCGCGCACCACCGGAACCACCAGGCCCTTCTCGGTGCCGACAGCCACGCCGATGTCGTAGTGGTTCTTGTAGATCAGGTCCTGGCCGTCGATCTCGGCATTGACGTCCGGAATGGCCTTCAGGGCCGCGACGCAGGCGCGGACGAAGAAGCTCATGAAGCCGAGCTTCACCCCATGGCTCTTTTCGAAGACGTCCTTGTACTGATTGCGCAGCGCCATGACCGCGCTCATGTCCACCTCGTTGAAGGTGGTCAGCATGGCCGCGGTGTTCTGCGCCTCCTTCAGGCGGCGGGCGATCGTCTGGCGCAGGCGGGTCATGCGGACCCGCTCCTCGCGCTCATGGATGGCGCGCGGGGCGGCGGGGGCGGCGGGCGCCGCCGGGGCCGAGGCGCGGGCGTCCAACGCGGCCAGGGCGTCGCCCTTGGTGATCCGGCCGTCCTTGCCGCTGCCGGTGACGCCCTTGGGGTCGAGGCCTGTCTCGCTGACGATGCGCTGCACGCTGGGGGCCAGCGGCTTGTCGTCCGCAGGCTTGGCGGCTGGAGCCGGGGCGGGTTTCGGAGCCTCGGCCTTGGGCGCCGGGGCGGCTTCGGCCTTGGGAGCCTCGGCTTTCGGCGCGGCGGCCGCGCCGCCGGCGCTGACTACGCCCAGTACGGCGCCGGGGGTGACGGTGTCTCCGTCATTGGCGGCGATGCTCTCCAGCACGCCGTCGGCCGGGCTGGCGACCTCCAGGCTGACCTTGTCGGTTTCCAGCTCGACGAGGATCTCGTCCTTCTTCACCGCCTCGCCCGGCTTCTTCTTCCAGCTGGCGACCGTCGCTTCGGTGACGGATTCGCCCAGGGCGGGGGTCATGATGTCGGCCATGGATCCTTACTCGATTTCTATTTTTGTCAGTCGGCTGAATGATTAGGCGAAGGCATCAGTGAGGAACGCTTCCAGTTCCTTCATGTGGCGGCTCATAAGGCCGGCGGCTGTGGACGCGCTGGCCGGGCGGCCGACGTAGCGGGCCCGCTTGGCCTTGATGTCCATCCGGTCGAGGGTGAGTTCCAGCCAGGGATCGACGAAGGTCCAGCCGCCCATGTTCTTCGGCTCTTCCTGAACCCACATCAGCTCGGCGTTCGGGAAGCGCTGCAGGACCTGCATCACCGACTTCATCGGCCAGGGATAAAACTGCTCGATCCGCATGATGTAGACGTCGTCGCGCCCGGCCTTGGCCCGCGCCTCGACCAGGTCGAAGTAGACCTTGCCCGAGCAGACGATGACCCGCTGGATCTGGTCGTCCGCCTTCAGGGTCACGCCGCCGACATCGCAGCCGGCCTCGGCCCCGTCGACCATCACCCGGTGGAAGCTGCCTTCCGGCCCCATGTCGGCCAGGTTGGACACCGCCTTCTTGTGACGCAGCAGACTCTTGGGGGTCATGACGATCAGCGGCTTGCGGAATTCGCGGTGCAGCTGGCGGCGCAGGGCGTGGAAATAGTTGGCGGGGGTCGAGCAGTTGACCACCTGCATGTTGTCCTCGGCGCAGGACTGCAGGAAGCGCTCCAGGCGGGCCGAGCTGTGCTCGGGCCCCTGGCCCTCGTAGCCGTGCGGCAGCAGCATGACCAGGCCGCTCATCCGCAGCCACTTGCGTTCGCCGCTGCTGATGAACTGGTCGATCACCACCTGGGCGCCGTTCACGAAGTCGCCGAACTGGGCTTCCCACAGGGTCAGGGTCTTGGGGTCGGCCAGGCTGAAGCCGTACTCGAAGCCCAGCACCGCTTCTTCGGACAGGGCCGAATCGATGACCTCGTAGTTGCCTTGGCCCGGGCGCAGGTTGTTGAGCGGGGTGTAGTGTTCCTCCGTCGTCTGATCGATCAGGTCGGAGTGGCGCTGGGTGAAGGTGCCCCGCACGCTGTCCTGGCCGGACAGGCGCACCGGATAGCCCTCGTCCAGCAGGGTGGCGAAGGCCAGGTGCTCGGCCAGCGCCCAGTCGATGCCCTCGCCGGCGTCGATCATGGCGCGGCGGTTCTCGACCATCCGCTTGACGGTCTTGTGCACGTCCACCCCGTCGGGGATGGCGGTGATCTTGCGGCCCAGGTCGGCCAGCTTCTGCATCGGCACGCCGGTCTTGCCCCGACGCTCTTCGTCGCCCGGCAGGGTCAGGCCGGCCCATTTGCCGTCCAGCCAGTCGGCCTTGTTGGCCTTGTAGGCCTTGCCGGCCTCGAACTCGGCGTCGAGGAAGTCGTCGAACTCCTTCAGCCAGCCATCGACCTCGGCCTGGGTGGCCACGCCTTCCTCGATCAGGCGGGTCGAGTAGATTTCGCGGGTGGAGGGGTGACCCTTGATGCGCGCATACATCTGCGGCTGGGTCATCGTCGGGTCGTCACCCTCGTTGTGACCGAACCGGCGGTAGCAGAACATGTCGATGACCACGTCCTTGCCGAACTGCTGCCGGTACTCGGTGGCCACCTTGGCGGCATAGACCACCGCTTCCGGGTCATCGCCGTTCACGTGCAGGATCGGCGCCTCGACCATCAGCGCCACGTCCGACGGATAGGGGCTGGTGCGGCTGTAGTGCGGCGCGGTGGTGAAGCCGATCTGGTTGTTGACGATGAAATGGATCGTCCCGCCGGTGCGATAGCCCTTCAGCCCCGACAGGGCGAAGCATTCGGCCACCACGCCCTGGCCGGCGAAGGCGGCGTCGCCGTGCAGCAGCAGCGGCAGGACGTGGCCACGGCCGGCGTCCGGCTGCTCGCGCAGGGTGAAGGCCTGCTTGGCGCGGGCCTTGCCCAGCACCACAGGGTTGACGATTTCCAGGTGGCTGGGGTTGGCGGTCAGCGACAGGTGGACGTTGTTGCCGTCGAAGGCGCGGTCGGAGCTGGCGCCCATGTGATACTTCACGTCGCCCGAGCCCTCGATGTCCGACGGCAGGCTGCTGCCGCCTTGGAATTCGTGGAAGATGACGTGGTAGGGTTTGCCCATCACCGCGGCCAGGACGTTCAGGCGCCCCCGGTGCGGCATGCCCAGCACGATATCGCGCACGCCCAGGGCGCCGCCGCGCTTGATGATCTGTTCCAGAGCCGGGATCGCCGCCTCGCCGCCGTCCAGGCCGAACCGCTTGGTGCCGGGGAAGCGCTTGTGCAGGAAGCGCTCGAAGCCCTCGGCCTCGATCAGCTTCTTGAGGATGGCGACCTTGCCCTCCTTGGTGAAGACGATCTCCTTGTCGCGGCCCTCGATCCGCTCCTGGATCCAGCCCTTCTCGGCCGGATTGGAGATGTGCATGTACTGCACCCCGACGCTGCCGCAGTAGGTGCGGCGGACGATGTCGAGGATTTCGCGAAGGGTGGCCGTCTCCAGGCCCAGCACATAGTCGAGGAAGATCGGCCGGTCGTAGTCGGCTTCGGTGAAACCATAGCTCGCCGGGTCCAGCTCGCTGGCGTCGCCGGGCGGGATGGCGATGCCCAGGGGATCGAGGTTGGCCCGCAGATGGCCGCGCATCCGATAGGCGCGGATCATCATGATGGCGCGCAGGCTGTCCAGCGTGGCGGCGCGCACCGCCTCCTGGGACGCGGCGGGCGAGCGGCCCTCGACGGCCTTGCCGATCTTGGCCTCGATGGCCGGGGCGGCGGGCCATTGGCCGTCCAGCGCCGGGAGCCAGTCGGGGCGGGGCGCTCCCGGCCGGTTCGGGGTCCAGGCCGGCTTGGCGGCGGCGGCCTTCACCTGGGCGGCCTGGTCGGAGAGGCTGGCGAAGAAGGCCTGCCAGGAGGGATCGACGGAAGCCGGATTCTCGGCCCAGCGCGCGTGCAGGTCTTCGACGTAGTCGGCGTTGCCGCCGTAGAGGAAGGAGGTTTCGGTCAGGACCTGATTGATGAGACCCGCGTCGTCGGCCATTGCACTCGCGCCAGATTGCACCGGCCCCGCTGCCGGTCGTTCGAATGGGGCCTCATATAGGCCCCCCACCTGTGAAAGGGGAGATAAAGGGCGCGGATTTGTTGAGTTTTTCGGGTGTCTGCCATGACCGAGGGCTATATCCCCAGGCAGCACAACGCCGGCGGGTCGCAAAACCCGCCGGCGTCATGGCGTTCAGCCTGCGAAAGGCTTAGCCGTTGAGCACGCCCACCAGCGTCTCGCCAAGCTTGGCCGGAGACGGCGAGACCACGATCCCGGCCGCTTCCATGGCCGCGATCTTGTCCTCGGCGCCGCCCTTGCCGCCGGAGATGATCGCCCCGGCATGGCCCATGCGGCGGCCGGGAGGGGCCGTGCGGCCGGCGATGAAGCCAACCATCGGCTTCCAGCGGCCCTTCTTCTTCTCGTCGGCGATGAACTGGGCCGCGTCCTCTTCGGCGCTGCCGCCGATTTCGCCGATCATGATGATCGACTTGGTCGCCTCATCGGCCAGGTACATTTCGAGGATGTCGATGAACTCGGTGCCCTTGACCGGGTCGCCGCCGATGCCGACGGCCGAGGTCTGGCCAAGGCCGACGTTGGTGGTCTGGAACACCGCCTCATAGGTCAGGGTGCCCGACCGCGAGACCACGCCCACGCTGCCTTCAGAGAAGATGCCGCCCGGCATGATGCCGATCTTGCACTGGTTGGGGGTCAGCACGCCGGGGCAGTTGGGCCCGATCAGCCGGGACTTGCTGCCCTGCAGGCTGCGCTTCACCTTGACCATGTCCGACACCGGGATGCCCTCGGTGATGCACACGATCAGCGGCATTTCCGCGTCGATCGCTTCGCAGATCGAGTCGGCCGCGAAGGGCGGCGGGACATAGATCACGCTGGCGTCGGCGCCAGTGCGGTCCACGGCCTCGGCCACGGTGTCGAATACCGGCAGGCCGACGTGGGTCGTGCCGCCCTTGCCGGGCGTGACGCCGCCGACCATCTGGGTCCCGTAGGCGATGGCCTGTTCGGTGTGGAAGGTCCCCTGGCTGCCGGTGATGCCCTGGCAGATGACCTTGGTGTTCTTGTCGATAAGGATGGACATGCAGCTCTCTAGATACGGGGGATGGCGTAGCCGACCATGGTGAGGCCGGTTTCTTTCTGGTGAAGCAGGATACGGGCGGTGCCGGCCTTGGCGGCAGCGGCGGTATCGGCGTCGCTCATGCCGGCGGCGGTCACGTTGCCCTTGGGCCCCTGGATGTAGGCCCACATGGTCTGGTTGGCGGCGCCGGCCCCGGTGGCGGGCTGCACGCCGGCGAAGGCCTGGGTTTCCTTCAGCAGGGCGTCGGCGTCGGCCGCCGAGTCGGCGACGAAGCAGATGTCGACCTTGGTCTTGCCCCACTCGGTGTCGATGTTGCCGACGCCTACGAACAGCATCTTGATGCCGCCGCCCTCGGCCGAATAGCGGGCCTCGAACTTCTCCATCTCCTTGAATTCGGAGCCGCTGAACATCTCCTTGGGCAGGGTCGCCCAGCTCTTGGCGTCGGCCTTGGCCAGGGCGGGGTCCATGGAGGCGCGGGTGTTGACGCACATGTCCTTGAACATGACCATCAGCGCGCTGTCGGCGGCGGCGGCCGGCAGGGCCAGCATGACGCTGGCGACCAGGGCGGTGAGAAAGGCGGTCCTACGCATCGTTGGCTCCTAGGTCTTCTCGGCCGTGATCGGCCGGAAATTGATGATCATCGACGTGGCCTCGTCCTCGTCGCAGTACCCCCGCCGCATGGGTCCGTCGATATAAACCCGCAGCTCCATCATGACGGATCCTTCGCGGCTTCGACGCCGGAGGTCACCTTGATCGAGACCCCGTGGAAGCCGAGGATCTTCGCGGCCTGGCTGTTGGGCGCGACAAGGCCGTTCTGCAGCTCGACCACGCCTTCGATGCCCTCTGCGTTCCAGATCTGGGCGGCGATGCCGGCGCGATCGACGGTCTGGGCCGGCGCCTCGCCCAGCCAGGCCGTGACCAGGGCCGGGTCGATGCCGTTCAGCGCGCCGAAGTCATAGACATAGCAGCCGGTCACATCGACCGACTTGGCGCTCACGGTGGTCATGACCAGGAAGGCGGTGCGCCCGCCGACCTCCTTGCGCCAGACCGAAAGATCGCCGTTCACCCCGTCCGCCTTACTCTCCTCGATGTAGGCGCGGGACAGCTTCAGCACCCCGGCCAGCATCGGGCTCTCATCATCGGCCGCCGGGACCCAGCCCTCGCGCCGGAACACCGCCGGCCGCTTTTCCGGCGACCGGTGCTCGGGCATGCAGGCGGCGCGGAACGCGTCCAGGCGCGGGTCGGCCGCGGGAGCGGGCGCGGCAAGCGCCGGCGCCCCGATCAGCGCCAGAGCGAGGATCAGGACGCTCCGGCCGATCATTGGGCGCCCAACACGGCGTAGGCGATCATGACCAGGCCTTCG
Source organism: Caulobacter sp. SLTY (assembly GCF_009905535.1). GTDB lineage: Bacteria > Pseudomonadota > Alphaproteobacteria > Caulobacterales > Caulobacteraceae > Caulobacter. The sequence goes on along the minus strand of NZ_JAAALA010000001.1, from coordinate 25,488 downwards.
TCCTGGCCAACGGCGACCATGTAGACCGGCTCCCTCGCCGCAATCGCTTCGATCTCCGCCTCACTCCGCGCCGCCAGGTTGCGCCGGTTCGCACCGGAGCCGGCGTAGAGGTAGACGGTCGTGCCCTCCGCAGACAGGCCGGCATGAGCCGGGACGCCGGCGAAGGCCACCACTTCCTGGATGAGGGCGGGGTCTTCGGTCTGAACACCCAAGGCGCACATATGGCCCTTGAACTGCCCGCGCACGTCGCCTGAACCGAGCATGAGTATCCGGGCGCCGTCGGCGTCCATGATCATCCGGCTGTCGCTGCGATCAATGCCCTCGCCGGTCGGCTTCGCTTCGGAACCCGTGCTCTTCCAGCCGCTCCGATCGGCGATCGCCAGGGCCGCTTCGAGGTCGGCCCCCGTCTCGACGCAGAGGCGGCGGAACTCGGCCATGCGGGGGCTGTCGGCGGCCTGGGAGACCGCCGGCAGGGCGACGAGCGCCCATGCCGCCAGGATGGCCAGGGGGCGGAGCATCAGCCCCGGACCGCCTTGACGATCTTCTCGGCGCCGTCGGAAAGATCGTTGGCGGCGATCACGTTCAGGCCGCTCTCGGTGATGATCTTCTTGCCGAGATCGACGTTGGTGCCTTCCAGGCGGACCACCAGCGGGACCTGCAACCCGACTTCCTTCACCGCGGCGATCACGCCCTCGGCAATGATGTCGCAGCGCATGATGCCGCCGAAGATGTTGACCAGGATGCCTTTGACGTTCGGGTCGGCGGTAATGATCTTGAAGGCTGCGGTGACCTTCTCCTTGCTGGCGCCGCCGCCGACATCGAGGAAGTTGGCCGGCTCGGCGCCGTACAGCTTGATGATGTCCATGGTGGCCATGGCCAGACCGGCGCCGTTGACCATGCAGCCAATTTCGCCATCCAGCGCGATGTACGACAGGTCGTACTTGCTGGCCTCGATTTCCTTCTCGTCCTCTTCGGTCTCGTCACGCAGGGCGACGATATCGGCGTGGCGGAACAGAGCGTTGCCGTCGAAGCTGATCTTGGCGTCCAGAACCTTCAGGTGCTGGTCGGCGGTGATGATCAGCGGGTTGACCTCCAGCATCTCCATGTCCTTGCCGGTGAAGGCGGCATAGAGCTGGCCCAGCACCACGCCCGCTTCCTTGGCCAGGCCGCCGGTCAGGCCCAGCGTCTTGGCCAGGGCGCGACCGTGGTGCGGCATGACGCCGGTGGCCGGGTCGATGGAGAAGGTCGAGATCTTCTCGGGCGTGTCGTGGGCCACCTGCTCGATGTCCATGCCGCCCTCGGTGGAGGCGACCACCGACACGCGGCTGGTCTCACGGTCGACCAGCAGGGAGAGGTAGAATTCCTTGTCGATGTCCGAGCCGTCCTCGATGTAGAGGCGGTTGACCTGCTTGCCCTTGGGACCGGTCTGGTGGGTCACGAGAACCCGGCCGAGCATCTCCTCGGCGTGCTTGCGGACTTCCTCGACCGACTTGGCCAGGCGGACGCCGCCCTTGGCGTCAGGGCCCAGGCCCTCGAAGCGGCCCTTGCCGCGGCCGCCGGCGTGAATCTGGCTTTTCACCACATAGAGCGGACCGCCCAGCTTCTCGGCCGCGCTGGCGGCTTCGTCGGGCGTCATGGCGGGGAAGCCGCGCGAGATCGGGGCGCCGAACTCGGCGAGGACGGCCTTGGCCTGGTATTCGTGGATGTTCATCGCTGAAAAGAGCTCGCCTGGCGGAAATTGCGCCCGCCGCAGCGCGGGCCGCAGGCGTTATAGGGGCCGCACCTTGGGGCAGGCAAGGCGTGGGAAACAGGCGAAAGAAACAACCCCGCCGACAGGGTCGGCGGGGTTGGGGATGCTCAGCCCTGCGGGCCTCGGGGGTCTAGTCGACCCAGTCCCGCTCCAGCTTGCGGCTGGCGAGGAAGAACAGGGTGGCGCTGACCAGATAGAAGCAGAGGCCGCTGTAGATCGAATAGCGCAGGGCCTCGGCCCCAAACATCGGGGTCAGGGCGTCAGAAACGGCCCCGAAATAGTAGGTGCCCAGGCCCAGGCCGATCAGGTTGTTGACGAACAGGAAGGCGGCGCTGGCGGTCGAGCGCATCCGGCCGGGCACCAGGTGCTGGATCGAGGTGATGATCGGGCCCAGCCACACCAGGTTCAGCCCCTGGGGAATCAGGAACAGCAGGAAGGCCAGCCACAGGTTGGTCACGTTAATGGCCAGGAAGAAGCAAGGCAGGGCGATCAGGAAGGCGATGGCCGGCACGATCGGATAGGCCCGCTTGGACTTGCCGCCCAGCCGGTCGCCCAGCCAGCCTCCGGCCCACACGCCGGCCACGCCGCCGACCAGGGCCAGGGCGCCGAGGTAGAGGGAGCGATCGACCAGACCCAGGCCCAGGCTGCGCTCGAAGAAGCTCGGCAGCCAGAAGGCGATGCCATAGCCGCAGACGCTTGAGGCGGCGGCGCCCAGCGACAGCAGCCAGAAGCTGGCCTTGGGCAGCAGGGTGGCCATCACCTCGCCCATCCCGGGCGCTTTGGGCGGCGCCGCGAGCGGCTCGTCGACGGGCTGGCCCTCGGCTGTGAAGGCGCCGCCGCGCCGGGGATCCTTGACGGTCAGCTTGAAGATCGGGGCGATCAGCACCCCGGCCAGGCCGACCACGATGAACGCCATCCGCCAGTCGATGGCGGCGGCGATCAGGCCACCGAAGATGATGCCGGCCGCGGTTCCGATCGGGATGCCGAAGCTGTATGCGGCCAGCGCCCGCGCCCGCTGGTTCGGCGGGAAATAATCGGCGATCAGGCTGTAGGCGGGCGCCGTGCCGCCCGCTTCGCCAACGCCCACGCCCATACGGCAGAGGAACAGGCTCCAGAAGCCGGTGGCCAGGCCACAGGCGGCGGTAAAGCCGCTCCAGATCGTCAAAGCGCCGGTCATGATCCAGCTGCGGCTCCAGCGGTCGGCCAGCCAGGCCACCGGGATGCCCAGGCCCGTGTAGAACAGGGCGAACGCCAGCCCGCCCATCAGGCCCAGCTGGCTGTCGGTCAGGCCGAGCTCGGCCTTGATCGGCCCGGCCAGGATTCCGAGGATCTGCCGATCCAGGAAGTTGAAGGTGTAGACGACGATCAGGATCGCCAGGACGTAGATCCGATAGCCGGAGCCGGACTTCGCGGTCGATGCGGCGGTCATGGCGTCTCCCCGTATACGCAAAAGAAAAAGGGGCGGTCCGTTTCCGAACCGCCCCCCGTCTGTAACCGAGTCTCTTAGAACTTCACCTCGGCCCCGAGGGTCAGGGTCGCGGGCGGGCCGTAGAAGCCGGTGACCGAGTTGCCGAACAGGACGCCGGCCGACTGCGGGAAGTTGTAGCCGCCGATGCGGTAGCGCTCGTCGGTCAGGTTCTTGCCGGTGAAGACGATCTTCCAGTTACCGCTGGGGGCGGTCCAGGAGGCCGACAGGTCGTACAGCCAGTAGGATTCCTGGTCGAGCAGCGGGGCGGCGAACTCGAACATCGAGAAGCTGTCGCGGAAGCTGGCCATCGGGGTGATGGCGAGCGTGCCGTCGGCCACGTCGAAGGTCCAGGTCGCGTTGACGTTGGCGGTCCAGGGCGGGGTGTTCTGGAACACCGCCAGGTCGGCGATGTTCAGGGTCACGCCACCCACCGGCACCACGGCGCCGGTCAGCGGGTTGATCGAGCCGGCCGGGTAGAAGCGGAAGAACTCGTTGAACTCCGCGTCAATGTAGCCGAGCGTCAGGCCGGCGCTGAAGTTGTCGGTGAACCGGAACCGGCCCTCGAACTCCCAGCCCCACATTTCCGAGCTGCCGACGTTGTCGACGAAGCTGGCGATGCTGGCGCCCGACGGCACCTGGGTGGTGACCTGCTGGTCCTTGTATTCGGCCTTGAACAGGGCGGTCGCGAAGGTGATCCGGCCGTCGTAGAGGCTGCCCTTCAGGCCGATCTCGTAGCTGTCGACGGTTTCCGGCTCATAGCCGTTGACGGTCTGCGGCGTGAGGATGACATCGCCGCGCATGTCGAAGCCGCCCGACTTGAAGCCCTGACCGTAGGAAATGTAGGTGGTCAGGTCATCGGTCAGGTCGTAGCTGAGGCTGATCCGGGGGGTGACCTTCTCGAACGACTTGCTGTTGGAGTAATCCGAGCGGAGCAGGATCGGGGCGCGCGGCGTGCCGCCCAGCAGGGGGCTGCGCGTGGCGCCCAGGTAGTTGGCGCGGAACACCTCGCCGTCCTTCTCATCGCGAGTCCAGCGGGCGCCCACCGAGACCTTGAAGCGGTCGGTGATGTCGATGCTGAAGTCGGCGAAGGCGGCAAAGGACTTGGTGTCCACCGATCCGGCGGTGCCGATCACGATCCCGGCTTGCGACAGGATGGTGTCGAAGGCGCCTTCGGCATGGCCGTCGAGGTAGTAGAGGCCGGCGACGCCCTGGAACCGCTCGCCGTTGAACAGCAGCTGGAACTCCTGGGTGAACTGGTCGTCGGCGTAGTAGGCCGGGATGTCGAGGATGGCGGCGGGCAGGCCGTCAAAGTCGATGACCGTCTCGGTGTCGCCGTCGCGGTAGGCGGTGACCGACTTGAAGGTCAGGACCTCATTGATGTCCCATTGGGCGGTGAACGACAGGCCGCGGGTGCGGACGTCGTTGCTGTCGCCGGCGCCGGACAGGGTGTCGTAGACGTCGCCAAGGGGGGCGCCGCCGGCGATCGGAACGCCACCGGCGTTCAGGGCCTGGACTTCACGGTAGCCGTGACGGGGGGAGCTGTCGTCCTGCACCCAGTCGCCGGCCAGGCGGAAGAACAGGCTCTCGCTCGGGGTCCACTCGGCCGAGATGCGGGCCGCGGTGACGTCCTTGTCGTAGTGCTCGGCGCCGGTGGTCAGGTTCTCGCCGTAGCCGTCACGGGTGTAGCGGGCGATCGCGCCGCCGATGGCGAAGGTCTCGCCGATCGGGACCGAGCCCGACGCCATCAGGTCGATCTGGTTGAAGGAGCCGTAGGCGCCCTTCAGGGTCACGGTCGGCTCGTTGCCCAGGCGCTTGGTGACGTACTTGATGGCGCCGCCGATGGTGTTCCGGCCGTACAGGGTGCCCTGCGGGCCGCGCAGCACTTCGATCCGTTCGATGTCGAACACGTCCAGCACCGCGCCCTGCGGGCGGGCGACGTAGACGTCGTCGATGTAGAGGCCGACGCCGGGCTCGAATCCCCACAGCGGATCCTGTTGACCGACGCCGCGGATGAAGCTGATCAGGGTGGAGTTGGAGCCCCGGGCGACCTGGACAGTGGCGTTGGGGGTGATCTGTTGGATGATGGTCAGGTCGGTCCCGCCGGTCCGCTCCAGGGCGGCCTCGCTGACGGCCGAGACGGCGACCGGAACGTCCTTCAGGTTTTCTTCGCGCCGGCGGGCGGTCACGACGACTTCGTCGACGGCCGTATCCTCGGCGGGAACGTCCTGAGCATAGGCGGCGGCGGACGCGGCGCTCCAGGCCGCACCGGCCAGCAGCATGGCCTTCCACATGGTCTTCATCGGGTCGCCCTCCCTGGCGGCGTCGCGCGCGGACCTTGAGGGGTCCCGGTCCGTTTGGCGGACGCTGTTGATTACAAGAAATTCACCGAAACGCGAATTTAGCCCACTCTGATTTAGAGCTCCGCCGCGCGCAACGGCCCGGTCGCCCGGTTTCGGCCTTTTTTCATCGATTGGTGAAATGGCGCCACAGTCTGGGTGTGGGTTTTGTCGCTGGTGTCGGAAATGCCCCTCAAATCGGGGAAGCCCGCCTCAGGCTGCCGGGCTGACCAGGGCCTCGAAACCGGCGGCGCAATATCGATAAAGGCGGGCACGCACCGCCTCCAGGTCGCTGGAGTGGCACAGCCCCTCGGACAGCTGGTCGATGCGGCCGGTCTCCGACAGGGCCAGCATCATCGAGCCGGTCAGGAACTGGTAGCACCAATAGAGGTCGGTCAGCTCGGCCTCGGGGTTGGCCCGCTTGATCGTGTCGACCAGCTGGTGGACGACCGGGTCGAAGAACCGGTGCATGGTCTCCCCGCCCCAGGTCGGGGTGTTGTTCACCTGGGCCACCAGGGCGAAGTAGTTCTTCCACCCCTGGCCGCCGGTCAGCGACCGTTCGATCAGCGGATCGATGAAGGCGGTGATCACCCCCAGCGTGGTCATCGACCCGGGATGGGCCGACTCGTAGGCGTCCATCGAGGCCTTGCGGTCGTGGTTGAGGATCTCCGCCCGGCGCAGGAAGACCGCGTCGAACAGCTCCCGCTTGGCGCCGAAATAGTAGTGGATCAGGGCGGTGTCGACGCCGGCCTCGGAGGCCACCTGGCGGGTCGTCACCCCATAGAAGCCATGGCGGGCAAACAGGCCTTCGGCGGCGTCCAGGATGGCCTGGCGCATGTCGATGCCGGACGATTTGCTCGGCCGCCCCCGCCCGTCTTTGCGCGGCCGACCCCGTGTTGCAGTCATCGGGGCATCGATAGGCCGCGCCGGGCAGAATAGGCAAGCTAGCCCATCCAGGCGCCGTGGAAGCCGACCGGCAACGGGACGTCCGCGCGCCAGCTGCATACAGGTCCAGCCGAGACCGCCTTGGCGTCGAACACATGCAGCTCGGTGGCTCGCGCCTTGAGGTTCAGGCTGGTTCCGACCAGCCAGCCGTCGAGTTCGCGGGTCGAGCCGGGCCGGGCGACGAACAGCATCTCCTCGACGCAGTGATCGGGGCCGAAGTCGAAGACGTCGGCCTTGCCGGTGCGCCAGTCGCTGACCGCCACCCCGCGCAGGAAGGGCAGGTCCGCGCCGCCGCCCACGGTGTTGATCACCGATTTGCTCCGCGCCTTGCCGGCGAAGCGGGGGTCCGAGCGGGGGAACTCCGCGGTCAGCCCGGTGGACTGCAGCTCGGCCTTGCCGCCCGGCCGCAGGGTGATCAGGGCCAGGCGGGTGTCCTGATGGTCAGTGGGCGACTTGTAGGCGATCAGTTCGCTGCCACCACGCGCGGCGAAGGTCGGCTCGGCGTTGACGCAGGCGTCGAAGCGGATGGTCCCGTCCGCCTCCTCCCAGGCGTCGCCGAAGTGGAAGGCGAAGAAGGCCGGCAGTTCGAAGATCCGGCGTTTGGTCAGATCGTCCTTGTCGATGACCAGCACCTGAGTCCCCTGCTCCGGCCGCCAGCTCATGCTGGCGACGAAGGGCTGGGCGCGGCGGTCCTGGATCCAGGGCTGCAGGGCGATGACCAGATGGCGCTGCGTGGCGGTGAAGTCGTGGATATAGGCGGCGCGGGGCAGATCGATCATCGCCGTGCCGGCCAACGAACCATCGGGGCTGAGGGTCCAGACCAGCGCCTTGCGGCCGGCTACCCCCAGGTTCCACACCCGGCCGTCCGGCTCGATGCGCGGATGGGCCAGGAAGGGCATGTGGGCCAGGTCGGGGCGGAAGGTCTTCAGGCCCTTGGTCTGCAGCGTGACCGGATCGATCGCATAGGGCGAGCCCTGCTCCCAAAGCGCCAGGAGCTCGCCGCCGATGGGCAGCAGGGCGGTGTTGGCGGCGTTGGCGTCATCGGCGTGGCGGACCACGGCGTCCGGGCGGGGGACCTGGGCGAAGCCGGCGCTGACCATGGCCCCGGCCTTCGTGTCCTGGCGGCGCTTGAAGGTGTCGACAAAGCGACCGGCGAGGCTGGCCTTGCCGTCACGGATGCGGAAGGCCCGCACCAGGCCGTCGCCATCGAACCAGTGACCGGCGTCTCCCCCCGGCCGGCGGAACTTGGCCGGGCCGTTGCGAAACAGAGTTCCGGCCAGCCCCTTGGGCGCCCGCCCATGGATCCGCCGCAGGGCGCGGGGGGCGATGTCGGTCTCGACATCCCCCACCGCCGGCGCCCAGGCCGGGTTGGCCCGGGCGGAAGCGGCAAAGGCCGCCTCCGGGGTGAGGATGGCCGCCGCCGGCAGGGCGGCGAAGGCGGTGATCAGGGCGCGGCGGTCCATGGTCGTTCTCCGGGGTCGCTAAGCTATTGGATGGTGATGTCCTGGACCGCGCCCTCGGCGGTGACGTCGAACACCGCATCGGACCAGCGGGGCGGGCCCATGTTGGCCGGGGCGTTGTTGGAGGCGGCGTAGGGCTCCAGCGGGATGCCGTAGGGGTTGGTGTTCATCCGCCCATCCCCGTCGATGTCGTGGAACACCTTGATGGCGTAGCGGCCGGGCTTGAGGCCACTGAGCGTCAGGCTGGCCGTGGCGCCGTTGACCGCCACCCGCTCTCCGGCCACCGGCTTGCCGCCGCCAAACGCGGCCTCGCTGTCATAGACGCCCACATAGAGGGCGCCGGTGGGCGCGGTCAGGCCGGAAAAGGTGACGCTCAAATCGCCCGGCTCTTGCGCTTGGGCGCGACCGGCGTTCACTACGGCGAAGCTCAGCAGCCCGGCGGTGAGGAGGGCGAGGCGGGTGGTGCGGGAGATCATGGTGGTGTGCTCATCGTTGCGGTTGTCGATGACCCAGGGCTTAGGGTCCGACCGATGAGCCCGCATCCGCAAAGCCGCGAGCCGACGCCGCCCGTTCGTGGACGGACAGGCGGCGCCGTTCACGCTTCGCCAGTAGCGGGGACGCTCGCCAACCGTCATGTGCGTGGCACGGTGATCGCCCTGATCGCCGGGGTGTTCCTGGCCCTGACGGGCGCCTTCGAGACCGGCGGCGTGCCGCTCCCCACCCGACTGGTCTACTGGGCCATCCTGATGGCGACGGGATCGGCGGTGGGGGTGGCCATCTCCGCCGTCATAGATCGCACCGGCTGGCTGGAGGAGCGGCCCTGGGTGCAGGGGGCGGTGATCGCCCTGGCGCTCACTCCCGTCCTGATCGTCTTCGTCTGGCTGGTCACCGACCTGCTCTTGAACGGTGGACTGAGGCCGGGCCGGATGATCCACTACGCCCTGCCGGTGCTGATCGTCACCACGGCGCTGACCGCCCTGAACTATGTCGTCCAGCGGCAACCGCAGGAGACCCACGCCCAGCCGACCGGGTCAGGCCCGCCCCGGTTCCTCGACCGCCTGCCGCCCAAGCTGCGCGGCGCCGAGCTTTATGCGGTGGAGGCCGAGGATCACTACCTGCGCCTGCACACCAGCAAGGGCCAGGACCTGATCCTGATGCGCCTGTCCGACGCGGTCGCCGAGCTGGAAGGCATCGAGGGCGCCCGCACCCATCGCTCCTGGTGGGTGGCGAAGGGGGCCGTGGAGGCCGCCCGTCGCGGAGACGGACGCGCTAGCCTGACCCTCAAGGGCGGCGCTGTGGCGCCGGTCAGCCGGGCCTATGCCGGGGCGCTGCGCGCCGCCGGCTGGTACTAGGCCCGTTCCGACAAGTGGGCTCAAACCCGCCCGTGGAGAGCCCTAGTATCCGGGGTTGGTGTAGCAGGCGACCACGATTTCCTTCAGGCGCGTGTTGCTCGGATGCTCCTTGCCCTCCATCGCCGCCTTGTCCATCTCGATGTACTCCGCCTCGGTAAATTCCCGCTCTATGTTGCGGTGGATGCAGCCGCACTGAGCCTCGTTGAGAACGGCGTCCTTCGTGCAGGCCGGCATGAAGTTGGACTTGAACTCGGCCGGGTAGGGCTTGGTGTTGCGGGCCGGCGGCTTGGCGGGCGCGGTCTGGGCGACGGCGGGCCCGACGGCCAGCAGGGTGACCGCGGCAATGGCGGCGAACGATTTCCAATGGGCCATGGCGGCCTCCCCCAAAACAAAGCCGGCCCACACGGCCGTTGGGGGCGAACCCTACATCACCCGTCGGACTTGCCAAGCGTGCTGCAACGCGGCATGAGCCGCGCCAGGCGGTCCCCCCCCCGGGGGCCAAGAGGGAACGGGGTTTGAAACCCCGGCTGTGCCCGCAACTGTAAGCGGCGAGGGCCGCGTCGGTCTCTCCTCTTCACGGAGAGCGCCACTGGGAAACCGGGAAGGCGACGGCGCGAACCCGACGACCCGTGAGCCAGGAGACCTGCCGCCGCAGTCGTTCGTCCGCAGCCCGGGTCCAGGCTGATGGCGCGGGGGAACCCGTTGAAGCGACCGTCGGCCGGCGCGCCGATGTTGTCGCTGACCCTTCCCGCCACGCGGCGCCGCGCGGGCTCCTTTGTTGAGGAGTACGCGCATGCGTATCGCCACCCTGCTTGCCGCAACCAGCGGCCTCGCCCTGCTGTCCACAGCCGCCCTTGCCGCCCCCTCTCTTGCTGATGATGCCGCGGCGGACGTCGATTCGGTGATTGTCACCCGCCTGCCCAGCGAACCGGAGACGGTGCTCGGCCTCACGGTCATCACCGACCAGGAGATCGACGCCCGTCAGTCGGTGTTCGCCGCCGACATCCTCAGCGACGTGCCCGGCCTGTCGCTCAGCCGCAACGGCGCCTTCGGCGGCGTGACCACGGTGCGGATACGCGGCGCGGCGGGGGACAAGACCCTCGTCCTGGTCGACGGAATGGTCCAGAACGACGCCTCCAGCCCCAATGGCGGCTTCGACTTCGCCGGATTCGACCTGGGGGACATCGAGCGGATCGAGATCCTGCAGGGGCCGCAGGGCTCCCTTTGGGGTTCGGACGCCATCGGCGGGGTAATCAGCTTCACCACCCGCGAGCCGAACGGCGTCCGCCTGGCCGTGGAGGGCGGCAGTCATGGGACCGCTCGCGCCAACCTGTCCGGCGGCGTCTCCCAGGAGCGGTTCGCGGTCGGCGGCTCGGTGGCGGCCTATCGCACCGACGGGGTCTCCAAGGCGGCCAACGGGACCGAGGACGACGGTTTCGAAAGCTGGACCGCCAGCCTCGGCGGCCGCGTGGCGCTGGGCGAGAAGGTCACCCTCGACGGACGCGTCCGCTACAACAGATTCCAGGTCGATATCGACGGCTATGACGCCTTCTTCGCCTTCGGCGACACCGCAGACCGGGCCGAATCGGAGTCCTGGAGCGGCTACGCCCGCCTGCGCGCCAACGACCTGATCGGCCTCGACCACAGCCTGACGTTTAGCGCCTATGACCTCTCGCGCGACAACATCTCCGCCTTCTCCTCGACCTACGAGGCCCAACGGACCACCTGGCGCTACACGGCCGGCAGGGGAGGCGCGAAGGACCCTCTGTCGTTCATCGCCGGGATCGAGCGCGACGACACCGAGGCCACGGTCAGTACCGGCGCGGCCTACGACCTGGGCTCGACCTCGGCCTTCGGCGTGTTGCGCTACGCGCCCATCGAAGCGTTGGTTCTGACTGGCGCCCTGCGCCACGACGCGCCGGACGAGTTCGACTCCAAGACCACCGCCCGCCTGTCGGCGACCTGGGCGGTCGGCGGCGGCTTTGCGCTGCAGGCCAGCTGGGGCCAGGGCTACAAGACCCCGACCATCAGCCAGCAGGTCTGCGACTTCTGCTTCCCGGCCGGCCCCTCTGTCGGCCTCAAGCCGGAATCCGCCGACGGCTGGGACCTGGGCGCCTCCTGGCGCTCGGCCGATGATCGCTTCTTCGTCCAGGCCGTCGCCTACCGGCTGGAGGTCGAGGACCAGATTTCCTACGGGACCGGCCGCTATGTGAACATCGACCGCACCCGCACCGACGGCTTCACCCTGTCGGGCGACGCGGTGTTCGGCAACGTCGTGCTCTCCGCCGGCTATGCCTATACCGACGCGGTGGACGACACGACCGGCGCGCGGTTGCTGCGGGTTCCGGAACATTCGGGCCGGATCAGCCTGGGCTGGGAAGGCGAGCGGCTCACCGGCCGCTTCACCGTGCGGGCCGAGGGCGAGCAGGCTGATAGCAATCCCTCGACCTTTAGCCCGGAGGTCCGCGACGGCTTCGTTACCGCCGATGTGGCGGGCGGGTTCAAGATCACCGAGGCGGTCGAACTGACCCTGAGGATCGAGAACCTGACCGACGAGAACTATCAGGAAAGCCTCGGCTACGGGGAGACCGGCCGCGCCGCCTTCATCGGATTCAGATTCCGCCCGTAAGACCCGGAACCGACTGGGGCGATCGGCATTTATTTCTCCGAGGCGTCCGAAAACGCCCCCCCGAAACCCGGGCGCCTCGAATACAAAAGACCCCGCCGGCCCATCCCCCCCGCCGGCGGGGTCAATTGTTTCCAGCCCTTCAACTAAGCCGCGTACTGCGCCATGTCCTGACCGCCGCCGGTCAGGTCCAGGACGTCGCGCATGGCGAACGCCGAGTCGGCCGGGTGCAGGGCGGCGTAGACCGAGCGGGCGAAGGCCAGGTCGGCGTGGGTCTTCACCCTCCAGTCCAGCCCCGATAGATCACGCGGAGCCGCGAAGCTGGCCTGTTTGTGCCGGGCCGGGTCGGCGCGCAGGAAGGCGGTCGGCGAGGTGCGGGCGGCCGGATCGCGCGGCGCCTCGGCGGCGGCGATCAGGGCGGGCGTGCGGATCACCTCCACCTCCAGCCCCTTGGGAAAGCCGAACCAGCCGCGATTGTGGACGTAGTCGGCGCCGCTCTCCAGGGCGATGCGGGCGGCCTTGTCGACGATGGCCGGGTCGACGAAGGGGGCGTCGCCCTTGATCCGAACCACATGGCTGGCCCCGGCGACTTCGGCGCAGCGGGCGAAGCGACCGAGGAGGTCGACCGGCGCGCCGCGATAGACCGCCTGGCCACGGGACACCAGGAAGGCGGCCAGCGGGTCATCGGCCGCCTCGACGCTGGTGGCGACCACAACTTTTGACAGGGTGCGGGCGGCGCGCAGGCGTTCGATCTGGCGCAGCACCATCGGCTGACCGGCCAGGCTGGCCAGGGCTTTGCCGGGAAGCCGGCGAGAGGTCATCCGCGACTGGAGGATGGCGAGGATCATCGGCAAGAGCTCCTTCTGAGCGGGCCTATGAGATGGGTCTAGGCGGCGGCCCAGCTCCCGGAATCCAGGGCGACCGGGTCATCGAGGGCCATATCGTCCCAGTCGAGGTCGGGCGGCGGGCTGGCGGCGGCGGCAATGATGGCCGACAGCTCGGCGGCGGTGGTGGGGCTGACAAGCACGGCGGTCGCCTCCGGGCGCGACAGGGCAAAGCCCAGAGCCGCCTGCAGCGGATCGCTGCGGCCCTCGGCGATCATCCGGCGCACGCGCGACAGGCGCCCGGCGGCGCCCTTCAAGGTGGCGGGCACCCGGTCTGGCGGCAGGAACAGCAAGCCGTTGAGGAAGATCGATCGCAGCTGCACCTCGATCCCCGCCCCGGCGATGCGGGCCAGGGCGCCATCGGCCAGCAGGCGCTGGTCGAGGAGGGAGGCCGGCGCCTGGACCAGGTCCGGCTTGAAGCGCTTGGCCACCCCGAACGGGTCGTCCGAGGCGTGCACCGAGATGCCGATGCGGGCGAACAGGCCCTCGGCCTTCAGCTGTTGCAGCCGGTCCCACAGGGCCATGCCGTGCGGGCCGAACAGCTCGCCGACGGACGGCACCACGATGGCGTCGGCCCGCTCCACGGCCATGCGGCGCAGGGAGTTGCGGGCTTCCTGCTCGACGAAGTCGGGCCCGCGATCAGCCCGGACGCTGTTCAGCGTGAGGCGGAAGGAGGACGGGCGCGGAATCAGGTCGCCGAGAATCTGTTCGGCCCGGCCATAGACGCCCGAGGCGTCGAGCACCGACAGCTTGCCGCGCGCGGCGATCGAGAGGATGTCGCGCGCTTCCACTTCCGGGGGGCGCGAGCGCGGGCCGCTGTTGCCGCCCAGTCCGAACTGGGCGGCGCTGAGGCCGAGCTTGGTGAGGGGGAAACTCATGCGCGTCCTTCGGATGCGGACCGATACGGGTCGTACTCGGGGCGGGGCCGGGCGAAGATCTCGGCCATGCTGCGGGCCATCATCGCCGGCAGCACGGCGGCGTAGGCGTCGATGAGGGCGGAAAGCTCAGGCTCGCCGTGGGCGAAGCTCAAGGCGTGGGGACCGACCACAATCAGGTCGCGGCTGATCATCTCCCGCATCCACAGCCCTTCGAGGACGGGGGCGGCGAACAGCGGGGTCGGCAGTGTGGGATCGCCGGCCAGGGTGAACAGGCGGCCGGCCCCGGCCTTCGCCACCAGGCCCTCGACTTCGGTCTGCAATTCGGCGCCCAGCACCTGCAGGTGGGCGGCGACCGCGGCCTGGCCCAGGAAGTCGAGCGTGGCGCCGGCGGCGGCCAGGCTGTCGGCGCGGGGCGGGGGCAGGTCGGCGGGGTCCAAGGCGGCGATCAGGTCTTTGGAGCCGGCGATGGCGCCGATCGGACGGCCGTTGGCCAGGCCGGCGCCGAACACCGCGAGGTCTGGCTTGACGCCGGTCAGGCCCTGAGCGCCCTGGGCGTGGACACGGAAGCCGCTGGCCCCCTCGTCGAAGATCAGCACGGCGCCGGCCGCGCTGGCCGCCTTGCGGGCGGCGCGCAGCTGGGCCGGGGTCATGCCGAGTGGGTCTGCCAGCACCGCGGCCAGGTCGGTCTCGCCGTTGCAGACGCCCTCGCGGGGCTCCCATACGGCGATGCGCTTGCGGCCGGTGACCTTGCGGGCGGCCGCCACGGCGGCGGGAAGCGCCTGGCCCTCGGCGGCGCAGAAGGCGACGGCCGGCTTGCGCGGCAACAGGGCCGAAAGGGCGGCGGCGGCTCGCGTGGCGTCAGCGCCGCCCTCGGACACCGCTGCCTCGATACGGGGATGGGCATGGCCCAGCAGCACCGCGCCGCCGGCCATGTCGAAATCGATGCGGACGCAGCCGTCCTCGTCGGTCAGCCGGCAGCCGCTGGCCGTCGGCCGGGCCAGCGGCCGGCGCGGGAAGGGGTCTGCGACAAAGGCGGCCTGGGGCATGGCGCCGGCTCCGCGGGAACTTCAGGTCGGCGCCACGTCATGGTGAAGCCGGCGGTAAGCATGCCGGGCAAGACCTTAAGGAACCGGTATCGGGACGGTTGCGCCGGCGTTAATCTGGTCGGCGTGACGCAGGACCTCCCCGACTGGCCCCTCTTTGGCCTCGCCGACGACCAGCGGCCCGCCCTGCGAAAGATGCGCGAGGCGGGTGAGCCGGCCGTGCTGGCCACCATCGCGGGCTTAAGCGGCGGTGGCCCCCGACCGGTCGGAGCGCAGATGGTGTTCGGCCGCGATTTCGTGAGCGGCTTCCTTTCAGGCGGCTGCGTCGAAGGCGATGTGGCCCTTCACGCCGCCGCCTGCCTGGAGGACGGAGCCCCGCGCCGGCTAGTCTATGGCGAGGGCAGTCCCTGGCCGGATATCCGCCTGCTCTGCGGGGCGCGGATCGAGATCGAGGTCGAGCGGATCGCCCCGGACGACCCCGCCATCGGCGCCCTGCTGGCCGCCATGGACGAGCGTCGCCCGGCGAGCTGGACCACCGCCGCCGGCCTGACCCTGAACTATGATCCGGCCTGGCGGATGGTGGTGCTCGGCGCCGACCCGACCGCGCTCGCCACCGCCACCCTGGCCGCCCAGTCCGGATTCGAGACCACCCTGGTCCGCCCGCGCGGACCCCTCGCCTGCCCGCTGGCGGGCGTCGCCTACCGTCGCGACGAACCCGCCACGGCCCTCGCCGCCCTAGACGCCTGGACGGCTGTCGCCATCTGCGGCCACGATATCGACCTGGACCACGCCGCCCTGCTGGCCGCCCTGCCCAGCCCCGCCCCCTATGTCGGCTTGCTCGGCGCCCGTCGGCGGCTGGCCGAGCGGCTCGACCGCCTCCGCGCCGCCGACGTCTCGGACCGCGACCTCGCCCGCTTGCGTGCGCCAATCGGCTTGGACCTCGGCGGGAAGGCTCCTTGGGAGATCGCCGTGGCGGTAGTCGGCGAGGTGGTGGCGTTGAAGCACAAAGGGGGACAGGTTGGCCGCGAAGCGGCCTACCTGTCCCCGGTCAGCGCCGGCGGCTAACCCAACCTCGATCCAGACGGTTCGCGCGAGCGCGTCTGGAGCGCGCATGATCTTTCAGTGGGCGCAAACCGGGGACAGGGAGGCCGCGATGCGGCCACCCGGTCCCCAAGCACCTAAAACCGCTGCGCGCCGTCCAGGCGGATGGTGGTCCCGTTCAGGAAGTCGTTCTCGACGATGTGGGCGGCGAGGATGCCGTATTCGTCGGGATCGCCCATCCGCTTGGGGTTGGGGACCATCGGGCCCCAGTGGGCCTGAGCCTGTTCGTCGGTCATCCGCGAGGAATAGGCGAAGGTCAGGAAGGTGCCCGGCGCGATGGCCATGGCCCGGATGCCCAGCGGCGCCAGGTCCCGCGCCACCGTCAGGGTCATGCCGATGATGCCGCCCTTGGCCGCCGAATAGCCGGCCTGCCCAGGCTGGCCCTCATAGCCGGCGATGGAGGCGGTGTTGATGATCACCCCCCGCTGGTTGGACTCCAGCGGCTCGTTGGCGGCCATGGCCTCGGCCGCCTGGCTGGTCACCGCGAAAGCGCTGTTGAGATAGACGTTCACCGTATGCATGAACTGCGACAGCGGCAGGCGCTTGCCCTCGCGGTTGACGGTGCGGGCAGGTCCCGTGGCGCCGGGGGCGGGCGGGCCGCCATGGACCACCACCGCCGCCCGCAGCGGGGCCAGCGACACCGCCTTGGCCACCGCCTCGGCGATGCTGTCCTCGCTCATGATGTCGGTCTTGACGAAGACCGCGCCGTTGCCGACCTCGGCCGCCAGGGCCTCGCCCCGCTCGGCCTGGACGTCGGCGATCACCACCCGCGCCCCCCGCTGGGCCAGGCGCCTGACAGTGGCGCCGCCGAAACCGCCGGCCCCGCCGGTGACGAGCGCCGATGCGTTGCTGAGATCCATGGTGTGTCCTTCCCTTGACGTTTTGGGAAGGCCAGCACGTCGCGGCGCCGTTGGAAAGATTCACGTGGCGTAAGGCGCCGTTGGGGGACGGGTTGGCGCGCAGCGCCTACCTGTCCCCGGTCAGCGCCGGCGGGCAAGTCAGGCTGGCTCCAGACGCGTCGCGCAAACCGTCTGGATCGCGCCTTGGAAAGTCTACAGCGCCAACCGGTCCCCTAGACCTCGAAGTCCGCCTCGGTCTTGGCCTTCACCTCGTCCAGGGTCACGCCCGGCGCCAGTTCCAGCAGCTTCACCCCGGCGCCGCGGCCGATGCTGAAGACGCCCAGGTCGGTGATCAGGGTGTCGACCACCGCCTTGCCGGTCAGCGGCAGGGTGCATTCCTTGAGGAGCTTCGGCGCGCCGGTCTTTTCGCAGTGGTCCATGACCACCACCACCCGCTTGACCCCGGCCACCAGGTCCATGGCCCCGCCCATGCCCTTGACCATCTTGCCCGGCACCATCCAGTTGGCGAGGTCGCCGTTGGCCGCCACCTGCATGGCGCCGAGGATGGAGAGGTCGATGTGCCCGCCGCGGATCATGGCGAAGCTGTCGGCGCTGGAGAAATAGCTGCTGGAGGCCAGCTCGGTGATCGTCTGCTTGCCGGCGTTGATCAGGTCGGCGTCCTCCTCCCCCTCATAGGGGAAGGGGCCCATGCCCAGCATGCCGTTCTCGCTCTGCAGGGTCACATGCATCCCTTCGGGGATGTAGTTGGCCACCAGCGTCGGAATGCCGATGCCGAGGTTCACATAGAAGCCGTCCTGCAGTTCGCGGGCGGCGCGGGCGGCGGTCTCGTCGCGGGTCCAGGCCATCAGGCGGTTTCCTTCTGGCGGGTGGTGACGCGCTCGATGCGCTTCTCGAACACCGCGCCCTTGAAGACGCGATCCACATAGATGCCGGGGGTGTGGATGTTGTCCTTGTCGAGGTCGCCAATTTCTACAATTTGCTCGACCTCGACGAGACAAACCTTGCCCGCCGTGGCCATCATCGGATTGAAGTTCCGGGCGGTCTTTCGATAGATCAGGTTGCCTTCGCGGTCGGCCTTCCAGGCTTTGACGATGGAGAGGTCGGCCTTCAGCCCCGTCTCCATAACGTATTCCTCGCCATCAAACTCACGGACTTCCTTGCCCTCGGCCACCAGGGTGCCGACACCAGTCTTGGTGAAGAAGGCGGGGATGCCCGCCCCGCCGGCCCGGATACGCTCGGCCAGCGTGCCCTGCGGATTGAATTCCAGCTCCAGTTCACCGGAGAGATAGAGCTGTTCGAACAGCTTGTTCTCGCCGACATAGCTGCTGATCATCTTCTTGATCTGCCGGTTCTCCAGCAGGATGCCGAGGCCGAACCCATCCACGCCGCAGTTGTTGGAGACTACGGTCAGGTCCTTGACCCCCGTCTCGCGGATCGCCGCGATCAGGTTCTCGGGAATGCCGCAGAGGCCGAAGCCCCCGGCCATGATGGTCATGCCGTCGAACAACACCCCTTCGAGGGCTGCGGCGGCGTCCTTGCGGACCTTGTCGGCCATGATCGCTCCTGACTGAATTTCCGGGGTCGTTTGGCCCGGATCGGCGCGAAATTCAACTATTGATGAAATTCGCGGTTCGGCTTCATGCAGGCTAGCATGAGGCGGTGACGCCGCGACAGGCGTTGAGGGAAAGGTCGGGGTAGATGGCGGCGGAATCGGGCGGCGTGGACCTTCTGCAGGTGGTGGCCGTCCTCGGCGCGGGGGTGGTGGCCGGGCCACTGTTCAAGCGGCTGGGGTTCGGCTCCATCCTCGGCTACCTGGTCGCCGGAATGCTGATCGGGCCGTTTGGGCTTAAAGTTCTGACAGAGCCGGAGACCATCCTGCATATCGCCGAGCTCGGCGTGATCATGTTCCTGTTCATCATCGGGCTGGAGATGCGGCCCAAGCGGCTGTGGAGCATGAAGAAGGACATCTTCGGGCTCGGCGCCGCCCAGGTGGTCGGCTGCGGCCTGTTGATGACCGGGGTGGCCTATGGGCTGGGCGTGCCGCTGGCCGCCGCCTTCATCGGGGCGATGGGCTTCGTGCTCTCCTCGACCGCCGTGATCATGCAGACCCTGGAGGAGCGCGGCGAGATCGCCAAGCCGGCCGGCCAGCGGTCGATCGCCATCCTGCTGCTGGAAGATTTGGCCATCGTGCCGCTGCTGGCGATCGTGGCCCTGATGGCTCCGGTGCAGGACAATGCGCCCAGCCGCTGGCTGTCATTCGGCATCGCCATTGCCGCCCTGGTCGGGCTGTATGTGGTCGGTCGCTGGCTGCTTAACCCGATGTTCCGGCTGCTGTCCCGAGCCAAGGCGCGGGAGGTGATGACCGCCGCTGCCCTGCTGGTCGTGCTGGGGGCGGCGGTGTTCATGCAGGCGGGCGGCCTGTCCATGGCCATGGGCGCCTTCATGGCCGGGGTGCTGCTGTCCGAAAGCGCCTACCGACACCAGCTGGAAGCCGACATCGACCCCTTCCGCTCGATCCTGCTCGGCCTGTTCTTCATGGCCGTCGGCATGTCGCTGAACATCGCCGTGGTGATCCAGGACTGGCGCTATCTGGCCCTGCTGGTCGCGTCGCTGATGGCGGCCAAGGCGCTCGGCATCTTCATGGTGGCCCGGCTGTTCAAGGCCGCGCCGCTGGAGGCCGCCAAGCGGGCCGCCCTGTTCGCTCAAGGCGGCGAATTCGCCTTCGTCCTCTACAGCGCCGCCGCCATGGCCGGGGTCATCGACGGCCGCCAGAACGCCATCATGACGGCCGCCGTCATCCTGTCGATGCTGGCCACGCCCTTCGTGCTGATGATCACCGACCGACTGCTGCCGAAGCCCAAGCAGGACCTGGACGGCGTCGAGGCGCCGGACGGCCTCACCGGCAAGGTGCTGGTCATCGGCTTTGGCCGCTTCGGCCAGGTGGCCTGTCAGATGCTGCTGGCGCGCGGCGTCGACGTCAGCCTGATGGACATCAACGCCGACCGGATCCGCAACGCCGAGCCCTTCGGCTTCAAGGTCTGGTACGGCGACGGCACGCGGCTGGACATCCTGCGCGCCGCCGGCGCCGCCGAGGCGCGGCTGATCGCCGTCTGCGTCGACAAGCGGGACGCCGCCGAGAAGATCGTCGAGCTTTGCCAGGCCGAGTTCCCCCAGGCCGAGCTGATGGTCCGCGCCTTCGACCGGGGTCACGCGCTGGACCTTGTGAAGAAGGAGGTCGCCTATCAGATCCGCGAGACCTTCGAGTCCGCCCTGACCTTCGGCGCGGCGGCCCTGGAACACCTCGGCCTCGACGACCATGAGGTGGCCGAGACCCTCGAGGACATCCGCCAACGCGACCAGGACCGCTTCGACCTGGAAATCGCCGGCGGCATCTATGCCGGCGTCGGCGTGCTGTACGGCAACGCCCCGGTCCCGGCCCCGCTGTTCCCGGCCAGGAAGCAGAAGGATGCGGAGCCGGAGACGGAAGAGAAGGCCTAGCCCCTCACTAGATCGTCCGCATGCACCATCGGCCCGGCGGTAAAGCCGATCGCTGCCTCGATGGCGTCCGACCTCAGGCCGGCAATCTTCTCGGCGTCCTCGGCGTCGTAACGGGACAAGCCCCGGCCGATCTCCGCGCCGTCCTCGCCGACGATGCGCACCGCGTCGCCCTTGCCGAAGCGGCCGGCCACCCCGCGCACCCCCGCGGCCAGCAGGCTCTTGCCCTTGCTCAGGGCGGCGGCGGCGCCGGCGTCCACGGTCAGCACCCCGGCCGGCGACAGGCTGCCGGCGATCCAACTCTTGTAGGCTGCCGAAGGTGTCGTCCCAGCCTCGATGAGGGTCGCCTCCGCGCCTTCACCCAGGGCCGCCAGCGGCCGCACGCGCTTGCCGAGCGTAATGATGGTGGCGCAGCCCGCCGCCTGGGCGATTCTGGCCGCCGCCAGCTTGGTGGCCATGCCGCCGGTGCCGACCCCGGCGCCGGCGTTGGCGCCGCCCGCCATGGCGACGATCTCCGGCGTCAGGGTCTCGATCCGCTCCAGTCGCACGGCCGACGGATCGCGGCGCGGATCGGCGGTGTAGAGGCCGTCGATGTCGCTCAGCAGCACCAGACGGTCGGCGCCGATCATCTGGGCCACGCGGGCGGCCAGGCGGTCATTGTCGCCGTAGCGGATTTCCTCGGTGACCACGGTGTCGTTTTCGTTGACGACCGGGATGGCGCCGAGGGCCAGCAGAGTCTCGGTCGTGGCGCGGGCGTTGAGCCAGCGGCGGCGCACCTCAGTGTCGTCGCGGGTCATCAGGATCTGGGCGACGGCGCGGCCGTGCGGCTCGAACGCCTCTTCCCAGGCCCGCATCAGCAGCGACTGGCCGGCGGCGGCCGAGGCCTGCTTTTCCGGCAGGGTCAGCTTCCGCGCTCCCAGACCCAGCCGGCCTCGGCCCAGCGCCACGGCGCCGGAAGAGACCACCAGCACCTGAGTTCCGGCCTCAGCGATAGCGGCGGCGTCGGCGGCGAAAGCGGCCAGCCAGGCGCGGTCGGCCGCGCCGGTGGCGGCGTCGGCGACCAGGGCCGAGCCGACCTTGACGACAATCCGCCGCGCCCCCCGCAGCATCAGCCGGCGGGCTTCAACTGGTCAGCGGCCTTCTCGCAGGCGGCGGGGACGCCGCTGGTCCGCCAGACCGACGCCGCGCCATCGGCCTTGAACGCCACCGCGACCAGGCAGTCGCCACCGCCCTCTCGGCGGCAGGACAGATCGCCGGCCGGGCCGCCGCCGCAGACGGTCTCGCCGGGGAGGTTGATGGTCCAGAACAGCACCTGGCCGTCGGTGGCCTGACGGATGCTGCCGGCCGGGCCAAGCCGGGCCGTGAAGGCGGTCGTCGGCTTGCCCTTCAGCTCGCCCAGCGCGGCTTCCAGCCGAGCCGAGGGCGGCGGCGCTTCAGCCGGCTTGGCCGCCGGCGGCGGAGCAGCGGGCGGGGAGGCTTGCGCCGCAGGTTGCACGAGGAACAGCAGGGCGGAGAGCAGGGGAGCGATCATGGACACGACCTTACGCTAGACCGGCGACCAGGGGGCGTCTTGCGAGGTGTCGTCCGCCTCGTCTTCATCCACGACTTCGCCGCGCTCGCGCCGGACCCGCTTCCAGCATTCGCGCAGTAGTTCGCGCACCCCTTCGCCGGAGACGCCGGAGACCAGCCGGGGGGTGATGCCTGTCGCCTCGCGGAACTCCTCGACGCGCCAGCCGCGCGTTTCCTCGTCGACCGCGTCGATCTTCGAGAGGGCGACGATCTCGTGCCGCTCGCCTAAGCCCTCGCCATAGGCTTCCAGTTCGGTGCGCACCGTCTTCCAGGCCTCGACGATGTCGTCCTGTGTGATGTCGACCAGATGGATCAGAACCGCCGTGCGCTCCACATGGCCCAGGAACCGGGTGCCAAGCCCCTGGCCTTCCGAGGCGCCCTCGATCAGACCGGGGATGTCGGCCAGCACGAACCGCTCACCGACGGACAGATCGACCATGCCGAGGTTCGGGGCCAGCGTGGTGAAGGGGTAGTCGGCGATCTTCGGCCGCGCCGCGCTGGCCGCCGCCAGGAAGGTCGACTTGCCGGCGTTGGGGAGGCCGACCAGACCGGCGTCGGCGATCAGCTTGAGGCGAAGCCAGATGGTCTTCTCCTCGCCTTCCTGGCCGGGATTGGCGTGCTTGGGCGCCTGGTTGATCGGCCCCTTGAAGCGGTCGTTGCCCCAGCCACCGTTGCCGCCCTTGGCCAGCAGGATGCGGGTCCCCGCCTCGTCCAGGTCGGCGATCAGGGTTTCCTTGTCGTCCTCGAGCACCTGGGTGCCGACCGGGACCTTGAGCACGACGTCCTCGCCGGCCGCCCCGTGGCGGTTGCGGCCCATGCCGTGGATGCCGGTGCCGGCCTTGAAATGCTGCTGGTAGCGGTAGTCGATCAGGGTGTTCAGCCCCTCGACCGCCTCGATCCAGACATCGCCGCCCCGGCCGCCATCCCCGCCGTCCGGGCCGCCGTACTCGATGTACTTCTCGCGCCGGAACGACACGGCGCCGCCGCCGCCGTTGCCGGAGCGGATGTAGATCTTGCACTGGTCGAGAAACTTCATCGGGGCCTTATGCGGGAGAAGGGCGACAGAAAAAAGCCCGACGCTGCCAGGCGCCGTGCCCAAGGCCGGAAGAAAAACGCCCGACGCTGTTAAGCGCCGGGCGGGGAAAAGTTGTCTCTCATGCCGCCGCCGGGAGGGGATAGGTTTCCGGCACGGTCCGCGGCGGCGCGAGGTCGGACGCGCCAACCGCCATGTGTTGCATTAGAACAACTTAAGCCGGGAAACGTCAACGACAATTCCGTGAAACCTTGGCTGTGTCGGGTTCGACACAGTCCGGATCAAGGTCGGCCGGTCTTCCTGGGCTCTGGATAGGGAGTGGCGAACAGCTTGGGGTCGAGGCCGGACGCCCGCTCCAGATTGGTCAGTCGTACGCGGGTCGAGCCCTGCACCGTGCTGATGGTCCAACCCATCAGCGACATCGGGGAGTCCGCGAAATTCAGGGTCAGGCTGCCGCGCGTCTGCTTGCGCCCATCCTGGACGGTCAGGGAGAAGCCGCCTTGCAGCTTCGACACCCGCGTCACCACCACCCCCCGGTCCAGCCGGATCTCCCGCGCCAGGAACAGGGCCAGCGGCGTCTGGCCCAGTGGATAGCGGCTGACGGTCTTCAGCCGGGTGTCGGCCTCGGAGACAAACCGCCCGTCGCTGACCAGCAGCTTGCTGACCGGGGCGTCATAGGCGAACCGCGCCTTGCCCGGGCGCTGCAGGTAGAAGGCGCCCTGGCTCTCGGTCCCGCGCGGATCGGTCTGGATGAACCGTCCCTTGGCGGCGTCGAGCCCCTGCAGATAGGCGGTCGCCTTGTCGACCAGCGCCTTGTCGGCGGCCGACAGGGCCGCGAGGGCCGGCGACGCCAGCAGCGAGGCGGCGGGAAGCGCGATCAGCCCGGCAAGGGCGGCGCGGCGGTCGAGGGTCTGGGTCATGTCGGCCCTAAAGTCGTTGGTCGTCCTTCGGGTTGCAAGGTGACGCGTCCAAGGGGCGAAAAGGAGGCTGCGCTAGGGCGGCGGCCCCACCAGGATTTCGCGTTTGCCCGCGTGGTTGGCGGCCCCGACGATGCCTTCTCGCTCCATCCGCTCCATCAGCGAAGCGGCGCGGTTGTAGCCGATCTGCAGGCGGCGCTGGATGTAGCTGGTCGAGGCCTTGCGGTCGCGGGTGACCACGGCCACGGCGTGGTCGTAGAGATCGCCGCCCGAGCCGTCGGCGGCCACGGCCCCCTCGCCTTCGCCGTCCTCGTCCTCGCCGGCGGTGACTTCCTCCAGGTACTGGGGCTCGCCCTGGTCGCGCAGGAACTTGGCCACGGCCTCGACCTCGCCGTCGGACACGAACGGGCCGTGCAGGCGCGTCGTGCGCCCGCCGCCGGCCATGTAGAGCATGTCGCCCATACCCAGCAGCTGCTCGGCGCCTTGCTCGCCCAGGATGGTGCGGGCGTCGATCTTGGAGGTGACCTGGAAGCTGATCCGGGTCGGGAAATTGGCCTTGATGGTGCCGGTGATCACGTCCACCGACGGGCGCTGGGTGGCCATGATCAGGTGGATGCCGGCGGCGCGCGCCATCTGGGCCAGCCGTTGGACAGCGCCTTCGATGTCCTTGCCGGCCACCATCATCAGGTCGGCCACCTCGTCGATGACCACAACCAGGTAAGGCATGTGCTCGGGCCGAATCTTCTCGGACTCGTAGATGGCGCGGCCGGCGTCGTCGAAGCCGGTCTGGACGGTGCGCTCGAAGTGCTCGCCCTTTTCCAGCGCCTCGCGGGCCCGCTCGTTGTAGCCGCCGATGTTGCGCACGCCGATCTTCGACATCCGGCGATAGCGGTCCTCCATCTCCCGGACGGTCCACTTCAGCGCCACGATGGCCTTCTTCGGGTCGGTGACCACCGGCGCAAGCAGGTGCGGGATGCCGTCATAGACGCTGAGCTCCAGCATCTTGGGGTCGATCATGATGAACCGGCACTGGTCCGGCGGCAGCCGATAGAGGATCGACAGGATCATGGCGTTGACCCCCACCGACTTGCCCGAGCCGGTGGTGCCGGCGATCAAGAGGTGGGGCATCTTGGCCAGGTCGGCGATGTAGGGCTCGCCGCCGATGCCCTCGCCCAGCGCCATCGGCAGGATGGTGCCGGGCTTTTCATAGTCGGGGCAGGACAGCAGGTCGCGCAGATAGACGGTCTCGCGCCTGGCGTTGGGCAGCTCGATGCCGATGGCGTTGCGGCCGGAAACCACCGCCACGCGGCAGGCGGCGACGCTCATCGAGCGGGCGATGTCGTCGCTCAGGGCCACCACGCGGGCGCTCTTGACCCCAGCGGCGGGGGTAAGTTCGTAGAGGGTGACCACGGGGCCTGGCCGAATCTGGTCGATCTGGCCGCGGACGCCGAACTCGGCCAGCACGCTTTCCAGCAGCCGGGCGTTCTGGCGCAGGGCCGCCTCGTCGAAGGTGGCCGCGCGCGGCTTCGGCTGGGCCAGCATCGACAGCTCAGGCAGCTGGAAGCCGTCCTCGCCGCCGTCGAAGTCGAAGGCCGGCTGGCGTTCGCGGGTTTCGCGGGTGGAGTTGCGGGCCGGGACCTTGGGCTGGCGGATGGCCAGCTTGGGCTCGGGCGCGGCGACCTGCGGCTCGTCCTGGTCGGGCTGGACCTCGACCTGGGCGCGCGCGGCGGGGGCCGGGCGCGACCAGGTCGAGGTCCAGCCCGACCAGGAC